>NZ_JBDWDG010000033.1:0-5515 GCF_039977455.1 Algibacter sp. | reverse complement strand
GGAATGATAATTACTATCTACTACCTATTTATATTCCTTTTTTAGATGATAATGTTAACCTAACACAAAATCCGGGTTACTAAAATATAATTAAATTTATTTACAAAAACCTCCAACGATTTAAAATCGTTGGAGGTTTTTTTATTTACCTTAAACTTAATGGACCTAAATACCCGCGTTTAATAAATTTCCTTTTGTAGCTTTAATTTGCATTTTTTAATTTAATAAAAAATTAACATAATTTTAATATTTATTTATCGAACACAAGGTGTTGTTAGTCGAAAATCTTATCTTCATTACGACTTAAACACATAGCTTTATTACGTTTTTAACATGGTTTTAAGAAAACAAAGGTTAAACAATCCAATTTTTTAATGCTTTATTTAACTATAATTTGTTTTTGTTAAGAGATGTTTAAAAGCAAAAAACCACAACTAACCACAATATTTTTTAATCATTAATTAACTCACATTTCTATGAAAATTAAATTACAAAATTTCTCTTTCTGTCGAAAAAAAGAGCACTTAAGGTTTTTCTTAAGTGTTTTAGTTTTTTCTTGCGTTTCTGCCAGTTATGGTTTGGAGCCTATTATGAGTGTAGAACTTAAAAAATCTACTAGCTATTTACAACAAACAGTAAGCGGTACCGTAACAGATGTTAACGGACAACCAATACCAGGAGTAAATGTCTTAGAAAAAGGCACAACAAATGGCGTTCAAACCGATTTTGATGGTGTTTATTCCATAAGCACATCCAACCAAAGTGCAACTTTGGTTTTTTCTTTTGTTGGTTTTAAAACCAAAGAGGTTGCCATTACTAACCAAACGACTTTAAATGTCTCTTTAGAAGAAGACATCTCTCAACTAGACGAAGTGGTAGTGGTTGGTTACGGAACTCAGAGCTCTAGTAAAGTTGTAAGTTCTGTAGTTCAGGTTACTAATAAAGAATTAAATCTAGAGAAAAGACCTGTTACCAACGGGTATTCTGCATTAGTGGGATCGGTTCCTGGTTTAGTTATGGGTAATAACAATGGTTCTCCGGGTGCAATACCTAGCATACAAATTAGAGGAACTAGTACTATTGGTGAGGCAAATGATGTATTAGTAATTATTGATAACTTTGAAGGTTCTTTATCAGACATTAATCCACAAGATATTGAAAGTGTATCTGTTTTAAAAGATGCATCGGCAGTAGCTGTTTATGGTGCACGTGGTGCAAATGGAGTGCTATTAGTGACAACCAAGAAAGCAGCTCGAAATAAAAAGACGACTGTAAGTTATAATGCTACTACCTCTATGCAAACAACACCTAGGTTACAGCAAACTGTAAATTCTAGTCAGTATATGGAGTTTCAAAATGATATTGCACCAGGAACTTGGGATGCGAATTCTTTAAGTTTAGCCAATAATGGTTTTTATCCTGATACGAATTGGATTGAAGAAATTTTTGAAAGTACTGCTGTACAACAATCTCATAGTTTAACCTTATCAGGTGGATCCGAAACTACTGGGTATTTAATGACGGGTAGTTACCTTACTCAAGAAGGTTTAGCGCTTGGAGAAGATAAATTTGAGAGATTGAATTTACGTTTAAAAATGGATACAGATATTAATAGCTGGTTAAATGTTGGTACTAACACCTTAATTAGTAACCGTACCGATAAATCTGTTGAAGTTGTTGGAGGTAGCAACGTAAGAGGTTTACCTTTTTACCCTGTAAAAACAGAAGATGGCTTATGGGCAAGTAATGGAACTGCCGATGGAGCCAACCCGGTTGCAAGCGCATCTTCAGGAAGTTTTGATGAATCGGATTTAGATCGAATAAACGTACAACTATATGCTAAAATCACACCATTAAAAGGATTAACTTTCGAGGAGCGCATATCTTACATCAAAACTAATGAATACGCAAGAGGTTGGAGCAACCCTTTCTCTTCAGTTGGGCTTGATCCTACAGACCCAGATTCTTACACCAATCCAGATTCTGCAAATAGAGATTATTTTATAGCATCAACAGACGAGAGAACCTTAGCGGTAGAATCTACTAAATCTCACAATTTCCGTTCTTTAACCTCTTTAGCATACGAGTTTGAAAAAGGAAAACACGCAGCAAAAGCATTTTTAGCAATACAAAGTGAAAGTGGAGAATCAGAAACTTTAGCAGCGAGTAGAACAGGCTTTCTTTTCGATAACATCATATCACTGAACCAAGGAGAACTTCCTAACGATTCGAACATCTATGATGATGGAAACACGGAGATTAGAGGCGGAAATGCAAGAACATTATCGTACATCGGTAGATTTAACTACAGTTTTGATGATAAATATTTAATTGAGGCTTCTTTTAGACGAGATGGATCATCTTATTTTACAGATGAAAACAAATGGGGATTCTTCCCTTCTGTTGCTTTAGGTTGGGTAGCTTCCAAAGAGAAGTTTTTTGACAATATTAACTTCGTAAATCAATTAAAATTTAGAGGATCGTATGGTTCTGCCGGTTCAGACGGAACTTTAGGATCAGTAACGCAACAACTTGTTACCTATGACGCCTCAGGATACCCTTTAGGTGGTGTTTCAAATGCGAGAATTGGAGTTGACGACTTTGTTAACCCTGATTTAATTTGGGAAACATCAACGATACTAAATGTTGGTGTCGACGCTTCATTGTTTCAAAGAAAATTACAATTAAGTGCTGAATATTTTGTTAACAACCGTAAAGATATTTTAGATAACATTTCTTCAACAGCCTACGAATACGGCTTTGGTGATGCTCAAGGTAACCCTTATGATGTTAGAAGTTGGGGTTGGGATTTTAATGTAAGCCATAAAAATACGATAGGAAAATTTAGCTACAACATAGCTGCTAACGTATCTAATTATGATAACAAAATTACCCGTATTGAAGGTGGTTCAGAAAGTAACACACGTCAAATAGGGCTAAGTGTAAACAACCGTTTTGGTTATGAAGTAGATGGGTATTTTGATAGCCAAGAAGAAATTGATACTTACACTACTACCGATGGTACTCTTATTGACCAAAGTGATGTTAGTGGCGCTAATGGCGTAGGTACTTATTTAGGTGGATTTAAATATTTAGACCAATTAACAATTGATAGCGACGGTGATGGTGTTATGGATACTGCAGATGGTGTTATTAATAGTGACGACCGTGTAACGATAGATGACAATAATGATAGAAACTGGAATGTTGGTTTTAATCTTGGAGTTTCTTACGAGAACTTTACTCTATCAGCTCGTTTCTACGGTTCTTTTGACAACAATCAATATTGGAATTCAGCCAATGTAGTAGATCCATTTTTAGGAGGTGGTATTCCATGGACTTACCAATTAGACTACTGGTCTGAGACTAATACAAATGCACTTCTACCAAGACCGGTTAGTACAAGTAACGAAAATTATAATAGCTCCATAGACCATTTTATTGTAGATGCAGAATTTATTAAACTACAAAATGTAACACTTAATTATGATTTTGGTGAAAACATACTTAACCGTTTTTCATTTATTAAAAGTATGAACTTGTACTTATCTATGGAAAATATAGGAGTTGTTTGGACTAACAGTCCTGTTTACGATTATGGTTGGGATCCTGAATTGGGGGTAAATAATGTAGATTACCCATTACCATTTACTACAGCATTAGGTTTAAATATTAAATTTTAAAACTATGAATAGAATAAAAATATATCAGAAACATTTATTTTTAAATATATTATTTACTATGAAATATATAAAAGCATACAAAATAGCATCTCTCTTGATGTTGATGGTTTCCTTTACCTCGTGTAATGAAGACTTTCTAAAAGTAGAAGATCTTGATGATCTTGATTTATCTACTGTTTATCAGTCAGAGGAAGACTTAACTTTAGCTTTAAATAATCTTTACTTTTCATTACCAAATTTAGATATTGAAGACCCTTTATTTTCCATCGATGCAAACCAAGCTTATATTATACCTTATTTCTGGACAGATGATGCTATTCATAGAAATATAGCAAATCCTGCAGACAATCAAGGTTCAGATTTTAATTGGAGTGATAGCAGAAGATCTTTAAGAACTTTTTACAGATACCATGATATTGCCAATATTAATTTTTTCTTAGAAGCATTACCAGGAGCAACTTTTGAAACAGAATCTAATAGAGAACGATTTGCTGCTGAAGCAAGATTTTTTAGAGCTTGGATTTATGAAACTATGGTATTAGCTTATGGTGATGTACCATTAGTAACTTCCACGCTATCAGCTTCAGACAACCCAAGTAGAACTCCTAGACAAGAAGTATTTGATTTTGTTATTAGCGAATTAAGCGAAATAGAGGACCAACTACCCGAATCTTATTCTGGGGAGGATATTGGCCGTATTACAAAAGGAGCTGCATTAGCTTTAAAATCTCGTGCATACTTAAATGCCTTAGGATGGCATTCAGACCCAAATGCTTTATATCAAGGCGCAGAAGAGGCTTGTTCAAAAATAATTAATAGTAACGTATATTCTTTAGTTGATGGTATTGATGGTTTTAAAGAACAATTTACTCCAGAAAGCGATTTAACGTCTCCAGAAACCATCTTGACAACTATATACATAAAAGGTATTAATGTTAGTAGAATTGCTTTACAGTTTTCACCTAGAGATTTATACAAAGGACCAAACGGTAGTGGTAACAACCAAAGAAGACCTGGTTTTACATCAGATTTTATTGAAGAAGTTCAAACCATTAACGGTTTATTTCCTAAAGATGATCCAACATACGATCCTGCCAACCCTTGGGTTAATAGAGATCCTAGACTTGAAGCTACTGTAAGATTACCTTTAGACGAGTACCTTGGTACAGATGGTATTAATAATGATATCTTTTTACCACATCCTTTTTATGGCGACACAAGAGATCGTGTTCAAGGTTCTAACAACAACCCTACAGGTTATGGCTTTAAAAAATACACAGATTATTACATGGATAATAACATAGAAGGAGATGCAGATCTAAAAATAATTAGATACTCTGAGGTGTTATTAATGTATGCTGAAGCCTTAGCAGGACAAGGTAAAGACGCTGAAGCTTTGCCGTTTTTAGACCAAGTTAGAGAACGTGTAGGAATGCCTAAATATGCAGACATAGGCTTACCAACAGTAACAAGAGGTACAACTGGAAACACCATGATTGATGCGATTCTTTTAGAAAGAAGATATGAGTTTGCAGGTGAAGGCCCTCAACGTTGGTTTGATATATGGAGATACAAATTAGGAAGTCAAGTAATTGGTACAGTTTATGGAATTCCTGATGACGTAAATTTACCAGGAGATTTAACTGGTCCAAAATACGATTCGTCAGATCTTGAAATCTATCAAAGAGTTTGGAATGATAATTACTATCTACTACCTATTTATATTCCTTTTTTAGATGATAATGTTAACCTAACACAAAATCCGGGTTACTAAAATATAATTAAATTTATTTACAAAAACCTCCAACGATTTAAAATCGTTGGAGGTTTTT
>NZ_JBDWDG010000032.1:0-100937 GCF_039977455.1 Algibacter sp. | reverse complement strand
ACCAACTGCACCTAGTGTTAATGATGCTTGTGGAAATGTTATTGATCCTGTAATTACTGCAAGTACAGATCCTGATTGCGAAGGTCAAAAAATATATACGTTCACCTATACAGACTGTGCTGGAAACGAAGCGGTTTATACGTACACATATACCATCGAAGTACCAAATGCACCTATTGTTCCGGCTAATGATTCTTCAACCGTAGAGTGTCTTGCTAATGCAACGCAACCAACTGCTCCAGAAGTAACGGATGCCTGTGGTAATGATATAGTACCTGTAATTACACAAAGTGCAGATCCAGATTGTGAAGGCGAAAAAATATATACATTCACGTATACAGATTGTGCGGATAATGTATCGGTTTATACCTACACATATAATATTGATGTTAATACAGCACCTTTAGTACCAGAGAACGATGAATCTACAGTACAGTGTCTTGCCGATGCAGTTCAGCCCACTGCACCAGAATTATCTAATGCTTGTGGCGATAGTATTGTTCCTGTAATAACTGAAAGTACAGATCCTGTTTGCGAAGGTCAAAAAATATATACGTTCACTTATACGGATTGCGCTGGAAACGAAGCCGTTTACACCTATACTTATAACATAGAACTTAATGCATTTATTTTACCACCTAATGCTATAGAAACTGTTGATAATTTAGATGAAGCTGTTGAGCCTACACCACCGACGGTTACCGATAACTGTGGTAACGAAATTACACCGTCAGAACCAACAAAATCAGAAACTCCTGATTGTCAAGGCTCGGTAGTTTACACATATACTTATACCGATTGTGCTAATAATACAGCGGATTGGACATACACATATACTATTGAACTAGCACCTTTTACAGTGCCAGAAAACGAAAGTTCTACAGTAGAATGTTTAGCAGATGCCACGGCACCTGTACCTCCTACAATTAACGATGCCAATGGTACTGAAATTACACCGGTAATGACTCAAAGTACGGATCCTGAATGTGAAGGTGATAAAATTTACACCTTTACATATACCGATTGTGCTGGTAATACCGGTATTTGGGAATATACGTATACAATTAATACAATAACATTACCTACGGTACCTACAAATGATAGTTCTACAGTACAATGTCTTGCAGAAGCTACACAACCAACTGCACCTAGTGTTAATGATGCTTGTGGAAATGCTATTGATCCTGTAATTACTTCAAGTACAGATCCTGATTGCGAAGGTCAAAAAATATATACGTTCACCTATACAGACTGTGCTGGAAACGAAGCGGTTTATACGTACACATATAACATTGAAGTAGCAAATGCACCTATTGTTCCTGCTAATGATTCTTCAACCGTAGAATGTCTTGCTAATGCTACGCAACCAACTGCTCCAGAAGTAACGGATGTTTGTGGTAATGATATAGTACCTGTAATTACACAAAGTGCAGATCCAGATTGTGAAGGGGAAAAAATATATACATTCACGTATACAGATTGTGCCAATAATGTTTCGGTTTATACATATACATACACTATCGATGTAACCACTGCTCCTACGGTTCCTGATAATGCAGAATCTACAGTACAATGTCTAGCTAATGCTATTCAACCTGAAGCACCAGAAATAACTAATGCTTGTGGCGATAGTATTGTTCCTGTAATTACTGAAAGTACAGATCCTATTTGCGAAGGTCAAAAAATATACACGTTCACTTATACGGACTGTGCTGGAAATGAAGCCATTTACACCTATACTTATAACATAGAACTTAATGCATTTATTTTGCCTGACAATGTGGTTGAACCTATTGATAATTTTGATGACGCAGTAGAACCAACACCACCAACAGTAACAGATAACTGTGGTAACATAATTACTCCATCCGAACCAACAAAATCTGAAACTCCAGATTGCCAAGGCTCAGTAATTTATACATTCACTTATACCGATTGTGCAAATAACACAGCAGATTGGACCTTTACTTACGGAATTGAATTAGCACCATTTACAGTCCCTGAAAATGAAAGTTCAATTGTTGAATGTATCTCTGATGCTATTGTTCCAACACCTCCAACGGTGTTTGACTCTAATGGAGATGAAATTACACCAGTAATGACTCAAAGTACAGATCTTCAATGTGAAGGAAACAAAACATACACGTTTACTTATACAGACTGTGCTGGAAATACTGATATTTGGGAATACACCTATGAAATTAATCTTACTGTAGCACCTGTTGTACCAAATAATTCGGGTTCTACAGTTAATTGTATTGACGATGCCGTTTTACCTATAGCACCAATAGTTACAGATTCTTGTGGAAACGCTATTATACCAACAGTTTCTCAAAACCAAGACCCTGAATGTGAAGGTGAAAAGATTTACACATTTATTTATACGGACTGTGCAGGAAATGAATCGGTTTTCATTTACACCTATACTATCGAAGTGCCAAACGGCCCTATTGTTCCAGATAATGACAGCTCAACAGTAGAATGTCTAGCTAATGCTACGCAACCTGTAGTGGCCGAAGTATTTGATTCATGTGGAAATGAAATTATACCTGTAATTACTGAAAGTCCAGATCCAGATTGTGAAGGTCAAAAGATTTATACATTTTCATATACGGATTGCGCTGGAAATGAATCTATTTTCACATATACTTACACTATTGATATAACAACTGCGCCAGTTGTTCCACAAAATGATGGTTCGATAATAGAATGTATTGAAGATGCAACACAACCAGTAATTCCGGACGTAACAGATCCTTGTGGTAACGATATTACTCCTGTTATCACTCAAAGTCCCGATCCAGATTGTGAAGGGGATAAAGTTTATACATTTACCTTTACCGATTGTGCAGGTAACCAATCTGTTTATGTTTATACATATACCATTCAAAAAACGGCTCCCGAAGCACCTACTAACGATAGTACTACCGTAGAATGTCTTGAAGAAGCCTTACAACCTACAGCACTTGTGCTAACAGATGCTTGTGGTAATAATATAACACCTATTATAACAGAAAATGAAGATCCTGTTTGTGAAGGTGAAAAGATATATACCTTTACTTATACAGACTGTGCGGGAAATGAAATTGTTTATACGTATACTTATATAATTAAGGATACAACTCCACCTGTAATCACAATACCAGAAAGTGTAACCGCAGAATGTAGTGACGATTTTTCTCCATTAACATTAAATGAAGCTACAGCAATTGATAATTGTGATCCAAACCCAATTATTACATATAATGATGTTAGAACTAATGGGACATGTAGCGGTGTTTACACTATTGTTCGTACTTGGACTGCAACAGATGCATGTGGGAATTCAGTAAGTAGAGATCAAGTAATATCAATTGCAGATACAATTGCTCCAACATTCGATCAAGATACATTACCAGGAGATATCGTTGTAGAATGTGATGCTATTATAGCACCAGAAACGTTAACAGCAACCGATAATTGTGGTACGGCAGTAGTAACAGTTCAAGATGAAAGAATTGATGGAAATTGTCCTAACAATTATGTAATAAAGCGCTCTTATATTGCAACCGATGACTGTGGTGTTTCAAATATTCATGTTCAAACTATAACAGTACAAGACACCACACCACCTGTTTTTGTCGAAAATTTACCAAGTCCCAATATAGTTGTTGAATGTGATGCTATTCCAGAGCCAATAATATTAACGGCTACCGATACTTGTGGTAATGCTACAGTTAGCATAACGGATTCTAGAACCAATGGAGGCTGCTCAAATAACTATACAATAACACGAAGATGGGTGGCTACGGATGAATGTGGATTAACAACAACGCATACACAAAATATTATTGTTCAGGATACCACTGCTCCAACGTTTGTTGATGCTTTACCTGAAAATATAGTCGTGGAATGTGACATGGTTCCAGAACCATCCACCCTAACAGCAATGGATAATTGTGGAGAAGCTATTGTAACAGTAAGTGATGTAAGAACGCAAGGCGATTGTCCTTCAAATTATATCCTTGCACGTACTTATTTAGCAACCGATGAATGTGGATTAACAACGTCGCATACCCAAATAATAACTGTTCAGGATACCACTGCTCCAATTCCTACAACAGAATTTGAACCAGTTCTAAATGTGAGTTGTACGGATATTCCGGAAGCCATAACTATGGAATTTTCTGATAATTGTTCTTCAACGGTATTCCAAGAATTTAATGAAACAAATTCTTTTGATGAAAATGTTATTGCAGATTACCAAATTGTAAGAACATGGACAGTAAGTGATGAATGCGGAAATCAAGAAGTTTATACACAAACATTAAATGTAGCACTTGATGAAATCATAAATGAAGTGGTTGCACAAGATATATGCTTTGATAATGGTGTGGTTAACTTAGATGGCTTTTTAGCAGAAAATGTAATTGGTGGTTCATGGGAGCTTATTGAAGGAAGTCCTGTAGCAACCATAAATGGAAGCATCTTTGACCCTACCAATCTTGATACTATTTATTCTGAAGAGTTTAATCCTAATACCGAGGGTATGGAATACATTTTAAGGCATACTGGGTTTCAATCCGGATGTTTAAATATAACCGATGTAATAATGATAGTTGATGCTAAATGTAGAGTATTACCTTGTGGCGCAAAAGACATTAGTATTTCAACGGCTATAACACCAAATGGTGATAAATTTAATGAAACATTTGATATTGAAGGTATTACTTTATGTGGCTTTGTTGCAGAGGTAAAAATATTTAACCGTTGGGGCGCACTAGTTTTCGAATCTAATGAATACACATTAGGAAGTGAAAGAGAAGGTAATGCTTTTGGAGTATTCGGAAAATGGAATGGTTCTTCAACCAAAGCATCCTTCGGAAACAATGGAAAATTACCTAACGGAACATATTATTATATCATTAACTTAAGAAATAGTGGATTGGACCCAATTACTGGTCCTGTATACTTAGGAACCAAATAAAAACTTAACCTATGAAGTTTATTAAATTTAATATAATCGCTATTGCATTATTAAGCTGTACGATTGGAGTTGCCCAACAATTACCCCAATTTACGCAGTACATGTATAACACTATTTCAATTAATCCTGCTTATGCAGGTAGTAGAGAAGCTTTAAGTGTTGTTGGATTGCATAGAAGTCAATGGGTCGGTTTTAAAGGCGGACCAATTACACAAACGTTATCAATTCATACACCGCTAAGAAATGAAAGAATTGGATTAGGTTTGTCATTAATTGAAGATGATTTAGGTCCGCAAAATTTCACGTATTTATATGGAGATTTCTCATATAATATACCAACTGGAAGAAATGGAAAATTAGCCTTCGGTTTAAAAGGTGGTTTTACCCAATTTAGTTTCGATACCAATTTCAGATTGGATGAAGATAACCAAAGTGACCCCTTAATATATGGAACTGAGGATAGATGGTCTCCAAATATTGGTGCCGGTATTTATTGGAGCACTAACCGTGTTTATGCAAGTTTATCTGCTCCTAGAATATTAAATAATGGTAGTAATAACAATCGTAGTTTTGAAGCTTTAGATAATATAAGTTATTATTTTACTGCAGGTGGTGTTATTGATCTTACAAAAAGTATTAAATTTAAACCAGCTACATTAATTAAAGCAACTAATGGTGCTCCCGTATCTTACGATTTAACTGCAAATTTCTTATTTAACGAAAAATTTTGGGTAGGTGGTTCATATCGAATAAACGAAAAAACTGCTGCCATTGGTGGCATCGTAGATTTTCAAGTATCTAGACAATTACGTGTTGGATATGCCTATGAAAAACCAACATCAGAAATTGCAGATTATACAACAGGAACACACGAAATTTTACTTATGTATGAGTTTAAATTCTTAAGTTCTAAATTAAAATCACCAAGATATTTCTAATCCTAACTTATCTATGATCACTAAAAATTACATATTAGTTTGTATGGCTTTATTGCTTAGTCTTTCTATGTTCCCTCAACAAAGAAAACAAAAGAGAGCAGACACTTTATTTAATAAATTCTCTTTTGTTAAGGCTGCCAAACTTTACAGAGAACTTGTTCAGGATAATTACAACAGAAACTATGCCACCAGAAAACTTGCGGATAGTTATGCCCTTTTAAGAGACCCTAGAAATGCATCTAGATATTATAAAAGTGCCGTAAAACAAAAAGACGTTCCAGTTGAATATTATTATAAATATGCTCAATCGTTACGTGGTATGAAAAAATACGACGAATCTCAAATATGGCTTCAGCGCTACAAAGATTCAGGAGGGGTTCTTGATACCAATGATTTTTCGAAAGACCTAAATTTTATAACAAGTGTATTTGGTGCAAAACAACAGTATTTTTTAGATCGTGTACGCTTTAATTCAAAATATAGCGATTTTGGAGCCTTCGAGCATGATGGTTTAGTTTATTTCGCATCGGCAAGGGATGAAGGTGTAGCTATTAAACGCTTATATGGCTGGGATGAACAGCCCTTTTTAGATATTTATGTTACCAAAGCTGGCTCAAAAAGAAATGTAGATCATACCGCCAAATTAAAGGGCGATATAAACTCCATATATCATGATGGTCCTGTAGCTATCACTAAAGATGGTAAAACCATGTATTTTTCTAGAAACAATTTCAAGGATGATATTGAGCTGAAAGATAAAAATGGACTTACCAATATGAAAATTTATCGCGCTACCAAAGTTGATAGTTTATGGACAAACGTAGAAGACCTTTCCATTAATAGCGATGAATTTTCAACACAACATGCCGCTTTAAATATTGATGAAACAAAATTATATTTTACTTCAGATAGACCTGGGACCTATGGTGGCTCCGATATTTGGACTGCCGATATTGCTCCTGATGGAACATTAGGAAACGTTCAAAACCTTGGAGATGTGGTTAACACAGAAAATGCAGAAGGATTTCCTTTTATAAATAATGAAGGGGTTTTATTCTTCTCTTCCGATGGTCATACCGGTTTAGGTTTATTAGATATCTATGCCGCCATAAAAGGTGAAGATGAAGAAAGTATTGTCGATGTAATTAACCTTGGTGTACCTTTAAATTCTAATAAAGATGATTTTGCTTTTACGATGAATCAAAATGGCATTACTGGATATTTCGCATCTAACCGTCAAGGTGGTAGAGGAAGTGATGATATTTATGCCTTTAATAGAGAACCTGCTTTACATGTTGAAGGTGTGGTTACTGATGCCATTAACACGTTCCCTATTGTTGGGGCGAAAATTACATTGTTTGACGAAAACGATAACCAGATTGCCTTTATGGAAACCGATGAAAACGGTTATTTCCAAATTAATATAGATAGAAACCAGGATTACAAAATAGTTGCCAATCAAGATAAATATATTGAAGATTATAGAGAATTTACGTCAAAAAACTTACAAACAGAGTTAACTTCAATTGGAGCCAACTTATTACTTAACCCAGTTCAAGATGTAGTTAAGCTGGCAGAAATAGATTTAAATACTATTTACTTTAACTTTGATAGCCATACCATTAGGGCCGATGCCGAAGCACAGTTAAATAAAATTGTGAACCTCATGCAAAATGACTATCCAGAAATGATAATCCGAATTGAATCGCATACCGATTCTAGAGGAGCACTATCATACAACGATAAACTTTCTATTGATAGAGCCAATAGTACTTATAAGTATTTAATTTCTAAAGGCATTGATCCTGCTAGAATTACTGAGCACGAAGGTTTTGGAGAACGTAGATTAACTAATGGTTGTGAAGATGGTCAAAAATGTGAAGAAAAAGATCATCAATTAAACAGACGTACACAATTTATAGTAGTAAAAATGGAATAGAAAAATTATTGTAAAGCAAATGTATTCTAACAAATAGTATGTGTTTGCTATATTATATTTTAATATTTTTTTAATTAAACAAGACCCCAAATGAAATTAAAAAACTATACCGCAACAGTTTTAGCACTGATAATATCAGTGTTTAGTTGGGCACAAAATGCTCAGCAACAAAAAGCCGATAACCTATTTAATAAGTTTGCTTTTGTGCAAGCTACAAATGCGTACCACAATTTAATAAACCAAGGCATTAATACAGATTATGCGACAAGGCAATTAGCAGACAGTTATGCTTATTTAAGAAATCCAGATAGTGCCGTAATCTATTACGAAAAGGCTGTAAAACAAAACCACGTACCTATCGAGTATTACTATAACTACTCACAGGCTTTACGTGGTGTTGGCGACTACGAAACGTCTAGAACATTAATGAAACAGTTTAAAGATGCTGGAGGAAATATTCAAGAGGCTAGATATCTAAAAGATTCAGATTTTTTAAATGCCATTTTTAATGCTAAAAAGCAATTTACTTTAAAGAGTGTTAAGTTCAATTCTAAATTCAGTGAATTTGGTGCCTATAAACACGGTGATAAAATTTATTTTACTTCTGCAAGAGATAAAGGCAATATCAAAAAACACATTAATTCCTGGAATGAAGAACCTTTTTTAAATATTTACGCCATAAATGCCAACTCTAACGATACCCTTATTGGCAATAAAACTAAATTAAAAGGCCCTGTAAACTCTATATATCATGATGGTCCACTTACCATTACTAAAGATGGTAAAACCATGTATTTTTCCAGAACAAATTTTATAAAAAACGTATTAGGTGGCAATGATAACGGTATATCTAACCTTAAAATATATAAGGCAACTTTGGTAAAAGGAAAATGGAAAAACATTGAAGAATTACCTTTTAATAGTAACCATTTTTCTAATGGACACCCTGCTTTAAGCGAAGACGAAACTAAGCTATATTTTACTTCTGACCGATCTGGAGGACATGGTGGTTCAGATATTTATTATGTCGATATCAATAATGGGGTCTTTGGTAAACCTAAAAATCTTGGTAGTGTTGTAAACACTAATAAAAATGAAAAATTTCCCTTTGTTAATACTGAAGGTGTTCTATTCTTTTCTTCTGATGGTCACCCAGGATTAGGATTGCTAGATATTTATGGGACTGTTACAGATGAAAATAAAATTATTGTAAGTGTTATAAATCTAGGGACACCTGTTAATTCGAGTAAAGACGATTTTTCATTTTTCATGGACGAAGATGGATTATCTGGATATTTAGCATCCAATAGAAAAGGTGGTTCTGGTAGCGATGACATTTATGCTTTTGAAAGAAATACAAAATTAAAACTTGAAGAACCTAAATCAATAAAGAAGGTAATACCTGAAAACGACAGTTTAACTTTAACACCAAATAATGGTAATGAAACCCAAGGAAACGACCCCAAGGTGGTTGATTTCGCTCCTATTTACTTTAATTTTAATAGTGCTTCCATTAGAAATCAAGACAAAATAGCCTTGGATAATATTATAAATACTATGGTAAATATTTATCCAAACATGACTATAGCCATTGAATCTTATTCTGATGCTCGAGGTCCTGAAACTTATAACGACAAATTATCTCAAAAAAGAGCAACTACTACTTATGAATATTTAGTATCCAAAGGTGTCAATCCTATAAGAATAACAAGCTATAAAGGTTTTGGTGAGGAAAACCTATTAAATAACTGCTATAGCAACACCAAATGTACTGAAGATCAACATCAACAAAATAGACGCACACAGATTAATGTAGTAAAAATGAATTAATATCAAACGAACTACATCACATCAACTAAAAAACCATCAAAAGAAATAACTTTTGATGGTTTTTTAATTTACAATTTTATGAGTTAAAGAAATTTAACACCCCGTGTATAAAACTTGTTGGCTACCCCATAAAAAATTAAATCCTTTTTTTGTAAATTAATTAAAAATAAAGAACCTAGTTTAGACGACCATAGTCTTTTGTTTTAATACTTTATGAAAAACGAAAATTTTTATATTAATAAACAAGAACCAAACAAAGGCTGTTTGTTAACATTACGGGCTATTATTTTAAAGCAGGACGAACATGTAACCGAAACAACAAAATACGGTATGCCTTGCTTTTGCTATAAAAATAAGATGTTTTGTTATTTATGGATGGATAAAAAAACAGAAGAACCTTATATACTTTTTGTTGAAGGCCAATACTTAAATACTCCTGAATTGGAAATAGGAAGTAGGAAACGAATGAAAATTTACAGAATAAACTCAAATAAGGATTTGGAAATAAACCGCATTGAATTCTTATTAAATATAGCCTTAGACTTATACAGAACGGGTAAGATTAAAACCTAATGGTCTATAAATTTACTTAAATTAATGAATAAGGCATACAATAATAAATTAAATGTTTATTCTTCAACTATAAACGTAAAAAAACCTCACGGATCGAGAGGTTTTTAATTTGGGGCTATTAATTATAACTAATTTAAAACATTTTTAAAGCTATTAAAAAGGTTTTTTGAGTACGTATTTTAAACAATAAACCTTATTTTTTTATAAAAATATTGGTATAATACCATCTACCTTCTGCATTCTTTTCGGCCGATACATCAAAATTTGTAAAGTCTCCTTCTAAATTTTCTTTATGTGCTTCACTTTTTAACCAAGCTCTAACAACAGACTCTGCCGAACTATATCCATAAGCCACATTTTCCGAAACATTTTTAGCACCTGCATTTGCCTTTAAATAGTCGCTACGTGTAAAAAAATTATGATGCGAGACGTCACCACTATCAACCATATAATCTGTGTGACTATAAGCTACAGATTTTACAATATTCATTTCAGACAACGTATTTAAACCTACTGAAGATCTATGGGTATTTATAAGCTCTAAAATTTCAACTTCAATTGCTTTGGCTTCTTGCTCTACAATACTTAATTCAATGTCTGTAGAATTGTTTTCATCGCTATCGGTACTACATGAACTAAAGGTTAGAACAGCACATAAGGCTATTACGGGTAATTTTGTAAATAACTTCATAGGTTAAGTTAATTAGATTTGGTTCTGTAAAATTAACCCTATACTATGAAATAATCGTTAATGAAATGTTAAAATCGTCTAAAAACATGTATTTCGTCGATTTTATATGTTTTTCATCGTTGAAATACAAAATTTGAATTGAAATTCATGTATTTCAACGTTGTTTTAAGGAGATAGTCGATTTACTAACCAATTGTAATCCTCTTGAAGTTGATACCGAATTCGATCGTGGAGCCTATTTGGTCGCCCCTGCCAAAATTCGATTTCAACAGGCTTAATAATATAACCACCCCAATAATTTGGTCTCTCAATATCTTTACCTTCATACTCCAATTCCAGATCCTTAAGCTTGTTTTCTAAAAACTGCCTATTTGGAACAAGTTCACTTTGGTTAGAAGCTATCGCTCCTAACTGACTACCTCGAGGTCTTGACTCAAAATAACCATCACTTAAATTATTAGCGATTTTTTCAGCTTTACCTTTTATAATAATTTGTCGTTCTGCACCATGCCAAAAAAAAGAGATACAGACATTAGGATTAGCAGCTATAGCCCTACCTTTTTCACTATTATAATTCGTGAAAAATATAAAACCTTCGTACGTGAATCTTTTAAGTAAAACAACCCGGTTTTTAGGGAAACCATCCAAACCAACTGTAGATACGGTCATGGCGTTGGTTTCGTCTTCTGTAAAATGTTTATCAACTTCGTAAAACCACTTTTGAAATAATTCCATAGGATTTTCCGGAACATCATCTAATAACAATGCCCCTTTTTCGTAAGATTTTCTATAATTACTTAAATCTTTTTCCATAGTATGCAAATTAAATGATTTTTAAAAAAACTACTATACATTTTTATTTTTTTTAATATTCTCATTTATAAAGGGTTCAATATTCGAAGCCCAAAACAACGATATTTCTGCCTTAAATTTTGTTAAAACATCTTAGAAACACCCCATTTTATAAGGCCTATTTTATAGAATTCAGTAATTTCGCGTAACCCTAAGCAACAATTATGACCATTGCGAATTACTCCAATTTTAAAACTTTTAAATTCACCAAACTAGAAATGCCTTTCGGGAATTTTTTTATTTGCGATAAATTTTGCGTTGGGGAAATACATGAGGGAGTTCATTATGATTGGGATAAACTTTTTGAAGTTATGGAAATTTTACAAGACTTTTATAGTAAGGATACTCAATTTGCCTATATTTCAAACAGAATAAACCACTACTCTACTGATCCCAGTAATTGGACTAAAGTTGAAAAAAGTAGTTATAATCTTATTGCAAGCGCTATTGTTATTTATAACAACTCCACTTATATGAATGCTTCAATAGAAAAACAATTCACTAATTTAAGTATTAAACGCTGTATGTCTTTAGAGCAAGCTATAGATTGGATCCTAAATTTAAATGAGTTTAATTAAAATTCAAAACTTTTACCATCTTCCGCTAATTCTACAGCTTTAAATACGGTTTTAGCTTCGTCTTTAAAAGCATCAATACTGCCATAACGTGTTGAGTAGTGTCCTAATATTAAAGTGCCTATATCAGCTTGTTTTGCAATCAAGGCAGCCTCTTTAGCAGTAGAATGTTTCGTTTTTACTGCTAAATGTGCATGTTGTTCCAAAAAAGTAGATTCGTGATATAATACATCCGTACCCTTTATAAGGGGTACAATATCTTCCTTATACATCGTGTCACTACAAAAGGCATAACTTTTAGGTTTAGCACCTGGTTTTGTAACGCTTTCATTTCTTATCATAACACCATCTTCATTTTCAACATCAAAACCTTGAGTAAGCTTTCTATAGTATGCTATATTAATATTGGCATCTTCAACAGCATTCATTTTTAATTTACGCAAGCCTTCTTTTTCTTTAAACAAATAGCCATTTGTATAAATTCTATGGTTTAGTGGAATGGTAAAAACTTCTACCTTATCATCTTCAAAAATTAACTCTGATTTTGTTGAAGTTAATTCATGAAAATACAAATTATAGTTTGTCCAGGAATCGGCTAACTTCATTTGTAAAACCACAATTTCTTTTATCCCCTTTGGACCATAAATATGTAAATCTGTTTCACGTGTAAGTAGTCTAAACGTAGAAATTAAACCTACCAAACCAAAAAAATGATCGCCATGTAAATGCGAAATAAAAATATGTTTAATTCGGTTAAACTTAATTTTATGTTTTCGTAATTGTACTTGAGTACCTTCGCCACAATCAATTAAAAACATGTGGTTATTAATTTCTAAAACCTGCGATGTTGTATTATTTAATGTGCGTGGTGTTGCGCTATAACATCCTAAAATAGATAATTTCATAAGCTACAAATGCTTTTTATAAGTTAAGGCTTCCGCTAATGAAAATTTATTTTTAAAGCTAAACGCATAAGGTGTATCGCCATTTTTGTTTAAAAAATCTAAACGGTGTTTAGCATCTTGAAAAGTAGGTTCATAGCCTTTTGGCACATACCAAAATGCCATATGCATCAATTTCATTTTTTTACTAAACCATTCTTTTTTACGTTTAAAAACTTCTATGTGTCCAGATTTATAAGTGTAGTTAAAGAGCGCATCTAAATTTTCCCAAACGGATATATTAATTATAATGTCATCATCTTTAAAAACTAGATTAGCCTCGTCTTTATCTTCATCCTTTAAACGCCAAATAAAACCTTCAGACGCGTCTGCAATAGCATTCATTTTATCCACATTATTGACAAAATCTTGCATAATTGGATCGTCCATTGGTGCTAATCGTCTAGCAATATTAACTTGAGCGAGATGATATTCATCCATTTTACAGTCCTAAATCCCGTTCCATGACATCCATTTCAATAATATCATGTGCTTCTTGAATAGTAGGCACAACAACTAATTCATCTGGGACAGTATCTAAATTTATTTTATTAGAAACTATTACGAAAGAATGTTTTGTTGCCTTATGTGTTTTTGATAAATCCAAAAATTCTACAATTTCGGCTTTAGTAAGTTTATCTAGACTTGTTAACGCCACAATTATATTATTGTTTTTATATTTTGGGTATAGCGCTTGAAGTTTTTTAACTAACTCAATAAGTGAAACTTTTTCTTGAGTGATTATTACTGTATTTCCATCTTGGTCAAAAATCATAATTTATTGTTTTATTTTAGAGGCCAGTAAATAAATTACGGCCATTCTTACTGCAACACCATTTTGTACTTGGTCTAAGATAATAGATTGTTTTGAATCTGCAACATCGCTAGTAATTTCTACACCTCTATTTATTGGTCCTGGATGCATAATTGTAATCTCTTTATCTAAAGAATCTAATAAATCTTTATTAACACCATACTGTTGAGTATATTCCCTAGTTGAAGGGAAATAACTAATATCCATACGCTCGTTTTGCACACGAAGCATATTTGCAACATCGCACCAGTTTAAGGCCTTACGAAGATTAGTTTCTACTTTTACACCAAGTTCATTTATATATTTAGGAATAAGGGTTTTTGGTCCGCAAACCATAACTTCTGCGCCTTGTAATTGTAATGCGAATATATTAGACAATGCCACTCTACTGTGTAAAATATCACCCACAATGACTACTTTTTTACCTTTAACTTCACCTAGTTTTTCGCGAATAGAATACGAGTCTAATAAGGCTTGTGTAGGATGCTCATGCGCACCATCGCCCGCATTAATAATACTTGCGTTAACATGTTTAGATAAAAATACACCAGCACCAGGATTTGGGTGTCGCATTACTACCATATCTACTTTCATAGATAGAATATTGTTTACCGTATCAATTAAGGTCTCTCCTTTTTTAACCGACGATTGCGCAGAAGAAAAATTAAGTACATCGGCAGATAATCGTTTTTCGGCAAGCTCAAAAGATAACTTGGTTCTTGTAGAGTTTTCAAAAAATAAATTGGCAATGGTTATATCTCTAAGCGATGGGACTTTTTTAATTGGCCTATTTATAACTTCTTTAAAATGGTCGGCAGTTTCAAAAATAAGTTGGATATCTTTTTCTTGAAGATATTTAATTCCTAATAAGTGATTTACACTTAATTCGCTCATGGTATTTTATATTCAGTTGGCAGCCTTAGTCTGCAATTACACTCGATAATTTAAAATCTATTTCTCTCTCTTTGTTGCCTCCCGTAAAATTGAGATGCACCATTGCTTCCTTCAAAAAATGATAATCCTTCAAAACAGGAAGCATACACTTAAATAATTTTTCGGCATTTTTACCGTAAGTAAAAAACTTCCCATGAGAATCATCCAACGCTATTTCATGCATATCGTGATTACCCAATTCTACAGGGATAATTCGCATTAATTTCGCATCTATTTCTTGAATAACTTCTAAGCTATCAAATTTTCCAAATTCTATAATTACAGAATCTTGCTTTTCAACTGGCTTAAAATTTAACTCATCAATTTTCAAAAGTTCCTTATTTGTTACAATCTTTTAGCGTCTATCTTAGCTCTTCAGTCTTCTATTAATCCTACTTTTCAATTAAGTAAACCGCATCTTCATTATCATGCTCCTTCCAATTTACCCTTACCTTCTCATTATTAATTACATCTACCTGTCTACCTCTATAATTAGGCTGTATTGGTAAATGTCTGCTAAAACGTCTATCAATTAATGTAAGAAGCTCAATTTCGTTAGGTCTACCAAACGATTGAATGGCTGTTAAAGCTGCTCGTATGCTTCGTCCGGTATATAAAACATCGTCAATAAACACAATGTTTTTATCCTCAACAATAAAATTTATTTTTGTTTTATTAGCTTCTAGCGTTTTGTCCCCTCTACGAAAATCATCTCTAAAAAAAGTGATATCTAAATGACCTAACTTAACATCTTTAACCTTATAATCTTCGCTTAAAATTTTGGCTAACCTATCTGCTAAAAACACGCCACGAGGCTGTAAACCAATAAGAACGGTATTAGAAAAGTCGTTGTGTTTTTCAATAAGTTGACAAGCCAATCGGTGAAGAATGATGTTTACCTCTTTTGCGTTAAGTAAAACTTTTTGACTCATATTGTATCCAAACGTATTTGGAGAACAAATATAATGCAAAAAGTTAGAAGTTAAAACCAATACTACCATCTTTATTTGGGTGCAACCCAAAAAGGGTCGGGCTATCCGTTACAAGTCCTCGCACCTCCTCTGTTGGGCTGTTGGCTTTCTCTACTATCGCTTGCGCGCTTGAATTAATATAACCATATCCATAATTAAATTCGATATTTAAACTAAGTTACAATAAAAAAGCCTCTCGAAATCGAGAGGCTTTTTAATATAGATTAATGTGATTCCTTTTTTCAAAGGAATTTTTAACGGATTACTTTTTCCCGTCCATTTTATCTTTAAGAGCTTGTAAAGCATCATTAGCATCACCTAAAGTTGGTTTAGCTTCGGCAGCTTGAGAAGCTTGCTTTTTAACAGCAGCTTTTACGTTAGCCATTTCTTCAGCTTTAAAAATTGCAGTATGCGAAGCAACTACTCTTTTAAACTCTTTATTAAATTCAATAATTTTGAATTCAGTTTCTTCACCTTTGTTAAGTTTAGAACCGTCTTCTTTCTCTAAGTGACGAGAAGGTACAAAAGCAACGATATCTTCGTTAAACTCGATTGTAGCACCTTTATCAACTATCTCAGAGATAGCAGCTTTATGTACTGTACCTAAAGCGAATTCAGTTTCATACTTATCCCAAGGGTTATCAGTTGTTTGTTTATGACCTAAACTTAATTTACGTCCTTCAACGTCTAATTCAAGTACAACAACATCTAACTTATCACCTACAGCACAGAACTCAGATGGATGCTTAATTTTCTTAGTCCAAGATAAATCAGAGATATAAATTAATCCGTCAATTCCTTCTTCTAATTCAACAAAAACACCAAAGTTTGTAAAGTTACGTACAATACCTGTATGCTTAGAACCTAATGGGTATTTAGTAGTAATATCAGTCCATGGATCTGGAGTTAATTGCTTAATACCAAGAGACATTTTACGATCTTCTCTATCTAAAGTTAAGATTACTGCATCAACTTCATCACCAACAGTAACGAAATCTTGAGCAGAACGTAAATGTGTAGACCAAGACATTTCAGAAACGTGAATTAATCCTTCAACACCATCAGCAACTTCAATAAATGCACCGTAATCTGCGATTACAACTACTTTACCTTTTACTTTATCACCAACTTTCACCTCTTCTGCAAGAGCTTCCCATGGGTGTTTAGATAATTGTTTAAGACCTAATTGGATTCTAGATTTGTTTTCATCAAAATCAAGAATTACAACATTTAATTTTTGATCTAACTCAACAATCTCATTTGGATGGTTAATTCTAGACCAAGATAAATCTGTAATGTGAACTAATCCGTCAACACCACCAAGATCGATAAATACACCGTATGAAGTAATATTTTTAACAATACCTTCTAATACTTGACCTTTTTCTAATTGACCAATAATTTCTTTCTTTTGTTCTTCAATATCGGCTTCAATAAGCGCTTTATGAGAAACTACTACGTTTTTGAATTCGTGGTTGATTTTCACAACTTTAAATTCCATAGTTTTATTTACGTACTGGTCGTAATCTCTAATTGGTTTAACGTCAATTTGAGAACCTGGTAAAAATGCTTCAATTCCGAAAACATCTACAATCATACCACCTTTAGTTCTACACTTAACAAAACCGTTAACGATTTCACCAGTTTCGTGTGCTTTATTTACACGATCCCAAGCCTTAATTACACGAGCTTTTCTGTGAGATAATATTAATTGTCCTGTTGCATCTTCACGCACATCAATTAACACTTCTACTTTGTCTCCTACTTTTAAGTCTGGGTTGTAACGAAATTCGTTTAAAGAAATAACACCTTCAGATTTTGCATTGATGTCAATAATAGCATCTCTATCAGAAATGTGTACTACTGTACCTTCAACAACTTCATCATCTAAAGTGTCAACGAAATTTTCAGCTACTAATTTTTCAAATTCTTTAAGTTGTAAATCATCAACTTCATCAATACCTTCTTGGTAATTGTGCCAGTTAAATTCTTTTAAAAACTTTTCAGGATTTGCTTTTGCTTCAGATACCACTGGAGCTTCTACTGCTGGAGCTTCTGTTGCTTCAACTTCAGCTTGTTTTGCTTTTTCAGCCATTTAATTAATTTCTGCGATAATTATAAAGTATTTCTTTTTTCGAAATCGCTTTTTTATCGCTTTTGTATTCTGTTATGTTTCAGGGATTTTAAGCGAATAACACACAGAAGTGTTATATTATTTTTAAGTTTCATTCCTTTTATTATCCTGACGATTCGCTAAAAGGAGTGCAAAAATACATAATATTGATATAATTACCTAAAAATGAACAAATAAAATAAATGTGACTAAAACCTTATGATAGTGTCTTAATTTTAGAACATTAGAACTATTACTAAAAAACATTTAATTAATTGAATCGAATAATTTAGTATATTGTTCTATACAATTATTTACAAATAAATATTACTAAATCATGGTGAAAGCAAAGTATCAAGACGTATTAAACTTAGGTGAAGCGTTAAATATTCAAAACGGAGATGTAACTGAAGAGAATGGGGTTCTTAAAATTAAAGGAACTGCTAATACACAGTATGAAAAAAATATTCTTTGGGACAAAATTAAAGAAATAGGCGGTGAAAACCCTACTGATATTATGGCGAACATAACAGTAGCCGATGAAACCGTTTTTGCTAGACATACCGTTAAAAGCGGTGAAACTTTAGGTAAAATTGCTAAGCAATATTACGGTAACGCCTCAAAATATCAAGCTATTTTTAAGGCTAATTCAGATATTTTAAAGAATCCTGATGTTATTCATCCAGACCAAGAATTAATTATTCCTAACTTATAGGATTACATAATATATAAAACTAAAAAGCGAATCTTATTTAAAGTTCGCTTTTTTACTTTTATTTAAATGCTATAATGTTAGTCTAAATCTTCAATAGTCCTATTTGCCAATTGAAGTATTTTATTAAATTGCTCATCTAAAGTCATGTGAGAATTATCAATTTCAATCGCATCTTTTGCTTTTACTAAAGGCGAATCTTCTCGATGTGAATCTATATAATCGCGCTCCTGAACATTTTTTAATACATCCTTGAACTCAACATCATCGCCACGTTCTACAAGTTCTTGATAGCGACGCTCTGCCCTTGTCTCTGCTGATGCTGTCATAAATAATTTAAGTTCTGCATCCCGAAATACTACTGTACCTATATCTCTACCATCCATAACAACACCTTTGTCCTTTCCCATTTCTTGTTGTTGTTCTACTAGCTTTCTTCTAACTTCTGATATCGAAGCTACTTTACTAACAAAACTTGAAACCTCCAGAGTTCTAATTTGCTTTTCAATATTAACATTGTTTAAGTACACTTCGGCAAATCCTAAAGTATCATTAAATTTAAAATTGATTTTAATATTTGGTAATTGATTAATTAAAGCCTCCGAATTAAAATTGGTTGAATTAATTAACCCGTTTTCCATAGCGTAATACGTTACCGCTCTATACATAGCACCCGTATCTACATAAACGTAACTTAAATGCTTTGCTAATTGTTTTGCTACAGTACTCTTACCTGTTGATGAAAACCCATCGATAGCTATGGTAATTTTATTCATTTTATAAATTTAAAATACAAATGTAAAATTAAGAACTTAACTATTGAAGACTTTAAGAACTTTATTATCGTAAATCTATTTGCAATCCAAAGAAATTGGAATTCCCTGCACTAGTATATTTAGCATGCGTATAACTAAAACGCATTTTATTCATTTTTATAGAAATTCCGGCTGATAGCCCTGAAAAGTTACGTTGATCTACAATTCTTAACTCCTCGCCTCTTCTAAAATTATACCCTAATCGAATATTAAAACCACTTTCTGGAAATAATTCTGCACCTAGAATAGTATGTCGAATTACTTGACCAATAAAACCAATTTCTTCGGAGGTTTGATTTCCTGACAAATCACTTGTTGATCGTGCTGGATTTGAAGTTGCAATAGGCCACTCTTGTAAATTTTCTAAAGTAACATGCCATCGTATAGGAACATGTTCTAGTTTTTGAGACATTCCAAAGGCGACTTCAAACGGTAAGCGCTCCTTTAAATCGGCATAGGTTGTTATTTGAGTTCCTAAATTTCTTATTACCAAAGTAGCATTAAAATCCAGATACTCATCTATATAAATAAGCCCCACATCTATGGCCGCACCTAGAGAACTATATTGTTCTAGTTTCGATGTTATTAATTTAGCGTTAGCACCAAAATAAAAATCTGAATACCCTATTTGCGAAGCATAACCAAAAGATAATGCAGTATCATTGCCCGAAAACGTTCCTGTAGAATTACCATCTTCATCATAACCGTCAAAAGAACCATAATTTACATAAGTAATTCCAGCATGAAAGGTTTGTGTACGCCTATCAATGGTATAAGCATAAGAAGCTGTACCATATCCAATACCACCTAAATAACTTGTATAATTTAAAGCTAATTGATTATCCATTTCCACATTAATGGTGGCAGGATTAAAAATAGCTTGTGAAACGTCATAATCTACATTTGTTAAAACCTTACCTCCTAAAGCGGCTTGACGCGGCGACGATACCAAATTTAGAAACTGGTATGTAGCTTCTCCTCCTATTTGAGCAAAGGAGAGCGAAGTAAAAGTTAAAAAACAAAATGTGGTAATTTTTCTTAGCATATTTTCGACACAAAGTAAATGAATCTATACTAAAACGTTGGCATCTATAATTTATTTTTTTTTCGAAAAATTAAAACTATTTTAAAATTATTTTCTTAACCAATAGCTAATATATTGCTTTTCAATACATTTAAGCGTTTAATAGTCTTAACACCAAAACCTGTTTTTCTTGAAATACCATAAATCGTGTGTCCGCTTGCTACTTTACAAGTACTATTTTATTTACCTTGTTTAAGGTAAATACAGTTCCCGTAGTTGAACAACATGAAAATTCAACCTTTCAATTGAACTTTCATGTTGTTTTTTTGGGATTAACAATGCAATAGTTTCTTTAGAATCTTAAAAAAAATGCCCTCATGGTCATTTAATTTAACTTCTTTTCCATTAAATAGTTCGTCCTTATATACTACTTTACCTTAAGATGGTAAACTTATTTTAAATATTAAAACCTGTATAAAAAGAATAAAGCCTTATAATTTCTTTGCATTCTGCACTTTTTGTTTTGTAATTGCAATATCTATAACCTCGCTCATTTCTGTTACATAATGAAAGGTTAAACCTTTTAAATATTCTGGCTTAATTTCTTCAATATCGCGTCTATTATCTTCACACAATAATATTTCTTTAATACGAGCTCGCTTTGCGGCTAATATTTTTTCTTTAATTCCTCCTACCGGCAATACTTTACCACGTAGGGTAATTTCTCCTGTCATGGCTAAACTCTTCTTAACTTTCTTTTGAGTAAAAAGAGACACTAAAGAAGTTAACATAGTTACACCAGCACTAGGACCATCTTTTGGAGTAGCACCTTCTGGTACGTGAATATGTACATTGTATTTTTCAAAAATACTAGTATCTATTCCAAAACTATCTGCATTAGATTTTATGTACTCCATAGCAATGGTAGCAGATTCCTTCATGACTTTACCTAAATTACCAGTAATAGTCATAGCACCTTTCCCTTTAGAAAGAATAGACTCAATAAATAAAATATCACCACCTACACGTGTCCATGCTAAACCAGTTACAACACCTGCAACATTATTATTTTCGTATTTATCACGCTCCATTTTTGGACCGCCTAAGACCTTAATAATATCCTCGTTTGATACTTTTATGTTATAATCCTCTTCCATAGCAATATTTTTAGCTGCATAACGCACCATTTTTGCTACTTGTTTTTCAAGACCACGAACACCAGACTCACGAGTATAACCTTCAACAATTTTTTCTAATTGCGGTTTTCCTATTTTTAAATGGACTTCGGTTAAACCATGTTCTTTCAACTGTTTTGGTAATAAATGGCGTTTAGCAATTTCTACCTTTTCTTCAATAGTATAACCAGTTACATTTATAATCTCCATTCTATCTCTTAGTGCAGGCTGAATGGTAGATAAACTATTAGAAGTGGCTATAAACATGACTTTAGACAGGTCGTAACCCATTTCTAAAAAGTTATCGTAAAACTCACTGTTTTGTTCCGGATCTAAAACTTCTAACATTGCTGAAGATGGATCACCTTGATGAGAATTTGATAATTTATCAATTTCATCCAAAACAAAAACAGGGTTTGATGTTCCCGCCTTTTTTAAGCTTTGAATAATACGTCCAGGCATAGCACCTATATAGGTTTTTCTATGACCACGAATTTCTGCCTCATCACGCAATCCACCTAATGAAATACGAACATACTCTCTACCTAAAGCCTCGGCAATAGATTTACCAAGCGATGTTTTACCAACACCCGGAGGTCCGTAAAGACAAAGAATTGGCGACTTCATATCATTACGAAGTTTTAAAACAGCCAAATATTCTATAATTCTTTGTTTAACATCTTCTAAACCAAAATGATCTCTATCAAGAATTTTCATGGCACGTTTAAGGTCGAATTTATCTTTACTAAATTCGTTCCATGGTAAATCTAAAAACAATTCTAGATAGTTTCTTTGAATAGAATATTCTGCAACTTGCGGATTCATACGTTGCATTTTAGCAATTTCTTTTTCAAAATGCTTCGCAACTTTTTCGTCCCACTTTTTTTCTTTTGCCTTAACCCGCATTTCTTCTAACTCACCATCATGACTAACACCACCCAATTCTTCTTGAATGGTTTTCATTTGTTGGTGCAAGAAATACTCACGCTGCTGTTGGCTCATATCCATCTGAACTTTAGATTGGATATCATTCTTAAGTTCTAATTTTTGAAACTCAACATTCATATACTTTAACGTGGTTAAAGCACGTGTTTTTAGCTCATCAATTTCTAAAAGTTCTTGTTTTTCGTCGACACTTAAATTCATATTTGAAGACACGAAGTTGACTAAAAACGAATTACTTTCAATATTTTTTATGGCAAAAGAAGCCTCACTAGGTATGTTCGGACTTTCCTTAATAATCTCTAAAGCTAAATCTTTTATAGAATCAATAATTGCCGTAAATTCTTTATTCTTTTTAGCCGGTTTAGCTTCTTGAATATCTCTAATGGTAGCTGTCATGTAAGGTTCCTCAGTAAGTACCTCGGCAACTTTAAAACGTTTTTTACCTTGAATAATAACGGTTACGTTACCATCAGGCATTTTTAAAACTCTTAAAATTCGGGCTACTGTACCAGTTTCAAAAATGTCTTTTGCTCCAGGTTTTTCAACCGATTCATCTTTTTGAGCAACTACACCAATGACTTTTCCGCCTTTATTAGCATCGTTTATTAATTTAATTGAGGCATCTCTACCTGCTGTAATAGGAATAACAACACCTGGAAACAATACCGTATTTCTTAAAGATAAAATAGGTAATGTTTCTGGTAGCTCTTCATTATTGATTGCTTCTTCGTCCTCCGGTGTCATTAACGGAATTAATTCTGAGTTTTCATCAAACTCCTGTAGTGACAAACTGTCAAGGGTTGTAAATTTAGATTTTTTCATATATATTTTTAGGTCAATCTGTCATTAAATCCAGATTAATCATTTTTTAAAATTTTAACAATAACAGTAAAATACTGAATTTTAGATGTTTTCTGTATAAAAAATATGCATAACTATTAGTTAAATTCAATAGCTATGCCAATAATTACAATTAAACTCTAAAAAGGCAATAATTCTTGTAGTTAGATCTTCCCTAACTTCTTTAAAGTAAACAAAAGAACAATAGGAACAGCCAATAAAACAATCATGAGTAAATTGGTTTCAAATAACCAAGGTGATAATAATAAGGTAATTATATAACCGCCAACCGCTCCACCAAAATGGGCATCATGCCCAATGTTTCCTATTCTGTTTTTCATACCATAAATAGAATATAATAAATAGCCAATACCAAACAAATACGCAGGAATAGGAATTGGAATAAAAAACATATACAGACTCATTCCTGGTTGTAAAAGTATTGCAGAATAAATTATACCACTTACCGCACCACTGGCTCCTACGGCACTATAATGATATTCATTTTTATGAAAATAAAGTGGTAATAAACTTCCAACCATAAGGCTGCCTAAATAAACAAGAAGAAACTGAATAGAACTTAAATTAGCTATAACAACATCGGCAAAAAAGAATAATGTCAACATATTAAAAAATAAATGTTGCGTATCGGCATGTAAAAATCCTGAGCTAAACATCCGTATTTTTTCACCACGCTGTACAGCACCTACTTGAAATTTATATTTATCGAAAAAACCAAAATCGTTAAATCCCTTATACGAGATTATAACATTTGCTGCAATAATTACAATGGTTACAATATTCAAATTCCCCATAAGGTCTAAACGTTTATTCTTAAATTAATATATATTTGCGGTACAAATCTAAAACTTATTCATGCAATTTCTAGTTTATATTCTGGTTTATCCGTTTTTATGGATAATATCTATATTACCATTTAGAATATTGTACTTTTTATCCGATTGTTTTTATATTTTGGCTTATTACATAATTGGCTATAGAAAAAAAGTGGTTTATGATAATTTAAAACTAGCTTTCCCTGATAAAACAGAACAAGAAATTTTAAAAATAAGAAAACGTTTTTATCATCATTTATGTGATATGATGTTTGAGGCCATAAAATCTATTACTATTTCTGAGGCTGAAATGCATAAACGTTATGTTTTTACAAACGTTGAAGAAATTCTAAAACTTGAAAAAGAGCAAAGAAGTATTGTATTATTTATGGGCCATTATGCTAGCTGGGAATGGATTTTTATTTTACAAACCCATATAAACCATAAAGGCTATGCTGTTTATAAAAGGCTAGCTAATAAGTATTTTGATGCACTAATAAAACGTATTCGAGCAAAATACAATAGTTATTTAATGACTACTAAAGAAACGATTCCTACCCTACTAAAGGCAAAAAGAAATAAAGAATTAACACTTAATGGGTTTGTTTTCGACCAATCTCCAAAGCTTCATAAGGCGCTATATTGGCAAGATTTTATGGGCGTAGAAGTTCCAGTTCATGTAGGTGCCGAAATACTTGCTAAACGGTTAGGAATGGCAACCCTATTTTTAAAAGTAAAGAAAGTAAAACGTGGTTATTATGAAGCGAGTTTTACTGATATTATTAGAAATTCCAAGGATTATAAAGATTTTGAGCTTACAGAATTATATCTTAAACGTGTAGAAGCCCAAATTTATGAAGCTCCAGAATATTATTTCTGGACGCATAAACGATGGAAACATATGGGTAAGAAACCCAAGGAATAAATTCCGAACAAACAATCAATTCTAAATTCCAAAATGCATTTAAAGCGGGAGTAACTCACTAACTCAAGCAGATAGTTTAGCCCCGATTGAAACGGCATCCTTTTTAAAATTAAAGAAAACCTTAACTTTAAGGCATAGTTTATTATTGGTAAATTCCTTTACTCTTACTCTCGCCAAGGACTTTTTAAAAAGATAAAGTGGAAAGCGGGAAACAGCTTCTAAAACTATTAATTATAAAGCTTGTTTATTAAATAGAAATCGGCTAAAACTAGTGCTGCCATAGCTTCTACAATAGGTACAGCTCTTGGAACCACACAGGGGTCGTGACGTCCTTTACCTTGCATCTCGACTGTATTACCAGCTTTATCGATGGTTTCGTATTTCTGAATTAGCGTTGCAACTGGTTTAAATGCTACGTTAAAATAAATATCCATTCCGTTGCTTATACCACCTTGAATACCTCCTGAATAGTTGGTTTTTGTTGACCCATCATTATTAAAAGCATCGTTATGGTCGCTTCCGTACATAGTACTACCGTGAAAACCGCTACCATACTCAAACCCTTTAACGGCGTTTATAGACAACATCGCTTTACCTAACTGGGCATGCAATTTATCGAACACAGGTTCGCCTAAGCCTACAGGCACATTTTTAATTACGCAGCTTACAATACCACCCACGGTATCACCTTTTCCGCGTACTTCTTTAATATACGTTTCCATTTTTGCTGCCATATCTTGGTCTGGGCAACGTACAATATTCGACTCTACTTGTGTAAGATCTATTTCGTTATATGGCGTATCTAATTTCATGGTGCCAACGCCCGAAACGTAAGCTGTAATTTCGATACCTTTTAACATTTGTTTTGCAATGGCTCCAGCGACAACACGACATGCAGTTTCGCGTGCAGAACTTCGTCCGCCACCACGATAATCGCGAACGCCGTACTTTTTATCGTACGTATAATCGGCATGACTAGGTCTGTAGCTATCTTTAATATGCGAATAATCGTGAGATTTCTGATTGGTATTTTCAATAACAAAACCAATAGAAGTTCCTGTGGTTACACCTTCAAAAATACCAGAATGGAATTTTACGGTATCTGGTTCTTTTCGCTGCGTAACAATGGCAGATTGTCCTGGTTTTCTTCGATTTAATTCATTTTGAATTTCATCTAAATCTAACTTAATTCCTGATGGACATCCATCAATTACACCACCTAAAGCAGGTCCGTGAGATTCTCCATAAGTTGTTAAATTAAATAGTTTTCCGAAGGAATTACCAGCCATAATTTCAATTTTTGGCTAAGTTAAATCTATTCTTATAAATACGAAAATGAAATCGTATTTAGCTTCATCCTTTTCATAGCCAAATGCATAACAATTAATTAACAATCATCTGACATTTAATTAATTATAGGGTAATGATTACATAATACAAAAAGTTGTTATTTGTCATGTACCAATACCACCACACTTGAAAATAAAACGAAAAATAGAAATTGCCGTAATATCCGATGTGCATTTAGGCACCTACGGTTGTCATGCCAAACATTTATTAACCTACTTAAACAGTATTGAACCTAAAAAACTCGTACTTAATGGTGATATTATTGACATTTGGCAATTTAGTAAACGTTACTTTCCAAAATCGCATATGAAAGTCATTAAGAAAATAATGACCATGGCTTCTAACGGTGTAGAAGTTATTTACATTACCGGGAACCATGACGAAATGTTAAGAAAATTTAGCGATACTTTTATCGGGAACATTTCTATTGTAGATAAAGTTGTTTTAGAACTCGATGGACAAAAAGCTTGGTTTTTTCATGGTGATGTATTCGATATATCTGTTCAAAATGCAAAATGGTTAGCTAAACTTGGTGGCTATGGATATGATTTATTAACACTTTTAAACAAAGGTGTTAATTGGTATTTAGAAAAAAGAGGAAAAGAGCGTTATTCACTATCAAAACGAGTTAAGAATGGGGTTAAAGGCGCTGTAAAATATATTAATGATTATGAAAGAGTAATTTCGGAATTAGCAATTGAAAACGAGTATGATTATGTAATTTGTGGGCATATCCATCAACCTAAAATGGAATATTTTGAGAATAAACATGGTAAAACCATGTATTTAAACTCTGGCGATTGGGTAGAAAATTTTACAGCTTTAGAATACCAATTTAAACGTTGGAAAATCTACAATTTTAACAAAGATAAGCTAGCGCCTTTTGTGGTTATTGACAAAGATGATGAAGACTTAGAATTGAAAGATTTAATTGCTGCAATAACCATTGTAAATCAAGCAGAAAAAAAGAAAAAATCTAAAAAGCCTAAAACCAAGTTTTAAATAAGTGCCTCTTTCAGTATAGTAACCGGATGTTTTGCAATACGATTAGTTCCATCCTTAATTTGATGTCTGCAACTGGTTCCGTTTGCGGCAATTAAAGTGCTACTTGGAGCCTTTCTAACAGCCGGAAACAAGGTTTGCTCGCCTACCTGCATACTAACCTCATAATGTTCTTTTTCGTAACCAAAACTGCCTGCCATACCGCAACAGCCACTCGGGATAATGCTTACTTTATAATTTGTTGGTAAATTTAATACCTTAAAACTAGATAATTGATTACTCATAGCCTTTTGGTGGCAATGCCCGTGAAACTTTATGGTTTTACACTCTAACGTAAATTGCTCTGGCGTTATGTTTCCTAATTCTATTTCTTTTTGAATAAATTCTTCTATTAAAAATGTGTTTTTAGATAACGCTTCCGCGGAATTAGTATCGTCTGCCAATTTTAAATACTCGTCTTTAAAGGTGTATATTGCTGAAGGTTCAATCCCTATAAGTGGCGTTTCTTCTGAAACTTTATCCTTAAATAGAGTCACGTTTTTATTAGCATGTGCTTTAGCTTCTTCTAACAAACCTTTTGATAAAAACGAACGACCAGATTCTGAATTATCTATAATTTCAACATTATAATTTAAGCCTTTTAAAAGCTCCAATGCATCTTTACCAATAGCAGCATCAAGCATATTTGTAAACTCATCATTAAACAAATACACCGTTTTTATATAACCTCCACGTTTTCCAGTTTTTTTAAAGGCTTGATAATAGGTGTTTAAAGTAGGTTTTGATAGTAACGGTAAACTTCTTTCTTTAGCTATTCCAACAGCCTTCTTTAATAAAGTCGATGTCAAATTATTCGAAAACATAAAATTTGATAACCCTGTAGTTTTACTTCCTAAGTGATTCAATCTATTGTTATAAGCAAACAATTTAGTTCGCAACGACACACCATTTTCTTTTTGATATTGATATTGAAATTCGGCTTTTAAGGCAGCCACATTAACGCTGCTTGGGCATTCGCTAGAACAGGCTTTACAGCTTAAACACAAATCGAAAACATCTTTTAATTCCTCGTGATTAAATTTATTTGATTTCTCCGAGTTGGTTAAAAACTCGCGTAACGCATTGGCGCGGGCTCGGGTTGTATCTTTTTCATTTCTAGTAGCTCTGTAACTTGGACACATGGTACCGCCAAACTCTGGTAATTTTCTACAATCGCCAGAACCATTACATTTTTCCGCTTCACGTAAAATCCCTAAAGAACTTGAAAAATCTAAAAAAGTATCTATTTCAGGCTCTACCCTATTTGGTTTATATCTTAAGGATTTATCCATGGGTAACGCATCAATTATTTTACCAGGATTAAAGATGTTGTTGGTATCAAAAGCTAATTTAATACGTTTTAAAATGTTGTAATTGGCTTCACCAATCATTAAAGAAATAAACTCAGACCGTACAATACCGTCGCCATGTTCCCCACTCATGGAACCGTTATAGGATTTTACCAAATGTGCCACATCCGTGGTTATTTTACGAAATAACTCAACATCGTCTATCCTTTTTAAATCTAAAATAGGACGTAAATGAATCTCTCCTGCTCCGGCATGTGCATAATAAATAGCGTCTTGTTTGTACCGTTTCATAAGTAGCGAAAACTCAGAAATATAATTTGCCAAGTCTGGTAAAGCTACTGCTGTGTCTTCAATACAAGCGACTCCTTTTTTATCTCCAATAATATTTCCTAATAAGCCTAAACCAGCACTACGTAAATTAACTGCTTTATTAATGTCATGACCTATAAGTTTAGGATAAGCATAACTTAAACCCGAATCGATAATTGTTTTTTCAAGTTTGCAAGCTAATAATTTAACACCTTCTAGTGTTTCTCCTTTCACCTCACACATTAAAATAGCTTTAGGATCTCCAACTATAAATTGTCTATTTTCTTGCTGGGTTTTATTATGTTTTGTACAATCTAAAATGGTTTTGTCCATCATTTCACAAGTGTACAAATCATGTTCCATAACAGGTTGTACGGCTTTCATACAGCTTTCAATGCTATCAAAATGAGCCGCCACCATTATAGATTCTGCTGGTGGTAATTTATCAAGTTTTAAAGTAATTTGAGTTGTAAAAGCTAATGTACCTTCACTTCCTGAAAGGAGTTTACACATATTAAATTTTTCAGATGTCTCTAAAAACACTTCAGATTTTATCAATTCGTCTATCGCATAACCTGTGTTTCTTCGGTGTATTTCTGGTTTTGGGAAATTTTGTGAAATACTATCCCTAACCGATTCCGATTTTAATTCGTTGTAAATGGTTTTATATATATCACCTTCTAAAGATTCTAGTTTAATTTTTTCGTGGAAAGCTTCCGAAGACAATTCATTAAACACAACAGCCTTACCATCACTTAAAATGGTATGCATTTCTACAACTTTATCTCGTGTAACGCCATATTGTATAGACGTTGTACCAGAAGAGTTATTACCAACCATCCCTCCTATCATACATCTGTTAGAGGTTGATGTGTTGGGACCGAAAAACAAACCATAAGGTTTTAGATAAGTGTTTAAAGCATCGCGAACAACACCAGGTTGTACCGTAACCGTTTTGGCCCTTTCATCGAGTTTAATAATTTTAGTAAAATACTTTGAAACATCAACCACAATACCATCTCCAACACATTGTCCTGCTAATGATGTTCCTGCCGTTCTGGGAATTAAGGAGGTATTGTTATCCTTAGCAAACTTTATTAGTGCTTTTAAATCGTCTTCATTTTTTGGAAAAGCTACTGCTAATGGCAGTTTTCTATAAACCGAAGCATCCGTGGCATAAATCGATTTTATTAAATGATCGTGATACAAGTCGCCCGATAATATTGATTTTAAATGATTTAAATGCATTGCGTTAAAAAATATATGATATGGGTAAATATAAACACAAAATTGGCGTTATTTTTGTTTAAGATTAAATTTTTAAAAAAGGTCTTTTAACGCAAAACGACCGTATATTATAACATTAAACTAAAAACAACATTTATGAAAAAATTATTTTTATTATCAGTTGCAGTATTAGGTTTTGTATTTACTTCAAACGCTCAGGACATCTCAGAGAATGCCATTGGATTACGTTTAGGAGATAGTCAAGGTTTAGGTGCAGAAGTATCATATCAACATGCCTTAGGTTACAATAATAGATTAGAAGCCGATTTAGGTTGGAGAAATGGTAACAACTTTAGTGCTGTAAAAATTACTGGTATTTACCAATGGGTTTGGGCTTTAGATGGAGATTTTAATTGGTACGCTGGTGTTGGTGGTGGTTTAACTTCCTTCTCAGGAAGAGAAGAACAAGATGGAAACAATGGTACTGGATTATTTGCGGCTGGAGATATAGGAATAGAATATAATTTTGATATTCCTTTACAATTATCATTAGACTTTAGACCAGAATTTGGTAGTAATGATTTTACAGACAATACAATTTTCGATATCGCTTTAAGTATTCGCTACAGATTCTAAGAATATTGAATATATATATTAAAAAAGCACCTTTTTAAGGTGCTTTTTTTTTGTTTTTATACCTAATGTCTTAATTTTTTTTCAATTCTATTTAAGGATATTTATAAATTTAAAATGTGTTTTAAGGTTTTAAATACTTTTTGTGCTTAAAATTTTATTTCTATTATTTACTAATTCCATAATTTCTTCGGTAGATAAGTAGTATCTTTTTATTCGAGCCTTATACTCCGGCTTAATATCGGAATGGTTTAATATGAAATTTTTAGTTTTTAATATATATTTTTCCATGCCATGTTTTACTGCAAACATATCAGCAGCTCTTTCCGCTTCTATAATATGGCTATCAGAAAATAAGTATTTCAATCCAAACCATATTAAATTAAGCTTACTTCTGTTTTGGTAATCCATAATATGTCCTAATTCATGACCAATCCAACCTATTAAAATATCAGACTCAATATGCTTAGTTAAGAATTCTTTGTCTGCTATTTTGAACGTTTTACTAATTAAAATTATATAACTTCTTTTCTTTTTTCTTTTAAAAAAACTTCCAAATGTTGGTCTAGCCTGCATTGTAGATTTTTTTATGTTTTTCTTAAATTTAAATATGATGCTTATACCCTTCAAATCTGGGTAAAACTTCAAAGCTTGCTCTGCAACAGATTTAATAGACTCGGGAATAATATGTGGTGTTTTCATAGTTTAAGTTTTATATAATGGTGATGTTTTTATTTATACTCATTAACAAACGTTTCCCATTCTTTAAATTTATCTTCTCCCATAACACGTTCCATTTTTACTTGACCTCCTTTTTTCTTGTTTACACCGCTCCATTCGTGAAAAATTGCTGGATTTATCACTTTTGCATTAACGCCTTTTAAAGCTTTACTTCTTGCTACTTTATAATTTTTATTAGCATCTTTTAAAAACCCATCCAAAGCCACAGAAACTTCAGTACTATTAAGATTTTCGTTTTCACTTCCTAAATACCAAAAATGATAAAACTCACCATCTTTTCCACGTTTAGCACAAATAGTATATTCTGGTATTTTTGTTGAGAATTGATCTTCTAACTTTTTCATGGCGTCATCCATTTTATTAACAGAAAGTTGAGACCCAACCGTGTTTAAAAAGAATTTAGTACGCCCAGTAATTTTTATTTCTGCGCGATCTACGTTAGTAAATTCAACAGTATCGCCAATTAAGTAGCGCCATGCGCCACTAACCGTACTAATTATTAATACATAATCTTGTTCTTTTTCAACTTGCTCTAAAGTTAAGGCAGGCGCATCTTGTGCTAAAGAGCCATCTTCATTTATATATTCTGGTTTAAATGGTACAAACTCAAAATAAATACCACTATCGGTATTTAATTTCATAGCATCTGTTTCTGGACGTACTTGAGTTGCCAAATACCCCTCGGAGGCTAAATAGGTATCTATAACCGTTACTGGTTTTCCCATTAAAGCATTAAAACTTTTTTCGTAGGGACTAAAAGCAACTCCTCCAGAAGTATATACCTGTAAATTTGGCCAAATGTCATGGATATTATCTAGCCTATTGTAGTCTATTACTTTTTGCAACATCAATTCAATCCATGAAGGAATACCACTTAAGGCACCAATATCCCAATCTTTTGCACGTTCAGCAATACGCTGCACTCTAGCATCCCAATCATCAATTTTTGCAATGTCTTCTCCGGGTTTATAATAACTTCTAAACCAGTAGGGAATATTACTTGCACTTATTCCACTAATTTCGCCTTCAAAGTGGTTATTATTTTCCTCTAAATCTGTAGAGCTACCTAGCATCATGATTTCTTTTTCAAAAAAATCAGCCGGTAAATCAAAGTTTTTCAATGCAAACACTTGTTTTATACCTGATTCCCTTATGGCCGAAATCATATCATTGGTAACAGGAATACGTTTGCTTGTTTTTCCTGTTGTACCCGAACTTAATGCGAAATAAGATGGGGCTCCCGGCCATGTAACATCGGTTTCTCCTTCATGTAACTTACTCCACCAAGAATAATTAATTTCGTTATAATCAAAATAAGGAACTGTATTGGCATAGGCAGATAAGATATTATCTGATTCTAAAATTTTAGAAAAATTATAATACGCACCAAATTGGGTGTTTTGGGCGGTGTTTAGTAGTTTTTTTAGTACAACTTTTTGAGATTCAATAGGATTAGTCTCTTTAGATAACGAACCTTTTAACTCAATTACGCCTTTAATTATATTTCCTAGAATAGCCATGTTTTGTTTTTATTCAAAGATCAATAAAAACAAGGACTAGGCTTAACGTAAATACTAAAAAAAGTATCTCAAACGCCTTTGATTATAACACAAAACACTTAGCCAATGTATCTTCATAAATAGCCTCGTATTTAGGAACAATAGCATGTAAATCGAATTTTAAAGCTTCTTTACGTGCATTTTCTTTAAAGGTTTTTAAACGTTTTTCATCACTTAAAATGTAAAGTGCATTTTTTGTCATATCGTCAATATCGCCAACATCACTTAAAAAACCAGATACACCATGAATATTAACTTCTGGCAATCCTCCTGTATTACTAGAAATAACAGGCACTCCTGAAGCCATAGCTTCTAAGGCGACTAAACCAAAACTTTCAGTTTGGGATGGTAGAAGAAACAAGTCTGAAAAACATAAAATTTTATCGATTTCATTACTTTTTCCGAAGAATACAACTTTATTTAAAATATCTAATTCTTTACAGCGCAATTCTACTTGTTCTTTTTCGGGACCTTCACCTATAAACATTAGTTTTGCAGGCATTTCCTTCTGAATATTATAGAAAACACTAATAACATCCTGAACGCGTTTTACGGGTCTTAAATTACTAATATGCGTGATTATTTTTTCATCATCATTCGCCATCATACCTCTTTGGCAATCGGTAAAAGCATGATTATATTTTTCTAAATCTATAAAATTTGAAACTACCGAAATATCATTTTTAATATCAAATAACCGCAGTGTATCTTCTTTTAAACTTTTTGAAACGGTAGTTACGGCATCGGATTTATTTATACTAAAAGTTACCGCAGGTTTATAAAATGGATGGCTACCAACTAATGTGATATCTGTGCCATGCAATGTGGTTACAATAGGCACTAATATGCCTTCTTCTTGCAACATTTTTTTTGCCATATAGGCTGCATATGCATGTGGAATAGCGTAATGTACATGAAGTATTTCTATACCGTGGAGTTTAACCATGTCCACCAATTTACTAGATAAGGCTAATTCATAGGGTTGATAATGAAATAAGGGATATTCGGGAACTGTAACTTCATGATAATGCACATTATTGCTAATCAACTCTAACCTAACTGGCTGATTGTAGGTTATAAAGTGTATTTCATGACCACGTTTAGACAATTCTAAACCCAGTTCTGTAGCAACAACGCCACTACCACCAAAAGTTGGATAACAAACAATACCTATTTTCATGTCTTATGTTTTAAGTGTCCTAAGTTTTAAGTGTCTAAAGTGTAACTTTAAATACTATCAACTTAAAACTATAAGTAATTTTAATCTTCTAGAGCTTCATAAATTAAGCTTTGAATATCTGTTCTAATATTCTCCCTTAACAATAAGTTTTTTCCAGCATGCGGATACGTTCTATTTGCCAAAAACACATAGACAATCTCTTCTTCCGGATCTGCCCAAGCATAAGTTCCTGTAAAGCCAGAATGCCCAAAGCTTGTCATTGAAACACAACCACAGGTTGGCCCAGAATCTCCTAATTGTGGTTTATCAAAACCTATACCTCGCCTATTATTATTTCGGCAATAATAGCAGGTATTAAACTTATCGACTGTTTCAGGTTTTAAATAACGTTTTCCGCCATAATACCCTTTTTGTAAATACATTTGCATAATCTTAGCAACATCGTTAGCATTACTAAATACCCCTGCATGCCCACCAACGCCGTTTTGCATTGCAGCTCCCATATCGTGCACATAACCATGTACTTTTTGATATCTATAATAATCATCAACCTCAGTAGGAACTATTTTTTTACTACTGATTTTGTGGTACGGATTATACAAGGTATAATTTGCTCCTAACGACTCATAAAAATGCGATTGTACTAACTCGTCTAATGTTCTGTCGTAATGATGTTCAATAAATTTCTTTAAAATATAATATGGGAAGTCGCTATAGCGATATCTTTTAGTTTCTAAAAGCTCGGAATTCCTTATTATTTCGGGTAAAGAATCCTGATAATCAGTTCTTAAGAATAAATTTTTCGTGACTTCAATATTAAATTCTGGACTGCGAACTTTTCTATAATATTTTTTACTAGGACGTTTGGTAACCGAATCTAAAGTATGATAATAAAACGGCTCCCAAGGTCTTAATTGGGCATAATGCGATAACATACTTTTAAAAGTGACATTGGCCTTATTGGAGTTTTTATACTCCGGTAAAATGGTAGATAACTTAGTATCAAGTGTTACTATGCCTTGCTCCTCAAGTTCCATTAACAACGGTAATGTTGCTAGAATTTTGGTTAGTGAAGCTACATCATAAATATTATCAAACTCAACTTTTTCTTTTCCGCTATAGGTATGCTTACCAAAATTCTTATTGTAAATTACTTTTCCCTTTCTAGCCACCAATAATTGTATTCCAGGTGTCATTTGTGCATTAACCGCGTAATTGGCTAAGGAATCTAGTTTTTCTAATTTTTTAGAACTCATACCTACACGTTCTGGAATGGTATATCCTAAATTTTTAAGTTCGTTATATTTTATGCCCTCGCCTACTTTAAAATAATTACCTATAGAAACCGGCAATGTTCCTTTTGCGGCTAAAGCTCCAAAAATAAGTTGTGCTGATTTACGCTGAGCAATTTCGCTATTCTGGTAGCTTACAATAATACCTTCAATATTCTCAATGGTATTTAAGCTAGAAAGCGCATAAGGTTTTACAAAGGCATCTAAAATAACAGTATGGGATTGCGCCATTTCGTTAAGCCAAACCAATTCTTTATTACTAAATTTATACGACTTCCAGGGATTTTCATTAGAACGATGAAACCCAACAATAACTGTATTATACGGTTTTAATTTATTCATTAAAGTGAACAAATTATCGGATTCTATTTCATGTACTTTGGTATATTTTTTTAATTCATCGAGGAATGGTGCTCCAGAATCGTCACCTAGTTTTACGTAAGCAATATTTTTAGTTTCCAAACGGCGTAGCGGAAGTATCTCTTCTTTACTCTCAACTACAGTAATAGCATTTTCAAGCAATTCTTCATATAATATATCATCCTTTAATCTATTTAAATCATTTGATAAATTATAAAGCCCAATAGGTTCGTAATTATGAAGTCCAACTTTATATTTTGCTTGCAGAATTTTTTTTACTGAATGTTCTAAACGTGCCTCAGTAATTTCTCCTTTGTTATAGGCTTCAATAATTTTAGAAACTCCGATACCTACATTTTCAGACATAAGCATCACATCATTTCCGGCTTTAAATGCGGCTAAATCGATATCTCCCGTTTCACTAAAATTGGCTGCACCTTTCATGGTTAAAGCATCTGTATAAATTAGTCCTTTAAAACCTAGGCGTTCCTTTAAAATATCGGTAACAATGTGTTTTGATAAAGACGACGGATAGTTTTCTCGCGTTTCTAAACTAGGCACATTTAAATGCGCTACCATAACACTTGATAAGCCTTCGGTAATCAATTTCTTGTAAGGATATAACTCAATAGAATCTATACGTTTTTCATTAAAACTTACAGTAGGTAAGGTTTTATGCGAATCTTGATCGGTATCTCCATGCCCAGGGAAATGTTTGGCATTTGCCAAAACACCTGCATCTTGCATACCTTTCATAAATGCTAGTGCTTTTTCTGTTACATTGTCTCTATCTTCACCAAAAGACCTGTTTCCAATAATAGGGTTCTTAGGATTTGTATTAATATCTACAACTGGTGCGAAATTAAAATGCACGCCTAAACGTTTACAGTGTTCGCCTATTTGCCTTCCGGCTTGTTCCACCAGTTTATTGTCTTTTATCGCTCCAAGTGTCATATTCCATGGAAATGCATAGGTAGAATCTAAACGCATACTTAAACCCCATTCGGCATCCATTCCAATAAGTAATGGTATTTTAGATAGCGATTGTAACTCGTTATTTAACCTTGCTTGTCTGTTTGGCCCACCTAAAGAATATATAATACCACCAATATGATGGTCTTTTATGGTTTGAACCACTTTGTTTTTGGTGCTTTGGTCTTGATTAGACATAACTTGCACCATATACAACTGCCCCACTTTTTCTTTTAAAGTCATGGCAGCATATACGCTATCTACCCATTTTTTTTGAGCTTCAACGTCTTTAGTTAACAAGGGATTTATTAAGGTTTGTGCAATAACCGGTAATACAAGTAAACACGTAATTATTGTAATATAGATACGACGCATAAAAGATTTGTTAAGGGAAATTATCAGTAATACTAGTAAACACTAATAATCATGCCAAAATAATACTTTTAAAAAGAAGATAAAAAGACTTTAAGATAGATTTATAAAGAAGTTTAAAACAATATTTATAAATCCAGTTTAGGTTTATAGGATTTAATTACTTCATAAAAACTGCAAGAGACCGCATCAATAAAAATTTATTGAGTTATAAATAATCCAATTATCGTATTATTATATTCGGACACCGTATTCTAACCTTGTAATAATCCTACGGACACCTAATAATAAATGATGTTGAACCGTCCATATTTTAATAAGACGTACTTATAAATAAGTATTAAAAAACAGTAGCTAAAAAAACAAAGCTTTAGTACATTAAAGCCCCCTATTTAATAAAACGCCCATGCCAACTTTCGCTTGCAGGAACTTCCCAGTTTTCATTAAACTCTGCTATATTATTGACTAAATTATTGAACACAATAGTATTTTTAGATACTGCTTTATCTTTAGCCATTTTTCTGAAATCTGAGAGTGTTTTATGTGCCACGAATTCACCCTGTTTGTAGGACACGTTCATTTTATCCATTAAATCGACATTATATTCTTTTTCTAACTGTTGAATAAAATGCACAGACGAATCGATTGAACACCCAGTTGCCTTGTTTACATCTTGATTTAAAGCTAGCACTATAAAACGCTTATATTTAATAGTATAACCGGCTTGTAAATCGCTACCATGCGCTGTCCAATTTTCTATAAAAATATTAAGTTTAGCTCGAATTTCTTCAAGTTCAACCTCTGAAAATGAACGATTGGCTTGGTAAATCCAAACTCTTGATTCTTCTGGTAATGTTGTAAAATCTACTAGCATTTAATTAAATAATTTGGGTTCTTCCGTTTGCAGGAATAAATTCTTTTATAAACCTTGAGCATTTGCTATTAATTCGGCAATGTCCAATACTTCCACTTCGCTTTCTTTTTCTTTGGCTTTAACACCATCTGTCATCATAGTATTACAATACGGACATCCGGTAGCTATAATATCAGGATTAGTTTCTAGCGCACCTTCCGTACGAAGCACATTAATATCCATATCGCCTTTTTCGGGTTCCTTAAACATTTGAGCCCCTCCTGCACCACAACACAAAGCTGTACGTTTATGCTTTTTCATTTCGATAATGTTGGCCTTAGTTTGATTTAGAACTTCTCTAGGCGCATCGTATTCGTTATTTGCTCGACCTAAATAACAAGGGTCGTGAAATGTTATTCGTTTCCCTTTATATTGATCGTTTAATCCTTGTAGCCTACCCGCTGCAATAAGTTGATTAATAAATTGGGTATGATGTAAAACTTCGTACTGTCCACCTAAACCTGGATATTCATTTTTTAAACAGTTAAACGAATGCGGATCGCAGGTAACTATTTTTTTTATTTCGTAAGCGTTTAAAATCTCTATGTTTGTAACGGCTTGCATTTGAAATAGAAATTCGTTTCCGGCACGTTTTGCTACATCGCCCGTATTACTTTCTTCGGTACCTAATACAGCAAAATCGACATTGGCTTTGTTTAAAATTTTAACAAATGCTTTTGTTATTTTTTTTGCTCTATCATCAAAACTACCTGCAGACCCTACCCAAAATAATATTTCTGGTTGTTTTCCTTCGGCCATAAAATCGGCCATTGTTGGTACTTTTAGTAATTCGCTCATAGTATTTTATTTAATACCTACTTTGTTTTTACACTTTCTAGGATTATTATTAAATGTTGGTTGCTGCGTTAGGGATTGTAGCGGCATACTTTTTTTTGCTACCATAAATGGCAAAAAAAAATATAGCGTAAAGCCCGACCCTTGCGGTAACGCCCAATTTATTTTATTCGTCTTTCCAGTTTAACCTATCCATTTGATTGTAAGGCCAAGGTGCACCATTATTCTCGATATTAGTCATCATATTATTTAATTCTACTGGCGCAGCAGATTGCTCCATAACTAAATAACGACGCATTTCTAGGATAATAGAAAGCGGATCGATACTTACCGGACACGCCTCTACACAAGCATTACAGGTGGTACATGCCCAAAGTTCTTCTTTAGTAATATAATCGCCTAGCAACTGTTTGCCATCGTCTTTAAACTCACCATGGTTAGTATCTATGTTTTTACCTACTTCCTCTAACCTATCGCGAGTATCCATCATTATTTTTCTTGGCGATAATTTTTTACCTGTTAGGTTTGCAGGACATTCGCTAGTACACCTACCACATTCTGTACAGGTATAAGCGTTTAATAATTGTACCCAGTTTAAATCTTGAACATCGCTAGCTCCAAATTTTGCTGGTATTTCCTCTTCGGCACCTTCATCAGGCACCGCAAATGGATCTGCATTAGGATCCATCATCATTTTTACCTCGTTGGTTACGGCATCTAAATTATTAAACTGACCTTTAGCTTTTAAATTACCATAATAGGTGTTTGGAAATGCTAACAGTATATGTAAATGTTTTGAAAAGTATAAATAGTTTAAGAACACTAATATCCCAACAATATGCATCCACCAAGCACCACGCTCAATGCCATGCAATGTGCTTTCTGAAAATCCGGAAAACCATGGTGTGATAAATTGGCTAACTATATTTCCTGAGTTTAAAGCTTGAAATTGCAGATCGGTAGCATTCATGACTAAAAACAGGGTCATTAACACCATTTCAAAATACAAAATGTAATTACCATCGTTTTTAGGCCAAGTTGTCATTTCACTTTTCCAGAAACGCGCAATTTTTATAACGTTTCTACGAATCCAAAATACAATTACTGCGACAAAAACTAAGCAGGCTAAAATCTCGAAGGTACCTATAAGAAAACCATAAACCGATTGTGGCAGTACACTTAAACCAATGCGGTGTGTACCCAATAAACCATCAATAATAATTTCTAGAACTTCAATATTTATAATAATAAAACCGACATAAACCACGACGTGCAAAAACCCCGAAATTGGGCGGCGTACCATTTTACTTTGTCCTAAAGCAATCATGGCCATGTTTTTCCAGCGTTGCGATTTGTTATCGCTAACATCCTTATCTTGTCCTAATTTGATATTCCTAATTAGTTTTTTTACATTTTTTGCAAAAAAGCCAATGCCCAAAATTAGTACTATTGCAAATAGCAAGTTTGGTATATATTCCATAGTGTTTAGTTAGATTCTGGTTCTTCGTAAGGAATTTCTTTTTTAGAAAGAATTCTAGTGTAGCGGTTTGGATGTAATTTAAAATCTAATAATAAAGATTCTAATTCGCTAGTTGCGCCTTCTAAATTATTATATAATTCATCATCCTTTAACAGTTTACCCATGGTGCCTTTACCTTGTTCTAAATTAGCCAAAATAGTATTAAAGTTAGCTAAGGTAGCTTCTAAGTTTTTTACTGTTTGTCCTAAATCTGATTGAGACAGGGACCCTGTAATTTTAGTTAAATCGCTAGTTGCCTTTTCAGCATTTGTTAATACAGCATCAATTTTAGCTTCATTGGCCTGCATTAACTGGTTTAATGAATTTGAAGTCCCTTTAAAAGAATCTATAGTAGCACTTAATCCAGCTATACTTGTTCTTAAATGTGTTTTAGTTTTCTCATCGAATATATCATTTATGTTAGCAAGCAACGAGTCTGCACCAACCATCATAATTTCTATTTTTTCCTGTAATGGCGTTAAACGTTGGTTTACTAGTTCGGTTAAACCCGCTTTTATTGTTCCCTCTAAAACAGCATTATTTTCAGCAATTTCTGCACCATCAAAGGCTGGAATAATTGCAATAGCCTTTCCTCCTATTAACCCTGTTTCATATAACTCTGCCCTACTATTTTTTGAGAATTTAAACTCGCTATCTACTAAAAGCTTAATTAAAAGTTTTCCTGAACCATCACCTTTAAAGTCTATATTAGTAACCTGACCTACGGCTAACCCGTTAATAGTAACAGGTGTTGATGGCACTAAGCCTTCAACGTTCTCGTATTCTGTATAAAAAGTAAGCGAGGAGTTAAAAAGATCTCTTCCTTTAAGGTAATTAAAACCATAGTACAATAAAATGATACCTAATAATACAAGTACGCCTGTTTTTACTTCTCTTGTTATTTTCAAAATTGAATGTCTTTTAGATAAACAAATTTAATATAAATTTAAGAAGTAAACCTCTAATTACTTATTGATTTTAAAGCTTCGGTAAGGGCAATCTTTTTACCTTCTTTAAAAGCGACAATAAAACTAGATTTATAGCCTTTACTTTTGGTCTCTTGCTCTAGAACTTTAACCTTTTCATAATCAGAAGAATTACCGTAAAAATACTTATACAAACCACCCTCTTTTACTCTAGAAATGGCGCTTAATCCTTTAAAATTATAAGGTTTGGTTTCCAAAGCTTTTGAACTTGCCGCAATTTGAACTTTAAAAACGATATTAGTTGAATTACTTGTGCTTGGTTCTGGTGTGTTATTGTTTATTTGGTAATTAGCAACATTGGTCTCTAAACTTTCTTTATATTCCAAAATAGCATCTTTAATAGCGTTAGCCATTTGAATTTGTCCCTTCTTAGAATTTAAATATGCACCTTCATTTTTATTGGTTAAAAACCCTAATTCTACCAGTACACTTGGCATAACAGTTTGATGCAAAACAATAAATCCTGCTTGTTTTACCTTTCTGTCTTTTCGATTTAATTTGCTTGTAAACTTTTTTTGAATTAAACCGGCCAATTGAATACTTTGGTCTAGGTACTCCTCTTGACTTAAAAGAATACTCATTACTGATTCTGGTGAATTAGGATCGAATCCTGCATAATTTTTTTCGTAATCCTCCTCCATAAAAATTACAGAGTTCTCTTTTTTAGCGACCTCAAAATTGGTTTTATTTCGATGTGTTCCTAAAACAAAAGTACCTGCACCATAAGCTTGTGAGGTATGCGAATCGCAATGAATAGACACAAATAAATCTGCCTTTTCCTTATTTGCTATTTTACCTCTAACAAATAAATCGATAAAAACATCTGTTTTGCGCGTATAAACGACCTTTATATCTGGGTTCTTTTCTAATTCTTTACCAACGGCTAATACTGTTTTTAGTGCAATATCTTTTTCTTTATAACCATTACCTAAATTTCCAGGATCTTTACCACCATGACCAGCATCTAAAACAACCACAAATTTATTAGCCTTAGTTTGCACATCGCTTGTTATAAATGAAGATAATGTTAATACTATTATAAAAGATACGAAAATTAATAAGTTGTTCGTTTTCATTTGATGAATACTATTTTTTAAATCGTTTACTGTTTAAATCGTTTCAAGGTCGCCTTTATTAATTACCTTATTGATTGAACTATTTATTTGATTTTAACGGCCAAAAAAGTGGGTTTATTTTAATTTTAAATTTTTAGTTGATTATTAAATCAATCACAAAAAAATATATGTAATTTTGACTTTTCAAAAACCGAGCCATACTTTTACAAAAATACATTTAAAAGCGTTGCATACAAACAACTTTAAAATACTTTTTGCACTAAGTTTTACTGTGTTTATCAACACGTTAAGCTTTTCTCAAGATATCCCTAAAAAAGGAAAAGGCATTAACAGAACTGTTAAGGATAGTTTAGTTACTAGTGTTGACAGTCTCGACGTTTTAAAGACTTCAGAGAAAACTCAGGATACCATTAAAAAAGATTCTATAAAACCTAAAAAGGAATTCTTAGAAAACATCGTTAAGTATCACGCCAAAGATTACACGACATTCAGTAACAAAAAGCAAAAGCTATATTTGTATAATGAAGCCAAAATTGATTATGGCGACATGAATATTACTGCAGGAAGTATAACTATAGATTATAATACCAATACTGTTTTTGCTGTAGGTATTACAGATTCTATTAATGGGTATAGCCAAAAACCTATATTTACTCAAGGTAGTAATGTTGTTGAGCCCGACTCTATCGTTTTTAACACTGAAACTCAAAAGGCATTAATTTACAATTCGAAAACAGAACAAGGAGAAGGTACCGTAATATCAGAACTTACTAAAAAAGAAAACGACTCCGTATATTTTGTAAAAGATGCTAAATATACTACCGCTACTAATTTAGAAGATCCGGAATATTACATAAAATTAAGAAAAGCTAAAATTGTACCAGGTAAAAAAATTGTAACTGGTTTAGCCAACTTATTTATATATGATGTACCAACACCTTTGGGTTTACCTTTTGGATTTTTTCCACAAAGCGAAACTCAAACTTCTGGAGTTATAATTCCAACCTTTGGAGAACAAAATGACAGAGGTTACTTTTTACAAAATGGTGGTTATTATTTTGCCATTAATGACTATGTAGATTTGGCTGTTTTAGGAGATTATTACACCAACGGAAGTTACGGTTTACGTTTAGAAAATAAATACAAGAAAAGATATAAATACAGTGGTAATGTTGGTTTTAGATATGAAAATTTAATAACTAGCGAACGTGGGTTTTCAGATTATGCCACTAGCACTATTTATAATTTAAGGTGGTCCCACAGTCAAGATTCAAAAGCAAATCCTAATTCTCGTTTTTCAGCATCTGTAAACTTAGGTAGTAGTAATTACTATCAGCAATCTATAAATCAAGTAAATGTTTCTTCGTTTTTAAATAACACACTATCATCATCTGTATCATATTCCAAAACGTTTCAGGGCGAACCTCAGGTTAATTATAGTTTAACAGCCACGCATTCACAAAACACCAATACCGAAGAAATAAATATGACACTTCCAACATTTCAAGGAAGCGTTGGCAGAGTATATCCATTTGCATCTAAAAATGGGTCTAAAAAGGGTATTATTCAAAATATAAACTTGCAATATAACGTTCGCGGGGAAAATAGAATTACAACTACAGATTCATTATTCTTTAAAAAAGAAATGTTTGATGATGCTAAAGCGGGCTTTCAACACTCTATTCCTATATCTACAAACTTTAAATTATTTAAATATTTTAGTGCTAGTGCTAGCTCTAGCTTTAATGAAGTTTGGACTTTTAAAACCGTTGACAAGACCTATGATAGCGTTGAAAGAGAAACGGTAACAGAAACTATAAATGGCTTTGATGCCTTTAGAACCTATAATTTTAGCACCAGTTTAGGAACCACAGTTTACGGTATGTTTAATTTCGAAAAGGAAGGTAAAGATCCCAAAATTAAAGCCATAAGACACGTTATAAGACCTTCTATTAGTTATAATATAAATCCAGCTTTTGATAAATATTATGATACTTACGAAGTAGTAAGTGCGGATGGTTTAACTACTAGCGATGTTGATTTTACGCGTTTTGAAGAAAGCATATTTGGAACACCTAATAAAACGTTTTCAAGTTCTATGGGTATTTCTGTTTCTAATAACCTTGAAGCCAAAGTTAAAGACAGGGATAGTACGGCTACTGAAGATAAAAAAATAACCATTTTTAATAACTTAAACTTTTCTACATCTTACAACTTTGCTGGAGATTCTTTAAAATGGAGTCCGGTGCGTGTTAGTGGTGGTACGCAATTGTTTAAAAACAAAATGAGTGTGAATTTTGGAGCTACCTTAGATCCATATGCATTGGATAACAACAATAGCAGAATTGACACTTACAACATTGATAATGGTGGTAGCCTTTTCAGATTAACTAGTGCCAATATGAATGCCAGTTGGTCGTTCTCTAGTAAAGATGGTAATAGCAAGAATAAGGATAAAGATTCTAGTTTAGAAGAAAACAGGCGTAGTGGCGGTCGGGATGACGATTTGTTTGGTGTATCTCAAGATTTTGCAAATCAACAAATAGATGACAAAAAAGGCGATAAAGAAGAGAAACCTAGTGAGTTGTATAATTATAAAATACCTTGGAATTTTAGGGTTGCCTATGCCGTAAATTATTCAAATAGTACAAGGCAAAGTGAAATTTCATCACACTCCCTTATGTTTTCTGGCGATATCGATTTGTCTTCAAAATGGTCTATTGGTGGTTCCTCTGGTTACGATTTAAAAAATGCAGGTTTTACCTATACCCAACTCCGTTTTGAACGTGATTTACTAAGTTGGCGAATGAATTTTAGCTGGGTTCCTTTTAGTGCTAACAGTTCTTGGAATTTCTTTATTGGTATAAAATCTAGTATATTAAGTGATCTTAAATACGAAAAACGTAGACAAGCCGATATTCAATTATAAATCTGTGTAATACTAGCTTATGTTGAGATTAAAAACCTAGAACCAGCTTTTTTTTTACGGATAACTAAAAATTATACTATTATGAAAACCATTATCACTACCAAAAATGCTCCGGCTCCAATAGGACCCTATAATCAAGCTATACTAACAGGCAACACCTTATATACCTCGGGCCAAATTGCTATAAACCCAGAAACAAATACCTTGGTTATTGATGATATATCAAAAGAAACTAAGCAAGTCATGCAGAATTTAAAAGCTGTTCTCGAAGCGGCAGATATGACTTTTGAACATGTAATTAAATCCTCTATATTTATTAGTAATATGGATAATTTTACTACTATTAACGAGGTTTACGGTAGCTTCTTTAACGATGCTAATGCACCAGCTAGAGAAACAGTAGAGGTTGCTAGATTACCTAAAAGCGTTAATGTAGAAATTAGTATGATAGCTGTAAAATAAGCCTAATGGTTTAATGGTTAATAGCGGTAAACTTTTCTAGTAAGCCCCTAAGCTTTAAAACATCAATAGGTTTTGGTAAAAAATCATCAATACCTGCTTGTTTTGCTTTTTCAATATCCTTTTCAAATGCACTAGCAGATACACCAATAATTGGTGTCTTACTTCTATAATATTTATCGGTTTCCTTTATAAGTTTAGTCGCCTGGTATCCATCCATATCTGGCATATAAATATCCATAAAAATCATATCAAAATCCAATATTTTATAAAGCTCAACAGCCTCCAAACCATTTTTAGCAAAGGTACAATCAGCACCTTGCTTTTCTAAAAGGAATTTAATTACCTTTTGGTTCATTCTATTATCTTCTGCAACTAACACATTAAATTTGGTGGACAATATAGGCTCGCTAGTTTCTTCAAACTTTTTAACGTTTAAGGTCTTTTTAAGCTGTAAACTAAAATAAAAGGTAGACCCTTCATTTTCCTTACTTTCTAATTTCAGCTCTCCTCCCATAAAATTGACTAATTTATGAGAAATTGATAAGCCCATGCCCCCACCTCTATAATCCTTTTTAATAGAGTTATCATAAACACCATCAAAATTATTAAAGACGTGTTTCACATCTTCCTCCTTCATACCTATACCTGTATCTTTAATATAAAAGGTAATAATTTGATCGTTATCAATACCTACAGACTGATCGACAATTATTGATATTTTTCCAGCATTTGTAAATTTTATGGCATTATTAATTAAATTAATTAGCACTTGTTGAATTCGCTTAGAATCAGCAAAAACCAAAAATTTACCGTTATTTTCAGATATAAATTTGTATTCAAACTCTAAGCCTTTTTCCCAAGCCTGATATTCTAGAATTTTAAAAAGTTGAGATAAATCCGTTTTTAAATCGGTTGTTTTTAAATTCAATTTCAAATCCTTATCGTTAGATTTTTGGTTGTCAGAAACCATATTTACTAATTGCAATAAGTGTTTTGAAGAATATTCAGCTATTTCAACCTGAGCTGTTTGGTCACTATCAAGGTCGGTTTGCCTTAACATATTTAACATGCCCAAAACGGTGTTTAATGGGGTACGCACCTCATAAATCATATTCGCCAAATAAATAGATTTTTGGTTAGCCACCTCTTCAGTATGCTCTAAATTTTCTTTTAACTCATCTAACCTTGTCCTAAGGTTTGCTTCTACAACATCATTTTTAAGTTGGTTTTTTAAAAAATATTGTAAAGCAAAAACTTGTAAAATGGCTAGAATAAACAAAAAAATGGCCGCACTTTGAGCGTAAATTTTCTTTTCTAAATAAAAATAACCAATAAGTAAAATGGCGGTAATAGATGCAAAAATGAAAAAAGATAATTTCTTTTTCATTTTTAATTGTCTTATAGATTTAGGGAAACCCTTCATTAATTAGTGCTTTTAACAAACTTATCTATAAATATACGAATTAGCAAAACTATTATTTAGTATTAAGTAGTTTAATTACTATGAAAATACTTAAATTTAAACTTTAATCATTTATTAAAAAACAATTCTTAAATGCGCATAGAATATGAAATTAAGTTAGGGTTTAAAGATGTAATGATTCGCCCAAAACGCTCTACACTAAAAAGTCGATCTGAAGTTAACCTAGAACGCGAATTTAAATTCCTGCACAGCCCTATTACTTGGAAAGGAATTCCAATTATAGCGGCAAATATGGATACCGTAGGCACCTTTGAAATGGCTAAAGTATTATCAAAAAACAAACTTTTTTCTGCCATACACAAACACTATACAATAGAGGAATGGGCTGAGTTTTTAAAAAACACGCCTGCAGGTATTGAAGACTTCATTGCTGTTAGTACTGGAATTGGTAAAAACGATGCCGATAAATTATCGAAAATCATTACCCAACACCCACAACTTAAATTTATTTGTATTGATGTAGCCAATGGCTATTCAGAATATTTCTCAGATTTCGTTAAACAAACACGAATAGCCTATCCTGATAAAGTAATTATTGCAGGAAATGTGGTTACTGGCGAAATGGTTGAAGAGTTACTACTTTCTGGAGCCGATATTGTAAAAGTTGGTATTGGTCCAGGTTCGGTTTGTACCACACGGGTTAAAACCGGAGTGGGTTACCCACAGCTATCGGCAATTATAGAATGTGCCGATGCTGCCCATGGTTTAGGCGGACAAATAATAAGTGATGGCGGTTGTGCTATTCCTGGCGATATCTCAAAAGCCTTTGGTGCGGGAGCCGATTTTGTAATGTTAGGTGGTATGTTGGCTGGCCACGACGAAAGCGGTGGTGAAACCATTGAAAAAGAAGGCCAAATGTATCGGAAATTTTACGGTATGAGCTCTGAAACTGCCATGGATAAGCATGTTGGTGGTGTCGCTGAATATCGAGCTAGCGAAGGTAAAACTGTCGAAGTGCCTTATCGAGGTAAAGTCGAAACAACACTGCAAGATATTTTGGGTGGTATTCGCAGTACATGTACCTATGTAGGCGCAGCCCGGTTAAAAGAATTAACGAAATGCACGACTTTTATTCGTGTTGCAGAACAAGAAAACAGAACCTATACCCATTAACATTTAAAAGTATTTTATATCTAGTCTTATTCTATTTTTAGTGCCAAAAGTTAATTGATTTTTAATTTTAGCATTTATTGCAAGTATTAATATTAAAATCATAATTTAAGACTAATAATTCTGAGACTAATTATGTGTTTTCTTAATATAAAACCCTTAAATTGTATTATCTAATAATTAAAAATCAACTATGGCGTTAAAAATTGTAATTTCTCACAAAACAAAGTATAAATATGACAGACCGGTTTCGTTATCACCACATATATTTAGATTAAGACCTGCCCCCCATAGCAGAACGCCCATAGAAGCTTATTCCATAAAAATTACGCCCGAAAATCAATTCTTCAATTGGCAGCAAGATCCATTTGGAAATTATATGGCGCGTTTAATTTTTCCTGATAAAACAACCGAACTGACTATAGATGTAGAAATTATAGCCGATTTAAAAACGATAAATCCGTTCGATTTTTTTGTTGAAGAATATGCAGAAGAATACCCTTTTGAATATAAAGAGGAAACCAAAAAAGAATTACTACCCTATTTAGAAATTACTGATAAAGGAAAACTACTTCAGGAATTTCTAAAAACATTAGATTATAAGCCTAGAAAAACCATTTATTTTTTAATCGATATCAATCAAAAAATATATGAGTTTTTAAATTATAACATTAGGATGGATCCTGGTGTACAATCCTGCGAACAAACATTAGATATAAAAAGTGGTTCCTGTCGCGATTACGCCTGGTTATTTGTTCAAACTTTGAGACACTTAGGTTTTGGTGCGCGATTTGTATCGGGTTATTTAGTGCAATTAAAATCTGATGAAAAATCTTTAGACGGCCCTTCTGGTCCTGAAGAAGATTTTACCGATTTACATGCCTGGGCAGAAGTGTATTTGCCTGGTGCCGGATGGATAGGTTTTGATGCTACTTCTGGTTTATTAGCTGGCGAAGGTCATATCCCTTTAGCATGTACCCCTACTTTTGAAAGTGCTGCCCCCGTTTCTGGAATGTCTGATGTTTGCGAAACTGAGTTCTTTTTTGAAAACTCCGTAAAACGTATTTTCGAATCGCCAAGAGTTACCAAACCTTATACTGAAGAGCAATGGAAGGCTATTTACAAACTAGGTTTTAAAGTAGAAAAACAATTAGAAAAAGGAGATGTGCGTTTAACCATGGGTGGCGAACCCACATTTGTATCTATTGACGATATGGAATCGCCAGAATGGAATACCGATGCCGATGGTCCTCATAAAAGAGAACTAGCCAAAAACCTTTCTGCACGTCTATACGATGAGTTTGCAAAAGGAGGTGTATTACATCAAGCGCAAGGAAAATGGTATCCGGGAGAACCTTTACCACGATGGTCTATAGAATTGTGCTGGAGAAAAGATGGTAGAAACATTTGGCATAATAAAAAATTATTATCCTTGTTTTCAGATAATCCTATAGTTCCTGAAAATGCCGATAAATTATTCCTAGAAACCCTTACTAAACATTTAGGAATTACAGATACCACTATTGTCCCAACTTACGAGGATGCTTTCTATTTTATGTGGGAAGAAGGCAAACTCCCTATAGATGTCGATCCCACAAAAGATGATGGCGCACTATTGGTTAAAAACAAACTAAAAGATATTCTTAAAGATGGTAAATCCAAAGCAGTTGGTTATGTTTTGCCATTAAACAATTCTATAGGCACTTGGTATACTAGTGACTGGACTTTCCGTCGAAACCACTTATTTTTAATACCCGGAAACTCTCCTATTGGCTTGCGATTACCATTAGATTCTTTAATTAGAAAACCTGAACATGACGAATTCCCACAGTTTGTCGCTGATAATTTTTCGGTAAAAGGACGACTACCAAGCTTCAAAAAAACCGCAGCCACCCGTTACGAGCATGTCGTTAATAACGGTGCTGAAATAGATAATAAATATTTTATTAGAACGGCCTTATGTTCCGAAGTTCGAGAGGATAAATTATACTTGTTTTTACCTCCAATGGATTCTGCCGAAATATTTTTAGACCTCATTGCCTCAATTGAAGCTACCGCAAAAAAATTGAATATCCCTGTTATTTTAGAAGGCTACGACCCGCCAAAAGATCACAGATTAGAATCTATGAAAATAACTCCAGACCCTGGAGTTATTGAAATAAATGTGCATCCAGCTAAAAACTGGGAAGAGTTAACACATAACACATTAACTTTATACAAGCTCGCTAAGCAATCCCGATTAGGCACCGAAAAGTTCATGCTCGATGGTAAACATACGGGTACAGGCGGTGGAAATCACGTCACCTTAGGTGGTGTATCACCAGCCGATAGCCCACTTCTTCGTAAACCTAGTTTATTACGAAGTTTACTCACCTTTTGGCAACATCACCCAGGATTATCTTATTTATTTTCTGGCGCTTTTATAGGTGCAACAAGTCAAGCGCCACGAATAGACGAAGCGCGTATGGAAAACCTATACGAACTCGAAATAGCATTTAGTCAAATACCAAAAAATGGTGAAGTACCATTTTGGTTAACCGATAGGTTATTTCGCCATTTACTAACCGATTTAACAGGAAATACACACCGTGCAGAATTCTGTATCGATAAATTATATTCACCAGATTCTTCCTCAGGGCGATTAGGAATCCTCGAGCTCCGTGCTTTCGATATGCCACCGCATCCTCAAATGAGTTTAATGCAAAACCTACTGGTAAGAACACTAGTAGCTTGGTTCTGGAAAAAGCCATACGAACATGATTTAGTACGTTGGGGCACCGAGTTACACGATAAGTTTTTAATCGAGCATTATGTAAGAGAAGATATAAAAGACATTGTTGAGCAACTTAATAGAGCCGGATATAAATTTCAAGAAGATTGGTTTAATCCATTTTTCGAGTTCAGATTCCCACTTCATGGTATGGTTCAAATCAATAATGTGCATTTGGAGTTACGTGCAGCTATCGAGCCTTGGAATGTATTGGGCGAAGAAATGACCGGTGGAGGGACGGCGAGATATGTCGATTCATCCGTAGAGCGTATTCAAGTAAAAGTCAATCATTTTGTTGAAGAACGGTTTGTTCTTACTTGTAACGGTGTAAAAGTACAATTAAATAATACAGGTGTAAAAGGGGAGTTTGTTGCTGGAGTGCGTTACAAAGCATGGAATCCGCATTCGTCTCTACACCCAACCATAGATGTAGACACACCATTGGTTTTTGATATTGTAGACACCTGGAATAAACGCTCCATTGGAGGTTGCACTTATTATGTGGCCCATCCTGGAGGACGTTCGTACGAGAATTATCCTGTAAATAGTTACGAAGCCGAATCGCGACGCATAAATCGTTTTTGGGAATTCGGACACACACAAGGTACCATCGAAGAAAAAGAAGGCATCATGCAAGGTGGCGAAAGCATATCGAAAGTCGAAAAACAAGAAAGCTCTAAAAAGTTTAGTTACAAAGAGCTGCCAATAAATTTCGAGTTTCCATACACCTTAGATTTACGTAAAAAATAAAGTTTAATACCATTTCTCATGGAGCAGTAAGGTTACATGAGAAATGGTTAAAATAATTTAATCCTGCATTAATTTGGGCGTTACCCATAAAGGGTCGGGCTTACCGCTGTATCTTTTTTTGCCATTTATCGCAGCAAAAAAAGGATGTCACTTCAATCCCTAACGCAGTGTTACGCAAACATCCTTTAGGTTAAGCTTTGCGTTTCGGTTTAGATATATTTTTGCTTTTAGAGCCTATAAATGTTTAATCTAATTGTACTTAACACGAAATTAGTTGGTTTTGGTTGTCCCCTCGAGGGGACTTTAGGGGTGTCATCAATTTAAAAACAGCATTACCTTACAAAACACCAATACACTTCAATCTTAGGCCATTTTCTTTAAATAAAAAACCAAATCACATCTTTAGTACTTATAACAACATTTTACATTAATTTTGCAGTTCCATAATATCAAAAAATGCCCATTACAACTAAACCATTATTCCAGGATTACTTTTCTGATTTTAAAGGCTATGACGAGGTTTTAAAACCCAATATGTCTATCAGCTCAGAATGGCAACCACTGTTAAACAAATTTTCAGAAGTCGAAACCGAGAACCTCCTGTCTAAACAAGACGAGATTAATTGGTTAATGGAAGAAAATGGTGTTACCTATAACGTGTATAACGACCCTCATGGTCTTAACCGTTCGTGGGGTTTAAATGTGGTTCCCTATGTTATCCATCAAACCGAATGGGAATCGACCATAGAAAAAGGTATTCAACAACGTGCTGAATTACTAAACTTAGTTTTAAAAGATATTTATGGCAAGCGCGAACTTATAAAAAACGGTATTGTACCCGAGGAGGTTGTTCTCGCACATCGCGGATTTTTAAGGCAATGCGATCAAATTCAATATAAAACATCAAAGCATTTACAAATCTACTCACTAGATTTGGCTCGTGGTCCAGATGGCCGCATGTGGGTAGTTAGCGATCGTACGCAAGCGCCTTCCGGAATGGGATATGCTTTAGAAAACAGATATGCACTTAACCGTGTTGTGCCAGATCTATTCGAAAATATTAACGTTAAACAACCCCTAGCGTTTTTTAACGATTTAAAACAAATGCTGCTCGATGCTGCACCTCAAAATCAAAGCAATCCCAATATTGTTATCCTTACTCCTGGTCCGCATAACGAAACCTATTTCGAACATGCGTATCTAGCTTCCTATTTAGGCTATCCTTTAGTTATGGGTAGCGATTTGGTGGTGCGTAATGGTAAACTATGGCTTAAAACACTTAAAAGATTGAAGCAGGTTGATGTTGTTTTAAGACGTGTAGACGATGCTTTTATGGATCCCTTAGAGTTACGGGAAGATTCATATTTAGGCGTTGCAGGCTTACTTGAAGTGGTTAGAGAGCAACAGGTGGCCATTGTAAATCCTATTGGTTCTGGTATTTTAGATAATTCGGGGTTAATTCCGTTTATGAATGCCATTTGCAAGTACTTTTTTAAAGAACCATTAATACTACCACAAATTGCATCTTGGTGGTGCGGACAAAAAAAGGAATGCGAATATGTTATCGAGCATTTAAAAGATTTAGTAGTAAAACGTATCGATCGTTCTAACCGAGAAAATATTTATTTCTGCGAATTTTTAGACAACGATGCCCTAAAAAAATTAAAGGATGAAATTTCGTTGGCACCTTATCAATTTGTAGCCCAAGAAAAAATATCGTTTTCAACAGCACCAAATTTAGTAAAAGGTAAATTAGAACCTCGTAAAGTATCGTGTCGCACTTTTGCTATTGCTAAAAAAGACGGTTATAGCGTTATGCCTGGAGGTTTAGTTCGTGTGGCGGCCGATCGTAAAAAAATATTTGTATCCAACCAACGAGGTGGTATTAGTAAAGATTTCTGGATAGTTTCTAACGACAGTCAAAATCCGTTGCGTAATTACTCCTGGGATTCTTCATCTAACCATACCATTTCAGATATTAATGATTTATCCAGTAATACCGCCGAAAATTTATTTTGGTCTGGACGCTATTTAGGACGTTCGTTAGTTACCGCACGTTATTTACGTGTAGTACTTAATAGAATGAACCAAGGGCAATCTACAAGCCGCAAGTCAGATTTAGACACCTTAAAATTACTATACCAATCGATAACCAATATAACCTCGACATTCCCTGGTTTTATTGGTGAAGGTTCCGAAGAGCGCCTAAAACACCCCTTAAAGGAAATTGTTTCTTTAATTACCGACGAAACCCGCATTGGCAGTCTTGCGCAAACCATGAATAGCTTTAACAACGCCTATTACTCGTTAAGAAGTTTATGGTCCAAAGACATGTGGCGTGTTTTTGATGGCATAAAAAAACAATGGGAAACCTTTATTAAAACCAAAGACTTTTCAATTAATAAACTCATAAAATTCCTTGACCGTATTATTACGCGCCTTATAGCTTTTATGGCACTTATAGAAGAAAGCATATTAGTAAATCAAGGTTTGTTACTTTATTTTATTGGCTTGCAAACCGAACAATCGATGATGCATGTCGAAAAATGTCGCTCTTTATTGGTAGTAAATTATGAAGAGCAAGTACAATACGAAGTTTTAGAAGCCTTTTTAAATAGTAACGAAAGTCTTAATATTTATAGGTACAGTTACCGCTCGTACTTAAGTGTAGAAAACGTAATTAAACTGTTGTTAATTGATAAAGAATATGCCAAGTCGTTGGCCTATAAAATAACACGTATAGAAAAGGACGTTAATAAACTGCCTTATTCTGAAGGTTCGAATACAGTAACGGCTTGCAAAGCCAAAATATTAAAAGCACATACTAAAATAGAAAGTTTAGCTATTGATACCCTTTTAAAATTAGATGACGACGCTGGCCTACGACAAAATCTAGATGATGCCTTAGCCGAAATTAGCGAGCTTTTACACGAAACATCAATGGAGGTTTCAAATACCTATTTTAACCACTCGTACACACAAAAACAACTGACAAACCAAAACTTTCCACTACAATAACCATGTTATATCAAATATCCCATACTACAAGTTATTTATATGAAGTTGGTGTAACCTTCTGCCATAATATAGCCACTATAAAACCTAAGGATATACTGGGGCAAACAGTTGTTGATTATAAGTTAGATATTAGTCCAACGCCAACCGAATTCTCAGAAAAAATAGACTTTTTCGGAAATACCATAACTCGGTTTTCCATACAAGAGCAGCATAAAACTTTAAAAGTAACCGCTCTTAGTAAAATACTTCGCGACCACACGTTGGAACCTGATATTTACAAATCGGAAAGCGGTCAAAAAATAACCTTAATAGAAGCTTTAGCAGCGCTAAAAATCGAAACTCGAGGGCATTTACATATTAAACAATTTGAATTAGAATCTATTTTAATTGCCAATATATCGAAAGATATTAGGACTTACGCCGAAGCATCTTTTAAACCCAATCGTTCTATTTTTGAAGCGGCGTACGAGCTCATGGAACGTATTTTTAAGGATTTTGAGTTTAACCCTAATGTTACAAACGTAGCCACGCCAATACACGAGGTTATGGTTAACAAAAAAGGGGTTTGTCAAGACTTTGCGCAAATAGCTATCGCTTGTATTCGATCGATAGGTTTACCAGCACGTTATGTAAGTGGCTATATTGAAACCTTACCACCTCCGGGAAAAGAAAAGTTAGTTGGTACCGATGCTTCTCATGCTTGGTTTTCCATTTACATCCCTACGTTTGGATGGGTTGATTTCGATCCTACCAACAACCAAATACCCAAAGACCAACATATTGTTGTGGCTTATGGACGCGATTATTACGATGTGCCGCCTTTAAAAGGAGTTATTTATAGTTCGGGAGCTAATAAAATGAAAGTGGCTGTGGATATTCGACCTGCGGTTTAGGCGTAGCTTTTAATAATTAGTTTTAGGCTAGCACGAATATCTTGCTTGTACTATTGAACAAACTAAAAAACACTATTTGTAATCATATCAGACATCAACCTTTAAAATAGTTTGGTCGTCCTGATAATTTCTTGCACTACTGTACTTCCAATCAACTGGGTTTGTAACAAAACCTGATTCTACAGGATTATTATGTATATAGTCAATCTTTTGCTGTATAACTTTATCACTCCATAATTCAATTGGTTTATTATGTTGTTGCCAAAATTGAAGGTGCTTTACATTACTTTTATTTTTTCCAGCGCGTTCCATCATCCATAATAACCATTCTTTTCTACTTTCTTGTGGGTTCTCTTCTATTGTTTTTATGAGTTTTCTAGCAGTAAAACCTTTAAAATCTCGTATTAGTCCAGATGGATCGTCGTTAGCAGACCTAAATATTAAATGTACATGACTTGGCATAAAGCAATAAGCATATACTTCCATACCTTTTTCTGCCCTACAATACGTTATACTTTCCTCTAAAACATTAAAATATTCTTGTCGAGTAAAAACATCTAACCAATACACTGTTGCAAAACTTATATAGTATGCTCCTTGCTTATTATGGAATTTATATTTTCTACTCATTTTTTATTTCGCTAGCGCAAGCATCTTGCTTGTGCCGTTAAACTAACTAAAATCAACTCGCTTCAAAACCTTTACTCTAATCTTAAAATCGATACTTCGCTTACTCTTGACGCAACGAAAATTTATATTTCATACTCATTCATATTTCGCTAGCGCAAGCATCTTGCTTGTGCAGTTAAACTAGCTTAAATCAACTCGTTTCAACATCTTTACTCTAATCTTAAAATAGATACTTCGCATACACTTGACGTCACGAAAATTTATATTTCATACTCATTCATATTTCGCTAGCGCAAGCATCTTGCTTGTGCAGTTAAACTAACTAAAATCAACTTGCTTCAACATCTTTACTCTAATCTTAAAATAAATACTTTGCTTACTCTTGACGGCACGAGCGGGACGCTCGCGCTAGCGGGGAAATCCGCTTAATTAAACCGCTTTACTGTAATCTAAAAAACACTACTTCCTGCTAGCGCAAGCATCTTGCTTGTGCTGTTATACTAACTAAAATCAACTTGCTTCAACATCTTTACTCTAATCTTAAAATAGATACTTCGCTTACTCTTGACGGCACGAGCGGGACGCTCGCGCTAGCGAGGGGGCTTCGTCCTGTTGCCTTTTCGGTAGTGAATAGTCAACTATTTTAGTAAGTACAAATTCGATTAAGTCATTTGTTCTTGGTTTACCATCTCCATCTAGTTTTAAACAATAGCAATATCCTTTTGCCTCAGTTTCATCTATTTCTAACTCAACTTCTACTTTTTCCAGTCTAGAAAATATTTGACCTTCCCCATCTACTAAGAGTAGTTTTATTGCTTCGTGTATCCATTGGCTTTTATCTTTCAATTATGTCGTTCTTTGTTATTAAAAGTAACTCGTTATACAATAACTTCTACATTTCATATCCCACAAACAGTTCAGGACACAACATATTTCCACAAGTCATTACCCTCGTAAATATAAAAACTATAAATGTAATCTATTACGTATTACACCTAAGATAAATACCACTAGTCGAATAATTGACGACCTACAGAACCCGTTGCGTGGGGTGTAAGTTCAAAAACAAAATCTGGAGTAATAAATTCTTCTTTTCTGTGCGATACGTAAATAATAGCTGTTTCGCTTTCTTGGGCTATTTTGTTTACCAACTCTGAGAATAGTTTGGCATCGGCATCGTCTAAACCGTTAGTCGGTTCGTCTAAAATAAGTAAAGGTGGGTGTTTAACCATAGCTCTAGCTATTAACACTAAGCGCTTATGGCCATTCGATAAAAACTGGAAGCTTTTATCTTTTATATGCAGCATGTTTAAAAGGCTTAACCATTGGTGTGCAATATTAATTTGCCTATCGGTTGGGTGTTTATAAAGCCCTACAGAATCTAAAAAGCCAGAAACTATCATACTTTCTATGGTGTCTCTGCGTTTAAAACCGCGTAGCATCTCGGAGGTATAAAAGCCTATATTTTTTTTAATATCCCAAACGGTTTCGCCACTCCCCTTTTTTATGCCAAATAAGCGCATATCAACCATATAGCCTTTAGGGTTATCACCAGATATTAATGACAGTATCGTACTTTTCCCTGAACCATTAGGCCCAATAAGTTGCCAAAACTCGCCGTGTTTAATTTCCCAAGAGATCTTGTTAAGTATAGGCCGTTCGCCATAACTAACCGATACCTTATTGAGTTGTATTAAGGGGTTAAAGGTTTCCCTTTCGGTTTGATAAGGTTGTGGTAATTTTTGTGTGAAGTTTTTATGAGTCTCTTCTTCGGTGGCTACATAAAGTTTTGGCTCGCCATGTTCGATAACATAGACATCGTCTATAAACTCTAAAATATCGCGCCTTCTGGTGGAAAGCTGGATAATTATAACGTCTTGACTTAAATTTGTAAGGGTGTTTTTAATTCTAGATTGTGCTGCCACATCTAAACAATCAAAAACATTATCCAAAACAATATAATCCGGTTTAGATTCTAAAATATGATTGAGTAAAGCGCGTTTACGTTCCCCTTCAGATGAATTTTTAAGGCTGTTTTTGGTTGCCGTTTTTACATCGTAATGGCCATGACGCAGCTCTTCCTCTATAAACGCATTTATAGTAAACTCCGAAAATATAGCGCTTTTTAAATCGTTTAAATCATTAAACCATGCCCCAGAAGTAATGGTTTTAATAAGCTCTGGTTTACGCGCTGTATTAGAAATGTAAAATGCTTTATGTTTTGGCACCCTTTTTAAACCTATAAGTTTTTAGTGTGAAAAGGTACTAAACCATCAATGGGTCTACGTTCAAAATTTCCGACGGTAAAGCCCATTTCGTCTGCAACTTCTTTAATTTCTTTTTGAGCAAAAAAGGCAATAGAACCTGCAAAATGCACAGGAACGGTTTTAAGCTCTTCCTTATATTGCATAATCATATTGGTTGCAAACTCTCTAATACCTTTTTTAATAAGATTTATAGTGTATTCTGAATCTTTATGCAAAAACATAAACTCGGCAAAGTTTGCTAAGTATGCATTAGGACTTGGTTGCTTGTATAGATTGTATTTTATAAAATCGGCCTCCATGTTAAACTTCGCTCCAAAGGCGATTCTAACATTTTCTGGCATGTGATTAAAGTAATAATCTCTTATTAATTGCTTACCGTAGTAATTACCAGAAGCATCGTCCATTAATGTATAGCCAAGCGATATAACACGTTGATGCAAGGTTTCGCCATCATAGTAACTACAGTTAGAACCTGTACCTAAAATACAAACCACGGCAGCTTCCTTAGGATCATTAATAGTAGCGTAAACAGCTGCTAAAGTATCTTCATTAACTTCCACATGGGCATTGGCAAAAATGTCTTTTAAAACGGTGCTTAATAATTCTTTAGCATTTTCTGTGCCGCAACCTGCGCCATAAAAAAACACGTGTGTTACTTTATCGGCATTTGTTTTTAATTCTTCACTTTTTTTAATGAGTTTTTTTAGTTTCTTCTCGCTTAGAATAGCTGGATTTAATCCTTTAGTACGGATTTTATCCATTAATCTATTTCCATTACTATCTACAGCTAACCAATCTGATTTTGTAGAACCACTATCAACTATTAAAATCATAAGTATTAAAATTAAAATGTTATTAACGTTGCTTAATCTTTATTAAAAAAAGCAGCGATAAAAATGAAATCCCAATATGGATTGGGAGTAATTTAACTAGTTATTATTCTTTTCTATAGAAAAAAACAAAAGAAAATTTCAATAAAAAATCCACAGCATTATCCTTTTGAATAATACTGTGGAAATATATAAATAAATTATTTTAAAGACCCAATATGTTGAGCTAAATCAATTAATTTAGTTGAATAACCAAACTCGTTATCATACCAAGAAACTAATTTCACAAAACCATCGTTTAATGCCATACTTGCATTAGCATCGAAAGTACTTGTTTTTGGCTCAGATACGAAATCTTGAGATACAACACCTTCTTCAGTATAACCTAAAACACCAGCTAATTCACCTTCAGAAGCATCTTTTAAAGCTTGTTTAACTTCAGCCCATGGAGCCGGTTTTTCTAAACGACATGTTAAATCTACTACAGATACATCAACAGTAGGAATTCTGAAAGCCATACCAGTTAAGATACCGTTTAAAGATGGGATTACTTTTCCAACAGCTTTAGCCGCTCCAGTTGAAGCAGGTACGATGTTGTTTAAAGATGCACGACCTAAACGGTAATCTTTTCTAGAAACACCATCAACAGTAGATTGTGTAGCAGTTGCAGCGTGAACAGTTGTCATTAAACCTTCAGCAATTCCGAATTTATCGTGAATTACTTTAGCTAATGGTGCTAAACAGTTAGTAGTACAAGATGCGTTAGATACGATAGTATCAGCGGCAGTAATATCTTTATGGTTAACTCCCATTACAAACATTGGTGCATCTGCAGATGGTGCAGAAATAGCTACTTTTTTAGCTCCAGCAGTAATGTGTTTTTGTGCACCTTCTAAAGTTGTGAAAATACCAGTACAATCTAAAACAACGTCTGCTCCAATAGCATCCCATTTTAAATCTTCTGGGTTACGCTCTGCAGAAACTCTAATTGTATTTCCGTTTACTACTAAGTTACCATCTTTAGTTTCGATAGTTCCATCAAACTGTCCGTGAACAGAATCGTATTTTAATAAGTAAGCTAAATGATCTACATCTAATAAATCATTAATTCCTACTACTTCAATATCATTAGATCTAGAAGCTGCTACTCTAAAAGCAATTCTACCTATTCTACCAAATCCGTTAATTCCAATTTTTAATTTTGACATAATCGTGTTTATAAATGTTAAGTGCTCATGATATCTGAGACACGCAATAATTCTAAGTTTATTTTTGTTTTTCCTTTAATGGCGTTATCTAAAGGAGTAAGTTCCATTTTTCCGTTAATTAACCCTACCATATAATTGGTTTGACCATTTAACAAGGACTCTACCGCTTTCACACCCATTCTACTAGCAAGAACTCTATCGAAGCAAGATGGTGCGCCACCACGTTGCATATGACCAAGAACTGAAACTCTTACATCGTAGCCTTCCATGTTTTCATCAACATAGTCTTTTAATTCGAAAATATTCTTTCCGATTTTATCACCTTCAGCAACAATAACGATGCTAGACGATTTACCAGATGTTCTACTCCTATTTAAAGACTCTACTAATCTTTCTAATCCTAAATCTTCTTCAGGAATTAAGATCTCTTCAGCTCCACCGGCAATACCTGCATTTAATGCAATATGTCCAACATCGCGCCCCATAACTTCAATAAAGAATAATCGGTTATGCGAGCTGGCAGTATCTCTAATTTTATCAATAGCTTCAACTACTGTATTTAAAGCAGTATCGAACCCTAAAGTGTGGGACGTTCCGAAAATATCATTATCAATTGTTCCAGGAATACCCATTACTGGGAAACCAAACTCTTGATTAAAGATAAGAGCTCCTGTAAACGATCCATCTCCTCCTACTACAACTAATGCATTAATTTCTGCATCTACTAAGTTTTGAAAAGCTTTTTTTCGTCCTTCTTCGGTTCTGAATCCATTGGATCTTGCCGACTTAAGAATAGTTCCTCCTTTATTAATGATACCTTTTACACTTCGGGCATCCATTTGTTTAAAATCACCTTCAATTAAACCTTCGTAACCGCGGTAAACTCCAACACATTCTATATTATGGTAAGCACAAGCTCTAACTACCGAACGTATTGCTGCGTTCATGCCCGGAGAATCGCCTCCAGAGGTTAAAACTGCTATTTTTTTTATTGTTTTTGGCATTAATTTTCAATTTTAATAAAGTAAAATTACTAAACAAAAAGCACATATCTATGGCAATTACAGTAAATTAACAACAGTTTAAAAACTATAACGTTTTAGTTGATAAAAAAAACTAATGATTTGGGAAACAGCCTGAAAAAACTACTCTTTTTTAGAAGGTGATTCGATTGAAATATAACCTGGCAAGGCATTTTCTTCAGTTTTTTCTTCTTGAATTTCCAGACTAGCATTTTCGTCTGTTTCGGCTTTTTTAAAGAGTTTTTGTAGCAACTCTTTAAAAGTATCAAAATCTACATTATATGAAAGCCCAACACCTTGGGTATAACCAATATCTTCACCAAAGTTTTGGATACTATTTTCTCTGTTAAATACGTTGGCTGTAAGGGTTCCTTCTGCATTCAAAAGAAAATTTATTTCAACATCGCCTGCTACCACAGTACTAGTTGCTCCACCAACAGGAACTCCTACCTTACCATTTATTAATACACGGTCGCTAATTTGAGTTTGTAGCGTAACACCAAACCTATCATCCGTTTGATAATCTGGTCTGTTTTGTCCGGCTTCATAGTTTAAACCAACATTAACCTTTCCGTCTTCGGAAGCAAAAATACTATTTAAAATACCGTTTAATCGTTCGGCAATAGTTCCAGAGGCATTTAAAGTATTTAAACCACTTGAAAATGATCCTGTTGACACCAAAAACAAGGCTTGCGTATCGCGTTCATCTTTAGATTCCAATCGGTAATTAAGCTCTGACTTTATGGTTGATGTAACATTAGGGAACTCAAAGCTAAATTCTGGTACCGGTTGTTCGATATCACCAGTAATAGCAATGTTTAATTCCACAGGAATACTTCTATTTATAGGATTATCAAGTAACGGTGATGGATTTGCTTGAGTTTTATAAATAGCCAACATATCAATGGTTGTATTTTTAAGCGGATCCCCATTCCAGGCTATTGTACCACCTGGTTGAACTATAAATTGTTTTTGTATAATACCGCCATAAGCAAAATTATAAACCCCTTCGAATACAGCAAAATCCCCCCACATATCAAATTTCCCATTGGTATTTATTTCGACCAAAACACCACCTACACCACGTCCTTTTAAGGAATGACCTGTTTCTTTATCGATAATAATTTCTACTTCGGCATCTTGGGTTACATCTAATTCAAAGTCGAGTTCAAGTCCTTTTATTTCCTCATAAACCACTTCCTCTCCCATTTTTCGAGCTTCCTTTTCATCTTTAGTTATAAAATGAATATAGGAGTTATCACCAAAGGATTCTGAATCGTTTAATGGAATTTTAAATACGGTACCTTTTTTAGTTTCACCTACAACACTTATCACTAATTGCTCGGTTGGCCCATAAATACTTGCACGACCGCCAATAAAACCTGTACCATAATATAAGGACTCTTCAGATTCTTTAGTATCTAAAATAAGCAAACTTGGTGTTGTTATATCTAAGCCTAAACTCCATTTACCAAAGTTAACATGACTTAAAGAGCCATCTAAAAACCCTTTAGATTTGTATTTAGTATCGGTTAACATGATTCTATTAAACACAAAACTTTGATTTTTTAGCGTTACGGAAGCATTGGTATTAAAACTATAATCAACATTTAAATAAGGAATACCTAAGCCACCATTTTTAACTATTAAATCGCCATTAAAATCGGGTTTCTTTAAATTGCCAATAACATTAATACTACCATTAGCTTCCCCTCTAATATTGGCTAACACACCATCCAGCAGAGGATTTAAGGGCGATAGGTTAAAGGCATTAAAATCTACAGTAACATTAATAGCCGATTGCTTACCTGAAACAGAAATATCTCCTTTTGCAGCAAATGATCTTGTAATATCGTTTTTTATAGTAGCATCAACCGTGTAATTGGTAAGGGATTCATTACCACTTATAGTCGCATCAAAGGACCCTAACAAGAAATCATTAACCTTTAAATCGTCTATTACAATGGTTGAATTTGGCAAGTAACTGCCGTTTTGCTGTAAAATATCTAACTTACCATTAACATTTCCGGCTAATGACAAACTATCAATATCTGGAGTAATTTTAGCCAAATCTACATTGGTAAAATTTAATTTTATATCCTTTTGGGTAGAGTCTCTAACAAAACCAGAAAACTTAATCTCTTCGTTATTATGATTAACCCTAAACTTATCGATATCGAATTTAGTTAGCTTTTTATCAAAAGTTAATTTATGAAATTTATCTTGCTCCTCATTGATATACCATTTATTATCCTTCATGGTAATATCCGATTGTTTAAAACCAATTACCGACTCGTTAGCTTCATTAATAGTATGGTAAAAACTTAAATTAAAACTATCATTATTATGTTTTCCTCCAGAAAACTCAGACCTCATAAAAAGGGTATCACTAACCGTTACATTAATTAAATTAAATTTAGAAACATTGTAGTATTTGGTGTTTAAACTATCAATTTCAACAAACGTATTAAATAACGGGTTGCTATTATCAACTTGCACTTCAATATTATTAGCAAAACCCTTTAAATATTTAATTTTAGGCGATTTAAAAGTAAGCTTAAAATTCTCCTCTTCGCTTTCCACACGACCTCTTATATATGTGTTTTTTGCAAGTTCTAGTTCTGGATAAAAAACTTCTACAATTTTATTATAAATCTTAAAGTTAAAATCGATACTTTGGTCTATATCTAGCTCATGCGGAATATAATTGGTATATATATGACCGATAGAATTTTCGAATAGCTTTTTTAAATCCTTTAAAAGGAAATGACCTTTTAATGCCCCCTCAATAATATCTGGCGAAATAAACTCTACATAGCGAATATCATCATCAAACCTTGACGAAATATCAAATTTCTCGAAAAAATAAGTGTCGTTTTCATTTTCATACCTCGTTTTTGTAAACGCTATTTTACCAACAGCATCATCAAAACTACTACTGTTCATATTCATTTTAACACGACTTCTAAAAATAGAAATACTATCTTTTTTAACAAAATTAAGAGTATTTAAATCCGCATAATCCACAATAGCCTCAAAATCGTATTTTTTTATGGTTTCAGAAAAGTCTACCAATCCTGTAAAGTTTAGTTTTAAATTTTTGTCAAAAACGTTTAAATTACCATCGAAAATTTTATTCTGTATATTACCTGCTACTTTAATGTTTTTGTAATTATAGGTATTATAAATTAGCTCGAAAACTTCTCCTTTTACTTGCGTATCTACTTTTTCGGCTGTAAAACCTTTACCGTTTACATCAAAATCTAAAGAGCCTTTTCCAAAGTTTGGATCATCCAAAAATGTTCCGAAATCAAATTGTTGGAAAATTATTTGTCCTTTGTAGTCGGCATTATCAATATCATTAATTTTTGTGATTTCAAGATTAGAGTCTGCAAAACCTAATTCGGTATCAATTTCAATATCTGCTAGAACTTTTGAAGATGTAATTTGAGAATTTCCCCTTACTGTAAAATACCCCAAACGATCAAAAGACGACGGTATAGCGTCTCCCAAAACATTTGGCAATAGCGCTTTTAAATCTTTATATGTAGAGGATAGATTACTAAAGTTACCACTCATATAAAAATTATGATCCTCTTTATTAAACAGGTTTTTAAAATTAATATCGCCATAAACTCTAGTTCTAGAATTTGTATTTAATTTTAAATTACTCGTTTTTAAATCGTTTAAGGTTCCAGAAACATCCGTACTAAAGGTCGCCGATTGGTTTACTCCAAATTCATTATAAAATGTATTAAGCTCGTCCAATAACACCTTTGAATCTTTAAAACTAGCGTCAACCTTAACTTTATCAACAAAATACTGCAAATCTTCACGCTGATACAAAAACTTTAAATCGCCTTTTAACACTGAACCTGGCGTTTTTATTTCCAAGTTTGCAAAAGTCATATCCGTTAAAGTATAAGCGAAATTGGTCATCATATTTTTAACCTCCACCCCTCTACTATCCTTAAAAGCTAAAGTATTTATTCTGGCACTTACCTCACTTCCGTTTATTAAAAAATTAGTTGCATTAATATTTAAATCTTCAAAATGTAGGACTTTTGTAGTTTCTTTGTTTTCATCGGATAACATAAAAACACTGTTATAAATGGAAACATCACTAGATGAAAGCAAAAAATTGCTTTTTCCCGTTCTTGGGTTATCGCTTTCAAACCTATCGACAAAAACATCGAGATTGGTTTGCGACTCGTCCTTATATGTTTTTATTTGAAACAGTAAGTTTTCAATATCAATATCTCCAAAAACAAGATTGCCTTTGTATAAATTTCTGAAGCTTAAAATGGATGTATTTAATTCTGAAATACTAATTAGTGTATCTTTTTTAAAATCTTCTATGTAAATATTTTTAATTTCTACGTCGCCATTAAACTGTAAACTAACTTTATCGATATTTATGTTTGTCTTAAAATCATCGTTTAACCTATTGGTAGCATATTTACCTAAGCTTGTTTGAATAAAAGGAATAGAAAGTACTAACACCAAAATGATGAATAACATTAGCAAAATACCTGCTAATTTTAAAAGTATTTTTAGAATTTTTTTGATGTCCTTAAAGTTATAATTTTATTAAGAATAAACTATTTTTGCATATACGTTTACTAAGCACCACAAAGATGCTTATTCGTTTTCAAAATTAACAATTATTGTGCCTAATATTTATTAATGTCTTCACAAAATATTTACATTCTAGGAATTGAGTCGTCTTGCGATGATACAGCGGCTTCTATAATTTATAACGGTCGTATTTTAAGCAATGTTATAGCAAGCCAAAAAATACACGAAGAATATGGTGGTGTAGTACCAGAACTAGCCTCTAGAGCGCACCAACAAAATATAGTACCTGTGGTGCATCAAGCTATGGAAAAAGCAGGCATTACTAAAGATAAACTTAATGCCATTGCATTTACGAGAGGCCCTGGATTAATGGGGAGTTTATTAGTAGGAACATCGTTTGCAAAATCTTTGGCCTATGGTTTAAACATTCCATTAATTGATGTAAACCACATGCAAGGGCATATATTAGCGCATTATATAGATGAAGATGGTTATGATAAACCGCCATTCCCTTTTTTAGCTATGACCATTTCTGGCGGACATACACAAATTGTTAAAGTGGATCACTATTTTGATATGACCGTTATTGGTGAAACCATTGATGATGCTGTTGGCGAAGCTTTTGATAAAAGTGGGAAAATATTAGGTTTGGGCTATCCCGCAGGACCAGAAATCGATAAACGTGCCGCCTTAGGAAACCCTAAAGCCTTTAAATTTACAAAACCAAAAGTTGACGGATTAAATTTTAGTTTCTCAGGATTTAAAACTGCAGTACTATATTTTATACAACGCGAAGTTAAGGCAAACCCTAACTTTATTGAAGAAAACCTTAATGACATTTGCGCCTCTATTCAATATACTATTATTGGGATATTGATGGACAAATTAAAACTCGCATCCAAGCAAACAGGAATAAAACATATTGCTATTGGCGGTGGAGTTTCTGCTAATTCTGGAATACGTAAAGCCTTAAAAGAAGGCGAGCAAAAATTTGGTTGGACCACCTACGTCCCTAAGTTTGAATTTACTACAGATAATGCAGCTATGATTGCTATTGTTGGGTATTTAAAATTTTTAGAAGGCGATTTTGCTAAACAGGATGTTATTGCTTCTGCGAGGTTGAAGATTTAAACATGTATCAATTACAGACAAAACCATTTCTTTATTTTTGGTCTGCAGCAGCACTAACTGTATTAACGGGCTACACCTTATTTACCAAAATCCATAATGCGAAATTAGCATGGAATATACATCAAGATTATTTTGTTATTTCAAATATTGAATTTAATATTTTAATTGCATTTGTATTAGCATTTATCGGGTTGATATACTACATACATTCTATATTTAGAATTACGCCTTCTAAAAATTTAACTATAATTCATACATTAATTACCCTTTGTTGTCTCACACTTTATTTCTTAAGTCCTTTATTTTTAATAGGCAAAAACAAAGATTTTACTTTGTTCGATAATAAAACTTCCATTGATTATTTTCTAATCATTGTTTGCAGTACAGCTATAGTGTCCCAACTTATATTAATTTCCAACTCCATAATCAGTTCTATAAAATGCTTAGCGCAGAAAAATAAGTTATAAACAACATCTTCTTAAAAACTTATTGAGTTTTTTTAAAATGACTCATATTTACTTTTAAATTTGAAATCGAAATTAAAGCCTACACCAATGTTAAAAAAATTACTCGTTTTATTACTTATTAGCACAGCTTTTGTAAACGCCCAAACCTCGGTTGAAAAAGAATTAGATATTCTAGAAACAAAAGAGCAAGTAGAAAGCTATTTAAAAACGAAGAAATCTAAAAAAAACAAATTAATTACCTTTAACGAAGAGAAACATAAAACAATTTTAGCTAAAGAGCTATTTAAACTGGGTGTTGGTGGCAAAAAAGTTAATGATGGTGAGTTTGAAAAAACCTATTATAAAGTCATTAATAAAACAAAAAAAGAGTACCACAGATTGTCTTATATTTTTATAGATGGCAAAACGTACAAACTTGAAGAAATTAATGATTTAAGAGAAAAAATTATAACTAAATACCACAATGGCGCGCCTTTCGATTTTTTAGCAAAACAATATTCTATGGATGCAAATGCTAAAAAAGGCGGCGACTTAGGTTGGTTTTTAAAAGCTGAAACACATCCCGCTTTTGAGCATAGCGTATTTAGCGAAAACCATGAATTAAATGATATTTTTACGGCAGATGTACCTTCTGAAAATTGGTATTATGTTATTTTAAAAACACATGAACCAAAAGAAATTTTAGAAATAGACGTTTTAAAAATAGTTGAATCCAAATAATAATGCAGCTTTTTTATAGCCCAGACATAACAGAACACACAGGTCAATTCACTTTTAACAGAGATGAAAGCAAACACATTGTAAAGGTGTTACGCAAAAACATGGGTGATACATTATACATTACCAACGGTAATGGCTGGCTATTTACTGCAGAAATTTCGGTACCAAACATAAATAAATGTACCGCAAAAATAGTCTCGAAAGCACTCCAACCTAAACGCAAATATAAACTACATTTAGCTGTTGCTCCTACCAAAATGAACGATCGCTACGAATGGTTTTTAGAAAAAGCAACTGAAATAGGAATAGACAGTATTACCCCTATTATTTGCGACCATAGCGAACGCAAGGTTATTAAACCCGAACGTTTTGAGCGCATTTTACAATCGGCCATGAAACAATCCTTAAGCTGTTATTTACCTAAATTGAATGACGCTATACCGTTTCAAGCCTTTATTGAACAAGGGTTTAAAACCGAATTGTTTATTGCGCATTGCGAGGAAACCGATAGAAAATCATTAAAACAACAGTTAAAACCCACTACCGATATTACTATTTTAATTGGACCTGAAGGCGATTTTTCTGTTAAAGAAATAACCAAAGCACTCGAAAACAATTTTATTCCTGTAACTTTGGGTGAAACTAGATTGCGAACAGAAACTGCCGCTATTGTGGCGTGTCATTCCGTTGCGTTTGTAAACGAGTAATTTACCATGAAATTTTATTTATCTATTTTCTTTTTTCTTTTTTCCCTTTTCGTTTTTAGTCAAGATTTAGCTGTTTTAAAATATAAAGGCGGTGGCGATTGGTATGGAAACCCAACAGCATTACCAAACCTTATTGCGTATTGCAATACGAATATAAACACAAGTATAAATCCAAAACCCGACATTGCTGAAACCGGAAGTACCGATATTTTTCAATATCCTCTATTACATATGACGGGACATGGTAATGTGTTTTTTAGTGATATAGATGCCGAAAACCTGCGTAATTATTTGATGTCTGGTGGTTTTTTGCATATCGACGATAATTACGGCATGGAGCCTTATATAACCAAAGAACTTAAAAAAGTGTTTCCAGAAAAAGACTTGGTTGAATTACCAAGCAACCACCCCATATTTAATTATGTCTATAAATTCCCAAATGGTTTACCTAAAATTCATGAACATGATGGAAAACGTCCACAAGCTTTCGGAATTTTTAATGAAGATCGATTAATACTACTATTCACTTATGAAAGTGATTTGGGTGATGGCTGGGAAGATACCGAAGTGCACAACGATCCTGTTGAAGTTAGAGAAAAAGCACTTAAAATGGGCGCAAACATTATTAAATATGTTTTTGAAAATTAAGCATTCTCACCCTTACCTTCGGAATCCTTTTTCAAACACACCAATACCGCTTACTAATTATGCAACTCAATCATTATAACACCAATTTCAACAAAAAAACATTCCCAATAACATTAGTTTGCGATAATGTTACCAATGCACCTAATATTGGTAGCTTATTTAGAATTGCTGATGCTTTTGGCATTGAAAAACTAATCCTTTGTGGTAAAAATATCCAATTAGGCAGAAAAATGGCAAAAACCTCTAGAGCTACTGAAAAAGTAGTGAATTTTGAAATTTCGGATTCAGCTTTACCCATAGTAGAAGCACTAAAATCGAAAGGGAACCAAATAATAGCTTTAGAAATTACTAAAACTAGTACGGCCATACACGAAACTTTATTTTCAAACAAAAATCCTATAGCTATTGTCATAGGCGATGAAAACTTTGGAGTATCCCAAAGCATTTTAAACCTTTCTGATTCCGTAATCCACATTAATATGTTTGGACAAAATAGTAGCATGAATGTGGTTCAAGCTACTAATATTGCACTATATGAAATAACCAAACAACTACAGTAAGAGCATCCAAAACTAGAAGGGCGCATCACTTAAAATAATATTATATTTACTAAATGAATTCAAACACCATTTCTAACGGTATTTTAAAAGCTATAAGCATCGTTTTAGGTATAGCTTTGATATTATTTTTTCTTTACAAAATACAATCCGTAATTGGATATATAGCTATTTCTGCTGTGATTTCACTTATTGGGAGACCCATCGTTTTGTTTTTAGAAAACAAACTAAAATTAAAAAACACCATCGCCGTAGTGATTACCATAGTGGTTTTGCTAGGTTTATTTGTTGGTTTAGTTGGTTTATTTATTCCGTTGGTTATTGAGCAAGGGCACAATTTATCACTTTTAAACATTGATGAATTACAATCTAATATTGAAAACTTATATATAGAAGTTATCTCCTATTTGGACATTCGCCAAATTGATGTAGAAAATTCAATTAAAGAATCTAATTTAATGTCTAAAATAGATTTGTCCATACTACCAGATTTTTTAAACTCTGTAATTAGCGGATTAGGGAGTTTTAGTGTTGGATTATTTTCGGTATTATTTATAACATTCTTCTTTTTAAAAGATAGCAGATTGTTTGAAAATGGAATGTTAACCTTTATTCCAGAAACAAAAGAATCGCGTTGGAAAAATTCTACCACTAAAATAAAAGACTTGCTATCTAGATACTTTGTTGGTCTAATTTTTCAAATCCTAATACTTTTCATTATTTACATGATAGGCTTGTTAACAATTGGTGTTGAAAATGCAGTTGTTATTGCATTTTTATGTGCGCTTTTAAATTTAATACCATATGTTGGACCAATTATTGGTGCCTTTTTAATGCTTACTTTAACCATGACAAGTAACCTTGGTGAATCATTTAGTAATGTTATTTTACCTAAAACATTTTGGGTATTTATCGTTTTTATGATTGGACAATTAGTAGATAATTTTGGAAGTCAACCCATCATATTTTCAAAAAGTGTTAAGTCCCATCCCCTGGAAATATTCTTAGTTATTTTAATTACTGGTATTTTATTTGGTGTTATTGGTTTAATAATAGCAGTACCTGCATACACTGCTATAAAAGTAATTTTAAAGGCCTTTTTATCAGATAACAAAATAGTAAAAAAACTGACTAAAAACCTTTAATTTTTACTTTGAATAAAAACATATTAAATACTGATATACAGGATTTTATAAAACACAATGCGAATATCGCAATTAGTGATTTATTATTAAAAGGCACATCGTTTCCCGGTATTAACACGAAACAAATCGTAGAACAAATTGAAGCTAAAAACCGATGTAAAACTAAGCTTTTTTCTTGGTTTTCAACTGAAAAAATATACTATCCCAACAAGTTAAACATCGAACAAACCTCGTCTGAAACTACAGCTAAATACAAATCGGAATTATTAAATGGCAACTCCATAATTGATTTGACAGGTGGTTTTGGAGTAGATTGTTTTTACTTTTCAAAGACTTTTAAATCGGTTACACATTGTGAAATAAATGAAAGCCTATCGGACATAGTTAACCATAACTATAATCAATTAAATGTTAGCCATATTGAAACCATTAAAGCAGATGGCATTTCCTATTTAGAAGCTTCCAAGAAAAAATTTGATTGGATTTATATTGATCCTTCTAGGCGTCATGATCAGAAAGGGAAGGTCTTTTTTTTAAAAGATTGCTTACCTAATGTTCCTGAACATTTAGATCTGCTTTTTAAGCACAGCAACAATATCATGGTTAAAACATCACCGTTGTTAGATATATCTGTTGGAATTAATGAATTAAAACACGTTAAAACCATTCATGTAGTAGCCGTAAAAAATGAGGTTAAAGAGTTACTTTGGATTTTAGAAAACGGATATAACGAAGATATTAACATCAGAACGGTAAACATTAAAAAAGAAAAAGAAGAATACTTTTCATTTACCCTAAACGAAGAAAAACAGTCCGAGCCACAATACAGCTTAGCACTCACCTATCTATATGAACCTAATGCTGCTATTTTAAAATCTGGAGCGTTTAATCAAATATCAAAACAACTAAATATTAGTAAGCTTCACAGGCATTCACATATATACACAAGCTCTATTTTAATCGATTTTCCAGGACGTATTTTTAATATAGAAGCTTCTATTCCATATAACAAAAAAGCCATTAAACGCTTAGGTATAACAAAAGCCAATATAACCACAAGAAATTTCCCGGAAACAGTGCAACAAATAAGGAATAAATTCAAAATTAACGACGGTGGCAACACGTATCTATTTTTCACAACAGATATAAATGCTAATAAAGTTGTTTTAATCACTAAAAAAGTTAACCTATGACGCTTCAGGACTTAGTTGGTCAATACACTATAATAGGCAGTAATCAAAATGAAGAATTAAACAGCTACAAAGGCTCACTAAGTTTAACTCTTAATGAGAACAACAGAATTAAAGCAAAATGGCTAATTAACAATACACAAGAACAATTTGGAACTGGTTTTTTTAACGATAACATTCTTGTAATTAACTTTAATTACAAAATGGATCATAAAGTATTTAAAGGTGTTGCAGTGTATAAATGTATCTCGAAAGATATATTGGAAGGTTTTTGGTCTGAAAAACACGGCGATCCTAATTATTTAGGAAAAGAGCGCTGTTTTAGAACGGATAGCGTCAAAGAAATTTTAAATTAATAGCGCAGTTGTATTAAGACCGAGGCTTATCAATACCTCTATCATAAAGTACAATACTTCCTGCCACAGCAACATTTAAGCTTAGCTCAGATTTGAATTTCACTAAAAAATGGGACTTCTCTATGGCTTGTTTAGACAAACCATGGTCTTCGGCGCCTAATAAATACACACAACGCCTTGGATGATGAAAAGTCTCCAACGCCTCGGCCGTATCAGTAAGTTCCACACCTACCAATCGCGCACCTTTAGGCAGATTATTAAAAAAATCGTCAAATGTTTCATAATGAAAATACGGCATGGCTTTAACAGCATCATGGGTATCACTTGCTTGTTTTGCATAGCGATTACCAATAGTAAATATAAAACTAGCACCTAAGTTCTGAGCAGTACGCCACAGAACTCCTAGGTTTTCGGGAGTTTTTCCATTTTGAATACCTATACCAAAAAATTCATTTTTAAAATTATCATTCATAACTATAACTTCACAAAAAGCAATCAAAAGTATATAAAACAAAAAAGCTTCACTATTAAAAGTGAAGCTTTTTGTGAGCCCTGCAGGATTCGAACCTGCGACCGCCTCCTTAGAAGGGAGGTGCTCTATCCAGCTGAGCTAAGAGCCCTCAAAGAAAACATTTTCGTTTTCCGGTGTGCAAATATAAAATTAACTAAATACCTAACCAAAAGAAATGTTTATAATTTTTAATATAAAATGACATTTAAAAAACGTAAAAAGCTATATCCCTAATAACAAATATTTTACAGTTGACCTTTAATACAAAATAATCAAAAAAAAATCGTCAGAAACATAGTTTCTGACGATTTTTATATTAAAATCTTATTTTTTTAGCTAAAAATAATATAAGTACTTATTACAACAACACAAATTGCTAGGCCTACAGGTTTCACATATTTCCAAGGCGTCACATCAACCTCTTTTGTATATTCTTGAACATATTCGGTTTCTCTTGGTTTTATTTTACCTATAATTAACATAATTATAACGGTAAGCACAAAAGCCATAAACTGGAAGTGTAAGAAGTGTGGTAAATCCATTTCTAAACCTTTCGCTAAAATGATATACGTAACATAAAACACAAAGGCAAAAGTAATACCAACTTTAGCAGCTAATGCCGGAACACGTTTAGAAAGGAATCCAACAACAATAACCGTTAAAATAGGCACACTATATGCACCATTTACGGTTTGTAAGTACCCAAATAAACCATCGGATGCATAATATAAAAATGGCGCTACAAACATTGAAAACACAGCTAGTACAATACCAAACTTTTTCCCTACCGATACGACTCTACTTTCTTCTGCCGTTTTATTAATAAACTGCTTGTAAATATCAATACCAAATAAGGTAACACAACTATTTAACGCCGAGTTAAATGAACTCAAAATAGCACCAAACATAACAGCTGCAAAGAAACCAACCATGGGTTTTGGCAACACTTCTGCCACTAATCTAGGGTAAGCAATATCATTATTAGATAAAACCTCTCCTCCCCATTTATGGTACGCAATAATACCTGGAAGCACAACAATAATTGGCCCCAATATTTTAATAAACGCAGCAAGCGTTAAACCTTTTTGGCCTTCCGCTAAACTTTTAGCACCTAAAGCTCGTTGAATAATTTGTTGATTTGTACCCCAATAAAAAAGCTGTACAAGCATCATACCTGTAAAAATAGTAGCAAAAGGAATAGACGAATCTGCACCACCAATGGCATTTAATTTTTCTGGATGATCGCTAGCTAATTTTGCTAAGCCACTTGTTATACTTCCATCTTCCCCAATAGCCATTAAACCAAAAACTGGAATTAAAAGCCCTCCAACTAGTAATCCAATAGCATTTATAGAATCGGAAACAGCTACAGCCTTTAAGCCCCCAAAAATAGCGTATATAGAACCTATAATCCCAATACTCCATACACATAACCAAACCGACTGCCATTCTGTTATTCCTAGCATTTCCGGAAGATTAAACATGCCACTTATACCCAAAGAACCTGAATACAATACTATTGGCAGTAATACAATAGCATAACCAGATAAAAACAACCCAGAAGTCATGGCCTTTGTAGTGGTATCAAAACGTCTTTCTAAATAGGTAGGAATAGTGGAAATACCACCCTTTAAATATTTTGGCAATAAAAATACAGCTGTAATAACCATAGCTATAGCTGCTAATGTTTCCCAAGCCATAACCAAAATACCATCGGCATATGCAGATCCATTTAATCCTACAATTTGTTCGGTAGATAAGTTTGTTAATAATAAAGAGCCTGCTATAACTCCGGCAGTAAGACTTCTACCCCCTAGAAAATAGCCATCTGAAGATTTTTCGTTTGTACTTCTTGTGGCATAATAAGCGATAACGGCTACCAAAATAGTAAAGCCGGCAAATGAAAGTATTCCTAACATTATGTTTGTGGTTTAGTTTAGTATTATTCTAATAAAGAATCAAATATATATATTTATATTGAGAATATCACAATTAAAAAGGACAAAAAACAAACTAGTACGGTCTAGTAGTTTTTTAATCAAAATAAAACTATATTTGCAAAACATTATGATAAACATTAAAAGCAAAATAGGGATTCCTAAGTATAAGCAAATCATTAATTCTATTGAAGAAGCCATACTAGATGGTACCTTGAAAAAAGGCGACCAAATACCGTCCATTAATAAAATTAAAAATAAAAACAATCTCTCAAGAGATACTGTAATGACAGCTTTTAACGAGCTAAAAAACAGAGGTATCATAAAATCTATTGTAGGTAAAGGCTATTATGTTAATAGTGAAAACATTACTATTAATCAAAAAATTTTTTTACTATTCGATGAATTAAATTCATTTAAAGAAGATTTATATAATTCATTTTTAGAGCACTTAGGAGATAATATTCAGGTGGATATTTTTTTTCATCACTTTAACAAAAACACCTTTGATAAGTTAATTTTAGATAATTCGGGAGATTACAATTATTACGTAATTATGCCCGCTAATCTAAAAAACACCAATAGTGTTATTAATAACTTACCCAAAGAAAAGGTTTACATTTTAGACCAAATTCAAGAGGACTTAATGGAATACCCTGCCATTTATCAAAATTTTGAAAAAGCTATGTTTAACAACCTTAGCAAAGCTATTCATTTAATAAAAAAGTATAAAAAAGTAATTTTAGTGTTTTCTGAAGAAAAGCAACCTATCCCCATGAAAGAAGGAGTTGTTAATTTTTGCACTAGTAACCAAATTCCATTTGAAAGTATTAAAACATTAAAGGATAGAACGCTAGAAAATGGAGAATTATACATTATTCCCGAAGATAAAATCTTACTTAAAATTATAAAACAAATGAAAAGCCAAGACTTATTAATAGCAGAAGATATTGGCATAATATCCTATAATGATAGTTTACTTAAAGAAATTGTAGAGGGAGGAATTACGACAATTTCAACAGATTTTAATACCATGGGTAAACGTCTTGCTGAAATGATTTTAAATAAAGAACAAGATCAAATCGAAAACACTAATCACCTTATTATAAGGAATTCTATTTAACTAAACCGATTAAGCTATTATGTTCTCAATTACAAAAGATAACGACTTAAACACGTTAGAGATAAAAAGCATAAATAACCGCGTTTATGGCAAAATTCACCTAAACGATGGTGCCAGTTTACAAGCACTCACACTAAACGGACATGCTATAATTCAAAATTTAGAACCATTAATTTATAAGGATACCTACGCCTCCTCTATTTTATTTCCTTTTGCAAATAGAATAAAAGATGGCATTTACACTTACAATAACAAAGAATATCAACTTGAAATTAACCAAAAAGAGGAAAACAATGCTTTACATGGTTTAGTTTATAATAAACCTTTTAAAGAAACTGAGTCTTTTACCAACGAAGATTCTGCATGGATAGTACTAGAATATACTGAAGAAAAGGAATCTATTGGATTCCCATACACCTATAAAATTCAATTAAAATATACCTTTACTGAAACCCATTTAGAGCTAAATCTTTCTGTAATAAACACAGATTCTAAAGCCTTCCCGTTTACCCTAGGTTGGCACCCTTATTTTAATAGTGATCACCTACATGATAGTATTTTAGAATTTGATACTTCAAAAAAATTAATCATTGGGGAACGTAATATTACCACAGGGACTGAAAATCTTAACAGTTTTAAATCCCTTAAAATTGAAAATCAGAAATTAGATGATTGCTGGATTTTAGACTCCAATAGTATTCAATTTTATACGCCTAAATATAAGTTTTCAATGGAGTCTTCAGCAAAAAACAATTTTTTACAAGCGTACACGCCCCCCAAATTAAATACTATTGCTATTGAACCGACTACCGGTGTTTCAAACAGTTTTAATAACAAAATCGGGCTAGACATTTTAAAACCAAATGATACGTATTCCATAACCTGGAAATTAAATATTGAAAACAACTAAATTATGACCGATACATTAATTAAAGAGGTTGAAACCGCATTTTTAAACGAATTTAAGGTAAAACCCTTACTTATATTCTCTCCGGGGCGAATAAACATTATTGGTGAGCATACCGATTACAATGATGGTTTTGTTTTTCCGGCAGCTGTTAATAAAGGGATTGCTGCAGGAATTCACAAAAGTAATACAGGAAAATCTAAAGCTATAGCATTAGACTTAAATAGCACAATTGAATTTAATCTAGATAAACTAAAACCATCAAAAGAAGGCAGTTGGGAAAATTATGTTTTTGGCGTTGTTGCCGAAATACAGAATAGAAATAAAACTATAGGTAATTTTAATATTGTTTTTAAAGGAAATATCCCAGGTGGTGCAGGCATGTCATCTTCGGCAGCATTAGAAAACAGTGTTGTTTTTGGATTGAATGAATTATTCCAACTTGACCTTTCCAAAGAAGACATGATTTTAATTTCACAAAAAGCAGAACATAATTATGTAGGTGTTAAATGCGGAATCATGGACCAATACGCTAGCATGTTTGGTAAAAAAGACCATGCCTTACATTTAGATTGTAGAACCATAAAGTCTAAACCCTATAAGATCGATTTTAAAGACCACCAATTAATTCTAATAAACACAAATGTAAAGCACAGTTTATCTGATAGCGCTTATAACGACCGACGTTCGGCATGTGAAGCCATTTCCAAATTACTAAATATTAAAGCATTAAGAGACGCCACCGAAACCAATTTAGAAACGATTAAAGACAACGTATCTCCAGAAAATTACCAAAAAGCCCTTTATGTAATCCAAGAAAATATAAGAACTATTAAAGCTGCAAAAGCAATCGAAAACAATGATTTAGAAACTTTGGGCGCTTTAATTTATCAATCGCATGAAGGACTTTCTAATCAATACAAGGTAAGTTGTGAGGAATTGGATTTTTTAGTAGAACAAGCTAAAAAAAACAAACAAGTTTTAGGTGCTAGAATGATGGGTGGCGGCTTTGGTGGTTGTACCATAAATTTAGTAGCAAAAAGTGAATCTGAGACATTTACCGAAACAGCATCTACAGCTTACAAAAATAAGTTTGATAAAGATTGCTCTGTGTATTTCATGGAACTTTCTGATGGGACACACCTAGTAAAATAAAAAAACCAACTATCTTATATTACAAATAATGAAAACCACAGATTTACAAGATTACTCACATAAACGTTTTAATATTTTAACAGGTGAATGGGTATTAGTGTCACCACACAGAGCAAAACGACCATGGCAAGGGCAAAATGAAACTGTAAATAATGAAAAACGTCCTTCCTACGACGAAACATGTTACCTATGTGCAGGAAATACAAGAATTAACGGGGAAATAAACCCAAAGTATAAGGATGTATTTGTTTTTACTAACGATTTTGCTGCTTTACAGAATAATTCACCAACCTTTTCTTTAAAAGATGGATTATTGGTTGCCGAAAGCGAAACAGGAATTTGCAAAGTTATTTGTTTTAGTCCGGACCACTCCAAAAGTTTAGCCGATATGCATGCTAACGATATTCAACATGTTGTTTTCGCTTGGCAAAACGAGTTTAAAGAATTGGCTGCCAACCCGAAAATTAATTACATTCAAATCTTTGAAAATAAAGGTGCAGTAATGGGTTGTAGCAATCCGCACCCTCATGGACAAATCTGGAGTCAGTCTACCCTTCCAAATGAGGTTGACAAAAAAAACACACAACAATTAAATTATTACAACAAAAACAACAGCAGTTTATTAGGAGATTATTTAGCACAAGAATTAGAAAAACAAGAACGTATCATTTTTGAAAATGACGGTTTTTTGGTTATCATTCCATTTTGGGCTGTATGGCCTTTTGAAGCTATGATTGTCCCCAAAAGACAGATGACAACCATTTTAGAAATGACAGATGATGAAACACTACAATATGCTGAAGCCATTTCTGTAATTACAAAGGCTTACGATAAGTTATTTAACACCTCTTTCCCTTATTCTAGCGGAATTCATCAAGCCCCAACAGATGGCAACGAAAATAAGCATTGGCACTGGCATATGAGTTTTTATCCGCCGCTTTTGCGTAGCGCAACGGTTAAAAAATTTATGGTTGGTTACGAGATGTTTGGATCGCCACAAAGAGATATTACGGCCGAATCTGCAGTAAAAATGTTAAAAGAACTATTATAAAATATAGGATAACCTAAATAGAAACCTCTATTTTTGTTATCCTATTCCGATAGTTTATTAAAATGAAAACATACCAAACAAGTTTAATAGTTGCCCAAACGCACATAGATGATTTAAACCACGTTAATAACGTGCATTATGTTCAATGGGTTCAAGATATTGCAAAGGCCCATTGGCAGTCTAAAGCCTCGGAAGAGCTACAGGCTAAATATAGTTGGTTTTTATTGTCGCATTATATTGAGTACAAGAGCGCAGCTCTATTAAATGATACTATAAACTTAAAAACTTACATTGCAAAAGCCGAAGGGGCAACCTATACACGAATTGTAGAAATACACAACGCAAACACCAACAAACTACTTGCTAAATCGGAAACAAAATGGTGCCTTGTAAACGCAAAAACCGAGCGCCCTTGTAGAATCCCTCAAGAAATTGTGGAATTATTTGATTAATTCGTTGGCATTATACTAAATCATAATTTCAAAAGTTATATTTTTAGGCTCAAAACTTACCATTTTTAAATGACACGTTATTTATATTTTTTATTTACCCTAGTATTTTTAATGCTTTGGAGCTCTTGCCGTAAAGACTTTGAATTCGCTCCAAGTACAGGAAGTTTACATTTTTCAAAAGACACCGTTTACTTAGATACTATTTTTACCAATATTGGATCTAGTACCTATAATTTAAAGGTATATAATAAAAGTGATAACGACATTGTAATTCCTAATATCAGCTTAAAAGAAGGCTTTAACTCCTTATATAGATTAAGTATAGACGGCCTGTTAGGTGAAGATAATGGAACAGAAACTTCTCAAGGAAAAGTATTTGAAAATGTAGAAGTGTTAGCCAAAGACAGTCTTTTTATTTTTATTGAAACCACAGTAAATATCGAAAACCAGGCTGCTATTGCCAATCAGTTTTTATACACCGACGCTATTGAATTTGATACAGGTAACAACCTACAAACCGTAGAATTAGTAACCTTAGTACAAGATGCTGTTTTTATTTTTCCAGATCGCGATAACACCACTAAAGTTATTGATACACTGACATTAAATATAGGTGGCGAATTGGTGATAACCGATTTACAAGGCCGTGAATTATTACCTGAAGAACTTAACTTCACCAACGAAAAACCATACGTTATTTATGGTTTTGCAACAGTTCCTCCTAATGAAACTTTAACTATTGATGCTGGGGCACGCATCCATTTTCATGATAATTCTGGTATTATTGTTTCTAATGGAGCATCTTTAAACGTAAATGGCGCATTTAGTAACAACCAAGATATTTTAGAAAACGAAGTGATTTTTGAAGGCGACCGTTTAGAACCTAATTTTTCTGAAGTTACAGGGCAATGGGGCACTATATGGTTATTGGACGGCAGTGTTAATAATACCATTAACTACGCCACCATTAAAAATTCAACTATAGGCGTTCTATCTGATGGAAACCCTAATGAAACCAACAACAAATTAAACATTACAAACTCGCAAATTTACAATTCTAGTAGCTTTGGAATTTTAGGACGAAACACCTCTATTTCTGGTGAAAATTTAGTTATAAATAATTCTGGCTTATCTTCTTTTGCAGGAACTCTAGGCGGGAAATATAATTTTACACACTCTACATTAGTAAATTATTGGAACAATGGTTTTAGGCAATTCCCTGCTGTTTTATTAAACAATTTTGTTTTAGATGAAGACAACGTTGCTACCATTGCCGATTTAACTGAAGCTAATTTTAACAATTGTATTATTTATGGAAATGATAACCCTGAAATACTACTAGATGAAATTGAAGATGAGGCTGTAGTTTTTAATTTCAAGTTTACTAATTGCTTAATTCGTTTTAATGATTTTAATAACAATTTTACAGGGGATAATTATAATTTTGATGACACCTTAAAATACGAAGGCAATATATTTAATGAAGACCCAGACTTTATGGATGTTAATTTAAATGCATTAATTATTGGTGAAGATTCCGCCGCAAACGGTCAAGGTTTAACTTCATTTTCGACTCAAGTCCCAGTAGATATTTTAAACACAAACCGAACAAGCTCTCCAGATTTAGGGGCCTACCAACATATTTCTTTCCCTGAGGAAGAATAATTAAGCTACCAAATACTCAGCGAGTACTTTTGATATTTTTTGTCCTGTATTGCTTTCATAATAGGAATATCCAGGCATTGGATTAACCTCAAAACAATACACATCGCCGTTATCTGTAAACCTTAAGTCTATACCACTAAAATCTAATTTAAGAGCTGCACTAACATTTACACATGCATTTTTTACATGCTCCGGGATTTCAAAAGGCTCTAATTGGGTTTCTCCACCATCTTTTCTAGCATATCGATAATCGACACCTGTGGTTAGTATTTTAGTGGCTATAACCTCTTTTCCTATTACATGAACCCGAACATCAAATCCAGATAACCGGGCTTGAAATTGAACCGGACAATACTTAATTTTATTTAATCTTTCAATATTTGAGGGATCAAACTCCTTAACTATGGAACGAATTCCGCTAATGGACTTATAAATTATAGATTTATGAACGGCGTTAAAATCCAAAACGGCTTTTGGATTATTAGTTATTAAAGTTGGAGGTGTTTTTAATCCATAGCGTTTAATTATTTGCGCTTGATAGGGCTTACTACTATTACTATACATATTACTATGCCTATTAACAACCTTAGCATTTGTTACTTCCAACCATTGAAATAATGATTCGTGTAATGCGTTACATTTCGCTTTAGTTTCCTCATTCTTACCTTCCATTTCTGGAAGATTATTTTCGCTCATAAAACGAGAATAAACACTTTTAAAACTCGATAAATTATAACTACAATTAGACATATGTAATTTTCCTTCCGGTAAACCATTAACAAAGCCCCACTCTATTTCGGTGTCTTCAAACTGCCTTTGATTAAAAACTACAACATGAGCATCTTCTTCCATTAATGCATACTTCACTTTTGCAATTGGGCTCTCACTAGGTATGCCACATAATAATATCATTTTAGTTTTCATAAATAATATGTTTTAAAATAGCTATTAATTTATCTCCATATTTACTAAGCGCAGGGTAAGTATTTGCACTAACAAATTGATTTTCATCATCTTTATTAATATAAATTTCTAATAGTGGTGTTTGAGCAAGCAAGGAGAGTTTAACACAATTTTCAACAAGTTGTTTATTACAGCAATTGCTTATTACTTTTTTACCAATTACTAGAACACTTTCCTGATTTACATTTAAATTGTTTTCTGAAGAAACGGAACTAAAGCCTGCTTTATAAGCCGCATTTGCCCATTGTTGCCTAGACCAATAAACACCACATAAACTATAACCTTTTCCGGGATTATAAATGCGCCCTTTGTTATTAACTTGAGCTAACCAACTCATCATTAAAGCATTCATTTCAGATTGCACATACTGCCTTTCTGTTTCTTGAGCCTTATCCCAAACCGGAGCAATAGCTATCTGGGTTCTATTAAAAAGAAAATTGAGATTATTATGAGTTATTTCTAACCCTTTTTTTGTTTTAATATAAAACTGATCGTCATCATTATTAATGTTCTGAGTCCATTCTTCCGCCATTAGCAACTCTTCTGGACTTACCAATTCTATTTCAACATGGTTTTTTTGAAGCTCTAAATAAAGCCAAATCGCATCGGTATCTTGAGGGTGACTTAATATTACATTCATAATATATTATAAATTAAAAACCTTAAAAACAAATAACTACTTTGTTTGAGATATTTATTTTTAAGGTTTTATTAATAGTGACTAACTAACTCAAATTCGATTTGCGTATTACACAATACTGTCTGCAATATCTTTATTCATTTTTTCCTGCATTGCTGCAATGTCTTGCTCATTAGTTAAAGCTCCTGTTGACAAGTCTGGCCTTAAATCTGAACCAATAAAAGCTGTTAATGCCGATAAGCTTTGTTCTATTTGAGATAAACGATCTTCAATACTATTTCCACTAGCATTAAAGTTACCTAGCCCAGGATTAAACCTATCTGAGATTTCCCTAAGTTTATTTCCACCATCATATGGTTTATCTAACTTATCTGTTATCGGCTTATCTACCTTGTCTGAAATAACCCCTTTATTGTCAGGGAATTCTTTTTGTAATTCTTTCTTGATCTCCTTTAACTCCTTTTTAAATTCTTTACTCTCTAATTTCTCAACTTTTTCAAGCTTTTCTTTTTTTAATTCCTTGTTTTCTTTATTCTCTAGTTTTTCTATTTTTTCAGATTTTTCAACCTTTTCAAGTTTAACCTCTTTAATGTCTTTAATGGTATCTTTAGCATCTTTTAAAACACTTTTAGTTAATTTAACACATAAAGAAATATTCAATTCGCTTAACACAAATGAAATAGGATTAATATAAGTGTACCCCGCATCATTACCTGCAAAAAGAAGACCTATAACTTTATTATCGGCATTTACAACTACAGAACCCGAATCCCCCTTGGCACTAAATTTTGGATTTACATTTTCATCGGGTCTAATACCAATTTGATCGGTTAAGGTTTTAACTCCAATTCCTGGTCCGTAATCTACATTTACAGTAGCATTTATCGCATCAACAAAACCTTCGGTGAACAAGGTTGTTCTTCCTCGTTTTCTAACCGCCGTATTTAAAACAGCGGCTGCCGTTCCCTTAACATCACCTATATCTACAATAGAGCAATCATGTGGTCTGCCGTTTAATGTTGAAATAGCACCATCAACATGCGAACTCAATAGTGCTCTTTCTAAAGCCCCTACCCTGTCGGTTACGGGCGAACCAGTATCTACACGACTAGGTTGACACATAAAATCGCCCACACTCCATGTATTATCAATACACATTACATGAAAGTTACTTAATAACACAGGGTTATTTGTAACATTATCCTTAGCAATACACCCTAATGTTCCTGTATACACAAAATTACCATCTGGGGTAGAAATTGATCGTTCTGGACCAATACTAACACCACCTTTTACCGTGGTATACGTAGCTGTATCCGCCTGTAAAGAAAGGTTTTCTAATTTTTGAGATAAGATTTGCGGATAAACTTCCATTTCAATAACATCGGTTTTAATACCGTTTATTGTTGTTGGAATTTTTTCTTTTGAAGCTACCGTTTTCTTTTTCTGTTTTACATGTACCCTTATCGTAATTTCATCAGTACGTTTACCATTGGTATACTTATAGCCCACATCGACTCCTGTAACTCCTTTTAATTTAAATAAAGCAGCCTCTGCACTTTGCTTTTCCCTAATAATTTCATTTAATGCACTCATTTTAATGTTTTTTTAATTCTACATATCTTTCATTTTTAATTAATTATTGAGGGAAAATGGTTTTGTAGGTTACACTAATTACTATACCTTCTACAGATTCGGGGATATTTAAGTCCTTATGATTTATGTTTTTAGAATTCACCAAAACCCTAATACACAAATCACTTGTATAAACACCGTCTTTTTTTAAAGAGGCTATTTCAATTCCAGTTACATTAGGAGAATCTATTACTTGCTCTTGTATTATTTTAAATACCTCTTTTACTTTTTCATAATTTTTCATACCCGGATTTAATTGGTGATACCAAAGTTAATTTTAAAAACACAGTATTAATAGAGGAAATAACCTTATAACACCTGAGGAATAACTACCATTTATAAAGGGTGTTTTTCCTGTTTTAATAAGGCAATAAACATTTTAGCGAAAAAGAAGACACTGTCCAGTTTGAGGTAACCAAAGAAATTTTGATTTTATAGGACGTTAGTTTAAAAGCCCAAGTAAAACAGAAATTGAAAATGGTATTATTTTAAGCGAATAAAAACTCGATTACATAAATACACGCGCTGAAATTAGCGTAAATCCTTAAACTTTAATTAACACTTACTGAAAGTCTAAACTAAATTTTCCTACGTAAATCTTATATCTAAAATCAAACAAAAACCCTTGAAAATTTATGGACATACAAGTTTACCTTCGTAAAATTAATTTCATTATTAAAAAATCCATCCATTCTACTAAAGCATTCTTTCACTACAAATTAAATCCAGAAAATGCCGAAAACAACTTTGTTTCCTTAAGCACCTTTTTATTTATGGCTATGGGACTTTCTTTTTTCTGGGTATTTCATAACGATTTTGAGCAGTTTAATGCTAATAAATTTAGCACAACAATAGGATATGCTTTTGGGGTTGTTGCCTTTAGTTTTATGGCCTATAAAATTTTACTTTTTTTATATATCGTTTATAACTATTTTAAATATAAGCCTATTGCATCTGTACCAGATAGCGATTTACCAACCTGTACTGTTATTGTACCCGCTTACAACGAAGGCAAACAGGTTTGGGATACTTTAATGAGTTTAGCTGAAAGTGATTACCCTAAAGAAAAACTACAACTTATTGCTATTGATGATGGTAGTAAGGACGATACATGGACATGGATACAAAATGCTAAAGAAAAACTAGGAGACCGATTAGAAATATACAAACAACCACAAAACCAAGGAAAAAGGCATGCGCTTTACCGTGGCTTTCATGTTGGAACTGGGGATATTTTTGTTACCGTTGATAGCGATTCTATAGTGAATCCGGATACTATAAAACTTTTAGTGAGTCCCTTTGTACATAACAAGCAATGTGGTGCAGTAGCCGGAAACATTCGAGTTTTAAATAACAAAAAAGCAACGCTACCTAAAATGCTAGATGTTAGTTTTGTTTTAAGTTTCGAGTTTGTAAGATCTGCCGAAAGCAATTTAAACTCCGTGCTTTGCACGCCAGGAGCTTTAGCAGCTTACCGCAGTACAGCGGTTCACGAATGTTTACCACAATGGATAAACCAAACCTTTATGGGTAAACCTTCAGACATTGGTGAAGATCGTGCTATGACCAACATGATATTAAAACAAGGTAAACATGTGTTGTTTCAAAAAAATGCCATTGCTTACACTAATGTACCCGAAGAATACACAGGTTTATATAAAATGTTTATTAGATGGGGACGTAGTAATGTTCGCGAAAATTTAGAAATGGCTAAATATGTATTTACTAATTTTAGAGCGGATTCTAAATTCGGCACGCGTTTATTATTTATTAGTCAGTTTTCTAAAATTTTAATGAGCTTTCCATTTTTATTTTTCATGTTATATTTTGTGCTTGTACACCCCTTATTATTTGTGGGTTCTACCCTAGTAACTATTTTAGTTCTTGGAATGTTTCCGGTGTTATTCTTTGCACATAGATACAAATCTTTCGAAGCATTTTGGGCCTATTCATATAGTATTTTATATACCTTTGGCTTGTTCTGGATTACGCCATACGCTATTGCCACTGCAAACAAAAGTGGTTGGCTTACAAGAGAATTAGACGATAAAAAAGTAGCTAAGGTTTAAAAAATCATTTTACTTTTTACATATACTTATTTCAACCGCAATGCTATTTAACTTGCGGTTGTTTTTTTTTATCTGCTTTTATAATAAATAGTTTTTTCACCTATTCTTTTGATTTAATAATTTTCTTACATAAAAATTAATTATATTTATAGGGAAGCACCAACAAAATAAGTGCTTTAGCCTTAGTTATTTACTAGATATCCTTAATAAAACACTGTAACCAAAACCTAAATAAAGTAGATATTAAATAACCATAATTATGAAAAAACTAATAATACAATTAACTTTAATTGCGACGCTTTTTGCATTGACTTTTACAAATCAAAGTTGCGAACAGAAAGAAAAAGAAACAATCAAAGACATTGAAAACGTTGTGGTCGCTAGATCCGAAAAACCTGAATACTTTTTGCTAAGACCAGAAGTGGAAAAAGCTTATGGATATTCGCACGCTGTAAAAATTGGTAATGATATTAAAATTTCAGGTGCTGTTAGTATGGACGATGAAGGCAATCCAACCGCGATAGGTAATTTAGGTCAACAAATGAAAAATTGTTATGCCGATTTAGAAAAAATACTGAAACACTACGGTTGCACATTTGATGACGTTGTTGTGGAAAATGTTTTTACCACTGATATGGCATTATTTCTTGAAAACGCTGCTTACAGAAGTGAAATTTACACTAAACAATTTCCAACAGGCTCTTGGCTTGGAGTAAAAGAATTGGCGGTACCTGAATTTATGATTGAAATAGAATTAGAAGTACATAAACCGGAATAAAAGTACATTTTCTTATCAAACAACAAAATTAAAGTAAGTAGTAGGACAAAACACAACCTACTACTTAAGTGCTTATACTGCAGACTTGCCCGCGCTAGGGATTGTAGCGGCATCCTTTTTTTGCTGCCATAAATGGCAAAAAAAGATATAGTGTAAAGCCCGCCCCTTTTCGGGTAGCCTTCCTGCCGGCAGGCAAGCGCCCAAAACAAAAAAATCCCGCTTTACAGCAGGATTTTTTAAATAATTATATTTCGTTATGCTTATACGAATAAAGGTTTATCCTTCATCATAGCATTTACTTTTGTTTTTACGGTTTCCAATACTGCCTCGTCTTCAAAGTTTGTAATTACTTCATCTACCAGCTCTACAATAGCTCCCATATCGTTTTCTTTTAAACCACGAGTTGTTATCGCAGCCACTCCTAAACGAATTCCTGATGTTACAAATGGTGATTTATCATCGAAAGGCACCATGTTTTTGTTTACGGTAATATCTGCCTTTACTAACGCTTGCTCCGCGTCTTTACCAGAAAGGTTTTTGTTACGTAAATCGATTAACATACAGTGGTTATCTGTACCGTTAGATATAATGTTATATCCTTTTTCTACTAAGGCATCTGCCATAGTTGATGCATTCTTTTTAACTTGTAATTGGTAGGTTAAAAAATCGTCTGTTAATGCCTCGCCAAATGCAATAGCTTTAGCAGCAATAATGTGCTCTAATGGTCCACCTTGATTTCCAGGGAAAACTGCTGAATCTAATAAAGACGACATTTTACGTAAACTTCCGTTTTTAAGTTTAATTCCGAAAGGGTTTTCGAAATCTTGTCCCATCATAATCATTCCTCCTCTTGGGCCTCTTAATGTTTTGTGGGTTGTTGTTGTAACAATATGACAGTGTGGAAGTGGATCGTTTAAAATACCTTTAGCAATTAAACCTGCAGGATGCGAAATATCGGCCATTAAAATTGCACCAACACTATCTGCTATTATTCTAAAACGCTCAAAATCGATATCGCGAGAATATGCTGAAGCCCCTGCAATAATTAGCTTTGGTTGCTCTTTTGTAGCAATTTCTTGAATTTTATCGTAGTTTAAAACTCCTGTTTCTTGTTCTACCCCGTAAAATACTGGGTTGTATAATTTACCTGAAAAGTTTACTGGCGAACCATGTGTAAGGTGACCACCGTGAGATAAATCGAATCCTAAAATTTTATCTCCAGGATTTAAACATGCATGGTATACCGCAGTATTAGCTTGACTTCCTGAGTGTGGTTGCACATTTACATAAGTAGCACCGAATAATGCTTTTGCTCTATCGATAGCGATTTGCTCTACTTCGTCCACGACTTCGCAACCACCATAGTAACGTTTTCCTGGATATCCTTCGGCATATTTATTAGTTAACACAGAGCCTGCAGCTTCCATAACTTGGTTGCTTACAAAATTCTCTGATGCAATAAGTTCAATACCATGTAATTGGCGTTCTTTTTCTGCTTGTATAAGTTCAAAAATTTGTTCGTCGCGTTGCATAAAATAGAGTTCTAGTTAAATAATGTGCAAAAATAGCAAATAGATTAGTTATAAGTATTAAAAAAAAGTAGAATTGTTTTAAGTTTTCAACGGTTTATCAACTGTTAATATTTCTATAGATTTTTTCCGTTTTATTCAGTTAAAATAAAAAAAATGTTTAGGTTTGATAAGTTTACAATAAACCTTTAACTAAATAAGACATGTCATTATCCGCAAATAATCCAGATAGAACTTCGTGGTTACACGTTGATAAAAACTCAGACTTCCCTATACAAAACATCCCTTTTGGTGTATTTTTAACACGCGACGATATTATTACTATCGGTACTCGTATTGGTGATACAGCTATAGATTTAGGGGCTTTACATCAATTAGGTTATTTTGATGGCATCCCATTAACCGACGATATTTTTTTACAAGACACCTTAAATGATTTTATTGCCGATGGCAGAAAAACATGGCGTGCTGTAAGAAACAGAATAGCAGAAATTTTTGATGCCGAGAACGACACACTAAAAAATAACACCAAACATAAAGAAACCATTTTATTTCGTTTGGACGAAATTGAAATGCAATTACCCGTACAAGTAGGCGATTACACCGATTTTTACTCGAGTATAGAACATGCAACTAACGTGGGTACCATGTTTAGAGACCCTGATAATGCGCTTTTACCAAACTGGTTACATATTCCGGTTGGCTATCATGGTAGAAGTAGTTCTATAATTCCATCTGGTATTCCTATACATCGTCCGCAAGGGCAAACACTTCCAAACGGTGCTAAAACTCCGGTTTTTGGACCAAGTAAATTAATAGATTTCGAGCTAGAAATGGCGTTTATTACAACCGATGCCAACGATTTAGGTGAGCCTATCCCAATCGATGAGGCCGAGGAATATATTTTCGGATTGGTATTACTTAACGATTGGAGCGCTAGAGATATTCAAAAATGGGAGTATGTTCCTTTGGGACCTTTTTTAGCTAAAAGCTTTGCTTCATCCATCTCGCCATGGATAGTTACTTTAGACGCCCTAGAGCCTTACCGTGTGGAAAGCCCTAAACCATTAAAAAAACAGCTTGATTACCTTAAATATAAGGGCAAAAAGAGTTATGATATTAATTTAGAAGTTTCCATACAACCTCAAGGTGCTAAAGAAAATGTGGTAAGTAAATCTAATTTTAAATATATGTACTGGAATATGTCGCAACAATTGGCCCACCATACTATAAATGGTTGCCCTATTAACTCTGGCGATATGATGGGAAGTGGCACTATTTCTGGCCCTACCGAAGACAGCTACGGATCCATGTTAGAATTAACTTGGAAAGGCGAAAAGCCAATTAAATTAAAAGATGGTACAGAACGTAAATTTATAAATGATAACGATACGGTAATTATGCGAGGCTATTGCGAAAAGGATGGTACGCGTATTGGTTTTGGTAAAGTGGCCAATAAACTATTACCGGTTTACAAAAAGAAATAATGAGGTGTCACTGATAAAGTGAAGATAAAAATCCTGCATAATGCGGGATTTTTTTTTAAACCTTAATAAAAGCATCAAGCTTGGTATTTATCATTTAAAAACAGTAAGGTTAATCATATAAAATACAAACAAAAATCACCCTTAGTCGAATTTATTAGTATTTCATAGATAGTAATCGTATTTTGGCACCACTATTGAATAGTAACCAAAATAATCGAAATTTGATAACTATGAAAAAACTACTACTCCTTTCAGTTGTACTTTTATTAATTATAGCTTGTAACACCAAAAAACAAGTTGCAATGGCTGTTAATTCTGGTAATTACGAAAGTGCCATAAACACAGCGCTTGATAAGCTAAGAAAGAATAAAGACAAAAAAAGTAACAACGATTATGTAATTATGCTTCAAGATGCCTATTATAAAGCTGAGGAACGCGATTTAGAGGGCATTACTCATCTTAAAAAGGACAATAGCAATGAATCTTTAAAAAGTATTTACAACCTTTATTTAGAATTACATGCGAGGCAAGAAGCCATAAAACCAATCTTACCTTTACAGGTGGATGGCAAAAACATTCCGTTTACTTTTAATAATTACAGCGATAACATAATACAAGCTAAAACGCAACTTGCAGATTACCTGTACGAAAAAGGGTTAAAACTTTTAGAGGTTGATGATAAATATAGCATTAGGCAGGCACATAGTGAATTATCGTACTTAGACCGTATTAGTCCAAATTATGAAAACACAAGACAGCTTTTAGCAGAGGCTCACCAACGTGGAAAAGATTATATTTTAGTATCCATTCATAACGATACCCAACAAATAATTCCACAACGATTAGAAGCCGATTTATTGAACTTTGATACGTATGGTTTAAACAAGTTTTGGAGCGAATATCATGCTAATAAAGTGCCAAATATTAACTACGATTATGCTATGCACCTTAATTTAAAGCAAATTGTTGTGTCTCCAGAGCGAATTAACCAACGTGAATTGTTAAGAGAAAAAGAAGTTATTGATGGTTATGAATATGAAAAAGACAGTAAAGGTAACGTCGTTAAAGATAGTTTAGGTAACGATGTAAAATTTGAAAAAATTATAAAAGTTAGCGGCCGCTTATATGAAACTATACAAACTAAAACTGCCGAAGTCATTGCAGATGTTGTATATATAAATACCCAAAATAACCAACCCGTAGACACCTTTACTATTAATAGTAGTTTTATATTTGAACATATTTTTGCCAAGTATAAAGGCGACAAGCGCGCCTTAGTAAAAGAAGATAATCAATTGTTAAATAACAGACGTCTCCCCTTTCCTAGTAACGAGCAAATGGTATTTGACACTGGTGAAGATATAAAACTGCAGTTAAAGCAGATTATAAATTCTTACGCCGTAAGATAATAAACTAAAAAGGCCTCCAAATTAAAATTTATTAGGAGGCCTTTTCAATTTAAATTATACTATATAATTCCTAACTTATATAAACTGACTCAAATCAATATCATTAATAGCACCATGAGAAGCATGCGAAATCACTTCCCCTTTTTTAATTATTAAAAGTTGTGGCGATTCGTGCATGACTTGAAATTTATACCCCACTTCATTCGATACCTCTCGGTAATTTAACAAATCCAAATAGTATAAATCCAAATCGTTTTCTGTTAATCCATAAGCTCCAACAAATTGATTCATAACCATTCTACTTATACCACAACGCGTAGAATGTTTAAAAACAACCTGTGTTTTGGTATTTGATTTTTCAATAATTTCGTCTAATTGCTCTAATTCACTTAATGCAATCCATGGTAATAATTTATCCTCTTTTGGAGTTTTAGAACCCCCAAATAATTTTCCGAACATAGCCATTTTATTTTAGCAATTTATACTGCAATAATTTAAACAAAAATATCATTATTATGATATATTTCATTCATTTTGTCGAAAGGTTTTGGTTAACTTACATTTAAAATATTAACAACACTCAAACTGACGAAAAGTCACTAATAATAAGCTCAAATCAGCCATTTTGTCTTGCAACTACTATTGGTAAGGTAATTGAAATATATCCTTTGAAATCAATAATAAAAATAAGGTTTTCGCTTTAGCGGAAATAAAAACACATTATATATGAACCTAAACAATTATACCATTAAATCGCAAGAAGCCATACAGCAAGCGCAGCAAATTGCTCAAGGTTATGGCCATCAACAAATAGAAAACGAACATATTTTTAAAGGCATTTTCGAAGTTGATGAAAACGTACTGCCATTCATTCTAAAAAAACTGAATGTAAATATTTCCATATTAGAACAAGCATTAGATAAGCAAATGGAGAGCTTTTCAAAAGTTTCTGGAGGCGAACTTATGCTCTCTCGCGAAGCCGGAAAAAGCCTTAATGAAGCGTCTATAATTGCTAAAAAAATGAAAGATGATTATGTATCTATCGAGCATTTAATTTTAGCCGTTTTTAAATCTAATAGTAAAATAGCGCAAATGCTAAAAGACCAAAGTGTGACCGAAAAAGGTTTAAAAGCAGCTATTGAAGAACTTAGAAAAGGAGAAAATGTAACCTCACAAAGTCAAGAGGAAACTTATAACTCACTTAACAAATATGCAAAAAACTTAAACCAGTTAGCGAAAGACGGTAAACTAGATCCGGTTATTGGTCGTGATGAAGAAATACGTAGAATTCTTCAAATTTTAACACGCCGTACCAAAAACAACCCGATTTTAGTTGGAGAACCAGGAACTGGTAAAACCGCTATTGCCGAAGGTTTAGCGCATAGAATTATAGATGGTGATGTTCCTGATAACTTAAAAGATAAGCAAATTTTTGCTTTAGATATGGGTGCGCTTATTGCAGGCGCTAAATACAAAGGTGAATTTGAAGAACGTTTAAAAGCCGTTATTAAAGAAGTAACTACTAGCGAGGGTGATATTGTTCTCTTTATTGATGAAATCCACACGCTTGTTGGTGCTGGTGGCGGCCAAGGCGCTATGGATGCGGCAAACATTTTAAAACCCGCATTAGCTCGTGGCGAACTGCGTGCTATTGGAGCAACTACTTTAGACGAATACCAAAAATACTTTGAAAAAGACAAAGCTTTAGAGCGACGTTTTCAAAAAGTAATGGTTGATGAGCCTGATACAGAAAGTGCCGTTTCCATACTAAGAGGTATTAAAGAAAAGTATGAAACACACCACAAGGTTCGTATTAAAGATGATGCTATTATTGGCGCTGTGGAATTATCACAACGCTATATTACAAACAGGTATTTACCAGACAAGGCTATCGATTTAATGGATGAAGCCGCTTCTAAACTGCGTATGGAAATTAACTCCAAACCAGAAGAGTTGGATGTTCTAGATCGTAAAATCATGCAGTTAGAAATTGAAATTGAGGCCATTAAACGCGAAAAAGACGAAACCAAGTTAAAATCGCTACGCTCAGATCTAGCAAACATAAAAGAACAGCGTAACGAAATTAATGCCAAATGGAAGTCTGAAAAAGAAGTCGTTGACAATATTCAAAATATAAAACAGAATATTGAAAATTTCAAACTAGAAGCTGAAAAAGCTGAGCGAGACGGCGATTACGGAAAAGTAGCAGAGTTACGTTACGGCAAAATTAAAGAAGCCCAAGAACAACTTGAAGTTTTTCAAAAGCAGTTACAAGAACAGTCTGAAACCTCTTTAATAAAAGAAGAGGTTACTTATGATGATATTGCAGAAGTCGTAGCTAAGTGGACAGGCATACCGGTAACCAAAATGCTGCAAAGTGAACGTGAAAAGTTATTAAAACTTGAAGACCAATTACATAAACGTGTTGTAGGACAAGAAGAAGCTATTGAGGCCGTTAGTGATGCCGTAAGACGAAGTCGTGCCGGTTTACAAAACCCAAAAAAACCAATAGGTACCTTCTTATTTTTAGGAACCACTGGTGTTGGTAAAACAGAATTAGCAAAAGCATTAGCCGAATATTTATTTGATGACGAAAATGCCATGACCAGAATTGATATGAGCGAATATCAAGAGCGTCATGCTGTAAGTAGATTAGTAGGAGCGCCTCCTGGATACGTAGGTTACGATGAAGGTGGACAGTTAACAGAAGCTGTAAGACGTAAACCTTATTCTGTAGTGCTATTAGATGAAATAGAGAAAGCACATCCAGATACCTTTAATATCCTTTTACAGGTATTGGATGAAGGGCATTTAACCGACAACAAAGGACGTGTAGCCGATTTTAAAAACACGATTATAATTATGACTTCCAACATGGGAAGTTCTATAATACACGAACGTTTTGAAGCTACAAAAGATATCGATTCGGCCATCGCAGCCGCTAAAATTGATGTGTTGGCCTTATTAAAACAAACCGTTCGTCCGGAATTTTTAAACCGAATAGATGATACGGTTATGTTTACACCGTTAAGCAAGGACAATATTGTTGAAATTGTAGGATTACAACTAAAAAACGTAACCAAAATGATAGCTAAACAAGGTATTATTTTCGATGCAACACATGAAGCTGTAAATTATCTTGCCGACAAAGGTTATAATCCGGAGTATGGTGCAAGACCTGTAAAACGTGTTATTCAAAAGGAAGTTTTAAATGCTTTAAGCAAAGAGATTTTAGCAGGTAAGGTAACAACAGATAGTATTATATTATTAGATGCCTTTGATGATAAATTAGTTTTTAGAAACCAAGGCGATCTAGTTAAGGAAGAGTTTTAATAATAGACTTGTAATTTTATAAATTACAAGTCTAATTAATGGTTGGTTAGTTGAAAAGCAACATGAATCTTAGTTTAAGTTGATTGTTGCTTTTTTTTATCCCAACGAGTCAACCAATCCTAAATTAATAAAATTTTGTTAAATGATAAATTACCCCTTTTTCTGATTTCATACAACTCCCTGAAAATGTGACAAAACCAATCTACACCTCGATTCCTTAAAAAAAATATCACCCAAAACATAATATTTTGGCGTATATTTAGTTAATAAGTAAAATCAATTACCGTTAATCTAAAATTAATAATTTAATACCAATTAATGAGTTGAAATTAATAAATTAGCAATAGTGTATGCCCCAAAACACACATTATACTATTAAACAATTGATTTTTTTCGCCCTCTAAAGAAAAAAACTTAACCCTAAAACCTACAAAAACTAATGATGGACATTTCCAATTACATAGACTTTACATTATTAAAAGCTAGTACTTCAGAACGTGATATTATCGACCTATGTCATGTCGCTAAAACCAAAAACTATTACAGTGTTTGCATAAGCAGCTGCTTCGTTGCACTTGCAAAACAATTACTTGAAGATTCTAATGTTAAAATATGTTCTGTGGTAGGATTCCCTTTGGGAAGCATGTCGACAGAGGCTAAAGTTTTTGAAGCCCAAAAAGCGGTAAAAGACGGTGCAGACGAAATTGATATGGTAATTAATTTAGGCTATTTAAAAAGCAGAAATCATGTTTCTGTTTTAAAAGATATTACAGATGTAAAAATGGCCATAGAATCGACCCCTTTAAAAGTGATTCTTGAAATTTCTGAATTGAGTAAAAATGAAATTATAAAAGCTTCAGAAATATGTATTGATGCCAATGCCGATTTTATTAAAACCTCTACAGGCTTCTCAAAAAGTGGTGCCACTTTAACAGCAGTTAAAATAATTAAAAAAACTATTAGAAATAAAGCAAAAATAAAAGCTTCTGGTGGTATTCATGATTTTGAAACCGCTATAAAATACATTGATGCTGGAGCTGAAAGAATTGGCACATCTAAGATTATAAAAAGTAAAAACAACCAAAGGCAAATTAGGAACACCGAGATTTATACAGATTATATTGAAACGGTTCTAAACAAAAAACCAACCACAACCATTGAAACTAAAAGTAATGTATAAAACATTTTAGTACTGTTATAGTATTAGAAAATTTAACACCTAAAAAAACGTCCTATAAACCATGGTTTATAGGACGTTTTTTTTTACGATTTAATAAGTTACTGTTACCTGCTCTATGCCTATTTTTGAAAGTAGTTCTAGTTTATCTTCATCAAATAAAACATCTAAATTATTTAATATTGATAACTTAGAAATTGGCTTATAATTATTGTAATCTACAAACCGAATTCCTTTTACATAACGCTCATTATAAGCTTCACGAAAACGCATTCCTAAACCATCATTTTCATGATAAGAATACGCTAAATAATCTACCTTATTGGTTTTGGTATGCACCCAATACAGAAAAACATCATCATAGTCCTCGCCACCTCCATCTTCATTAAAAGTCACCTTAATTTTATGGTAAGGCTCTCCTTTAATGGATACCTCAGCAATATATTCTTTATTCACGGCTTCGGAATGTAAACCAATGGGTAAAACCGAGAAATAATGTACAGAATTTACCGAAGCACTATATAAATTTGCAATTGTATCTGGCAAAACAACATGTTCATGATTTATAAAGCGTTCAAAACCATCATTCGTAAGCCTATCAATAATAGAATCACTTCCCTTTACAGAAATTCTTTCTAAAACATAATTACCGTTATTATGCTTAGCCAAATAATGCTTATCTCTAAAATCGAATTCAATAGTTGAGGTTTTAAAACGTTCGCCGCCCGAAACCTTTATAGATTTATTTATAATAGCCTCTGCACTAATCGTCTGCTTTTCACAACTAAAATTAAGACCTAATAAAACAAAAAGTAACACAGTATTTTTAAGCATATTTGGATTTTTTTTTAACTTAGTAGTAAAAGTAAAGAACACCTTAATCAAAATATGTTAAACTTTAATTAATACTGAACATTTAATTTAAAGATAACCTCATCCCCTGTAAATTTTTGAGCTAAGCTATTCATCGCACTTTCTTTTAATTGTAAAACACGCGGATAACCTCCTGTAGTTTGGCAATCTCGCATTAAAATAATAAGTTTTCCTGAGGGAGTTAATTGAACAGTTCCGGGAAGTACCACAGAAGTTATTATTGCTTCTAAGGTATTCGTTAATGGTTCATTTAATTGATATGCCATTCTATTATTCTCTTTTGCAATTGTAAATGTAGTGCAAAACAATTTTTCTTGCTGAAAAGTAGAAAGCAAATCGAATTCTGGACCTTTAAAAACATCAATAGTTGATGATTTTAAATACCCTTGATTTATTCGTAATCTGGAATGGTGGGCACTAGGAAATGAAGTAATGTTATTTAATCCTAATTCATCATTTTTTTTAAGTAAATACCGAGTCGTAATACCTTTAAACATACTTTTACTCCCCATAATGCTTTCGATTTCAAAACCACCGGAAACACCTAAATAACAACGTATACCTAATTTTACTTTCCCAAAAGACAGCACATCGTTAGGATTAACTTTTATTTTTTTATTATTATCAATGAATACATCATTTAATTTAGGGCGCATATATGCTCCCGACAAACAAATTGCAGTTTCGCAATTAAACTGTAATGTAGCTCCTACAATTGTCATTTCAATAACGGCAGCGTTTTCATGATTCCCTAACAAACTGTTCACCAATACGGTGGCCTGCTTATCCATAACGCCAGAACTAGGAACACCATATTGCTGAAAACCATCACGACCAAAATCTTGAATACTAGAATAAAAACCTGGTTTTAATACTTTAACCATAAAACACCTCACTTTCTAAGCTAAACACCTTGGCTTCTACTAAGGTTTTAATTTGTTTGTATTCTTTTAAAGAAATACTGTAAAACTGAATTTTATCGCCCGCCTGCGCAAAACAAGGCTCATTTTTAGAAGTATCGAAAAACTCAATTGGCGAATTTCCAATAATATTCCAACCACCTGGACTTTCTTGAGGATATATTCCGGTTTGACCTCCTCCAATAGCCACTGCTCCCTTTTCTACTTTTAAGCGTGGGGTAGCTTTTCTTGGTGTAAATAACTTAGCATCTAAACCTCCTAAATATAAAAAACCTGGTAAAAACCCTAAAAAGTACACGGTATAAACTACTGCTGAATGCCTTTTAATTATGCTTGCTTGGGTGCAGTTTTTTTCTTCAGACATATCCTCTAAATCAATACCAAAACAAGCATCATAACATACAGGGATTTTCCATAAGCGACATTCAATTTTTGGTAAATTGCCAGTACTAAGATAAATTTTATCTAGCGTCTTTATCTCCTCATTAAAATCAATCTTATTTACATTATAAATAACTAATAATGAATTATATGCAGACCTTAACTCAACTATACTTTTAACATTATTTTTTGATATATTCTCTTTAAAACTAAGTATATCTTTTAGAATACTAATATTAATAACCTTTGGCCAGTTTATTAAAATAGAGCGTTCTCCAAAAGGTTTATATGTAAGAGAGAAGGCCAATACTAACTATCTAATTTTATAGCCCATTTCTTTTAAACGACCTACTAAATTTGAAACCAATTTAACGGCATCAGGATGATCGCCATGCATACAAAAGGTATCCGCTTTAATAGTTTCCAAATTACCAGAAATTGTTTTAACCTTTTTATGAAAAACCATAGAATAAACATGGTCGAACATAACATCTGGATTCGTAATTAAAGCATTGTTTTCTTGTCTTGAAACGAGTGTTAAATCATCGTTATAATTTCTATCAGCAAAAGCTTCGTACAATATTTGAATATTATTTTGAATGGCAACTTGTGCTATTACAGAATTAAATGGCACGTATAATTTAACTGGTAATGCCAGTGCTTTTACAACTTCAACTATAACATTTGCCGTTTTTTCATTTACTGCTGCCAAATTATATAAAGCGCCGTGAGGTTTTATATGATGAAGCGCTACATGTTCTTTATTTAAAATAGTTAATAAATCGTTTATTTGATTTTTAACGGAGGTATAAAGCTCCACACAAGACATATCTATAATAGAGCGACCAAACCCCTCTTTATCAGGAAATGAAGGGTGCGCGCCTATTTTAACACTATATTTTTTAGCCAACGCAACTACTTTCTGCATCGTTTTTTGGTCGCCTGCATGACCACCACAAGCAATATTGCATGACGAGACATATGACATAAGTTGGGATTCATTTCCCAAGCCTTCGCCTGTATCTACA
>NZ_JBDWDG010000031.1:0-232057 GCF_039977455.1 Algibacter sp. | reverse complement strand
GAGAGTAGGTCGTTGCCTTTTTTAATCCTCAACATTTATTTGTTGAGGATTTTTTTTGCTTTATACTCAAACCAAATAACTACCAACATAGGCCATAAACAAACGCTAGAACATCCCTTGCCCGAGTGATAGTAACACCATACTTTTTATAGCAGTGTTCACTACTAAACGTTATTTGAGAATGGCTTTATAGGTGTGTAGAGTGGCTAATCCTTGATAAAATGGAATAAAAAGATATAATGGATAGCGCGGTTTTATTTTTTCTTTAAAACTCGCCAAATAAATAATTCGCATAGCCATTTTCTTTTAGGATAATAATTTTAGAAAAGGATCTTCAAATTTGGCTTAAACGTGAAATTTAGCTACCTAATGCTCAGAATATAATAGTGATGTATGTTATTAATCTTATTTGGACGTACTATGGATTCGGATTAATATGTAAGTAATTTGGGTTTCAATTAAGCAAATCCCTTAGAAATATTAGTAAATTAATAGGATTGCGTCATGTTTCAAAATCCTTTTAAATTGTTTAAAAGGAGAGGAACTTAATAAAAACAAAAAATCCCGTAAACCAAAGTTTCGGGATTTTTGAGTGGTACCTCCAGGAATCGAACCAGGGACACAAGGATTTTCAGTCCTTTGCTCTACCAACTGAGCTAAGGTACCTCGCCAAAGCGGTTGCAAATATATACTCAATTTTGTTATTCGCCAAGAGAATTATGGAAAATTTTTGTTTTTTTTGAAATAAATTTTCAAATGTTGGTCTAACTTATTTGTTATTAATATTATAGCTGATTTTGGATATTTATTATGTGTGGTTTTATTAATTTTGCCTTTTAGTAAAATATGAATTTAATTATTGATGTAGGAAATTCTTTTGTAAAACTAGCTGTTTTTAGTGGTATCGAACTTATAGATAAACGAGTCGTTTTACTAAAAGATATTGAAAAGGAAATAGAGGTTTTAAAAAACGTTTATGTTTCTTTGGAAAACGCTATTGTATCTGCGGTAGGTAAATTGGAAAAGAAGGTTATCAAAGCTATTTCAAAGTCGGTTAAAGTTTTTGTTTTAGATTCAAACACCAGAATGCCTTTTAAAAATCTTTATGCAACACCAAAAACATTAGGTGTGGATAGGATAGCCTTGGTTTGTGCTTCAATTAGTCACTTTCCTGAAAAGAATGTACTAATTATTGATGCTGGCACATGTGTAACTTATGATTTTGTAAATAGAAATAATGAGTATTTGGGTGGTGCTATTTCACCAGGTATAAATATGCGTTATAAAGCATTGAATAGTTTTACGGCCAAATTGCCGTTGTTAGATAAAGAAATGCCAGGAACTATTGTCGGGAATTCAACAGAAACGTCGATACATTCTGGTGTTGTTTTTGGATTTTTAAATGAAATTGAAGGTGTGATTGAATGTTATAAAGAAAAATACCCTGATTTAACAGTTATTTTAACAGGTGGAGATACTAAATTCTTGTCTAAACAATTAAAAAGTAGCATATTTGCCAATCCTAATTTTCTTTTAGAGGGATTAAACTATATTTTACAATTTAACTCAAACGAATGATTAAAAAACTTGTATTAGTTTTTATTGCAATAGTTGCAATGCACGGTTATGCACAAAAAGGAACAACATCTCCTTATTCCTACTACGGTATTGGTAGCTTAAAATTTAAAGGTACTGTAGAGAATAGAAGTATGGGAGGTTTGAGTATTTACAATGATAGTATTCATGTTAATTTAAGAAATCCTGCATCTTATGCTGGGGATAATTTAGAAATATGGAATAACGAAAGCAGACCTGTTAAGTTTACCGTTGGAGGTAGTTACTCAAGTTCGACTTTAGAAAGTAGCACAAGTAAAGATGATGCCTCATCTACTACTTTTGATTATATAGCGGTTAATATACCCTTAGGTAAATTTGGAGTAGGGTTCGGTTTATTGCCTTATACCTCGGTTGGATATAAATTAGAGGCCTTAAACGCTGATGATAATATTGAGAATAGATTTGAGGGTGAAGGTGGAGTAAATAAGGCCTTTTTAGGGTTTGGTTACCAAATCGCTAAAGGTGTAAGTTTTGGTATTGATTTTCAATACAACTTCGGACATACTAAAAACAGTATTATTAATTATCAATATTCTGATGGAGTACCAACACAGTATCAATCTAAAGAGAATAACCGATCTGATTTAAGCGGACTAAATATTAATTTAGGATTGTCTTACAAAACGATGATAAATAACAAGTTGGAGTTTGTTTCTAGTGTTACCTATACACCAAAAAGCACTTTAGTTTCTTTAAACGAGCGTACAATATCAACAATTACAGTTGGTACACAAGGTCAGGAAAGTGAAAGAAACGTTGTGAATTCCGATTTAAGTACTGATGGGTTAGATGAAACAGAATTAGTTATGCCTTCCAAATTAGCTTTTGGTGGTGGAATTGGTAAACCTAGAAAATGGTTTGTAGGAGCAGAAACTACTTATTTAAAAACGGGTTCATTTTCTAATGAATTATTTAGTAACGGCACAGCTTATGAAGATGCTTATTCTTTTGCAATAGGTGGTTTTTATATTCCGCAGTTTAATTCATTTAGAAATTATTGGAAACGCGTTGTATATAGAGCTGGATTTAGGACGGAAGAAACAGGTTTAAATATAAATGACGAATCTATTAAAGAGTTTGGCATATCTTTTGGGGTAGGTTTACCAGTTGGGGATGCAAGATTGTTCTCTAATGCGAATTTAGGATTTGAATTTGGCCAACGCGGAACAAAAAACAGTAATTTAATTCAAGAGAATTTTATTAATTTACAATTAAGTTTATCTTTGAACGATAGATGGTTCCAGAAACGAAAGTATGATTAACAGTACAAAATTATTATCATGAAAACAAAAATTACATTATTACTAGCTTTTTTCTTTATTGGGTTAAATTTTGGTTTTGCCCAGCAAGATGAAGAGTGTATGACTAAGCTTTCTATATTCCATGAATATGTAAAAGCAAAAAATTATGATGCTGCTTATGAGCCTTGGATGGCGGTAAGAAACAAGTGTCCTAAATTTAATAACGCTATTTACGTTGATGGTGAAAAAATATTAGATGATAAAATTGAAAAGGCATCTGGAGCTGATAAAGTGGCCTATATAAACGATCTTTTAAAACTGTGGGAGCAAAAAGCGGAACATTTTTCTAGTAAAACTCCTAAAGGAAAATATGCTGCTCAAGCTGCTCAATTAATGTATGATAACAAAACAGAATTAGGTAAAAGTACAGAAGAGTTATACAACGCTTTTGATGCTGCTTATCAATCTGATAAAGCAACGTTTACAAACCCTAAAAGTTTATACACATATTTCTCTTTAATGGTTGATTTGTATGATGCCGGTAAAAAACCTGCGGCAGATTTGTTTAATAAATATGATGACGTTGTAGAGAAAGTTGAAGATGAAGTAAAAAGTTTTTCTGAAAAATTAAATAAATTAATTGAAAAGGAAGATGCTGAAGTAGCATTAACTAAAAAAGAAGGTCAGTATAAAAAATACTATGAAAGCTATTTAAAAGCTTACGATCAAATTTCTGGAAGTATAGATGGTAAATTAGGGGATAGAGCAAATTGCGAAAACCTTATTCCTTTATACAGAAAAGATTTTGAAGAAAATAGAAGCAATGCTGTTTGGTTGCAAAGAGCAGCTGGTAAAATGTCTCAAAAAGAATGTACTGACGATCCTTTGTTCTTTGAGTTAGTAAATGCATATCATAATATTAGTCCTTCGGCTAATTCTGCTTACTACCTAGGATTATTAAAAGATAAAGAAGGTAAGACAAACGAAGCTATAGGATTTTTTGAACAGGCTATTGGTTTAGAAACAGATAGTTTTAAGAAGTCTAAGCTGTATTATAGAATTGCTACTAAATTAAAAGCTAGAGGTAGTTATGGTAAGGCTAGAGGATATTACAGACAAGCATTAGCGCTTAACCCATCAAACGGTCGTCCTTATATTGCTATTGCAGCTATGTATGCAGCTAGTGCAAACAACTGTGGTGATAGTAACTTTGATAAGAGAGCTGTATATTGGTTAGCAGCAAAAGAAGCGCAAAGAGCAGCTAGTGTAGATCCAACTTTAAGTAAAGCGGCATCTCAATCGGTTGAAAATTACAAAGCAAAAGCACCGCAAAAATCTGAAATTTTTAGTTCAGGTAGAGCAGGTGAAACCATTAAAATTGGGTGTTGGATTGGATCTTCTGTAACTGTGCCAAGTATCTAATGAGAAAACACATTTCATATAATATTTTAAACATAGTCACAATTTTTATTGTGACTATGTTTTTTTCATGTAATGATAGTTATAAGCAGGTTCAGAAAATAGGAATTTCAGAAAATGAACCGATAGGTGAAGATTATAATGTTAACTTGAAATATACCGATTCGGGCAGAGTATCAGCTAATTTAATTAGCGCTAAAGTGCTGGATTATACGAATAGAGATTTTCCATTCCGTCAGTTTACAGATGGTGTAATACTTTATATCTACAGTAAGGATAATAAAAAAAGTACCGTCGAGGCGGATAATGCTTTTGTTTACGAAAACACCAATTTAATTGATATGCAGGATAATGTAGTTATTACAACACATGATAATCAAGTTTTAAAAACAGATCAATTATTTTATAATTCTGAAAAAGAATGGCTCTCTACTAATAAGCCTGTTAGCTTTAAAACCAAAACAGATTTGATACATGGAAATGGTTTTGATTCTAATTCAGAATTCACAAATGCCGAAGTCCTTGAGGTTACTGGCATTATTACCTTGGAAGATTAATTTCTATTAATTAAAAATTTCACTTCTCAATTTTAAGTATCTTTATACCCTAATTATAGATTATAACAAATGAAATTCTCGAAGATTTTTCAATATGCATATTTAATTTTTGCCGTATTATTTATATATGATGGTATCTCAAAATGGGGTAATGGCACCAACGGTGCATATATTTCGCTAGGTTTAGCGGCATTGGCTATTTTTATGTATTTCTTTAGAAGAAAATTTGCTAAAAAAATTGAAGATAATAATAACTCGAAGTAAATGAGCATTTATGTAATTATCATAATTGTATCATTAATTCTATCGGCTTTTTTTTCAGGCATGGAGATTGCTTATGTTTCTTCAAACAAAATCCATATTGAAATTGAAAAAAAGCAAGATGGTATACTTGCTAAGGCTCTAAGTAAGTTAACAGTAAAACCATCTAAATTTATCACCACAATGCTAATTGGTAATAATATAGCACTGGTTATTTATGGGTTTTTTATGGGTGATTTATTGGTTAATTGGTTTAAAACCCTATTGCCAACACCCTATACTTTTTTAGATTATCTCTTTACAGATCTAAGTTTACTCACTCAAACTATAATCTCAACCTTTGTTATTTTAATCACTGCTGAGTTTCTTCCTAAAGTGTTTTTTCAAATTTATGCAAATAGCCTAATTAAGGCGCTCGCAATTCCTGCCTATATATTTTATGTTTTGTTTTCATTTATTTCAGATTTTGTTATTTGGATTTCAGATTTGGTGTTGAAAGCGTTTTTTAAGACAGAAGGCGATCAAATTCAACTGGCCTTCACTAAGGTAGAACTTGGTAATTATATAAGTGAACAAATGGAATCGGTTGAGGAGCAAGATGAAGTGGATTCTGAAATACAAATTTTTCAAAACGCTTTAGAATTTTCAGAAGTAAAAGCCCGCGAGGTTATGGTTCCTAGAACAGAAATTATAGCTGTAGAAATATCAAAATCGGTAAAATCATTAAATGCTTTGTTTACAGAAACGGGAAGAACAAAAATTTTGGTGTATAAAGACACTGTAGATGATATTTTAGGTTATGTGCACTCTTTCGAATTGTTTAAAAAAGGAAAAACCATCAAATCTATGTTAACTCCTGTTGAGTTTGTGCCAGAAACAGTCTTAATTAAGGATGTACTAAACGTGCTTACCAAAAAGCGAAGAAGTATTGCTGTTGTTTTAGATGAATATGGCGGAACATCGGGTATTATGACAGTGGAGGATATTGTTGAAGAATTGTTTGGTGAAATCGAAGATGAACATGACTCTGTTGTTCTTATTGAAGAAACACTTGATAATAAAACCTATAGGTTTTCAGCTCGTTTGGAAGTCGATTATATTAACGAAACTTATAAAATAAACCTTCCAGAAAGTGAGAACTACGAGACACTTGGAGGATTAATTGTTAATCAGACTCAGGAAATTCCCAGCCAAAATGATATTGTAAATATTGAAATCTTTCAATTTACTATCCTCGAAGTTTCCAATACTAAAATCGATATGGTAGAGGTTAAAATTTTGCAGGAGGATTGAGGTAATCCTTAAATTTTTAGTGCGATAGTAGACTAAATTTACTTAGATTTTATTAAACTTTGTGGTCTAAAAAAATCGAGGTGTATTTAAATTGTTGTAATTATACAATCGGAAATCTACATAACAATATCTCGCACAATTCAAACAACTTAACAAATAAATAAATAACCCTTTTATTATTGGATAGAAAATGGTATTTTCGCGCACGATATTTTTGCCAGTTTACTGCAATTGATATCAATTAATGAAGCAATTCCAACAACGGATTTTAAAAATTAAATTTACAAATGGCAGTTTTAAATAAGATAAGACAACGTTCCCTATTCTTAATATTAATTATAGCTTTAGCGCTATTTTCTTTTGTATTAGCAGATTTGTTTAAAAACAGTGACGCTTTAACTTCAAAGTCGCAAAATATTGTTGCTACCATAAACGGTAAAGATATTACTCGTGAGGGTTTTATGCAAAAAGTGGAGCAGTTACAAAGGCAAATGGGACCCAATGCAACAAGCACTCAAGTAATGAACCAAGTTTGGGAGCAAGAGGTTAGACAAGCTGTTATGGAAACTCAATTTGATGAACTTGAAATTTCTGTTGAACAAGATCAAATGAGAGATTTACTTAAAACGTCTTTGGCTACAAACCAAAACTTTTTAAACGAAGCAGGTGTTTTTGATGAAAACAAAATGAACGAATATATCGCTAACTTAAAAGAAACTTCGCCAGAAGGTTTTGCGAGTTGGGTGAGTTATGAAAACCAAATCGCAGTAAACGCTTTAAATCAAAACTATTTTAACATGGTTAAAGCGGGTTTAACAGGTACTCTAGCAGAAGGTAAATTAAACCACGAATTGGAAGGAAATAAAGTGGATATTAAATATGTTCAAGTAAATTACTCTACTATTCCTGATAGTACAATTGTCGTAACAAAATCTGATATTACAAATTATATTAAAGAAAATAAAAACCAATATAAAGTTGAAGCTTCAAGAGATATTCGTTTTGTAGAGTTTAAAGAAATCGCATCTGTTGAAGATGAAAATGCTATTAAGGCAGAATTAAACACATTGATTAATGGAAGGTTTGTTGACAGCCGAGGGAGAAAAGATACTATTGTAGCTTTTTCTAAAGTTAAAGATAACGCTGCTTATATAAATTCAATTGCCGCTTCAGATGTAAAATTTGATGATCGTTTTGTATTTAAATCTAGTTTACCAACTGTAGCTGCCGATGCCATTTATAATTTAAATGAAGGTGAAGTTTATGGGCCATATAAACACGATGGTTCATTTAAAATCACTAAGGTAATAGCTGTAAAACAAATACCAGATTCTGCTAAAGTAAGACACATTTTAATTCCTTTTAAAGGTTCTCAAAGTGCAGGGCCAGAGGTTGCAATGACTGAGGTTGATGCTAAAAAGAAAGCGGATAGTTTATTAAGTATACTTAAAAGAAATCGTTCAAAATTCCCAGAATTTGTTAAAGAATTTTCATCAGATCAAGGTAGTGTAGCTAAAGAAGGTCGTTACGATTGGCATCCATATAATACAATGGTACCTGAATTTAATGATTTTGAATTTGAAGGAAAAACGGGTGATATAGGTGTTGTAAAAACAGTATTTGGATTTCATATTATAGAAATTGAAGGACAAAAAAATAAAACAAAAGCTGTTAAAGTAGGAACGATTGCAAGAAAAATAGAACCATCTGAGTCCACTACTGATAAAGTATTTAGAGATGCATCTAATTTTGAAATTAAAGCAGGAGAAGGCGATTTTGAAGCTTTAGCCAAAGAAAATAAGTATACTTTAAGACCGGTTAATGGTATTAAGGCGTTAGATGAAAATATTCCAGGTGTTGGAAATCAAAGACCAATTGTACGTTGGACGTTTGAAGAAGATGCTAAAGTTGGAGATATTAAGCGTTTTAATGTAACTAATGGTTATGTAATAGCACAATTAGTTGCTAAGCATGAGGCAGGATTAATGAGTGCTGATGATGCCACGGCTAAAGTGTTGCCAATTATTAAAAAGCAGAAAAAAGCAAAACTTATAAAAGATAGAGTTTCTGTAAGCACTTTAGAAGATTTAGCTGCTGCTGAAAACACTAATGTAAGAACAGCAACTGGAGTAAACATGAAAAACCCAACTGTTTCAGGGGCAGGAAGAGAACCTATGCTAGTTGGAGCTGCTTTTGGTTTAAAAGAAGGCGAAACATCAGGTTTAATTGAAGGTAATAACGGAGTGTATATGGTACAAGTTACTAAAATTACGCCTGCGGTTGCTTTAGAGAATTATCAAGCTTCTGCAAATAGAGTAGAGCAGCAAAAAGCAAGTACGGTTACAAGTAAATTATACAATGCTTTAAAAGCAGCTGCAGATATTGAAGACAACAGAGTTTCAAGTCAAATTCAATAGTTAAGAAAACATACAATAAAAAAAGCCTCGTTTTAACGAGGCTTTTTTTATTGTAATAATTTCGGGATTAGTTTTTTCCTGTTTGTTTCTTATTATATCGCAATAGGGACTATTAATTGCTTTTTAAACTCATTAGGTGTTACGCCGTATTTTTCTTTAAATATTTTTGAAAAATAACTTCTACTTGTAAAACCAATAGAGTATACAATTTGAGTAATGTTTAAATCTGTTGTGGTCATTAATTCCCTAGCAGCCTCCAATCTTACGTGTCTAATATATTCAGTAACAGTTCGTGTATATAGAAATTTAAATCCATCTTGAAGTTTTGCCTGTGATAAGCCCGAACTAGCAGATAGTTGATCTAATGAGTAGTCTTTTGCCGGTCGTTTTAGTATGGCTTGACCAAGTTTTCTAACCGTAATAAGTTCACTTTTAATTAGTGATGTTGGTAATGGTACACCTTGTTGTAATTTGTTGTGTTGTTGTATGTGTATCGATAAAATTTCATAAACTTTAGCTTCAATTTTAAGGATTCTTAACATACCTTTATTTTTAATATTTCTAGTTTTTTTAACTAAATCCGCCATTTTTAAATTCAATGTTCCATAATGTGCAAATCTGTTGTCATGATCGGTATCAACAAAAACTTCATATAGTTTTTTGTTTAATGTAGAAACATTAGTTGTACGTTTTTTTAAGAATTGTTTCCGTATAATTTGTATGGAATTAATATCTAACTTGGTGTCTTTAGGAAAATGGATGTAATTAACTCCAATCGTTTTATTTGTAAAAATTAAGGTTTGGTATTGTTCAATTAACTCTTCCCTTTTGTTTACGCCAAATCTATGCTTAAAACTACCATTTAAGGTATAAACAAACCTTATTGGGTTATAATCGCTGGCATGCATTTTTAATATGATTTCTTCTTTAAACGTAATATCGTAATCCATTAGGGTAACGCCCCATTCAAAAGGGATGTAGCGTATACTGCCTTTAGCAATGTCGTTATTTATTTTTAACATACTTTCACTCCATTTTTCTTCAATGGTTCCTCCAATGTGCCTTTGGATTTCTTCAAGGATTTCTTTAGAGTCTTCTACTTTTATTTCTATTTCTTTCATATAATATATTTGTAAAAATGTATTAACGGAACTTAATCTTTGTATGAAAAATTAACATGTCTTTTTGTGTTGTAAAATACTTATGTGATAAAGGTATTAATTATGTTATTCAATACTTTTTATAGTATAGTTAAAGATACTATTTAAAACCTATACAACCGCAAAAAATAAAAGTCGGAAAAAAATTGGTCTTCCAAATAGTAAATACTTGATTTATTGAAATGAGTTAAGAACTTAAGGTTTTGAATTAATCTAACTATTAGCTATCCTTTAATTTTGTTGTTAAAGTAAAAGTAGGCATGTTAATGTTTTAATGTGTTATGGATGTAAACCAGTAGGCATCAAAAAAACAAATTACTGTTAACTATAAAACCCTATAAAAATGAGTACTTACACAGAAACGGTTGGCGAAAAACTAAAAGACTTATTAGTGAAGACATATGATGCGGAAAAAGGATTTATAAAAGCCGCAGAAAATATTGATAATAGAGCACTGAAATCTTACTTCAAGCAAAAAGCCCAAGAGCGATATGATTTTGGTCATGAATTAAAATCTGAAATTAAAACATTTAATCAAGATATTGAAAAGAGTGGAAGTGTTACTGGTTCTGCGCATCGAGCGTGGATGGATGTTAAGGCCTTGTTTTCTTCGGATAATGAGGAGTCCATGTTAGAGGAAGCCATAAAAGGAGAGAAATCTGCGGTAAACGAATATAATAATGTTATTAAGGAAACAAGTTTACCTCTTAGCACCAAAACGATATTAGAATCTCAAAAAAGCAAAATTGAACACGGCTTATCAAGGATAAAAACATTGGAAGATATAAGCTAAAACGGTCATTACTAAAAATTGAAAACGACCTTTTTACTATTTGTTTGATACTATAAAATATTTATTAATCGTAATTACGTTAAAATTTGTTTTATACGAGTTACTTAAAACGAAAGTATAAATTTAATTTTGATGTGATTGGTTAGTGGATTAGGCCTTTGCATGAATTTCTATTTGTGTAGAGGTCTTTTTTTTTAATGTCTATTCAAAAGGTCTATAATTCGATGGAACCTTTATTTGAGCTAAAATCTATTTTGTTTGAGTTAATAATAACGTTGTAATTGTTAGATATTTGTATTGAAGGGTTGAGAGTCAATCGCTTACTAGAGTTTAATTTTTTAAAACCTAATTATTATGTTACGTTGGACAATCACATTTATTATAATAGCATTAATTGCCGGAGTTTTGGGATTTGGCGGAATAGCAGGAGCATCAGCTGGCATTGCAAAAATCTTATTTTTTATTTTTATAGTACTATTTGTACTATCACTATTAAAAGGATTAGTGAAAAAATAGAAATTATACCGAATATATATTATTAATTTAAAAACACTTTAATTATGAAAAAAATAGCAAAAATATTTTTAATTTTATTTACCATATCAACTGTATTTACAGGATGTAGAGAAACTAAGGGAGAGAAAATAGAAGACGCCGTAGAGGATGTAGCTGATGATGTTGGAGATGGTCTAGAGGATGCGGCCGATGAAGTTGAAGATGCCGTAGAATAATATAAAAATTGCATAAGACAAAAAAAGAGCTTTAATAAAAGCTCTTTTTTTATTTAATTAAGCTTTATAAAGCCATTTTAGTATAAGGCATAATCGTATTAAAGCCTTTAGCTTTAAAATAAGCAATTGGATTGTGTTTAGAGGCTACTAAAACGAAATCCCCTCCCCAAGCACCTAAACTTTTAATTGCGCCATCAAAATCCTTAAAGTAAATATCTTTAACAGGAGTTTGGTTAGTTAATTTTGCTATCAGGTTTTCATGACTGGTCATTAAGTCTTGAAAATGATCTAGCTTTTGGCAGCTAATCATTTCTAAGGTCAATTTATTAATAGCATTAATAGTGGTAGCTGCATTATTTTTGTTTTCATGATAGTGTCTTATTCCATCACGACTATTTTGTTTTTTATTTAAGTGTACAACATAAAGCTGTTCTTTAAATATTGGGTTGAATTCTGCAATTTTAACTAGTTTTTCATGGTCAGCTACTTGATAAGTAATAGGCTTGTTGTGTTGCGCACAGGCAATATCATAACCACTGCCTCCAAAAGTTTTTTCTAAAAGTTGAAAAGGGTTAATGTTAGCCCATTTTGCAATATTTGTTATAAGGGTAGAAGAGGTTCCTAAGCCCCAATTTTTTTGAAATTCTAAATGTGTTTTAACTTTATAACCTTGATGAGTATTTAAAAATTCTGGGTTTAAGGTTTTTGAGGCTTTTAATATTTCAATTAAGCGATTGGAAATATCATTATTCAAATTAAGGCTTTCAATAGTATCTCCTTTTAAATCAAATTTGTTTTCATACCAAATGCTATTTTTTTCATCAAAACTTTTCCAATGCAAAACAGGATCTTCAATAGGTTCAATTGTTAAATATTGCCCGTATTTTGTTGGTATTGCAAGAGATAGGGCGCCATCAAGAACAACATATTCTGCCGAAATTAATAATTTTCCGTGGCTATAAAAGGTTTTATTTTTCACTTGATACTCTAAGTTTGTTTAACGCCTCGGTAACGGCAGTATGTGATATAGGGTGGTTTTTAAAGTAATCTGTTAAGATTTGCTTTTCTTCAAAATTCGCTCCAAATTGATTTAAAATATTCATTAAATGCATTTTCATGTGTCCTTCTTGAATGCCAGTTGTAGTTAGCGAACGTAAAGCAGCAAAGTTCTGTGCTAAACCTGCAACGGCTACAATTTGCATTAATTCTTTTGCCGATGGTTTATGTAACATCTCTAAAGCTAATTTTACCAAAGGGTGTAAACCAGTAAGTCCGCCAACAGTTCCTAGTGCTAATGGAATTTCCATCCAAAACGAAAAGATACCATTTTCAATCTTAGCATGAGTTAAGCTGCTATATTTCCCATTTTTTGCTGCATAGGCATGTACGCCAGCTTCAACCGCCCTAAAATCATTTCCAGTAGCTAAAACAACGGCATCAATACCATTCATAACACCTTTGTTGTGTGTTACCGCGCGATAAGGTTCAACTTCCGCAATGCTTACTGCTTGTATAAATTTCTTGGCAAAAGCTTCACCTGAAACGGTTTTGTTTTCACTTAAATCTTCAACAGGGCAACTCACTTCTGCACGTACCAAGCAATCTGGAACGTAGTTAGAAAGAATGCTCATTATAATATCTATATGTTTTTCTTCTTCAGAAAATAGATTAAAACTTAAAGCTTCTGTTTTAAATGTTTTAGCAAATTGCTCTAAACAGGAGTTTATAAAATTGGCTCCCATGGCATTTAAAGTTTCAAAAGACGCATGTAATTGGTAGTAGTTTTCAATTTCTAAAGTTTTATCCCGCAGTTCAATATCCAGAATACCCCCACCACGTTTCTTCATGTTTTTGGTAATCCCTTCAGTGTCGGCAATAAGCTTTGGTTTTACTTGATTGAAAAACTGTTTTAGTTTTTCGAAATCGCCTTTAAAATTAAAATGAACTTGTCCAATCTTTGTTGTCGAAATGACTTTGGTTTTAAAGCCGCCACGTTCTAACCAAAATTTTGCAGCTTTACTTGCTGCAGCAACTACCGAACTTTCCTCGATAGCCATAGGAATGGTATGTAGCTTACCGTTAATTAAAAAATTAGGGGCAACACCAAGTGGTAAATAATAGTTGGAAATGGTGTTTTCGATAAACTCATCATGTAATAGTTGAAGTTTGTCGTTGCTATTCCAATACTGTTTTAAAACTGCAGTAGCTTCCACAGGATTAGAAAAATAAGTATCTACAATCCAATCAATTTTTTTTGACTTAGATAATTTCGAAAATCCAGTAATCGGTTTAGTCATAATTTACAAATTTGCTGAGCAAATATACTACTCTTCGTATGAATATCGAATATCTATCCTAATCGGCGTTATTTAAGTGTTAATAATTGTTGTTTATTACATAATTTTTAGTAAACTTGGCATCATTTTATGAAATAAATAGCGTTTTTGGCTAAACACACATAATTGATTAATTTTCTTATGCTGAAACATAACCCTTTAGATAAGAATTAGTTTTTTTAAAACACACAAATTAACTGCATGAAACTTATTAAATTTTCCCTTTGCGTTTGTCTTTTGGTAACAACAATTTTATCAGCCCAATCTAAAAAAATAACCCTCGAGGATATTTGGAAGAATGGCACTTTTAGAACCGATTATATGGATGTTCTGCATTCCATGAAAAACGGTCAACAATATTCTGTATTAAATTTTGATAGAGCCACACGATCTACATCAATAGATATTTACGATTATAAAACTTTAAAAAAGGAAAAGACCTTAATAAGCACTACAAATCTAGATGCTATTCCTTATTTTTCAAGTTATACTTTTAGTAGTGATGAACAACAAGTAATTTTAGCTACTAATGAGGAAGCCATTTATAGACATTCGGCTTTAGGAAACTACTATGTTTACACGATTAAAACAGGTGGTTTAGATTTAATTTCTGAAGAAAAAATTCAAGAACCTACATTTTCTCCCGATGGAAAAAAAGTAGCATTTGCGAAGGATAATAACCTTTATATAAAAGATTTAAGCACTTCTAAAATCACACAAATAACATTTGATGGTGAAAAGAATACAGTAATTAATGGTATTACCGATTGGGTTTATGAAGAAGAATTTGCCTTTGTACGCGCTTTCGATTGGAATGCCGATAGTAACAAAATTGCATTTATACGTTTTGATGAAACTGATGTTCCAGAATTTTCAATGGATGTTTATGGTACCGCACTTTACCAAACCCAGCAGGTTTTTAAATACCCCAAAGCAGGTGAGGCAAACTCCAAAGTTTCACTTTTTATATACGATTTAAAAGCTAATGCAACTCATGAAGTAAAGGTTGATAAAGCTTACCATGATTTTTATATTCCTAGAATTAAGTGGACCAATAATCCAGATGTTTTAAGTGCCCAATATATGAACAGACATCAAAATGAATTAGATTTATGGATGATAGATGCTAATAGAAATACATCAAATTTGATTTTAGCTGAAAAAGACAAAGCCTATGTTGATGTAACCGATAATTTAACCTTTTTAAAGGATAATAGTTTTATCTGGACTAGTGAGAAGAATGGCTTTAACCATATTTACCATTATGATAAAACAGGAGATTTAATTAATCAGGTTACTAAAGGGAATTGGGAAGTCACTAATTATTATGGCTATGATGAAAAGAAGAATACCATTTTTTATCAATCTGTTGAAAATGGTTCGATAAACAGAGATGTATATTCTATAAAACTTAATGGACGAAACAAAAATAGGCTTACAAAAAGCGAAGGCACAAATAGCGCTGCCTTTAGTGCTGATTTTTCTTTTTTTATAAACACATTTTCAAGTGCAACAACACCTCCGGAATATACTTTGAATAGTGCGTCTTCTGGAAATTTAATTAAAAGTATTAAAGATAATGAAAAGGCTGCTAAAAAATTATCAGAGTATGTAACCTCTCAAAAAGCTTTTAGCACAATTTCTGTTAATGGAAATGATTTAAACATGTGGGTGATTAAGCCGGCAGATTTTGATGCTTCTAAAACCTATCCCCTATTAATGTATCAGTATTCTGGTCCAGGATCGCAACAAGTAGCAAACCGTTGGAATAGTGCCAATGATTATTGGTATCAGCATTTAGCCCAAGAAGGTTATATTATTGCTTGTGTTGACGGTAGAGGAACCGGATTTAAAGGTGCCGATTTTAAAAAGGTTACCCAAAATGAATTAGGTAAATATGAGGTTGAAGATCAAATTGAAGCCGCAAAACAATTAGGTCAGTTACCTTATGTTGATGCTAGCAGAATAGGAATTTGGGGATGGAGCTTTGGGGGTTTTATGAGTAGTAATTGCTTGTTTAAAGGGAACGATGTTTTTAAAATGGCAATTGCCGTAGCGCCTGTTAGTAGCTGGCGTTTTTACGATTCAATTTATACAGAGCGTTATATGACCACACCTCAAGAGAATGCCAGTGGTTACGATGAAAATTCACCAATAAATCATGTCGGTAAATTAAAAGGCGATTTTCTTTTAGTACATGGTTCTGCGGATGATAACGTACATTTACAAAATACTATGCGATTAGCCGAAGCATTAATTCAAGCAGATAAACAGTTTGATTGGGCGATTTATCCTGATAAAAACCACGGCATTTATGGTGGAAATACAAGGCTTCATTTGTACAAAAAAATGACAAACTTCCTTCATGAAACCCTAGGTGATAAAATTAACAATTAAAACCTTATTAAGGTTAATCAAGATTTACGAATTAAAGAATAAATTATATGTCTAAAACTATACCAGCTAACCAAGAACCTCAATTATTTGGCCATCCTAAAGGCTTGTTTTATTTGTTTTTTGCCGAATTATGGGAACGTTTTAGTTTCTATGGTATGCGTGCTTTATTGACCTTATACATGGTTCAAGAAATTTTTAAGGCCATTGTTGAACGCGATGTGGCAACAGCAGTTGTTTATGCGTCCTATGGATCTTTAGTGTATGCATCAACTGTTATTGGAGGTCAGATTTCTGATAAAATTTTAGGCATGCGTAGCTCTATTTTTTTAGGAGGTATTTTAATGGCATTAGGTCATTTTGTTTTAGCCATAGAAAATAATATAGCCTTCTTTTTGGCATTGGCTTTAATTGTTGTTGGTAATGGGTTTTTTAAACCTAATATTTCAACTTTTGTTGGAGCTTTATATGAAGATGGCGATGTTAGGAAAGATTCTGGTTTTACCATTTTTTACATGGGTATTAATATTGGAGGCTTTGTTGCGCCACTTTTATGTGGTTGGCTAGCGGCTGAATACGGATGGCATTATGGTTTTGGATTGGCCGGAATTGGTATGTTAACAGGATTGATATTCTTCTGGAGTGGTATAAAAAAGAATGTATTTGGAGACCGCGGTTTACCACCAAATCAAGCTGTTTATGAAAAAAAGATTATTGGTGTTCCTCAAAAAACCTTAATTCCAATAATAGCGTTTTTATGTGCACCACTAATTGCCTATTTACTTTCCTCTTGGCAACAAAATTATGTGAGCTTTATTTTTAAATTTATAGGTTTTGGTGTTTTAGCTTACATTATTTTTATCATGGTAAAATTGGATGTGCAGGCTCGTAAAAAGCTTTTTATGGCTGTTTTAATTACATTTTTTATGACCTTGTTTTGGGGGTTTCATGAGCTTTCAGGTAGTGTTATTACATTGTTTGCGTCTAGAAATGTTGATTTAGCTGGTATAATGAATCCTGCTCAAACCAATGCATTAAACTCTATGTTTATAATTATTTTAGCAATTCCTATCTCTTTACTTTGGGCTTATTTGGCTAAAAAGAATTTAAATCCAAGAACACCATACAAATTTGGGTTAGGCTTAATGCTAGCAGGTTTAAGTTTTTATATTCTTTCTGTTAGTGGAGCTAGTGCTGACGAAAACGGTATGGTTCCATTTGCCTATTTATTTATTATGTATTTTATAATTTCTATTGGAGAGTTGTTTATGTCGCCTGTTGGATTATCGAAAATTACAGATTTATCACCAAAAAATGTTGTAGCATTTATGATGGGAGTTTGGTTTTTATCATCGGCTTACGCATTTCAAATTGTAGGTTTTATTTCAAAACAATTAGCAGTAGAAAGTACCGATGTTAATGTAGGTGGTCTTGATACTTTAGCCATTTATACCGATGGGTTTTTACTAATAGCTAAATATGCGTTAGGAGCTGGATTAATTGTAATTGCTTTTTCTCCTTTAATGAAAAAGCTAATGGGTAAAGTGCATTAGAATTATTTAACTAACTTTTAAGATTAAAAGATTATTATGGCAGAGAATACTACAGATCAGTTTTTTAAAAGCACCGTTTTAGGGCATCCTTCAGGTTTATTTGTGTTATTTTTTACAGAAATGTGGGAACGATTTTCATATTATGGAATGCGTTCACTTCTTGTATTATTTTTAACGGCTTCATTGTTTGATGAAGGTTGGGGTTGGCCTCGCGAGCATGCCATGGCACTATTTGGTTCTTATGTTGGTTTAGTTTATTTATCGACCATGATGGGCGGTTATTTTGCCGATAAGATTATAGGTTTTAGATACGCTGTTTTAATTGGAGCTCTTTTAATGACTTTAGGGCATGCTTCTATGGCGTTTGAAACAGAATGGTCTATATATATAGGTTTAGGTTTATTGGTTATAGGTAACGGTTTTTTTAAGCCTAATATGACTTCAATTATATCTGAAATGTACAAAGATAGACCTCAGAAAAAAGATGGAGCTTATACCATTTTTTATATGGGAGTTAATGCTGGTGCCTTTATAGGAATTATTTTATGTGGATACTTAGGTGAGCAAGTAGGATGGAGTCTTGGTTTTGGTCTAGCCGGTATTTTTATGCTTTTTGGTTTAATTCAGTTTTGGTTAGCTCAAAATATATTTGGTAATATTGGATTAAAACCAATAAAGAATGATGTAAATTCAATTGAAGCTCTAGATAAAGATAAGCGTGTTCCATTTACCTCATGGCAATTAATTCTTATTCTGGTCATGGTTGTGTTAGGACTGCTATGGATTATAAATGCCCCAGCCACTACAATTTCAGGAGGAGAAATCAATATTTTTTCTTTTCTAGGTGAGCAGGGTAATAATATAGCGATTTTAACCGCTTTAGGTTTATTTCTTGTTTTGTTAATTTATAGATTCACTCAATACTCCAAAATCACTAGAGATAAGCTTATAGCAGTGACTTTCTTTGCTTTACTATCTGTTTTCTTTTGGGCTATTTTTGAACAGTCTCCAGGAACACTAACTATTTTTGCTAATGATTATACAGATAGAAGTTTAGATGGTTCATCTGCTACTATTTTCAGAATTGTAAACTCATGTATGGTAGTGATACCATTAGGTATAATTACTTGGGTTTTATATTTGTTATTTAAGCAAACTTTTGCTAAATATAAATGGGCAAATATTGTACTTAGTATTAGTTTTGTTATTGTTTGGGCTATTGCCATTTGGATGCTAATTAATCAATTTAATGATGATAATTTAGAAATTCCAGCATCTTGGTTTGCAAGTTTAAATTCACTTTACATTATTACATTAGCTCCATTATTTTCTAAATGGTGGGAAAGCAAGTATAATCCTTCAGCAAATGCCAAGTATGGTATAGGGATGTTTTTACTTGCTCTCGGAATGGCCTGCGTTGCATTTGGAGCTATGGGAATTGAACCTGGGGCAAAAACGGCTTCAGTAAGTATTATTTGGCTTATTTTAGTTTACTTATTTCATACCATGGGAGAGCTATGCATATCTCCAGTAGGTCTGTCTTATGTGAGTAAGCTTGTGCCAGCAAGAATGATTGCATTTATGTTTGGAGTGTGGTATTTAGCTATTGCAATAGGGATGAAAGGTGCTGGTGTGTTTGGAGAGAATGTTGATAAAATTGCAGATGAAAACGGAATTAGTTATTTCTTCTGGATTTTAACTATTGTATCAGTGGTTGTTGGAGTAATATCAATTTTGTTTCAACCCATTATAAAAAAACTAATGCATGGGGTACGATAATCTAATAATTAGTTAAAAAAAATGCAAAATGCTCCTGTTTGGAGCATTTTTTGTAAGTTCGGAACAACTTTTGCAACTTAGTATATTATGAGTAAATTTATATTTTTATTATGTGTTACTGCTTTTACAGGTTTTAATGCCGTGTCCCAAAACATAAATTGGGTAACTTTTGAAGAGGCGATACAGCTTCAGCAAAAAGAACCAAAAAAAATCATGATGGATGCATATACCAATTGGTGTGGACCTTGTAAAATGCTAGATAAAAATACATTTCAAAATAAAGACGTAGCCAATTATGTTAACGAGCATTTTTATGCCGTTAAGTTTAATGCTGAAGGAAACGAGGAAATTAATTATAACGGGCAAAAATTTTCGAATCCAAATTATGATCCGGCTAAAGCGAATAGAAGAAATTCACCGCATGAGTTATCACGTTATTTTCAGATTCAAGCATATCCTACTATTGTGTTTTTAGATGAAAAAGCAAATTTGATTTTCCCTTTAAAGGGCTATAAAACCCCTGCTCAAATAGAATTATATTTAAAAATGTTTAAAAAGGACGATCATAAATCTATTGATACTCAGGAAAAATTTAACGAATATTATAAAGCTTTTAAAGCAGAATTTAAAAGCTAATTTTAAAACAAAGCGATGAAAAGAATATTACTAACGTTAGTTCTAGGGGTTTTAATATCGACTAATAGTTTCTCACAAGAAAAATTAACATGGCATACCGATGTTAATTCGGCTTTAGAAATTGCAATAAAGGAAAATAAAAAAGTGATGTTGTTTTTTACAGGATCCGATTGGTGCGGATGGTGTATTAAATTACAAAATGAAGTGTTTAAAACTCCAGATTTCGAAAAATGGTCTAATGATGTTGTTTTGGTAGAATTGGATTTTCCTAGAAGAACAGCGCAAGCTGAAGCAATACGAATGCAAAATCGTCAATTACAAAGCATTTTTAAAGTAAGAGGTTATCCTTCGGTTCATTTTGTTAAACCAGAAAAAATGCCAGATGGAAAAATGAATTTAAATAGCCTTGGTAAAACGGGCTATGTGCGTGGTGGTGCGAGTAAATGGCTTGAAGTTGCTAATACTATTGTAAATAAAACCATTTAAAAAATTAGTATTTTAATATAAAGGCTCCCTTTTTGCTTGTTTGGTGAAAAGGGAGTTTTCTTTTTCTGCAAATTTGCTCCCAACGTTCTACATAGGACTTATAATTACTGCCATCGGCAATAATAAGTTTTGGGTTTAAAGAATCTATCAATCTATTTAAATTAATTTTAGGCGATTGTCTTAGTAAAACATAATCGGGTTTTATGGTTTTTATATTATAAATACCAAGGCTATCTACCACTAAAATGTTTTTATTTTTAAGTTGATATAAGGCTGAAATATTTTGTTCTTCAAGATATGAAATATGGTTTCCTACGGTATAATCTCTAATGATTTTGTTTGTCGACTTAGTGATGCTATCAAAATCGCTTGAAACAACAATTTTATTATGTAATGTATGTCCTAAAAGGCTAAATCTGCTTTTATGGAATACAATAAATTCGTTTGAAGGTTTGGTAAGGGTATTAAAAATAAAAGCTGATTGAACAATAAGAATCGCAATTAAAAATTGTTTTAAGTTTTGGTAATTTCTTTTAATTAGAAATCGGATACTAGTAATAATTAGGGCGTAGGATACAAATACATATAGCAGACTAAAAGAAATGTCTTTTAATAAAAAAGCATCTTGTTTAGAAACCCAGGCTATAAAGGTATTCATTAGGTCAATAATATATCCGTAACCATCCGCTACAAATTGTGGGAGGGTATTTAACAACGCCAAAAGAATAATAAACAGCCCTAAACCCAGAATGATACCTAAAAAAGGAATAATAACGATATTAGAAACAAAAAATAACCCTGGGAATTGATGGAAGTAATAGAGACTTACAGGGATAATTCCAAATTGTGCAGAAACGGTAACGGTAAAGGTGTGCCACACTTTGTCCGTAAGCCAATATTTAGGTTTCCAAAGTTTATAAATTAAAGGATCTATAGCTACAATGGCGAAAACAGCTAAATAACTTAATTGAAAACCAACATCAAATAAAAACATAGGCTTTATGAGTAGTATGACAAACATACTTATGGCAAGTGTATTATAAATATTGGTAGGTCTTTTAAGGTTTAAAGCAATGGTAACAATGCTAAACATAGTTACTGCTCTAGTTACCGAAGCCGATAAACCTGCAATAAGGGCGAAACTCCATAATAAACTTACCAATAAAATTGTTTTTATGAGTTTGCCATGTTTAAAACGTTCAAGCGGTTTAAAAATAAAACTTAGTATTAATAGGATAATACCAACATGAAGTCCGGAAACTGCTAAAATATGAATGGCTCCTGCATTGGTATAATTAGTGTAAACGGCTTTACTAATATCTTGGCGCTGCCCTAATATTAGCGCGTTTATTATAGCAAGTTCATCGGGCTTAAAATGATAAGGTTCTAGTTTCTTATTTATATGTTGCCGGAGTTTTGCAGCAATACCAAAAAAGGTAACCCCTTTTTGTTTAACAGGGAATAGCCATTCGTTATTTATAAATAGTTGGTGGAATATGTATTGTTTCTTTAAATAACTTTTATAATCGAATTGATGCGGATTAAGAGGTGGTATTAAGTGCTTAAAAGGTGCTCTGCTAATATAAACTTCATCAACTATTAACGATGGTGTTAAAGTGTCTTTCTGAATATTTAAAAGTGTTTTACCTGAAGTTTTAGTGCTGTTGACTTCAAAAATGTCGACAATGTATTTGTTGTAATAGTTGCCCGGTTTTATAGCTTCTCGAACTCTAAAAGTAACGGTATATGTGCTGTCTACTTTATTTGAAATAACTTTAGTATAATGGTTGGATAAATTTTTTTGATCATGAATGGTTGTTGTTATTATGCCAATCGAAATCATAACCAAAAACGCTGTACTGCCAAACCAAATAGTTTTGATAAATGATTTTCTACTAATGATGTAAAAAACAAGTAAAACTAACATTAGTAAACTTGTTGTAAGTATTGAAAGATGAAGCGAAATAGGGCTTAAATAACCAATGCATATGCCTAAAATAAGGCAAGCAGTAAGTTTGATTATTGTAAAGTTGAGTAGCCGCATACTCATGTAAGATAATAAAAAATCTTACAAAACACGACGCGCTTCGTGAAACGCTTTTAGCCAATAGGTTTCATTAAGTCCAGATACAATAACCCCTTTGCTTGAAGTGGCATGTATGAATTTAATGTCGTTATCTTTTATATCCACTATTAATCCAACATGATTAATGGAATTTCTTCTGTTTCCAGTTTTAAAAAAAAGTAAATCGCCTTTTACTACTTTTTTTAGGCCAATTTTATGTCCTTTTTTAGCCATGTCTCTAGAAATTCTAGGAAGTGTAATGTCGTATGAATTGAAAGATTCATAAACTAATCCAGAACAATCCATGCCAGACTTTGTTGTACCTCCCCATTTATAACGAACCCCTTCAAATTGTTTGGCGTAATCTACAATGTAATCGGCTTTAGAGGTGTTACGAGATGCAGTGCTTATTGGGTTTTTATAAGTCGTAGTGTTGCTTTCTGTTTTGGTTTTCTTGGTTATAATTTTTGTTGTTGTAGTCTTTTTGTTATTTGTCTGTTTAGAAGATTTACAACTACTGAAACTAATAATTAAAAGTAGGATTAATATGGGGTTTTTCATCTAAAGACTATGGTTTAATGGACTTGTAAATGAGTGAGGCGGTTTTTTTGCTCGCACCAATACCACCTAATTTTTTTTCTAACTCGTAATAGTCTAAAAATAATTTGGTTCGTGTTTCGGGATCTAAAATTTTATCAAGTTCCTTTTTTAAGTTCTGTTTATTAAAATCCTTTTGAATAAGTTCGGTAACTACTTCGCGATCCATAACTAAGTTAACTAACGAAATAAACTTTAAAGTGATAATGCGTTTGGCAATTTGATAGGAGATAGTGCTGCCTTTATAGCATACCACCTGTGGTATTTTAAAGAGGGCAGTTTCTAATGTGGCGGTACCCGAAGTTACCAAAGCGGCTGTTGATACACTTAGTAGGTCGTAAGTTTTATTCGAAATAAATTTCACATTACTTGCCTTAATAAACGTTTTGTAAAAACGATAATCTTGACTAGGTGCTCCTGCAATTACAAATTGATGGTCTGGATAATCATCAACTAAACTTAACATAACAGATAACATTTTTGTTATTTCTTGTTTTCTGCTTCCTGGTAATAAAGCAATAATAGGTTTGTCTCCCAATTGGTGTTCTTCTCTAAATTTAAGAACGCCTACTTGTTCTCTATTTGCAATAGCATCAATTAGGGGATGCCCCACAAAAGTGACATCGTATCCGTGCTTTTTATAAAATGGTTTTACAAAAGGAAGTATAACATACATGTTATCTATATCTTGCTTTATAGCTTTAACTCTGCCAGCTCTAGAGGCCCAAACTTGTGGGGAAATGTAATAACTTGTTTTAAAACCTTCTTGCTTTGCCCATTTTGCTATGCGTAAATTAAAACCAGAATTATCTATAAATACAATAACATCAGGTTTAAAACTAGAGATATCCTTTTTGCAAAAAGCAATGTCTTTAAAGATTTTGTTAAGGTTCATAATGACCTCAATAAACCCCATAAAAGCACGTTCTTTATAATGTTTCACTAAGGTGCCACCAACAGCATGCATGAGGTCGCCACCCCAAAACCTAATGTCGGCATTTGTATCTTCTGCTTTTAATGCTTTCATTAAGTTCGAGCCGTGTAAGTCACCCGATGCTTCACCCGCTATAATGTAGTACTTCATTTTATAAGATTTTAAAAACAAAAGTAAAAACAGCTATAAAAACCGTAATTAATAAAACCCCTCGTGCACGATAGTCTTGCCTTTTTCTTATGAATATAAAAAAAGCTATTAAGTTTAAAATAGCACCTAAGCTTATTAGTTTTCCTAGAAATCCTTCAGTAGCAGCAGCTTTAATAACCGTAGTGAAGTCGTCATCCCCCTTGGCTAATAAATTGGCAGCAAAAAATAAACCTATGGCGTTGGCAATTAAACCAACAAGCATGCCTATAAAAATGTCTTTTTTCATCTACTATAATTATATTTTAGTGGTTATAATTTCCAGCCATTTAAATCTTTTAAAAAATGATGTGCTGTTAAATCAAATTGAACAGGAACTAGAGAAACATAACCATTTTCTAGAGCCCATTCATCAGTGTCTTCACCTCCATCTAAATTAACAAATTTACCTGTAAGCCAATAATAGTCTCTTCCTTGTGGTGTTTTTCTTTTATCAAATTCCTCTACCCAATTCGCTTTTGCCTGTCGGCAAACTTTAATGCCTTTTATTTCCTTTTTAGGAATATTAGGGATGTTAACATTTAAAATAATACCATTAGGTAAGCCGTTATTTATAACGTTTTGTGTAATGGTTTTAACATGAGCTTTACAAGCTTCAAAATTAGCTTCCCAATTATAATCTAATAACGAAAACCCGATAGCTGGGATGCCTTCAATACCAGCTTCAATAGCAGCACTCATGGTACCCGAATAAATCACATTTATAGAGGCGTTAGAGCCATGGTTAATTCCAGATACACATAGGTCTGGAGTTCTGCCTACTAACTCTCTTATGCCTAACTTAACACAATCGGCAGGTGTGCCAGTACAACTAAACTCTTTTTGTGGGCCGTTGTCTATATTAATTTCCTCGGCGTATAGCGTAGAATTTAATGTTATAGCGTGTCCCATACCACTTTGCGGACTGTCTGGGGCCACAACAACAACATCACCAATGGTATTCATTACGTTTATTAATGCCCGTATTCCTGGGGCGTTTATACCATCATCGTTGGTAACAAGTATAAGTGGTTTTTTGCTCATTTTCATTTTGTAAAATGCAATGCTAAAATACATAATTTCGGTTGCATACCCTTATTTTCTTTGCTTTAACAAAAAATTAGTAGCAATTCAATCTCTTGGCATGGTTTTTTCTTTTATTTTAGTGAAAAATATGCTGTGCTTTTTAGAAGCAAATAAAGATTAACACATGAAGAATATTATGAAAAGGAATTATAAAGTACTCTCCTTAATGCTTTTATTAGCATTTGCGTCCTGTAGTTTTACCTCAAAAAAATTTAGTAACCCAGATAAAGACAAGCTATTAATCCAGATAATAACATTTGTTTTAAATCAAGGTCATTTTGATCCTATTGAAATAGATGATTCGTTTTCTGAGGAATTGTTTAAGGATTATTTAGAAATTGTAGATCCAGTGAAACGCTATTTTTATCAAACCGATTACGAAGATTTTGAAGCCTTTAAATTTAATATTGACGATCAGCTTAAAGCTACAGATATTACATTTTTTAATGTGGTTAATGATCGTATGTTAAAACGTATCGAGGAGGCTAAAGAGATTTATAAGGAGGTGTTATCAAAGCCTTTTGATTACACAATAGATGAGGATTTTGATACGAATTATGAAAATAGCACGTTTGCGAAAAACAAAAAGGAACTTAAGGATAGGTGGAGAAAGCAATTAAAGTTTTCTACACTTTCAAACTACGATGATATTATTGAGGAAGAAAAAAGAGAAAAAGATGCAGACCCTAATTATGTTTTAAAATCTGAGGAACAGATAGAAAAAGAGGCTAGGGAGGCAACTTTAAAATCTATTAATATTTATTTTGAAGATTATATTGACGATCAACAACGCGAAGATTGGTTTGCTGTTTATGTTAATACTATTGTTGAAGAGTACGATCCACATACATATTATCTAGCACCTAAAGGAAAAGAAGATTTTGACCAACGTATGTCTGGTAAATTGGAAGGTATTGGTGCAAGACTGCAAAAAAGAATGGATTACATTAAAATAGTGGAATTAATTTCTGGAGGTCCAGCCTGGAGAAGTAATAAGTTAGAAGTTGAAGATGTTATTTTAAAAGTAAAACAAGAAGATGAAGAAGTGGCTGTGGATATCGTTGGTATGCGTATTAATGATGCTATAAAATATATTAAAGGTCCAAAAGGCACTAAAGTAACACTTACTATAAAAAAAGTAGATGGCTCTGTAAAAGATGTTGAAATTGTTAGGGATGTTGTGGAGTTAGTTGAAACCTATGCTAAGGCATCAATAGTTGAGAAGGAAAACATGAAATTTGGGATAATCAACTTGCCTGCTTTTTATGTGGATTTTCAGGACTATAAAAATATCAATGCCGCCAAAGATGTCAAGGAGGAAATTGAACGTTTAAAAGCCGATGGTATGCAAGGTTTAGTGCTAGATTTACGAAATAATGGCGGGGGATCTCTACCAGCAGTTGTAGATATGGCAGGGTTATTTATTAAAGATGGACCAGTGGTTCAAGTGCGTTCAACAGATCAGCCAAAAGAGGTTTTAAAAGATAGAGATGAATCTATTTCTTGGGATGGCCCCTTAGTAATCTTAGTTAATGAGATTTCGGCTTCAGCTTCAGAAATTATGGCTGCGGCCATGCAAGATTATAAGCGTGCCATTATTATTGGAGGTAAACAGACCTACGGAAAAGGAACTGTTCAAAATGTTATAGATTTAAATAATATGCTACGAAATAATACAAGTGGCGATTTAGGAGCTTTAGCGCTTACAAGACAAAAGTACTATAGAATTAATGGTGGTTCGGTGCAATTAGAAGGTGTTAAAAGTGATGTAAATGTACCTGGGCGTTTTAGTTTTATTGATGTAGGAGAAAAAGATAAAGATAACCCGTTACCTTATGATGAAATTGATGCCGCTGATTATACACCTTGGGGGAATTACTTTGATTATGATTCAACTATCGAGAATAGTAAAAAGCGAATGAGTACAAATGGGCAATTAAAACTTATTGAGGAAAATGCTAAATGGGTGAAAAGTAAAATTGATGAAACAGTGTTTTCTTTAAACTATAAAACATACAAAGCACAGATAGAAGCTAATGAGGTCGAATCGAAAAAGTTTGATGCTATTGCTGATTACGATACAAATTTAACCTTTGAGTCGCACGGTTTTGAAAAAGCCTTAATAGCTCAAGATACTACCGATTTAAAAGAAAAACGCGATCGCTGGCATGCTAGCTTAAGAAAGGATGTTTATGTGGAAGAAGCGCTTAATGTGTTAGAAGATTTAAAAGCCGCATACCCTATTAAAGAGGTTGTATCTTCGGTTCAAAATTAAAATAAAGTAGAATTCATTTTAAATAAGTTCATTTATAAAAGGTATTAAAATGAGTCATAAATCAAACTCACTAAAACAATTAGCGCTCCTAAAGTTTAAAAAGAACTTTTGGGGCGTTTTTAGTTTTTACTTTATTGTTTTGGTAGGTTTAATTTCTGTGTTTGCTTATGTTTTTGCACCTGACAATTCACAGTATGCTAACCAAATGCATTTGGCTATCCATTCGGAAAAGCCTGGTTTTAAGGTAACCATGCTTACAATACCTTCGAAAATTAAAGTGGATCAAAGTGCTTTTGATAAGCTGTTTTTCGGAAAGAAAAACACAGATTCCGAAATTCCTATTTCAAGTTGTACTGTTAAGGACGATGTATTGGAGTATAAGGAGTATGCGGCTGATGGATTAGAGGGAGCTGAAAAAACTATTAAGCTAAGTATGTTTTCTAACCAAGAAACAACAGGTTTTATTAAAGAAAAAACATTTCTTTTTGGTACAGATAAATACGGACGCGATTTATTAAGTCGGGTTTTAGTTGGAGCCAGAATTTCTTTTTTTATAGGGTTTGTGGCAGTACTTATTTCGTTAGTTATTGGCATTTTTATGGGAAGCGTTGCAGGCTATTTTGGTGGTAAAGTAGATGCTGTAATTATGTGGATAATAAATGTAACATGGTCAATCCCAACCCTATTATTAGTTATTGCTATTACTTTAGCCTTAGGAAAAGGGTTTTGGCAAGTGTTTATTGCAGTAGGTTTAACCATGTGGGTTGAGGTTGCTAGGGTAGTGCGCGGACAAATAATAAGCACAAAGGAAATGCAATATGTTACAGCGGCTCGGGCGCTTGGTTATACAGATTTAAGGATTATAGTTAAGCATATTCTGCCAAACATTATGGCGCCAGTTATTGTAATTTCGGCAGCAAATTTTGCGGGAGCCATTTTAATAGAAAGTGGATTAAGTTTTTTGGGTATTGGCGCACAACCTCCAATGGCGAGTTGGGGTGCTATGATTAAAGATCATTACAATTATATAATATTAGGTAAACCGTATTTAGCCATTATTCCAGGGCTTTGTATAATGAGTTTAGTAATGGCTTTTATGTTGGTAGGGAATGCGCTTAGGGATGCGCTAGATGTTAAAAATTAGGAATCTATAGTTCTTAATTAGCATCTAAATTCATATTTTCATTTAATCCATCAATATAGCCTAAAACATCATCTTTTCCAATGTCTTTTGATGATGAGGTGATAAAGTAATTAGGTACCTCTTCCCAAGTTTCTAGAAGAATAGTTTTGTAGTCGTTTACATGTTTTTCAATAGCTTGAGGACGCAATTTATCAGCTTTGGTAAATATAATTGAAAACGGAATACCATTTTCTCCTAACCATTGCATAAATTCTAAATCTATAGGCTGCGGGGTATGTCTAATATCAACTAAAACAAAAGCAGTTACAAGTTGTTCGCGTAAGCCAAAATACTGCGTTATAAATTTTTGAAATATTTTTTTAGAACTTTTAGAAACACGGGCATAACCATAACCTGGTAAATCTACCAAGTGCCAATTATTATTAATTAAAAAGTGGTTAATAAGTTGTGTTTTTCCTGGTCTACCCGAAGTTTTAGCTAAACTTTTTCTGCTTGTTAGCATATTAATTAAGGACGACTTGCCAACATTACTTCGGCCAATAAAAGCATATTCTGGTAATCTGCTTTTGGGGCATTTAGCAACATCAGAGTTACTCATTACAAATTCGGCCGACTTGATTTTCATGAGAAATGTTTTTTTGTCATTCCCTCGAGGGGGGAATCTCATTAATGGAATCTATGATTTTTTGATTCGGAATTTAGAATTTTTTCTTTTGGTATTTTTATTAGAATCCTCGTTTTTCTAACCAAGCGCTAAGTAACTTGTTAAATTCTTGTGGGTGTTCCATCATAGCTGCATGTCCACACTTGTCTATCCAAAACAACTCAGAATCAGGTAATAATTCATTAAATTCTTCGGCAACTTCTGGCGGTGTAACACTGTCGTTTTTACCCCAAATTATACAGGTAGGTGTTTTTAGTGTTGGTAAATCCTTAGCCATATTATGTCTTATGGCACTTTTGGCAATAGCTAAAGTTTTTATAAGTTTGTTACGGTCGTTTACAGTTTCATAAACTTCGTCCACAATTTCTTTGGTGGCAACTTCAGGATCGTAAAACACGTCTTGAGCCTTTTTCTTAATTACCTCGTAGTCGCTACGTTTGGTATATCCACCACCCATGGCATTTTCGTATAATCCAGAGCTACCTGTAATTATTAATGCTTTAACATTTTCTGGGTAAAGTTTGGTGTGATATAAGCCTATGTGTCCACCCAAAGAATTTCCTAGTAAAATAACTTCTTGGTAGCCTTTAAATTCTATAAAGTCATGCAAGTATTTAGCAAAATGCTTTACGTTAGTTTTAAGTAAAGATTTGCTGTAAAGTGGTAATTCGGGTATTAATACTTTGTAGCCTTTGGTACAAAAATAATCAGTTACAGCGTCAAAGTTGCTTAATCCTCCCATTAAGCCATGTAGCACTATTATTGGGGTGCCTTCACCTGCTTCTATATAGCTGTATTTTTCTTCTTTTTTTAAACGATGCGTCATTAATCAGTTAGTCATTCATTCGTTAAAAACAAATATAGTTATTTCATTCATATTTCTACTATAATTATTGATTTCAAGTAAAATGAATTGGGTTCAAAGGATAAATTTATAAAAACTAAAAAAGAACATATTAACAATCTTGTGTTTATGGTATTAAAGTTTAAAATCTGAGTTCGTGTTGTGTGCAGTGGTGTTTTCTAATTCGGAAATCGGATTAAAACCCTAATTAATCGAAAATTTATTAACAAAGTGGTATATAGTGGTATAAAGTGGGATATTTTTCAATATATTTGACATTTAAACGTTTAAAGTTTAGCAAAACGCATTGGATTTAATAACAGGTACATACGATTGTAAAGTTGATGCAAAAGGCAGATTAATGATGCCTGCTGCAATCAAAAAACAACTTTCTGTGATTTTGCAGGACGGGTTTGTATTGCGTCGGTCTGTTTTTCAAAAATGCCTTGAACTTTACCCAATGGGCGAATGGCAGGTTTTAATGCAAAAAATGAATAAGCTAAATAAGTTTAAAAAGAAAAATAACGATTTTATTAGAAGGTTTACTGCTGGAGCCAAAATGGTTGAGGTTGATGTTAATGGAAGGTTGTTAATCCCGAAGGATTTAACTGTTTTTGCAGGTATTTCTAAAAATATAGTGGTGGCTTCGGCAATCAATATTATTGAGATTTGGGATAAGGATTTATACGAGCAAGCTATTGACGATGCTGCAATTGATTTTGCAGATTTGGCAGAGGAAGTAATGGGACAAGACGATGACGAACATGGAATATCATAACCCTGTACTCTTAAAGGAAACGGTGGATGGATTAAATATAAATCCGGACGGTGTTTATGTGGATGTCACTTTTGGTGGTGGCGGTCATAGTAAAGAGATATTAAGTAGACTTAGTGATAAAGGAAGGTTGTATGCTTTTGATCAAGACCCTGATGCGCTTGAGAATGCGATTGATGATGATAGGTTTACGCTTATACATGAAAATTTCAGATTTGTAAAGCGTTTTTTGAGGTTTCACGGAGTAAAACAAGTCGATGGGATTTTAGCGGATTTTGGTGTGTCGTCCCATCAATTTGATGTTGCGGAACGAGGTTTTTCAACGCGTTTTGAGGCGGATTTGGATATGCGGATGAATCAAGAAAGTCAATTGTCTGCTTATCATGTGGTTAATGAGTATGATGAGGTGCGGTTAAAACAAGTATTTCTGCAGTATGGAGAGTTGCGTGCAGCACCAGCTATGGCAAGGTTGATTGTTGAGTATCGAGAAACTGAACCTATTGTAACTAGTGAGCAATTAAAAAAAGTTTTGGGTAAGTTTTTGCCACCACGTTTTGAAAATAAGGTGTTAGCTCAAATTTATCAAGCTATAAGAATAGAGGTTAATCAAGAAATTGAGGTTTTAAAAGAGTTTTTGTTACAAACACCAGAAGTGTTAAAAGTTGGAGGTCGATTAAGTTTTATTTCCTATCACTCTCTTGAAGATAGGTTGGTGAAGCGATTTATTCGAAATGGTATGTTCGAGGGGGAGCCGGAGCGTGATATGTTTGGGAATTTTGAAGTGCCTTTAAAAAAGGTAAACGGATTGATTGTGCCAACAGCAGAAGAAATAAAATTAAATAATAGGGCACGAAGTGCTAAGCTTCGAGTTGCAGTAAAGCTATAAATGAAGAAGAATATCTATAACATATTAAAAGGTACTTTTTTAATTAGCGATGATTCGTTTAAAAGTTGGCGATTGATACTTTTTATTTCCGGATTAGCTATAGTGATGATTGCGAGTTCGCATAGTGCAGATAAAAAGGTGTATGAAATTGCTCGGTTAAAAAATGAAGTGAAAGAAATGCGATCGGCATTTGTAGATGGTCGATCGAAGCTTATGAGGCTTAAAATGGAGTCGAATGTAGTTGTGGTAATGAAAGAAAAAGGATTGGCGCCTTCTGTAAATCCACCAAAAAAAATAAAGATTAAAAATAATAATTGATAATAAAACATTGGCAGTAAACGAAAAAAACATATTAAACCGTTTGTATTTTATAGCTGGATGTATGTTCGTCTTCGGGCTTGCTGTGGTGTTTAAATTATTAAGCATTCAGTTTCTTCAAGGCGATGCATATAGAGCAAAAGCAACAGAGCGTGTTGTTAAAAATGTTGTAATCCCTGCAAATAGAGGTAATGTGTATTCTGTAAACGGGAATTTGTTGGCAACCTCAATTCCTAAGTATGATATTCGTTTTGATGCTTTAACACCAAATGCTAAAACTTTTGAAAAATACGTAAAGCCACTTTGCGATTCACTTTCAATGTATTCTGGTAAATCAGCTTCTAAACTTTTAAAAGATCTTAGACGTGCTCGTGCTAATAAAAACCGTTATTACTTGTTGGCTAGAAATATTGGCTATTCTGATTATATCCGCTTGCGAAATTTTCCATTATTAGAGTTAGGAGCTTTTAAGGGAGGTTTAATTGTCGAGCAAACTACTAAGCGTGAGCATCCAATGGGTGGAATTGCGCAAAGAACTATAGGTTATGAGCGTATTGATGAAAAAGGTAATGTAACAAGGCCAGGTATTGATGGGGCTTTTGGCGTGAAGTATTTGCGTGGGGTTGACGGGCAACGTAAAAAACAACAAATTGGTAAAGGGCAATGGAAGCCTTTAAGTGATGCAAATGAAATTGAGCCACAAGATGGTTATGATGTGTATACTACTATCGATGTAAACATTCAAGATATTGCACATCATTCGTTATTGGCACAGTTAGAAAAATACAAGGCAGATCATGGTTGTGTGGTGGTTATGGAAACCAAAACCGGAGAGATTCGTGCCATTTCTAATTTAGGCAGAAATAAAAACGGACATTATTATGAACGTTTAAATTATGCGGTAGGTGAAAGTCATGAGTCTGGTTCAACGTTTAAGCTTATGGCGCTTGCGGCGGCTTTTGAAGATAAAGTGGCTGATACCAGCGATGTGGTAGATACCGAAAAAGGTGTTTTGAGTTTTTATGGTAAAAAAGTTCGCGATTCCAAATATGGCGGTTACGGTAAAATATCGATTTCAAAGGCTTTTGAAGTGTCTTCTAATACGGGAATTGTTAAGGTTATAGATCAAGAGTACAGAAAAAATCCAGAAAAATTTGTAGACAGACTATATGATATGAACCTGAATAATGGTTTGGACCTGCCTATTATAGGGGAGCCAAAGCCAATTATACCAGATCCAAGAGTTAAAAACGGACGTTGGAGTGGTATTGCTTTACAATGGATGGCTTATGGTTATGGGGTGTCGTTTACACCATTGCAAACGCTTACCTTTTATAACGCTGTTGCTAATGATGGTGTTATGGTGAAACCTAGGTTTTTAAGAGAGGTTAAGGAATTTGATAAAATTATAGAGCCTTTTGAAAAAGAGGTGATTAACGAGAAAATCTGCTCGGAAGAAACAATTTCTAAACTACAGGCATTACTTAAAAATGTTGTGGAGAAAAAGCATGGTACAGGACATCGTTTGTATTCGGAAAATTTTTCTATGGCGGGAAAAACAGGAACTTGTCAAAAAGATTATAGGGATAAATCTAAATTGAATTATATCTCCTCTTTTGCAGGGTATTTTCCTGCCGATAACCCAAAGTATTCATGCATTGTTGTTATTCATGAGCCGGATAAAGGTGTTGGGTATTACGGCGCAGATGTGTCGGGGCCAGTTTTTAAACGGGTTGCTCAAAAAATATATACAGATACCCCTTTAATTGATGAAATAGAATCTTTAAAAGTTAAAACGGCAGCGGTTGAAAGCGATTATGAAAACTTCTATAAAATAGCACAAACATATAAAACAATAATGCCAAATTTAATTGGTATGCCAGCAATGGATGCTATTGTTTTACTTGAAAATATGCAGATTGATGTCCATGTAAAATTAAATGGAAATGGCATTGTTAAAGCGCAATCTGTAAATAAGAACACCAAGCTTAAAGATAATCAAACCGTAGTTTTAAAAGCATCATGATAGTACTAAAAGACATACTTTATAAGGCTACTTTAAATGCGGTAGTTGGTAATACGAGCATAGAGGTTTTGGCTATTAATTTCGATTCGAGAAAAATCGAAAAGAATCATGCGTTTGTAGCTATTCGAGGATTAATTGCTGATGGGCACGATTATATAGGTAAGGCTATAAGTGGTGGCGCTACAAGTGTAGTTTGTGAAACGTTACCTGATAAATTGGTTGATGGTATTACTTATGTAGAAGTTGATAATACGAGTAGAGCATTGGCTATAATGGCTTCAAATTTTTATGGGAATCCATCAGAAAACTTAAGACTTGTAGGTGTTACTGGTACAAATGGTAAAACTACGGTAAGTAGCCTGCTGTATCAGTTGTTTAAAAAAGCAGGTTATAAGGTTGGTTTGTTGTCAACGGTAAAAATTATGGTTGATGATGTAGAGTACAATGCTACTCATACTACACCAGACTCTTTAACGATTAACAAGTATTTAAGTGAAATGAATGCTGAGGGTGTTGAGTTTTGCTTTATGGAAGTAAGCTCTCATGGTATTCATCAATTTAGAACAGAGGGATTGCTTTTTGAAGGTGGGATTTTTACTAATCTATCTCATGATCATTTAGATTATCATAGCACATTTGCTGAATATAGAGATGTTAAAAAGAAGTTTTTTGACGAGTTATCTAGTCAGGCTTTTGCCCTTGTAAATGCAGATGATAAAAATGGCTTAGTGATGCTACAAAACACTAAGGCTAAAAAATATACGTATGCCTTAAAGCAATACGCCGATTATAAAACCCAAATTTTAGAAAACCAATTTGGAGGTTTGTTGTTAAAGGTGAATGATAGTGAGGTGTGGACACGACTTATCGGAAATTTTAATGCTTATAATGTTTTGGCTATTTATGCTACAGCGGAATTGTTAGGACTTGAAAAGGTTGAAGTGTTGCGCTTAATAAGTGATTTAGAAAGTGTTAGTGGGCGGTTTCAGTATGTTATTTCAAATGAAAAAATAACAGCTATTGTAGATTATGCACATACACCTGATGCATTAAAAAATGTGTTAGAAACCATTAATAGCATCCGCACAAAAAATGAGGAGCTTATTACAGTTGTGGGGTGCGGTGGTGATAGAGATAGGGCAAAGCGTCCTAAGATGGGGCATATAGCATCAGCCTTAAGTACAAAAGTAATTTTCACTAGTGATAATCCTCGTAGTGAAAAACCAGAGGATATTTTAAAGGAGATTGAAGCAGGCGTTGAACCTCTAAATTTCAAAAAAACATTAACTATTGAAGATAGAAGGCAGGCTATTAAAACAGCTTGCCAAATGGCGCAACCAAACGATATTATTTTAATAGCTGGAAAAGGTCATGAAACGTATCAGGAGGTAAAAGGTGTTCGTACTGATTTTGATGATCTTAAAATAGTAAAAGAATTTTTAAAACAATTACAGAAATAATATGCTGTACTACCTATTCGAATATTTAGAAAAACAGTTTCAGCTTCCAGGGGCTTCACTTTTTGGGTTTTTAACCTTTAGAGCTGCTTTGGCTATGATTTTTTCGCTGTTAATTTCTACTATTTATGGTAAAAGAATTATTCGCTTTTTGCAAAAAAAGCAAATGGGTGAAACGATTAGAGACTTAGGATTAGAAGGTCAAAAAGAAAAGGCAGGAACACCTACAATGGGAGGTGTAATAATTATTCTATCGACTTTAATTCCGGTGTTTTTGTTAGCAAAACTGGGGAATATCTATATCGTTCTTTTAATAGTAACCACGCTTTGGATGGGGGTTATTGGCTTTATAGATGATTATTTAAAGAAATTTAAAAACGATAAAGAAGGCTTAAAAGGACGGTTTAAAGTATTAGGTCAAGTAGGGTTAGGGATTATTGTTGGGGCAACTTTGTTTTTTCATCAAGATGTTACCATGAAAGAGAAGCTGCCCGTAGAAGAGCAACGTGTTCTATTAGCTGAAAATCCAGATATAGAAGCATCAAAATTATTTAAGCAAGAAGTAAAGTCAACAAAAACAACAATACCTTTTGTTAAAGGTAATGAGTTTGATTATGCAAAAGTAATCACGTGGATTAGTCCGAGTCTTGAAAAGTATGCCTGGGTTATATTCATTTTGGTGACCATTTTTATAATAACAGCGGTGTCAAACGGAGCAAATCTAACCGATGGAATTGATGGGCTAGCTGCTGGAACATCGGCGATTATCGTGCTTACCTTGGGCATTTTTGCTTGGGTGTCTGGTAATATTATTTTCTCAGAATATCTCAATATTATGTACATCCCAAGGGTTGAGGAAATTACCATTTATATAGCGGCCTTTGTGGGAGCGCTTATAGGTTTTTTATGGTATAATACATATCCGGCTCAAGTATTTATGGGAGATACAGGAAGTTTGACCATAGGCGGAATTATTGCAGTTATAGCAATTGCGGTACGTAAAGAATGGTTAATACCTGTGTTATGCGGCATATTTTTAGCGGAAAACTTATCCGTAGTTATGCAGGTAAGTTGGTTTAAGTATACTAAAAAGAAATATGGTGAAGGACGACGCATATTTAAAATGTCGCCTTTGCATCATCATTATCAAAAATCGGGTTATCATGAAAGTAAGATTGTTACCAGGTTCTGGATTGTAGGCGTATTGCTGGCTATCCTTTCAATTGTAACATTGAAAATACGATAACAAATTAGTGATTCCCGCGATGGTGGGAATATTATGAATTGAAAACGGAATGACAAAACAGCGATTAGTCGTATTAGGAGGTGGAGAAAGTGGTGTAGGAACAGCGCTTTTAGGTAAGGCAGAAGGTTATGATGTGTTTGTTTCAGACAAAGGGAAAATAAAAGAAAAGTACAAACAAGTTCTTATACATAATGAGATTGAATGGGAAGATGAATGGCATACTGAATTTAGAATTCTAAATGCCGATATCATCATGAAAAGCCCGGGAATTCCTGATAATGTTGAATTGATAAAACAAATTCGAAAAAAAGGTATTCCAGTAGTTTCCGAAATTGAATTTGCTTCAAAATTTACTGAAGCTACAATTGTTGGAATTACAGGTAGTAATGGAAAAACAACAACAGCAACGTTAACACATCACATATTAAAAAAAGAGTTAAATGTGGGGCTAGCAGGTAATATTGGCGACAGTTTTGCTAAACAGGTTTTGGAAGAAGATTTTAAAAACTATGTTTTAGAAATAAGCAGTTTTCAGTTAGATGATATTATCGATTTTAAACCAAATATAGCTGTGTTGCTTAATATTACGCCAGATCATTTAGATAGGTATGATTATAAATTTGAAAATTATATCAAATCTAAATTCAGAATTGCAATGAATCAAACTAAAGATGATTATTTGATTTATGATGCTGATGATGAAGTGATTGTAGAGTATTTAAAAAATCATCCAGTTCAATCTACATTATTGCCATTTTCATTAGTTAAACCTATAAAGAACGGCGCGTATTTGGACAAAGAAAATATTAGATTAACAATAAATAATAACGAGATACTTATGCCAACAGCTAAAATAAAATTAGAAGGAAACCACAATACTAAAAATGCAATGGCGGCCTCTACTGTAGCACATTTGCTTAAAATAAGAAAGCAAACTATAAGGGAGAGTTTAGAGAACTTTCAAGCTGTTGAGCATCGTTTAGAGGAGGTGCTTAAAATATATAAAGTGCAATACATAAACGATTCTAAGGCAACTAACGTAAATGCAACATACTATGCTTTGGAAAGTATGAGTGCCCCAACGGTTTGGATTGTTGGTGGTGTCGATAAGGGCAATAATTACGAGGAGTTATTTCCGTTTATAAACGAAAAGGTAAAGGCTATAATCTGTTTGGGAGTCGATAACCAAAAGTTGATAAGCACCTTCGGGAATATGGTCGATGTTATTGTTGAAACTCAATACATGAAAGAGGCTGTGAAAATGGCCTATAAATTAGCTGAGTCTGGTGATAGTGTTTTATTGTCGCCAGCATGTGCAAGTTTTGATTTGTTTGAAAGCTATGAAGATCGTGGTCGTCAATTTAAAGATGCAGTAAGAAACTTATAATAATAATAATAATAATAATAATAATATTTAGTGCAAACATTATTTAACAACATAAAAGGAGATCGTTTAATTTGGGCAATAGTGGCGCTATTGGCTATTTTATCGTTTTTACCTGTGTACAGTGCTGCTAGTAATTTAGCGTATAAAGGTGCGGGTGGAAATACATTTACTTTTTTTATTAAACATTTTGTGCACTTAGTTTTAGGTTTCGCTATTATTTATGGTGTTCATAAAATCCCGTATAGGTACTTTAAAGGCTTGTCTTTAATAATGATTCCTATTGTATTGGTTTTACTTGCTATTACCATGATGCAAGGTACAACAATAGCTGGGGCAAACGCAAGTAGGTGGATACGCATACCGTTTGTTGGTATGTCTTTTCAAACATCCACTTTAGCAGCTGTGGTGTTAATGGTTTATGTAGCGCGATATATGTCAAAAATCAAGGAAGAAACAGTAACTTTTAAGGCGTCTATTTTGCCACTATGGACACCAGTTTTTTTAGTGCTAATATTAATTTTACCTGCAAACTTCTCAACCGCTGCAATAATGTTTTTAATGGTTGTTATGTTGGTGTTTCTTGGAGGGTATCCATTGCGTTATTTAGCGGTTATTATAGGGTCGGGTATGCTTGTGTTAACTCTGTTTATATTAATAGCTAAAGCGTTTCCTGATGCTATGCCTAATAGGGTAGATACATGGATGGGGCGAATAGAAAGCTTTTCAAACCCTGAAGATACCGAAGCCGATTACCAAATAGAAAAGGCAAAAATAGCCATTGCAACAGGTCAAATTTGGGGTGTTGGTCCGGGCAAAAGCATGCAGAAGAATTTTTTACCGCAATCATCATCCGATTTTATTTTTGCTATAATTATTGAAGAGTATGGTTTAATCGGAGGTTTTGTAATTATGGTGTTGTATCTCTGGTTGTTGTTTCGGGTTGTTATAGTGGCTCAAAAATCGGATACCATATTTGGAAAATTATTGGTGTTAGGAGTTGGCTTGCCTATAGTTTTTCAGGCTTTAATAAATATGGCAGTGGCAGTAGAGTTATTTCCGGTTACCGGGCAAACATTACCTTTAATTAGTAGTGGTGGTACGTCTATTTGGATGACCTGTTTGGCTATAGGAATTATATTAAGTGTTAGCGCTAAACGAGAAGAAATAAAAGAACAAGAAATTAATGAAGAAAACCCATTAGAAATTTTAAGCGAGGCAATTTAAATGAGTAAATATAAAATCATATTATCTGGAGGCGGAACAGGAGGGCATATCTATCCTGCAATCGCTATTGCAAACGAGTTAAAATCTCGTTTCCCAGATGCCGAATTTTTATTTGTAGGTGCTAAAGATAGGATGGAGATGGAGAAAGTACCTCAATTTGGATATGATATAAAAGGATTGTGGATTTCTGGTATTCAGCGAAAGCTAACATTAAAAAATTTAAGCTTCCCATTTAAAGTTATTAGTAGTCTTTTGGAGGCTCGTAAAATAATACAATCCTTTAAACCTAATGTAGCCATTGGTACAGGTGGTTTTGCAAGTGGTCCATTATTGCAAATGGCGGCTTCTAGTAATATTCCAACTTTAATTCAAGAGCAAAATTCTTATCCTGGAATTACGAATAAATTGTTGTCTAAAAAAGCGCAGAAAATATGTGTAGCTTATGATGGCTTAGAGCGTTTCTTTCCGAAGGAGAAGATAATTAAAACAGGTAATCCAGTGCGTCAAGGTTTGTTGAACGTAGAGACTAAAGTTGATGAGGCAAAACGGTTTTTTAATTTGGAGTTAAAAAAGCTTACCCTACTTATAATTGGAGGTAGTTTAGGTTCTAAAAGGATTAATGAATTAATTGAAAATAAATTAGATTTTTTCGATACTCATAATATTCAAATTATCTGGCAATGTGGAAAATTGTATTATAAACAATATAAAATTTGCGACAATATAAAAGGGATTCAAGTGCATGAGTTTTTGAATAATATGGATTTGGCTTATGCTGCTGCAGATATAGTAATTTCTAGAGCAGGAGCAGGTTCGGTATCCGAATTATGCATCGTTGGGAAGCCTGTAATTTTTATTCCTTCCCCAAATGTGGCAGAAGATCATCAAACTAAAAATGCAATGGCTATTGTGAATGAAGATGCTGCCATTTTGATTAAAGAAGAAGATTTAGATGCTGATTTCGAAAATAAATTTTCACAACTTTTAAATTCGCCAGAAAGACAAAAAACATTATCAGGTAACATTAAAAAATTAGCGTTAATAAACGCAACTAAAGATATAGCGGACGAGGTAGAAAAACTTCTGAAATAAAATAAATGAATTTGAAAACTATACATAACATCTATTTTGTAGGCATTGGCGGGATTGGCATGAGTGCTTTGGCACGTTATTTTCAGGCAAATAATAAGAATGTTGCGGGTTATGATAAAACACAAACCGATATTACGAATAGTTTGGTCGATTTAGGTGTGGAAATTCATTTTTCAGATTCTGTAGAAAATATTAAGCCTGAATTTAAAGATTCAGATCATACTGTAGTGGTTTATACGCCTGCTATTCCTAAAGATAATGCCGAGTTAAACTATTTTAAATCGCATGGTTTTAGGGTGTTAAAACGTTCTCAGGTTTTAGGGTTGATAACAGAGGATTCCTTTTGTTTAGCAGTTGCTGGAACCCATGGTAAAACAACAACAACAAGTATTTTAGGACATTTAATGTATGAATGTAATGCGCCTCTAACTGCTTTTTTAGGTGGAATTAGCGAAAATTACAACTCAAATTTAATCTTAAACGGTTCAGATGTTACTGTAGTAGAGGCTGATGAGTTCGATCGGTCGTTTTTAACCTTATCGCCAGATTTTGCTTGTATAACCTCTATGGATGCCGATCATTTAGATGTTTATGGCGACGCTTCAGAGATGCAAAAAACTTTCGAAGATTTTATAAAAAAAATAAAAACAAACGGTAAATTATTTGTGAAAAATGGATTGCCATTAAATGGTGTTACCTATGGAATTGAAGATGATTCAGATTATTCAGTCCAAAATATAAAAATAAAAAATGGTACTTATGTTTTTGACGTTAAAACGCCAAAGATGGTGCTTGAAAATTTACAATTTAACCTACCCGGTAGACACAATTTGTCGAATGCATTAATAGCCTTGGCGATGGCTGTGGAATATGGTTGCCCACACCAACAGCTCGCCAATGCTTTAGCATCTTATAAAGGGGTTAAGCGCAGGTTTACTTATCATATAAAAACAGATGATTTGGTGTATGTTGATGATTATGCGCATCATCCCGAAGAAATAAATGCCGTACATCAGGCTGTAAGGGAAATGCATCCGGATAAGAAGGTGTTGGCTGTTTTTCAGCCGCATTTGTTTAGTAGAACACAGGATTTTGCCGATGATTTTGCTAAAAGTTTAGCGCAGTTTGATGAACTTATGTTACTCGATATTTATCCAGCACGAGAACAGCCAATTAGGGGCATTACATCAAAATGGTTACTCGGTAAAATAAGTAATAAAAACAAACAATTAGTTAGTAAAACTAACTTGTTGGCCAAAATACACGAAAGTAAGGCTCAGGTTATTTTAACTATTGGAGCAGGAGATATAGGAGAACAAGTTAAACATATTAAAAAAGAATTTAGTATTGCGAGTTAATTGGAATTACATAAAAATGGTTGTTTTGCTAGGCATAGTGGTCTTTTTGTTTGCTTTTGCTTCATCTCGAAATACGAACAGATATGTATCGGCTCCTAATGTGAAATTTGTTGGCGAAAACAACCTTTTTGTAACAAGTGAGGCTGTTAGTAAATTGTTAATACAAAATTATGGAGGCCTTAAAAACGTGCCTAAAGAAGCTTTAGTTTTGAATGAATTAGAAAACACCCTCAAATCTAACCCGTTAATAAAATCTGCGGAAGTGTATGTTGCTGTAAATGGTACGCTTAACGCTGAAATAGAACAAAAAACACCTATAGCAAGAGTAAGTGCGAATGCGTCTTATTACATTGATGATGAGGGCATGTATATGCCGTTGTCAAAAAATTATTCGGCAAGAGTACCCTTAGTTACCGGTAGAATTGAAAAAAATAATTTAACAAACGTCTTTAAAATAGCACGTAAAATTAAAAGTGATGATTTCTTAAAAAAACATGTTTTTGAGATAAATCAGGATAATAATAAACAGCTGTATTTAAGACTAAGAAAATGTGATTTTTTAGTAAAACTAGGAGATGTTAATTTTTTAGATAAAAAAATTAATAACCTAAAGGCCTTTTATAAAAAAAATCAAAAGGATAATACACTTGGCAATTATAGCAAAGTGAATTTAGAGTTTGAAAACCAAGTAATTTGTACCAAAATTTAAGCTATGGAACATAATTTAGCAGTAGGATTAGACATAGGAACCACAAAAATTGTGGCAATGATTGGGCGTAAGAATGAATACGGCAAAGTCGAGATTTTAGGTATTGGTAAATCTAAAAGCTTGGGTGTACACCGAGGTGTTGTAAATAACATTACGCAAACCATTCAGTCTATTCAACAAGCTGTTCAAGAGGCCGAAGCAGCGGCAGATATGAAAATTGATGAGGTTACTGTTGGTATAGCGGGTCAGCACATTCGTAGTTTACAACATAGCGATTACATTACACGGTCTAATTCTGAAACCGTTATTGATGTTGATGATATCGATAGGTTGATCAATCAAGTACATAAATTAGTGATGCTACCTGGAGAAGAAATTATCCATGTATTGCCACAAGAGTATAAAATTGACGGACAAGCCGAAATTAAAGAACCAATAGGAATGTATGGGGGGCGTTTAGAAGCGAATTTCCATGTCGTTGTAGGTCAAGTTTCTTCAATTAGAAATATTGGGCGTTGTGTGCAAAGCTCGGGACTAGGTCTAGAAGGTATTACTTTAGAACCTTTAGCATCTGCCAATGCAGTTTTAAGTCAAGAAGAAAAAGAAGCTGGTGTTGCTTTAATTGATATTGGAGGAGGAACTACCGATTTAGCTATTTTTAGAGATGGTATTATTCGTCATACCGCAGTAATTCCCTTTGGAGGAAATGTGATTACTGAAGATATTAAAGAGGGATGTTCAATTATTGAAAAGCAAGCTGAATTATTAAAAATAAAATTTGGTTCTGCTTGGCCAGGTGAAAATAAGGATAACGAAATTGTTTCTATTCCTGGTTTAAGAGGAAGGGAGCCTAAAGAGATTACTTTAAAAAATCTGTCTAAAATTATACATGCTAGGGTTGTTGAAATCGTAGAGCAGGTATATGTTGAAATTAAAAACTACGGGCACGAAGAGCAAAAGAAAAAGCTAATTGCAGGTATTGTTTTAACTGGTGGTGGAGCACAATTAAAACATTTAAAACAACTAGTTGAATATATTACAGGCATGGATACCAGAATAGGGTATCCAAACGAGCATTTGGCTGGCGATAGTGATGATGATATTACGAGTCCGCTTTTTGCAACAGCCGTAGGATTGGTGTTAGATGGGTTAAAACGTCAAGAGCGTAAAAAAATAGAACAACAAGAAGAAGTCGTTGTTGATGAAGTTGAAATACCAGAAGAAAAGATAGATGAAGAAGTTATAGAAAAACCTGTTAAGGAAAGGCGCTCCTTTCTTGACAAATTAACCGAACGTGTTAAAGATTTTTTAGATAATGCAGAGTAGTAAGTTTAAAAATAGAACAACATGTCCAATAGACACATTAATAAAAAGTGATAATTGGCGTAGAGAGCAACCATTGAATTAAAAATATTAAGTACAAAATCCCCAGAAAAACAGAATTTTATGAGCAGCAAAAAAGAATTCGAAACAAGTATCTCATTTGATTTACCCAAAAATCAATCAAATGTTATTAAAGTCATTGGCGTAGGCGGTGGTGGTAGTAATGCCATTAATCACATGTTCCAACAAGGTATTAAAGGCGTTGATTTTTATATCTGTAATACAGATGCACAAGCCTTACAAAACAGTGGAGTTCCCAATAAAATCCAATTAGGACTAGATTTAACCGAAGGGTTAGGGGCAGGAGCAAACCCAGATATAGGTGAGCAATCTGCAGTTGAAAGTTTTGACGATATTTCTCAAATGCTTGATTCCAATACAAAAATGGTGTTTATTACTGCCGGAATGGGAGGTGGTACTGGAACAGGTGCAGCACCTATAATTGCTAAAATGGCTAAAGATTTAGACATTTTAACTGTAGGTATTGTAACCATGCCTTTTCAATTTGAAGGAAGAATGCGCATCGAACAATCTCAAAAGGGTATTGAGAAGTTAAGAAATGTAGTTGATTCTTTAATTGTAATTAATAATAACAAACTACGTGAAGTTTACGGTAATCTTGGTTTTAAAGCAGGATTCTCTAAGGCTGACGAGGTGTTATCTACCGCTGCTCGTGGTATAGCCGAAGTTATTACACATCACTACACACAAAATATAGATTTACGTGATGCTAAAACAGTATTAAGTAATAGTGGTACTGCTATTATGGGGTCTGCCTTAGCTTCAGGCCAAAATCGTGCACAAGATGCTATTAGAAAGGCACTTGATTCACCATTATTAAACGATAATAAAATTACTGGTGCTAAAAACGTATTGTTGTTAATTGTTTCCGGTGCTCAAGAAATAACTATCGATGAAATAGGAGAAATTAATGATCATATTCAAACCGAAGCAGGTCATGGCGCAAACATCATTATGGGTGTTGGTGAGGATGAATCGTTAGAAGAGTCTATTGCTGTAACAATTATTGCTACAGGTTTTGATATCGAGCAACAAGATGAAATTTCTAATACAGAAACTAAAAAGGTTGTACATTCTTTAAGTGAAGAGCAAGATCTAGATGCTCAAGATAAAGAACCTGTAATAATCGAGCCTACTATAGTTTTAGAAGAAAAGAAAGAAGCGCCAGTTGTTCGTCATACTTTAGATTTAGAACCAGAAGAAGATGTGGTTTTTGTAAAAAAATCAGAAGTTAAGAAAGTTGAAAATGAAATAGATTTAATACCAACTTCAGATCTTATTAAGAATATTAATGTGGTTTACGATGAGGTAAGTGCAAATATTTCTAATTTGAATGAAGATGATAGTTTTATCATTAAGCCAGTTACAAGAATGGCGGCTGATCCTGAAAGCGTTGCAGATGTTGAACTGATCTCAGACTATATTGAGGAAGAGAAACAAATTACATTAACCTTCGATATGCCAATATCGTCAACTAGTGATGAAACTAAAAAGGATAAAAAAGAAGAAATAAAAGAAGCGAAAAAAGAAAAGGTTCAGGATGAAACTATTATTTCTCATGATTTAAATGAAGAAGTAAAAAGTATTCATGTTAACGATTACGTGGAGTTAGTTAATGTTAATGAAACTAATGAAGATGGTGATATTCGTTATACTTTAGATGATTATGCCGAATTAGATGGTGCCAAAACGAAGTCTAAACAAACTTCGAAAGACGTTTTAGAAGACGTTGAAGAGGAAATTGTTTTTGAAAAGAAAGTGGTTGTTGAACCTACTGTAAATGAAGACGAAAATGATGATGTAGATCCTATGAATAGCCCAATTTCAGATTTGCTAAAAGAACGTGCCGAAGAGCGCAGACGCAAAATGAAAGACTTCAATTATAAATTCAACAATGCCAAAATTGATGATATTGAAAAGGAGCCAGCGTATAAAAGGCAAGGTGTAGATTTAAAAGCAGCAAAACATTCATCAGAAACTAATATGTCAAGAACAAGCATTGGTTTAGATGATAATGATGATATTCAATTAAGAAGTAATAATTCATTCCTACATGATAATGTGGATTAAATTATCACCAATTTAACCTAGTGTGTTAATTAGAAGCCCGAAAAGTTCCCTCAACTTTTCGGGCTTTTTATTTAGTGTGGCTTTGTCATACCTTTTTAAGGAGGGTATCTTTTTTAATACCTCTTTTTTTTATTCATGCTTGTATCTTTTTTCTATCTTCGCATTAAGTAAATAATGAAAAATTATGGGTTTACAACAAGAAGTAATGTCGGCTTTAAAAGAAGCGATGAAATCAAAAGATCAAACAGCTTTAACAGCGTTGCGTGCCGTTAAATCGGCTATTTTATTAGCACAGACAGAAAGTGGAGCTAAAGAAGACTTAACAGAAGAGCAAGAGCTTAAAATACTTCAAAAACTAGTAAAACAACGTAAAGATAGTGCTGCTATTTATTTAGAACAAGATAGAAAGGATTTGGCATTGCCAGAAATTGATGAAGCTGAAGTTATTAGTCAGTTTTTACCAGAAGCATTAACCGATGAGGAAATTGAAAAAGTTGTTGTGGCAACTATTGAGCAAGTAGGAGCAGATGGCATGAAAGATATGGGTAAGGTTATGGGCATGGTAAGTAAAGAATTAGCTGGACAAGCTGATGGTAAAACTATTTCTAATATTGTAAAAGCAAAATTATCATAATTTGACAGGCTTCTTACTTTTTCAAAACTAACCTTGTGCATTAATTGGTTAGAATTTTAGATATGTTTGCCGTAATTTTGAGAGCCTAAAAAGTAGTTTTGATGATTTACTATGTGTATGTAATAAGAAGTGAAAAAAATAACCGGATATATAAAGGGTTAACTCAAGATTTAGAAAAAAGACTCGTACAGCATAACATGGGAGAACATAAAGAAACTAAAGGATACAGGCCTTGGGTTTTAGTATATTCGAAAGTATTTACATCTCAAATTGAGGCAAAAGATTATCATAAATATTTAAAGTCTGAAGATGGAATAGAGTTTCTAAAAACAATTATATAATTAAAATGGCTGCGTAGTTCAACTGGATACCTGCCTGCCGGCACAGGCAGGGAATATCAGATTTCGTTACATATGAAAGTGTACTATACTTATGTTTTAGAGAGTGATGTTGATGGAAGGCTGTACAAAGGTCACTCAGATGATTTAAAAAAGCGGTTAAAAGAACATAATAGTGGAAAAACTAAATCAACTAAGGGCTATATTCCTTGGAGGTTAGTATATTTCGAGAAATTTTTAACACGAGAAGAATCAGTATTAAGAGAAAAATATTTTAAAACAGGAAGTGGAAGAGACTTTATAAAAAATATATTGAAAAATAAATAAATGGCTGCGTAGTTCAACTGGATAGAATATCAGATTTCGGCTCTGAGGGTTGGGGGTTCGAATCCCTTCGCGGTCACAAAAAAAATCACTTCATTTGAAGTGATTTTTTTATACTTATAAATTAATTTAGATTATTCATCCAACAATAAATTTAATCTAACCGTAATATTATCGCGTGTAGCCTTGCTAAACGGACAAATTTCATGGGCGCTCTCAACTAAATCTTCTCCAGTTTTAATATCGACACCCGGAATGTAACAATCTAGGGTGGCCTCTAAAAAGAAGCCGTCCTCATCTTTACAGAATCCTATAGTTGCACTTACACTTAATTTATCATTGTCAATTTTAATTTTTTCGTTCTCGGCAACTGCTTGTATAGCTCCTCCAAAACAAGCGGCATAAGCTGCTCCGAAAAATTGTTCTGGGTTAGCACCATCGCCTCCAGAACCACCCATAGATTTTGGTACGGATAAATTTAAATCCAATGGACCATCTTCAGATTTTACTTTTCCTTTTCGTCCTCCTATAGCTATGGTGGTAGCTTCATATAGTGTTTTCATATCTTTATATTTTAGTTATCCATTAAATATACTATCTAGAGCATAGTAAATGAAATGATCAATCTTAAATTTCTCATAAAATTTAAAAGAAATCTAAGGTTTTTCTTAATAGCACTTTGTTGTGGAATAAGTTTTGAAGAATAAACCCCATTGATAAGCTAAATAGGCTAATTTTACAGTGGCTTAAATTTCATTTATACCCTTTGCAAAACAATCCAGATTCATATTATATAGGAACGATTATTTTATCTATTCTAATAGGACTTGTAATTATTTTAATACTTATTTTTATTAGAAAAGTAATTACCAGCATATTGGATGGGTTTGAAATGACTTATACTTTTTTTACTAAACGTCCCGCATTTGTACATTTTTATCTTTTTCGTAAAAAACTTAATGGAAATCAAATTAAAATATTAAATGAGCAGTTTACATTTTATAAGCGGTTAGATGCTAAGTGCCAAGGTTATTTTAGGCACCGTATTGCGGTTTTTATGCAAAGCAAGGTATTTGTAGGTAAAGAAGGTTTTGAGATAACAGATGAGGTAAAAGTGCTCGTGTCTGCTACAGCAATGATGCTTACTTTCGGATTTAGAGATTTTAGTATTAAGGCGGTAAAAAATGTTGTTATTTACCCAACTACATATTTTTCTGAAGTGAATAATGTTTTTCATAAAGGCGAGTTTAATGCAAACGTGAATACGTTAGTACTATCATGGGATAGTTTTGTTGAGGGGTATAAGATTGAAGACGATAAACTTAATCTAGGAATTCACGAATTTGCTCATGCTATTCATTTTAATAGTATTTATCAAGAGGATATAAATTCAGTGATTTTTATAGATACTTTTAATGAACTCAGAGCACTAATTTCTGATGATGAAATTTTAAAAAATAAATTAGTGAATTCCGATTATATAAGGGACTACGCCTTTACTAATGATTTTGAGTTGCTAGCAGTTATACTAGAAACCTTTATTGAAACACCTAAAACTTTTAGAAATCAATTTCCCATAATTTATTATAAGGTACGGCAAATGCTAAATTTTAATTATCCTAGTTACTAGTATTTAAGCCATGACTTTTATCATAAAAAAGAAAGCTAAGGTTATGTAATTTTAAGGAATAATTTTAAGCTTAAATGTTATGATACGAAAAGCACCAATATCAATGATAATGACCAAAGATGTCATCACATTGAACAAAACTGATAAATTAGAAACCGCCGAGCATTTATTTAAAAAACATAAGATAAGACATATTCCTGTTGTTAATGGTAACGTAATTGTAGGTATGCTAAGCTATAGTGATTTATTACGCCTTAGTTTTGCCGATATAACCAATGAAAATGATAATGCAATAGATGTCATGGTAAATAATATGTTCACTATCGATCAAGTTATGAAAAGAAATATAGTAACGGTTTCTTCTACAAACTCAATAAAAGAAGTTTCTGAATTATTAGCATCCAAAGACTTTCATGCGTTGCCAGTGGTAGATGATAATGAACTAAAAGGAATTGTTACGACTACCGATTTAATAAAGTATTTGCTAAAACAATTTTAAGACGACCTTATTTTAATGCCTTGGTTATTATTTTAGTAGAAGTGATAATTGTCATGAAATCTATATAATTTCTGAAGTAAATTTACCCCGTAATTTAAAACATATAAGCCATGGTACCACACATTCCGATTTCTACGATAATGACTAAAAATATTATTGCAATTAGCCCAAGAGAGGATTTAGATAGGGTAGAAATGCTATTTAATAGACATAAAATAAAACATATCCCTGTGGTGTCTCACGGCGTTATAGTAGGCATGGTTAGTTATACTGATTTAATGCGTATTAGTTTTTCTGAAGAAGTTCCAGAAGACAGCAGAACTGTTAACTCGGTAGTATATAATGCCTTTACAATTGAACAAGTTATGGTTAAAGATGTTGTAACAGTTACTGGCGACACCTCTATTAAGGAAGTAGCAAAGCTATTAGCAGATCGAGAGTTTCATGCTGTTCCGGTTGTAGATGATGGCGTGCCTGTTGGAATTGTGTCTACAACCGATCTATTATATTATTTTATTAAACAAATTTAAGAATTAGCAATTGCTTTTAACTCTTTAATAGTTTCTTGTTGATTAGAGCTTTTAAAAACATGGCTTCCAGCAACAAATACATCTGCACCAGCTTCAACTAATTTCTTTATGTTTTTGTTGGTAACACCACCATCAATTTCAATTCGGGTATTTAAACCTTGTTCGTTAATCATTTTACGCAATTTTTTTACCCGATTGTAGGTGATGTCTTCAAACTTTTGACCACCAAAACCTGGATTTATAGACATGAGTAAAACCATGTAACATTTAGGTAAAATATCTTCTAGGACAGATACAGGTGTGGTTAAGTTTAAAACAACACCGGCTTTACATCCTGCATCTTCAATTTGAGTAAGTGTGCGGTGCAAATGTACTGTAGATTCATGGTGCACGGTAATAATATCTGCTCCTACTTTAGCAAACTCCTCAATATAGCGCTCTGGTTTTTCAATCATTAAGTGCACGTCTAAAGGCTTTGTAGCGTGCTTTTTTATGGCTTCAATAACTGGCATACCATAAGAAATGTTTGGAACAAAGTGTCCATCCATAACATCAATATGAAACCAATCGGCTTCACTTTTGTTAACCATTTCTGTATCACGTTGTAAATTGCCAAAATCGGCAGCTAGCATTGAAGGCGCAATTAATTTAGAAGACATGTTTGTGTTATTTGTTTTGTTTTCGCAAAGCTAAAGTTTTTTATTAGTTGGAAGTCAATAGATCTTCTATAATTTGAAAAAATTATTTTCTTTTTTTACTAGTACTCTAGTAATTTTATTAGCGATGTTTTGGTTTGCGTTTGGTTAAATAGGGATTTTAAGCCCTTTATAACAAAGTTTGGTTTTACTTCACTATTGTAACAAATAGTATTTAGTAGGTAACCAATATAGTGATAAGTTTGTTGGTGCTATGACAAAAAGAAGTGTGTTAAAATGAATAAACCCGCGGTAATCAGCCGCGGGTTCTTTCATCAATCAAAAAACGAACAGTTATGTTGTAACTGTTGTTACTGGAATTTAGTCGTAATTTTTAATAATTACTAACCTAAATACGTTTTTAATATTTTACTTCTAGAGGTATGTTTTAACCTACGAATAGCTTTTTCTTTAATTTGTCTAACACGCTCACGAGTTAGGTCGAACGTTTCACCAATTTCTTCTAGAGTCATTGGGTGTTGGTTGCCTAAACCAAAGTATAAACGAATAACATCTGCTTCACGCGGTGTTAATGTTTCAAGAGCACGTTCAATTTCAGTACGTAAAGATTCATGTAGCAATTCACGGTCTGGGTTTGGAGATTCTCCTGAGTTTAATACATCGTATAAGTTAGAATCTTCACCTTCAACTAAAGGCGCATCCATACTTACATGACGACCAGAGTTTTTCATAGACTCTTTAACATCGTTAATCGTCATATCCAATTCTTTTGCAATTTCTTCAGCAGAAGGAGGACGCTCATGACTTTGCTCTAAAAAGGCAAATGTTTTATTAATTTTATTAATAGAACCAATTTTATTTAATGGTAAACGTACAATACGAGATTGTTCAGCTAAAGCTTGAAGAATCGATTGACGAATCCACCAAACTGCATACGATATAAATTTAAAACCACGAGTTTCATCAAAACGTTGTGCCGCTTTAATTAAACCTAAATTTCCTTCATTAATTAAATCCGGTAATGTTAGTCCTTGGTTTTGGTATTGCTTTGCTACAGATACAACGAAACGTAAATTAGCCTTCGTTAACTTTTCTAAAGCTACTTGATCGCCAGCTTTAATACGTTGTGCTAATTCAACTTCTTCGTCGGCTGTAATTAAATCAACCTTACCAATTTCCTGTAGATATTTATCTAACGAAGCGGTTTCTCTATTGGTAACCTGCTTCGTAATTTTAAGTTGTCTCATCTAATGTGTCCTGAATTTAATTTGTGAATAAATAGGTCGTTCAATAGTTATACGCTGTAACTATTCAAAATGTTACAAAAAACTTTATTTTTTTTTAAATTTCTATATCTTGCATGAAAATTTTTAAGTCCTAAAAACCTATATATGAAGTGTTTTCTACTATTAATTATTAGTTTTTTAAGTGTTGGGGTTATACATTCTCAAACTAATGGAGAGCTAGAATTAACCTTAGAAGGTTGTTTTATTTTAGCTATTAGAAATAATTTAGATTTAAAACAAAATGAGATGGAGGTCGAAAAGCAAAAGCTGTTAAGTAAAAGAGCTAAATGGCATTTTCTACCCGATGTAAGTATTGGAGCTACTCAAGATTATGAGTTTGGGTTTAATATAGAGCCATCAACCAATACTAGAGCTAACGAAGATTTTCTTTCTAACGATTTGTATTTAACTGCCTCAATGGATTTATTAAACTTTTCCAGTTTGAGTAGTTTTAAAAAATCACAGGCTAGTGTTAAAAAATCTGAAGCCGACTCTAAAATTGCTAAAAGAAATGTATTGTTAACTATAGCGCAGTATTATTTAGATGTTATGTTTAATGATGAATATTTAAAATTATTAAATAACCAATTAGCCGAAAGTGATAAACAAATTAACAGGTTAAACGATGCTTTAAACTATGGTTATATTGCAAAAAGTGAGTTATATGACGCTGTTGCGGAACACGCCATAGATAAAAAAAATGTGGAATTAGGTGAGAATAGTAAAAACAGAGCCTTATTAAATTTACTTTATCTATTAAATTATAAGGTAGATACTGATAAAGTTGTTTTTTTTGACAACCTATTTGAGGTAGATGAATCTACGTTAAAGGATAAGTCCTATTATATAGATAAAGTTCTTGCAAATAATCCAATCTCTAAAAGTGCAGATTATAATGTAGAAATAGCAGAAGCATCAATAGGAGAAATTAGAGGAAGCGTTTTACCAAAATTAAGCCTAAAATATCAAGTAGAATCCTTTTATGTGAAAAGTCTATCGGAAGATAATGAAGATATTTTTCCTTTTGGAACTCAAATAGGAGATAATAAAACTAACTCTATAGGAGCAAGTTTAAGTATTCCAATTTTTAATGGTTTAAAAAATAGTTATGATGTTCAGGTTGCCAAATTAGATCATGAAAAGGCTATCATGGCAAAACAGTTAGTTAATAATAATTTAATTTTTGAGGTAGAAAAGGCCTATCAGGATATTGGAGATGCCATTGTAGAGTATAAATCTTCTAACGAGGTTTTATTATCGTCTACCGAATCTTTTAGAACCTCAAAGCTTAAATATGAAGAAGGAAAAATTAATGCTTTTAATTTTGCAATTGCTAAAAGAAATTTGTTAAAGTCTGAATTAGATGTTATTACAGCCAAATACAAGTGGTATTTTAATTCAGTTAAGCTCGATTTAATTACAAAGTAGCTCTAATGTTGTAGGAATTAAGCTGTGTCGTGTGGTAATTTAGACCAAATTACTTTTATACTCGTTAAAGAGAGATGCTTAATTATTAGGTTTGAATTAGATTTGTAAAGTAATTGTTATTAACTCTTAAATATACTACTATGCTAAATTTAAACGACTTAATTAAAGATTTAAACTATACACAAATAGATGAGGTTATAGCAGGAGGTAGAAAAAAGAAGAAAAGAAAATGTAAAAAAGGTTCTGGTTCAAGTTCTAGTTCAAAATCTTCTTCATCAAGCTCATCAAGTTCATCAAGTTCTAGTAATGGCGGTGGATATGGATGTGATGTGCCAATCTATATTGAAGGATAGAATTTATATAATTTTTAAAAAAACAGGTTACACAAGTAAACCTGTTTTTTTTGCTTAAAACTTAAGAGACTAGGAGAGTTATTATAAATATACTTTACTAAATTTATTCCCCCTTTTTAACGTTCATAAAAGATTTAAATGTGCTAATCTCCAAAAATAATTGTAGAAATTAGGCATTTTAAAACCAAGTAAATTACTGTACCGCCTGCTATGTACAAACTTTCTAGTTATATAGAACTCAGCTCAGAAAAGAACAAAAACCAAGAACTTGAGTATTTTGCTGTAATTTCTGCAAAGCGAACAAAAGTATTTTTAATTAATGAAACCATTTTTCATTTTTTAAACCATTTTGAAATGCCTAATTCTTTAGATAAAGTTTTTGGGTATTATAAAGCAGAATTCAAATTAAAAAATAATGAGGAGGAAACCTTACTAAAGGATCAATTACAAACCTTTTTTAATGATTTAACAAAGAGAAAATGGATTATTCCTGACGGTAAGGTTGAAAAGTTAGTTGAATTTGAAACCTTGTTTCAAGACAAGGATACGTTTTTAAATTATAAAGTGTTATCCGTTTTAGGGAATAATAAAATAACAGATGTTTATTTGGTTCGAGACTTAAATACGAATAGAAAACGAGTTATAAAACTGCTCAATAAATTAAAGTTTAAGGATGAAAAAAGCTTCGATAAATACAGTTTTCATTTTAAAGAAGAATATAATTTTGCTAATAAATTTAATTCTATCTATATAAATAAAACTCTTGGATTTAAAACTTATAATAGGCAGCCCTATATTTTATTAAAGCAAATTGACGGCATTAGTATTTCTAAATTTGTAAAAGCAAATAAGTTAAAAACCTCTGAGAAGTTGAAGCTTATTTTAAAAATGCTTAAAGGGTTTTCTATAATTCACCAAAACAACGTTTATCATGGCGATATCCATTTTAGTAACATTCTAGTTAAAAAAAATGGTGTTCCTGTAATTATTGATTTTGGCTATTCCAATAAAGTTGAATTTAATAACGAAATAAACAAGGGGAAAGTTAGAAATGGCGGAGTTTACGCTTTTATTCCACCAGAAAGAGCATTAAGGTCTATAGATAGGCGTTTCTCGAAAGTGACTCATTTTCAGTCTGAGGTGTATCAAATAGGGCTTATTATATATTATGTTTTTACAAAAGATTTACCATTTAAAGCCGATACTTGGAAAACTATGGTTGATGAAAAACAACAGCTAAATTTAAGTGAAAACAAAGCGTTTTTAAAACGAAGAATGCCAGTTCAAGTAAAACAATTTATAATAAAATGTTTAGAATCAAATCCCGAAAATAGATTTAGTAATGCTAGTAGTATGTACGCTAACTGGAAGGTCATTTATAAAAAATACGTTTAAAAATAAATACAATATATTTGAGGCTCTTAAAACCCGAATAGCATAACAGTAATAGTTCATGATAGACCAACAAATTAGAAATAACGATTGTGGTATAAGTGCTGTAAAAACGGTTTATAATATTTTACATAAAAATGTAAGTAGAGATTACATAAAGGATGAAATATTTTTAAATCAGTATGGCTCTAGAATGAGCGATTTAAAAACATTTTTTGATCATAATGGTTGCGAATCAAATTTTAGCCTTTTAGATGTTAATACAACTAAAAATAACACAGCATACTTTAAAGACTTATTTCCGTTTATAATTCCTATTACACATAAAGACGAGTTACATTATATAGTGGTAAACGGCATAAAACGAGGAAGACTTAAGGTTTTTGATTCTACTCGGGTAAAAACCTACTATATCACCTTACAAAAGTTAAAAAAGATAGCACATTATTCAGATAGCTATCTGGATCAGGTGTCCATGCAAGAACGATTAGATATTATTATTAATCGCGAACTTGAAACCTATAAAATAGATAAGAATAAAGCCTTAAGCGATAATGATGTAACCACATTATTTAATAAACTAATGTATTTTGGGTATTACCAAGAAAATTATCCGTTTAGTGATAAAACATTAGAAAAAAAGTTTTTAGAAGATTTAATTTTTAATCAAGACCTGCTAGATATTCCCGAGCATTTTAAAACTTTAGGGATAAATAGAAGTAAAGTTAAAATTAAGGCACCTTTAATTTTAACTGTAAAAGCCAAAGACAAAAGGCCTATTATACATCCGGACTATCCTGTGGCCCAAGAGAGCATGTATCTTAAATTGCTTAAAGGTTTAAAATCGGATAGGAAGTTGTGGTATATATACATTTTTACAGCAATTTTTGCTGCAAGTGTTACACAGTTAGCGGTTTTTATTAATCAAATATTAATTGATAAGGTTTTACCTAGTTTTCAACTAAATATCTTAGTTCTGTTTGTAATTGGAGTTGCCATATTTAGAATTTTTAATATTGTAATATCGCTCTATAAAAGGTTTATTAGTATTCATTTAGGGAATATTTTGGATAAGTATTTTTTAGGCACATTCGATCAAAAATTAAATGATTTCTCCATTCGTTTTATTCAGAATTTTAGACGCGGAGATTTAACAGAACGGTTAAGCGATTCAAGAAAATTAAAAGATTTCTTTTTAAGGTTTTTTACTCGGATATTAGTAGATGTTGTCGTTTCAATTTACTCTCTTATCCTATTACTTTTTATAGATTGGCAGCTTACAAGTATCGTTTTAGTGGTAATGATTCTATTCTATATTTGGTTTAGGATTATGACCCCAATTTTAAAAACTAACGAAATGAAAAGATTTGCTATAAAAGCAAATTACTTTTCAACTATGATTGAAAAAATTGAAGGTATTCAGGTTATTAAAAGTTTTAAAATTGAAAACGTATTTTCCGAAAAGGTAAATGATAATATTGACGAGCTTATTGCCATTCAAACTAAAGTTAAATACTATAGTATTTTTAATTCTACGGTAGTATCCTTAATTACATTGTTTGCAGGACTTACCATATTAACCTTATTGTCTAAAGATGCCATTTTATATCAAACCATTACCTTAGGGCAAATCATTACTTTTTTGGCATTATCATCAAAAATATTTAGCTCTTTAAGTAGTATATTAAGTGAAAATTTAACCTTGCAAGAAAACTTAGTTATCTTAAAACGGTACTTTGATTTTAATGAAAAAGAAACCGCAGCAACTACCGAAGAGGCTATAACAAATGTTGATGTTTCTAGTGTTGATTTTCTTCATGTAGGATTCGAGTACATGCCAGGGACACCAATTCTAAATGATATAAACATTAATATAAATAAAGGAGAAAAAATTAAAATAGAAGGCAAAAATGGATCAGGTAAATCTACCTTCTGTAAAATTTTAGCATTATTATATAGCCCAAGTAAAGGTGCTATTAAAATTAATGATGTTGATGTTAAATTATTTGATAAAAATACCATTAGAGATAATGTGTTATTAGTAAGTAATGAAGATATTTTATTCAATGAAAGTTTACTTTATAATATAACTTTTGGTAAAAATATAGATGTAAATAAAGTTGTTGAAATGGCTAAAAAGATTGATTTCTACGACTTTGTAATTTCGAATAGTGAAGGTTTAGATTATAAAATAAGTGAAAACGGTAAAAACCTGTCTACCGGTCAGCGAAAAAAAATATTATTACTTCGTGCCCTTCTTAGTAACGCTAGTATTATAATGTTAGATGAGGTTTTATCTGGAATTGATACTACCTCTAGAATGGTTATAGAAAACACCTTAATGAACTCTAAAAAAGCGTTTTTAATAATATCTCATGAGGCTGTTAGTCATATGGAATTCGATAAAACGTATGTATTGGATAACGGAAAATTAATGCTTCAATAATAAAATGAGTAGATATAGCTTAGATAATAAACGATTATATGAAACCAAGGAAATTAATTTTATTAAAATTTTCTTTAGGATTTTATTGGTCTTTATAGGTATTGTTGTACTAGGGTTTTTTGTAATTCCTGTAAATGATGTTGTATCTTATAATTATGGTGAAATCATATCAAAAAACCCAGAAATTAATTTTAAGGCCCCTTTTGAAATTATTCCAAGAAAAACCTTTGTAAGTAAGGGAGACCGTGTTACTAAAGGCGATACTTTAATGGAAATTGATAATGCAAGTGGCGAGTTTGTTACCATTTTTCAACAGAATAAATCCATTGATATTGATAAATTAAATATAGAGGAAAAGGTTGCATTTTTTAAAAAACAGATTGGATTAGACTCTATACAATATATTAATAATCGCAAAAAAATTACTAATGAATTAAGAAGTATTGAGCAGCAGGCGTATTTATTAAATGAGCAAATTAATATTAAGCGAAATAAATTAAGCTCGGACTCTATTATGTACAAAAAAGAAGTTATTAGTTTAATTGAGCTTAGGCAAGCCAATGATGATTATTTAACGGCTAGAAGTCAGTATGTGCAATTAAGAAATCTAAAAAGCCAATTACAAGGCCAATTTAGTTCTTTAAAAAACGAGTATTTACAAAGTAAAAACACTTTAGAAATTCAAATTTCTGATTTAATAGCCTCTCAAAACCGATTAGATCAACAAAAAGAGAATGTAAATTCTAAATTAGAAACTAGGGAGAAATCTATTGATATTGTTCAAGCCGCAGATAATAGGCAGTTTTTAATTGCAAATCTAGATGGGGTTATTGTAAATGTTTTTACCCAAAACCAAAATTTAAGTTTTATAAATAAAGGGGAATCTTTAATTTCTATAACACCAGATTCTGAAAGTTTTTATGCTCGAGCACGAGTAAAGGAGCAGGATTTAAAGTATTTAAAAGAAGGGCAAACTACGCATTTAAAATTAGATGCGTATTATTACTATCAATACGGGCCCATAAAAGGAACCTTAAGCTTTATTCCTAATAGGAAAGAAGTTGATAATAACTTTTATGTATTAATAGATTTACCAGAAACTCAAAAGTTAAATTTAAGATCTGGGTACTCCTTTAATGGGGATGTTATTTTAGAAAAAATGAAGTTAGGAAAATACATTTTAAAGAAAGTATTTGAAAAATACGATACTAAAATGAGTGTGGAAGCAATACCTTCGAAAAAAACAGAGGATATTGGTATTTAATAGAATTAAGAGTTTCTATTAGCTAGCATGATAGAAATGTTCTTAATTAAAAGATAAAAAAGTTTATAAAAAAAAACCGTTTCAAATAATTTGAAACGGTTTTTTAATTTATTGAATTTAAAAGGGTTTAATTTTCCTTTTTATCTTCTCTTGGTTTTCTATCATCACGACGGTTATCGCGTCCTCGATTATCTCTACCTCTGTTATCGCGTCCACCACGACTATCTCTAGAGTTGTCTCTTGGTGGTCTTTCAACATAACCTTCTGGTTTCGGTAAAAGCGCTTTTCTAGACACTTTCTCTTTACGAGTACGTTTATCTATTCCAAAGTATTTAACATCAAATACATCGCCCATATTAACTACATCGGTAACGTTTTCAGTACGTTCCCAAGCTAATTCGCTTACGTGTAATAAAACTTCGTTTCCTGGAGCATCTATGTATTCTACAACAGCACCAAAATCTAACATTTTAATAACCTTTACTTCGTAAACGCTACCCACTTCAGGCTTAAATAAGATAGAATCTATTTTTGCTAAAACAGCATCAATACCTTTTCTTCCAACACCTAAAATTTCAACAATCCCTTCTTCGGTAACAGGATCTTCGTTAATAACGATAGTTGTATCTGTTTCCTTTTGCATTTCTTGAATCACTTTTCCTCCTGGTCCAATTAACGCACCAATAAATTCATTAGGAACACGTCTAGAAACCATTGTAGGTGCGTGATCTTTAACATCTGCATTTGGTGTTTCAATAGTTTCGGTAATTTTACCCAAAATATGTAAACGACCATCGCGGGCTTGTTTTAAAGCATTTACAAGAATTTCGTAAGATAATCCTTTAACTTTAATATCCATTTGGCAAGCCGTAATACCATCAGCTGTTCCTGTTACTTTAAAATCCATATCTCCTAAGTGATCTTCATCACCTAAAATATCAGATAAAACAGCATATTTTCCAGAATCAGCATCCGAGATTAATCCCATAGCAATACCAGAAACTGGTTTTTTCATTTGCACACCGGCATCCATCATAGCCATAGTACCAGCACAAACAGTTGCCATAGAAGACGATCCGTTCGATTCTAATACCTCAGATACTACACGTACAGTATACGGGCAATCTTCAGGAACCATACCTTTTAAAGCACGTTGCGCTAAATTACCATGTCCTACCTCACGACGAGAAGTACCACGAATAGGTCTAGCTTCACCAGTACAAAAAGGAGGGAAGTTATAGTGTAAATAGAAACGCTCTTCACCTTCAAAAGATGGCATATCTATTTGGTTTGCTTCTCTACTTGTACCTAAAGTAACTGTAGCTAAAGCTTGAGTTTCCCCACGTGTAAATATAGACGATCCGTGTGTAGAAGGTAAATAATCAACCTCACACCATATTGGTCTAATTTCATCTGTTTTACGGCCATCTAAACGTAAACCTTCATTTAATGTTAAATCTCTAACAGCAGCTTTTTCAGCTTTACTATAATACTTAGAAATTAATCCACCAAAATCAGCTTGTTCTTCTTCAGTAAAACTAGCTTTAATTTCTTCTTTAATCTCAGCAAATGCAGCACTACGCTCATGCTTAGCAGAACCTGCTTTAGCAATAGCGTATACTTTATCATAAGCCATATCGTGAATCTTAGCAGCTAAATCAGCTTCTTCTCTTTCACCTTCATACTCACGTACTTCTTTTTTACCAAAAGCCTCGGCTAATGCAACTTGAGCAGCACATTGTACTTTAATAGCTTCGTGCGCAAACTTAATGGCTTCAGTCATTTCCTCTTCAGAAATCTCATCCATTTCACCCTCAACCATCATAACAGAATCGGCAGAAGCACCAATCATCATATCGATGTCAGATTCTGCTAATTGAGCACGTGTTGGGTTAATTACAAATTCACCATTTACACGACCAACTCTTGCTTCAGAAATTGGACATTCAAAAGGGAAATCTGATAATTGAATAGCCGCCGAAGCTGCTAAACCTGCCATAGCATCTGGCATAACATCATCATCATGAGACATTAATTGGATCATCACCTGAGTTTCAGAATGGTAATCTTTTGGGAATAATGGACGTAAAACACGATCCACTAAACGCATAGTTAAAACTTCTCCGTCACTAGGTCTTGCTTCTCTTTTAAAGAAACCTCCTGGGTAACGTCCTGCAGCAGCAAATTTTTCTCTGTAATCTACCGTTAAAGGTAAAAAGTCAACATCTGCTTGTTTGTAATTGGAAACAACTGTACACAAAAGCATACATTTTCCAGATTGAACAACAACAGAGCCATGTGCCTGTTTTGCTAATTTTCCGGTTTCGATAGAAATTTCTCTACCGTCTCCTAGGTCAATAACCTCTTTAAAAACTTTTGGAATCATAAATTTTTTCTTGTAATTCAAGCATATGCATGCCTAAATCATGTTAAACAATGGTCGTTGTGTTGTTGTGTGTAGTTGTTGTGTGCGACAATTAAATGTCTCTTGACCAATGAAAAACCTTTAGTCCCGAACTCGTTTCAGGATCTAGCTTCTTCTAAATGCGTTATTTAAACTCTTACGCTCGAGTTATATAATTTGGGCGTTACCCACAAGGGGTCGGGCTTTACGTTTCAAGTCCTGGCTCCTCCTACGTCGGGCTGTGGGCTTTCCACTACAATCCCTAACGCAAAAACAAAAAACCACGTTGTAAAAACGTGGTTTTTTATATTTAAGTTTATTTTCTTAAACCTAATTCTTTAACTATTGCACGATATCTTAAAATATCCTTTTTAGTTAAGTAATCAAGTAAGCTTCTTCTTTTACCTACTAATTTTACTAAAGAACGCTCAGTGTTATAATCTTTACGATTTTGTTTTAAGTGTTCTGTTAAGTGGTTAATTCTTTGCGTAAATAACGCAATTTGTCCTTCTGCACTACCAGTATCGTTTTTTCCTTTACCGTGTTTTGCGAATAACTCTTCTTTTGCTTCTTTTGATAAATACATGCTAATATTATTGTAAATGATTTTTATGTACACGAAAGTTTTTCTTTCGAGCGGCAAATATAGTGAATAATTTAATGTTTAGAATATTATGTGAAAAATCTTTTCTCATCTAGTGTAATTAATAATGTAAGAGTTTTAAAAATAGAAAAAAAAAGGCTATTTTTAGTAAGACTAAACTACACTATATGCCTGATAATATTAAGCTTGTAAAAGATCAACTCTTCAAAAACATATTTGATTTTGCTAATGGCGGAATAGCTATTGTAGGTTTAAAGGGCGAATGGGTTAAAGTTAATAATAGTATCGTTAAATATTTAGGTTACTCAAAAGAGGAGCTGTATAAGTTGTCCTTTCAACAAATTACGCATAAAGAGGATTTAAATATCGACCTTGAAAATATGCAACGCTTACTAAAAGGAGAAATTGATAAATATCAAATAGAAAAAAGATATTTTCATAAAAACGGAAACATTATTTGGGCCTTGTTATCGGTTTCATTAGTGAGAGACGAAAAAGAGGAGCCTTTATACTTTATTGCTCAAATTCTTGATATAACAAGTAGTAAGGATAATAAATCTCAGTTAAAAATACTGCTTGAATTGGCACAAGAACAAAATAATAGATTGGTTAATTTTGCTGAAATAGTAACTCATAATTTGAAAACTCATGCATCGAACTTAGGTACCTTAGTTTCTTTTTTAGAAGAGGAATCGCATGATTTGGTGAAAGATGAAAATTTCGAGTTATTAAAAGGTTCTGTTATTAACTTATCGCAAACGGTTTCTCATCTTACCGAAATAGCAAAAATTAAATCTATTGATGAAAATAAAATAGAAGCACTAAACTTATATAACTTCGTAAAACAAGCTATTTATAATATAAGTGGAATAGCAAAAAACAAAAATTGTGTTATAGAAAATTATGTAGATAAAGATCATATAATAAATGCCATACCTGCTTATCTTGATAGTATTATCCTTAACTTTTTATCCAATGCTATAAAATACCGCGATAAAAATCGGGATACCATTATAAAATTATCGAGTGAAGTTCAAAATGAGTATATCGTTTTTCATATAGAAGATAATGGTCTTGGTATTGATTTAGAAAAATTTGGAGGGTCTTTATTTCAAATGTATAAAACATTTCATTACAATGATGATGCTTTGGGGATTGGACTTTTTATAACAAAAGCTCATATCGAATCCTTAGGTGGGTATGTAAAGGTAAAAAGTGAGGTTGGCGTTGGTACCGTATTTTCGGTGTATTTTAAAAAGCCTATAGCCTTTATTTTAGAAAGTAAAAAGAATGTTTAAGGATTTAATTTTCGTAAAATAAAAGACGCCCTATTAAACCATTATTAATAGGGCGTCCTTTTAAATGTTATTAACCTACGCTCTTAAAGGCTGGTTTAAAATTAAATCTATATATTGATTTACCTTGTCTTTTAAGTCTTTTCGTAGGGTTATAAAATCTAAGAAACCATGTTCTAGTAAAAATTCTGAGGTTTGAAAACCTTCAGGTAATTCTTTACCTGTTGTATCTCTTACAATACGAGGCCCTGCAAATCCAATTAATGCACCTGGTTCACTAATATTTATATCTCCTAGCATTGCAAATGATGCCGTAGTACCCCCTGTTGTAGGGTCGGTACATAACGAGATGTAAGGTAGCCCTGCATCAGCTAGTTGGGCTAGTTTTACCGATGTTTTAGCTAATTGCATTAATGATAATGCAGCTTCCATCATTCGTGCTCCTCCAGATTTAGAGATAACCATTAAAGGTAATTTGTTTTTTAAAGCATAATCTGCTGCTCTTGCTATTTTTTCGCCAACAACACTACCCATAGAGCCTCCAATAAATGCAAAATCCATACAGGCAATTACAAGGTCTTTACCTTTAGACTTTCCAACAGCACAGCGAACGGCGTCTTTTAAGTTGGTTTTCTTTTGAGCGGCTTTTAAACGGTCTGGGTATTTTTTAGTATCCTCGAATTTTAGTGGATCTTTAGATTCTAAATCCGGATCTAATTCTTTAAACTTGTTATCGTCAAAAAGGATTTGAAAATATTCTCTACTACCAATTCTAACGTGGTAACCATCTTCCGGACTAACATAAAAGTTTTTTTCTAACTCTTCGGTATCTACAATTTTTCCAGTTGGAGATTTATACCACAGCCCTTTTGGCGTGTCTTTTTTCTCTTCAGTTGTTGTTGTAATTCCTTTTGTTTTTCTTTTAAACCAAGACATATTGTATTGTTGTTTTAAAGTTCTTATTTATCATTTTCAGAATAAAATTATCTGAAGAATCTAAAAACTGCGTTAAGGGTTACTCTTGCATTTTGATTGGTAACAATTACCATCGCTCATGCGGAGCATTCGCGGCCATTGTGGGAGCTTTAAAACTTAAGCCCACAACTAAGCCAGATTACAAAATTAAACCTTTTTTTAAATTTCGGGTAATACCCCAATGATTTTATTAGCCTAACTCCTGTAAGGGTTTGTTTTTTAGGGGTGTAATTAGAAAAAGGTTCTGTAATATACAGAACCTTTTTTTATACTTCTAGTAAATTTACCTTAAATTATAAGGTATTTACATTATTTAAATCTTCGAAAGCTTTCTTCAATCTAGCTACAAAAGTCTTTTCTCCTTCACGTAACCAAACTCTTGGATCGTAATATTTTTTATTAGGAACATCGTCTCCGTCAGGGTTTCCAATTTGAGCTTTTAAATATTCCGATTTACCTCCCATGTAATCTCGAATACCTTCCATAAATGCATATTGTAAATCTGTATCAATATTCATTTTAATTACACCGTAGCTAATTCCTTCACGAATTTCTTCAACCGTAGATCCTGACCCACCGTGGAATACAAAGTCAATATGGTTTTCTTCAACACCATATTTTTTTGTTATAAATTCTTGAGAATTCTTTAAGATTTTCGGAGTTAGTTTTACGTTACCTGGCTTGTATACACCGTGTACATTTCCAAAAGCTGCTGCAATTGTAAATTGAGGACTTACTTTACTTAATTCTTCATAAGCATAGGCTACCTCTTCTGGTTGTGTATATAATTTAGAGTCATCAACATCAGAATTATCTACACCATCTTCTTCACCTCCTGTAATACCTAATTCTATTTCTAAAGTCATGCCCATTTTAGACATTCTTTCAAGATATGTTTTACAGATTTCAATGTTTTCTTCAATTGGTTCTTCTGAAAGATCAATCATATGAGAACTGAATAAAGATTTTCCAGTTTCTTTATAATGAATTTCACTTGCATCTAATAAACCATCTATCCATGGTAATAATTTTTTTGCACAGTGATCGGTATGTAATATTACTGGAACGCCATAAGCTTCGGCTAAAATGTGTACATGTTTAGCGCCTGCAACAGCACCTGCAATGGCTGCTTTTTGGCCATCGTTACTTAAACCTTTACCTGCGTTAAATTGTGCGCCACCATTTGAAAATTGTATGATAACTGGAGCGTTTAAATCTCTTGCCGTTTCTAAAACACCATTTATGGTATCCGATCCTATAACATTTACAGCTGGTAAAGCGTAATTGTTTGCTTTAGCATGGTTAAAAATTTCTTGAACTTCTTTGCCCGTTGCTACTCCTGGTTTTATGTTGTGTCCCATTTCTTTATTAATTATAATTTGAATTTACTAAGTATCAAAAGTAATCAATTTTTAAATGATTTATGGCTGTTTTTTGGTTTGAAACGACAAAAATAATACTAAAACGTTATAGTGTAAAAGACTGTAATTTACTTAAAATGGATAGTTTATACCAATGTTGTATACAGCATTAGCAAAGTTGTAATCATTAAACCATCGATTTTGATCTGTAAAAGACGGGTCATAGGTTTTAAAACCAATGTCAAACCGGAATACGAAAAAACTAAAATCGTAGCGTAAGCCAAAACCTGAACCCACAGCAATATCTTTTAGAGAACTTATGCTGGTAAAGGTTGCGTTGTCGTCTACTACGTTGTCTAACACATTCCAAATATTACCAGCATCTACAAATAATGCACCATTTAAATTGCCGAATAAATTAAAGCGTTGTTCTGCACTTAAAGCCAATTTTAAGTTGGCTTCATTAAACTCGTTAGTGCTTTCGGAACTACCTGGACCTAAGCTATAAGCTGCCCATGCACGGTTATCATTAGGGCCACCACCAAAAAAACTCTTTGAAAACGGAATACTATTCGAATTACCGTAAGGTATAGCGATACCAAAAAAAGCTCGTGTTGCTAAGGTGTTTTTCTTTCCTAAATTCCAGTGTTTTATATAGTCTAATTCTGTTTTAACGTATTGCGAATAGGCTACATTAAACAACTCATATCTATCATCACTATCTTTACTAAGCCCTAGAAGTTTTGAGGTGCTTGCTAATAAATTACCAGCTAACTCTAATTTAAATCGGAAAATGGAAAAATCGTTATCCACTATGTTTGTACGATTATCTTGTGTAAAACTAAAGGCAGAAGATAAAATAAGGTTGTTTTCGGTTAACCGTTTTTTACGTTCATCAATATTACTAACTGTTAAATAGTCGCTAGGATTAGTTGATTCATAGTTGCTATCGCTTAATACCAAGTCGATAAACTCATTGGCTTTTTCTTCTATTAACTGTTCGTTTTCATTACCGTCCAATTCTATATACTCTGAAGGGGTATTGTAACTTTCAAGAGCTATATTTTCTAAGCTATTAAAGGAACTGGTATAAATACTAAAATAGTTTTCCGTCCTTAGGTTTCGTACATATTGAATGTTAAAAAGGTCTAATCGGTTAGTAACTTGTTTGTTTGGGTACCAGTTGTAACTAAAATTCCCACTAAAGGTTTGCTTATCTAATCCAATATTAGTCTGACTAGTGGTTGCTAGACCAATGCTAGTGCTAGGCGACATATATTTAGGTATAATGTTTTCAGTATAAAAAGGTGAAAATATTCTTGGTATGGTTAATTTTAAATCGGCTCCAAACTCATTAATATCAAAAAACGGATCGCCATCTTCTCTTAGGTCTTTTGAAGCTCCAATTGATGCGATTCCCGAAATAGCTAAGGTTTCTGCTCCTCCAAAAATATTTCTAATTTGTAAACTTGGGTTTAATGAAAAACCAACGGTTTGAATGTCGCTTTGCGAAACATCGGCACTAAAATCTAAATTAAACTTTTTTAAAGGGGTAAGCCTAATGGTACTTTTTAGTGTGTTATCGGGATTTTCATAGTATTCAATATTAGGGTATTTGAAGGTGCGAAGCTGATTAATGTAGCTATATGTTCGTGTCCTGTCTAAATCTCTAAAAACTTTACCAGGTGAAATAAATACGGCGTCGGTTAAAGCTTTTGGACGATAACGCATTTTACCATAACTAAATAATTTAAAACCCCCATAAGAAATGGAATCTTGAAACGGCTTGTTTCTATTCTCAAAGGTATAATCGGTTATAATATTGACATCACTAATGTGATATACTTTAAAGTGTTCTCTTCTAATAGAATCGGCAGTTCTTATCGCTCTATCTTGAATTTTAATACCAACATTAACCTTTTTGTTCGTACCAATAGTATCCATTTCGAAGGTGACGTAATCTTGATTAAAATGGTAAACACCTAAGTTTCGTAATCTATTAGAAATTCTTTCGCGTTCTTGCTCAAAACTACTGGTTCGGTATTGTTCGCCTTGAACTATAAGTGCTTTACCCTGAATTTTTTTATAAAGGGAATCAACAATAGGAGACTTAACTGTTTTTGCTATAGAATCAATTAAAAATGCAGGTCCTGTTTTTACTGTATAGTCAACTTTTGCCCGTTTATTGTCTTTTTTTTCAATGTTATAGCCAGTCTTAACATTAAACCAACCATTATTAAAGTAGTAATCTTCAAGTCGTTTTGCAGAACGTTTTGTTTTTTCTTCGCTTAGAACTGTTGGTGCTTCCCCTGTTTTTTTTAACCAATTATTAAAACCAATGGCAGATTCTTTAAGTTTATCAATTTGCTTTTTAGAATACCTTTTTTCTAGTCGCGCTCTGCGATTAGGTTTTTTATCTAACCAAGCTTCAAAAAGGGAATCTCTATTTGGTCTAGCTGTGTTATAAATGTGTAATCTTAAAGGAGTGTCTAATATTTTTCTATTCGGCCTTTGGTATAACAGGTTGTTTATCTCTTCGGTATTATTTTTTTTGTCATTTACAATTACCGTGGTTTCAGTAAGTAAATGTTCATCTTCAGCAACTCTTTTTGTAGCATCGCAGGAGTAAAGGAAACCCAAGGCTAGCGTAAGGCGTAAAATATTTGAGAGTTGTTTTTTCAAATGGGTAATAATTAAATTAAAAGTGATATGTTAAAACGATTAGATTCAATAAACTAACTTAGTTCAAGCATCAAAAATACATTATTTTAATCTTAAAAAGTATTTAAATAAGTAGTCTATTGAGGTATCTTATCAATAATTTCTTTTCTTTATAAAAAAATTATAATACTTACATGCTTTCTAAAAGTCAAATAAAATTAATAACGAGTTTAAAGCAAAAAAAATATAGACAACAACATGGTTTTTTTGTTGTTGAAGGCCTTAAAACGATAACTGAACTTTTACAATCTAATTTAGAGCTTTACAATTTATATACTACAAGGTCTTTCAATTTTAATGCCAAAGAGGAAGTCATTGTGTCCGAGCAAGAATTAAAACGCATTAGTTTTTTAAAGACACCAAATACGGCATTGGCAATCTTTAAAATTCCGAAGGCAAAACCTATTGAAGGTACTGGTTTAATTGTGGTGCTAGATGCGGTTAGAGATCCTGGTAATTTAGGCACTATTATTAGATTGTGTGATTGGTTCGGAATTACAGAATTGGTTTGTAGTAAAGAAACTGTAGATCGTTTTAATCCAAAGGTTGTACAGGCTACCATGGGGTCTATAACACGTGTTAATATAAATTATGTGGATTTGGTTCCGTTTTTAAAAACGAGTAATTTACCGGTTTACGGTGCTTTTATGGAAGGTGAAAATGTCTATAAAACTGAATTACCTAAAAACGGAATATTGGTTATGGGTAATGAAGCCAATGGCGTATCCAAAGAAGTTGAAGCTGTAATTACCGAAAAAATATCCATTCCTAGATTTGGAGAATTACAAGCCACAGAAAGTTTAAATGTTGCTACAGCAACTGCTATTTTGCTTAGCGAGTTTAGAAGAGGGTAAAAATAAGTGGCTGTCTATAGTCGCCATTTGCAGTTTGATATGTGGTATTGCAATTTTTTACCTTATTGTGAAATTATTTTCAGTCTTGATTTTCATTCGTTACAATTTTAAGACTTAGCGTTTCTGTGAGAAAAATATTTTAAGCTGGAGAATAAGAGTAGAGTCATTTATTCCGAATAAATGAAATTATATTAAATCAAAACTCTTATTTGAAATTGCTTATAGTTAAATCTGAGACTTAAACCTCTTTATTTATTGGAAAGTGAAATTAACAAAAACACCTCGCGTTTGCATACTTGCAACATTAGAGGTCCATGGGCTGTTAGGATCTTCGTCTCTTACTAATTCGTCATTAATTCCAAAAAGTCCACGTATAGATGGTGTAAATTTAAAATTATACAAATAGAAGTCTATACCGAAACCTAGCTCGTAAAACAACGAGTTTTTAGTGGTTCTAAATTGTCCGTTTTTATTGTCCTCTGGGTTATCCTCATTACTAGATAAGTTTAATGCCGTAGAAAAACCACCAACAATAAAAGGCTTAAAGTTGTTTATACGTTTTGTAGATAGTTTTAGTAATAGCGGAAGGTGTATGTAAGTTGATTTTACTTCTCTAATAAAATCAGATTCTTTAACATCAGGCACACCTTGAAACCATTCTGAACTATAATGCAGCTCTCGCGTGGAAATTAATAAACCTGGTTCTAAGCGGACATCAATAAATTTGTTAATTCTTAGGTTTCCAATTAAGCCCACACTAAAACCGGGACTCTTTTTTACATAAATGTCTCTTAAGTCGTTGTTGTAATCAAAATTGAAATCGTAGCTATTAATACCTAAAAAATAGCCCCAACGCAGTAAGTTGTTGTCTGTAGATCCTCGACCTTGATTAGCATCATAGCTAACTTTTTCTTTTTTAAATAGTTGAGCATTAGAGGTTTCAACGATAAATAAAAATGATATTAATGCAAAAAGGTATTTCATAAAATTACTTCGATGATTTATAAATGGTTGCCACACCTAAGGTTTGTGGAAAATCTTCAACATTTATAAACCCAATATTACGTAAAATATTGTTTAATGCTTCGCCAAAAGGAAAAACCGATGCCGATTCACATAAATATTTATATGCACTTCTGTCTTTAGAAAATGCTTTCCCTATTAACGGTAGTATATTTTTTGTGTAAAAATTATAGCCTTGTTTATAAGGTGTTTTTGTTGGCATGGACGTTTCTAAAATAACAAAGGTACCGTTTGGTTTAAGGACCCTGTATATTTCTTTCAAACCATTTTCTAGTGTTTCAAAATTTCTAACACCAAAAGCTACGGTTATAGCATCAAAAGAATTATCTTCAAAAGGCATGTTTTCAGAATCTCCTAAAATCATTTCTATTTTAGAATCCAACCCTTTCTTTTTTACTTTTTGCTTACCTATTTCAAGCATGCCACTACTAATATCGAAACCTACAATTTTAGTGGCATTTGTTTCGGCAAGGTTAATGGCTAAATCTCCTGTTCCTGTAGCAATATCTAAAATAGTATCAGGGGTTGCTTCTTTAACTATTTTAACCACTTTTTTTCGCCATTTAATATCAATGCCGAAAGAAATAACACGATTTAAACCATCGTAATCTCCTGAGATGGTATCAAACATTTTTGTTACCTGTTCTTTTTTACCTAAGTCGCTGTCCTTGTATGGCTTTACTTTTGTCAAATCTTAAAAATTTTGAGCAAAGATAAACTATTCGAAAAGTAAAACATAACAGGATTATAAATAATTAAATTAATACAACTTTATGATCGAAGTTCTATTTTATAGTATATTTGTGGTACCTTTTTATGAATAAGAAAAAATAAAATAAGCGCTTTAGTTTATCACATAAAGTCTCAGTTTTTTATTTGTAATCATACCATAATAAAAATTAAAACGAGTGAAAATAATTATTGCTGGTGCTGGTGAAGTTGGATTTCATTTAGCAAAATTATTGTCTTATGAGTCTCAAGAGATTACTTTAATTGATACCGACAAAGAAAGTTTAGCTTACGCAGACACGCATTTAGATATTAAAGTTATTCGAGGCGATTCTACCTCAATTGCTATTTTAAAAGAAGCACGTGTAGAAAATTGCGAGTTGTTTATTGCCGTTACGGCAAGCGAAACCACTAATATTACTATTTGTGTTTTAGCAAAGCAATTAGGTGCTTCAAAAACTATTGCAAGAATTACAAATACCGAGTTTATTCATCATAAAGATGAGGTTGGTTTTACCAAATTTGGTATTGATGAGTTAATTTCTCCTGAATCTTTGGCTGCTGCCGAAATTGAGTTGTCTTTAAAACAATCGTCATTTAATGATAGCTACGAATTTGAGGGTGGAGCATTAACCATGATAGGTTTAAACTTATCGAGATCTGCTGCTTTTGTTGGTAAAACGGTTAAAGAAGCAGCAAAAATATTTCCAGAAATCCATTTTGTTCCCATAGCCTTACAGCGTTTTGGTACCCAGTACACCATTATTCCTAGAGGTGATACTAAATTTAAAAGAGGCGATAATGTGGTTTTTATTACTTCGGAAGGTGGTGGAGAAGAACTTTGTAAGCTTACCGGTAAATCTAATAACGAAATAAAAGACGTTATGATTTTAGGCGGAAGTAAAATTGGCTACAAAACGGCTAGAGATTTAAGTAATAAAGGGTTTAATGTAAAGCTTTTAGAAGCTAATAAAGAACGAGCGTTTGACATTGCAGACGATTTACCAAATGTATTAGTGATTCAAAGTGATGGTAGGAATGTAGATTTATTAGAAGAAGAAAATATTAGCAATATGGATGCTTTTATAGCTGTAGGTGCTAATTCTGAAACAAACATTATGTCTTGTTTGGTAGCTAAATCAAAAGGCGTAAAGAAAACGGTGGCGCTAGTTGAGAATATGGATTATTTCGAGTTGTCTCATTCTGTTGGTATAGAAACACTAATTAATAAAAAGCTTTTAGCCGCTAATAATATATTCAGGTATATAAGAAAAGGACAAGTGGTTGCCATGACCAAACTTAGTAACATGAATGCCGAATTATTAGAGTTTGAAGTTAAAGCTACTTCAGCCATTTGTAATAAGTATATTAAAAAAGTCGATTTTCCGCGTTCTGCAATTATTGGCGGTGTGGTTAGAAACGGAAAAGGCGAAATTGCTTTGGGTGATTTTAAAATCCAAGAAGGTGATAGGGTTGTAGTTTGTAGTTTATTACAATCTATTAAAGGCGTCGAGAAATTATTCCGTTAAAATAGTGAGAAGGTCCATGAAGCTTAATTATAAAATCATTTTCCATTTTTTAGGGTTACTCTTGTTGTTTAATGGTGGCTTCATGTTGTTGTCGGCGTTAATAAGTTTAATTTATAAGGATGGTGTAACGTTTCAATTATTTCTTTCAGGTTTAGCCACATTAATTGTTGGTATTATAACTATGTTTTTTACTAGAGATCATAGTAAAGAAATGAATAAACGCGAAGGGTATATAGTGGTTAGTTTTGGGTGGATTATAATGTCTTTATCTGGTGCATTACCCTATATTTTCACAGGAAGCATTCCAAGTTTTACGGATGCCTTTTTCGAGACTATGTCTGGTTTTACAACTACGGGAGCTTCCATTTTAAACGATATCGAAGCGGTGCCTAAAGGCGTATTGTTTTGGCGAAGTATGACGCATTGGATAGGTGGTATGGGAATTATCGTTTTAGCCATTGCCATATTACCACTATTAGGTATTGGAGGTATGCAGCTTTTTGCAGCCGAAGCTCCAGGACCAAGTGCAGATAAATTACACCCTCGAATTACAGATACTGCCAAACGATTATGGCTTATATATTTTGGGTATACAGCTGCCGAAACGTTATTGTTAAAGCTTGCTGGCATGTCTTTTTTCGATGCTATAAACCATGCTTTGTGTACATTGTCAACAGGAGGGTTTTCTACTAAAAACGCTAGTGTCGCCTACTGGAATGGCGATCCCGTAATTCAATACATTATCATTCTTTTTATGTTTTTAGCAGGTACAAACTTTGTGCTTAGTTATTTTGCTTTTAAAGGAAAAGTACAAAAAGCCATACAAGACGAGGAGTTTAAACTCTATTTTAAGTTTGTTGCCATTTTTACACTAATAGCTGCAGTTATAATTTATTTTAGGGCAGATATTTCGCAATCTAGTATAGTTCACCCCATGGTTTGGGGACGCGCCGAAAGTGCTTTTAGGCATGCGCTGTTTCAAGTCATATCTGTAATTACAACAACCGGTTTTGTTACGGCCGATTATACCTTATGGACACCCTTTTTAGTGGTTTTCTTTTTCGGACTTATGTTTTTAGGAGGTTCGGCAGGTAGTACCTCGGGAGGTGTAAAAGTAGTCCGCCATTTAATTCTTATTAAAAACGGTTTTTTAGAGTTTAAGCGCACATTACATCCAAGCGCTATTATTCCGGTGCGTTATAATAAACGCGCAATTTCTGGGGATATCGTTTTCAATATTCTAGGTTTTTTTATTTTGTATATGTTGTCCTTTATTATAGGCTCGTTGGTGTTTTCTATGATGGGAATCGATTTTAAATCTTCCGTAGGTTTGGCGGCCTCAACTCTAGGAAACGTTGGTCCTGCTTTGGGAGATTTCGGACCTGTAAATAATTATGCCGCTTTACCAGCATTAGGTAAGTGGTGGGCATCATTTTTAATGCTTATTGGGCGTTTAGAGCTGTTTACGGTACTTATTCTGTTAACTCCATTTTTCTGGCGTAATAGATAATAACCTATCTCCAATTATTGGGGCGTTACCACAAGGGTCGGGCTTTCTCTACTTGCTTCCTCCCAAGGTCCGCGAGCTCAAACATGCCGTTCAATCCCTAACGCAATTCTTGTAAATTTTTATAGTTGTAATGTTTTATCAAAATGGTATACTTATAGTGTAACTAGCTTCCTTAAATATTAGTTTTAGTCAAGCTCAAAATAGTAATCACGGTACTTGAATTTTTCAATTGAGATTCAATTATAAATTTTGGAAATTCTGGGAGGAAAAGGATCAATAATGGTTGCTAACAATTCGTTACAGAATAACAGGAGTCTTGTTTAAAAAGAATAGAAGAGGTAGTTTTGAAGAAGTTTGTGCTAATATTGAACTGAAGGGGTTTATAAAAGTTTCGTTTGAGTAATTATTAGAAATTACACAAAGGATTAATTAAGATAGGAGTGGTAATACAGTATTATTTACCTTGGTAATCGCAGGCCTATTTGCTTTTTGATGTAATTAATTAAATAAAAAAAAGCTCCTAATAATTAGGAGCTTTTAAATAAGTGTTTAGTTATTTGCTTACTAGCTTACAACCTCTTTAATACGTTTAATTGCTTCAATAATTTGTTCTTGCGAAGCAGCATACGAAATTCTAATACAATCAGGATTTCCAAAAGCTTCACCAGTTACTGTTGCAACAAGTGCTTCTTCTAGTAAGTATAATGAAAAATCGGTGGCGTTATTTATAGTTTTTCCACGTAATGTTTTTCCGAAAAAATGAGTAACATCAGGGAAAATGTAAAATGCACCATCTGGCGTGTTAGCCTTAAAGCCTTCAATATCGTTTACTAATCCTAAAATTAAATCGCGACGTTCTTTAAACTCATCAATCATGAATTGTACACGAGAAGGCGGTTCGTTTAAAGCCGTAATTACAGCACGTTGTGCAATACAGTTAGCACCACTTGTCATTTGTCCTTGCAATTTGTTACATGCTCTAGCAATTTTTTCAGGAGCACCAATGTAACCAATACGCCATCCAGTCATTGCAAATGCTTTTGATACACCGTTTACTGTAATCGTATTGTTGTACATATCATCAAATTCAGCTATACTTGCATGACCTTCACCGTAGTTAATGTGCTCGTAAATTTCATCTGAAACCACATAAATATTTGGGTATTTTACAAGTACATCAGATAAAGCTCTTAATTCTGCTTTACTATAAACCGATCCACTTGGATTACAAGGTGAGCTAAACCAAAGCATTTTTGTTTTTGGCGTAATAGCCGCTTCTAGTTGTTCTGGTGTAATTTTAAAATCGGTGTCTATAGATGTTTTTACTTCTACAGGTACGCCATCGTAAAGTTTTACAATATCAGCGTAACTTACCCAGTAAGGACATGGCAAAAGCACCTCGTCGCCTTCATTAAGTATAACCCCAGCAATATTTGCTAAACATTGTTTTGCTCCCGTAGAAACAACAATTTGAGCCGGTGTATATGTTAAATTGTTATCTCGCTTAAACTTGGTAATTATGGCATCTTTTAATTCACCGTAACCATCAACAGGAGTGTACGAGTTGTAGTTGTCATTAATAGCCTGTATAGCAGCGTCTTTAATAAAATCGGGAGTGTTAAAGTCAGGTTCTCCTAAACTTAAACCAATAATATCTTTCCCTTCGCCTCTAAGCTCTCTTGCTTTGGCTGCCATTGCTAAAGTAGCAGACGTAGCCATGTTTAAAATTCTATCAGATAGTAATTGCATTGTTAGTTTTTTTGTTTAATCGGTAAGTGTATAATTAAGCTAAACTTGGTTTTTGACCTAGCGTTTTTAATTGATTGTAGTGTTCTGCAACAGCTTGCATAAACGTATTGTATTCATTGTAAGGTAAACTGAATTCTTGTGCGGTTTCCTTAACTATTTTAGCAATTTTACTGTAATGGATATGACTGATGTTAGCAAATAAGTGATGCTCTACTTGTCTGTTTAATCCGCCTGTGTAAAATTCAACTATCCAACTTTTAGGTGAAAAGTTAGACGTAGTAAATAGTTGGTGAATAGCCCATGTGTTTTTCATGTTTCCTTGTGCATCTGGTAAAGGCATTTCTGTATTAGGCATAACGTGTGCTAATTGAAAAATAACACTTAAAATTATGCCTGCAGTGTAATGCATAACAATAAAGCCTATTAAAACTTCCCACCAAGCAAAACCTAGTGAAATAGGTAATACAACCCAAATACTATAGTAAACTATTTTACCTATAATTAGCTTTGTCCATTGTGTTGCAGGATGTGGTAATTTACCGTATGCTAATTTTCTTTTTAGGTAGTTGTAAGTTTGTATAAAATCTGTAGTAACAGCCCAATTTGCTGTTAATAGACCATACAAAAAGAAGGCATAATACTTTTGGTATTTATGAAACCTAAACCATTTTGCATGTTTAGAAAAACGTATAATTCTACCGGCATCGATATCCTCATCATGTCCTTGAATGTTAGTGTAGGTATGGTGTAGTACATTATGTTGTACTTTCCAGTTGTAATCATTTCCGGCTAGGATGTAAATACTACTTCCCATTAATTTGTTAACCCATTTTTTACTTGAAAAAGAGCCGTGGTTAGCATCGTGCATAACATTCATGCCAACACCAGCCATACCAATTCCAACAATTACCATACCTAATAATTGTGCCCAACCAGGTAAGTTTTCAATAGTTAAAATTAAAACTACAGGCACTATAAGTAATGAGAACATTACTATGGCTTTTATATATAATTTCCAATTTCCAGTACGTTTTATTTCGTTTTCCTTAAAGTAGTTGTTTACCCTTTTGTTAAGCGTTTTAAAAAACTTTGCAGGGTCTTTTCTTGAAAAAGAAAGAGCTTGTTTATTCATTGTATTATTTTAAAATATGATAAAAATATAAATTACTTGTCATACCTAGGGCAAAGATAGGCATAAACCAATTGAAGTTATAACGTTTTTTTGTAAAAAAATGTGTGTAAAAAGTATACTTTTGTTGAAAATTTAACATTCATGGAGCTCATTTTAAAGTATTTTCCTAACCTTACAGAAGACCAAATAGAAAAATTTACAAAGCTTGAAGACTTGTATCAAGATTGGAATTTAAAAATTAACGTGGTATCTCGTAAAGATATTGATGAGTTATACATGCGCCACGTTTTACATAGTTTAGGTATAGCCAAGATAATAGATTTTAAACCTGGCAGTAAATTGTTAGACGTTGGTACTGGTGGCGGTTTTCCAGGTATCCCATTGGCTATTTTATTTCCAGAATGTTCATTTCATTTGGTAGATAGTATAGCAAAAAAGCTTAAGGTTGTCGATGAGGTTGTGGCGGGCTTAGCCTTAACAAATGTAAAAACAACACACAGTAGAGTAGAGGAAATAAAAGGAAATTACGATTTTATAATAAGTAGAGCCGTAGCTGCAATGCCAACATTTGTGCATTGGGTAAAAGGTAAAATAGCTAAAGAACAAAACCATGAGCTTAAAAACGGAATTTTATATTTAAAAGGTGGTGATTTATCAGAAGAACTCAAAGATTATAGAACTACAACCATTTATAATTTAAGTGATTATTTTAAGGAAGATTTCTACGAAACCAAAAAAGTTGTGCATTTGCCTTTAAAGTTTAGAGGCTAATTGTGTTAAAACGAGCTTGTTACTCAAGTTTCGCTAATTCATTAAGTAAATTATTAAAGTAGTAATATTGGTTTTGAAACCAATACGTGTTCTCGTATTGCTTAATACTATTAACATTATTTAATGACAGGATGGCATTAGCTCGATCGTAGGCTGTTTTAGCCTTAGCCAAATCATTATTTTTATAATAGGCCATGGCTAAACCTAAATAAGCATCAAAATCCATGGTGTCGAAAGAAATAGCTTTTGTAAAATCTGAAATAGATTTATCAAACTCTCCTAAAAACAAGTTCGATCCACCTCTATAAAAATAACCATAAGCGTTATTTCTATTCAATCTTAATGATCGTGTTAAATCACTTTGCGCTTCTTCAAAATATTTAATATCCATTAAAAAAGCACCTCGGTTATAATAGTTGTCGGCACTTGGGTTTAAAACAATAGCCATGGAATAATCGTCTATAGCAGCAGTATTTTGCTCGGTAGCTTTGTAAGCTATGGCGCGTAAAGCATAAATATTAGGATTGTCCGGAACTTGTTTTATAATACTAGAAAAATCTTCGATAGCTCTATCATATTCACCCAAGTCTAATTTCACACAAGCCAAACTATACAAGGCATCAATAAAATTTTCGTCTAGCATATAGGCTTTGGCATAATCCACTTTAGCACCTGTAAAATCCTTTAAGCTGTATTTTGAATTGCCACGATTATAATAGGTGTCCGCATCAGGTTCCTCAACTATAATTTTAGAATAATCTACTATAGCACCACTATAATCGCCTAAGTCATTTTTAGCACCAGCCCTATAAAAATAAGCGTCTAAGTTTTTTGGCTCTTCGTTAATAACTTGATTAAGTAATTTTATTTTTTCATTAAGATCTGTAGTTCTCAATGCTTTTCTCATTACCTTTTTTGTTTGCCCAAAATTAAGCAAAGGTAGAACGACTATTAAAAGGAGTATTTGTTTTTTCATCAGTAAAATTTAAGCAACAAATAATATGCCATTTTGAAAAAATAAAGTTAGTAATATTTATAATACATATTATTATCTTTTAATTTGTTTTCAACACAATGATGCGGAAGTAGTAATTAGGCTACATTATGCATTTTGTCGTATGTTTTAAGCTACAATGCAAGTTGTTTTTTTATTTTTTATCGATTAAAAGCATTTTATATCGATAAAACTTATTAGATTTGTTAAAGGTTCTATAATTAGATTGTTGGTCTCTCAAGATTTTATAATCACCTAAATTGTTAAAAAAATGAGAAGATCCCCATCTTTCAATCTTTATCAAATTACATTTTTTGTTTTCACCTTATTATTAGGTTTTATTAGTAGGGCTCAGGTGATGCAAGCCGAAGTAATCGGTGGTTCTGTTATAACACAAGGATCAACCGTTACAATTAATGCAGGTTCAAGTCTTGGCTTTAGGATAACAAATATTGAAACTGGTAATTGTGGGAATTTAGAAATTAAGGATGTTGATATTGCTAATACGACTGATTTTGAAATCACTCCTAACAACCCAAAAGAAAAGATTAAACCTACTAGCTGTAAAGGAGGGGACAAATATCTGGATTTTGAAATAGAAAATATTAGTGGTGCGTGTAACCCCGCAAGTACTTTAGTAACTATTGAAATAAAAAATCAATCCGATTTTACTTTCACACTTCTTGTAAATTCAGCACCCGAAATATTTGTATTAGGCGGTAATCCTTACGCTGATATTTATCATGGAGATACAACATCTTCAGATTTTAATGGTACTTATTTTGGAGTCGTAGATGAAGGAGCTTCAGTTACTAGAACTTACGTAATTTCTAATATTGGTAGTTGTAATTTAGATATTTCATCATTATCAAGCTCCAATAGTGATTTTGCTACTTCGTCACTTTTTCCAATTCCTTATGGTAATATACTTCCTTTAAACTCCATTGTATTTGATGTTACCTTTACAGGGCCTGTAGGTGGCGTAGGAACGCAAACATCTGTTATTAGTATAGGAAATACAGATAATACATCATTTAACTTTACCGTTACAGCAGAGATGTTTGATTATAATATTCCCGGACCTGGAGGTATTACAGCAGATTTTAGATTATGGTTAAAATCGACTAGAGGTATTGTTGAATCTTCAGCAAAAGTATCCGAATGGAAAGATTTAGGAACAAATGGTAAAGATGCTACGCAGGCAATATCTGCTAACCAACCAACGTATTTAGATACTGAAACAGATAATATTAATTATAATCCAGTTATTAAGTTTGAAAATGATGGAGCGACAGTAGAGCAATATTTGTATAACGCTACTAATGGTTTTTATAGTCAAGATATGTTTATTGTTATAATTCCGGAAAATACGATTACTAGTGCATCACCTAGAAATACAATTTTTGCGGGAAAAGTTAATGGGCTTTCTAATGATATATCTGGAGTTGGTTTTGGCGATTATTCGTCTGAATTTACAAATGAGGTTTTATCTTATAATCAGGGTGTTGCTGGTGGTGGAAGTTTTAATGGTGAAGCAGAATTAAATTCATCATATTCCAAGGCTGGAATAATTAATATACGCAATAATGATTTTGCGTCTCCTACGGGGCAAGATGTTTTGTACAATTCTAATTTGTTAACAACAACTACAGTATCAGATATTTCCTTTGAAAATGCCGGTTCTGCTGGTCCTCCGGTAATAGGGACAGAATATTGGATTGGTAGAAATTTTGATCAACAAGGCAGTTTAAATGGCAAAATAGCTGAAATTTTCACATTTGCTGAGCGTGTTTCTGATGCTGATAGACAAAAAATAGAATCCTATTTGGGGATAAAATACGGTATCACATTAGGATCTTCCACTGAGGCGGAAAAGGATTATATTAATTCTTTTGACACCGCTATATGGGATTTTTCGGCAAACTCAGGTTATAATTATCATGTAGCGGGGATTGGGAGAGATTCTATTTCAGATTTAAATCAAAAACAATCCAAAACGATTAACACAGTTAATGATGTAAGTATTGGCCTAGGAGGGGTGTTTGCCACAAATAGTGCTAACCCAAATGAATTTGAAGATGATGGTGATTTTTTAGTATGGGGAAATAACAATGCAGCTTTTTCAGGAGCGAGTACAAATAATGTAACCCTAGCTACAGGAATTACAACATCTCTAACAAGAATAGATAGAACATGGAAAATCGTCGAAACTATTGAAGTTGTTGGTGCAGATATCGAAACGGTATATGTTTCAATTCCAACAGCAGCATTTAGTGGTTTTTCAAAACTAGCTTCAGAAGAGTATGCCCTTATTGTTGCCGATAATCCTAATTTTGCCGATGGCGATATTATTGATGTTATTCCTTTAAAATCAGATGGAGGGGTTAATCTTCAAACCTGGTATGATTTTCATGATACCAAATACTTCACCTTTGGTAAAGTTGCAAACTTAGTAGATAATCTTGCTGTTAATATTGCTTCTGGCGATTATTTGTTGGGCGAGTCAGATCTTAACTTAGGTGTAGATAATATCACTATTTCAGCATGGATAAAATGTGCAGCCAATGCTAGTGATAGAACCGTAATGTCAAAAGGTGAGAAGATTCAAATACGTTTAAATGCTACTGGTAAGGTGGAATTATATATTGACGATGCAGTTATCCCAAAATATACGTCTATAATGGATGTGGATGATGGAAAATGGCATCATATTGCATTTATATATGATAGCGGAACAATATTATTGTATGTTGATGGTGTGCTTGATAAATCTGTTCAAGATGTTGTACATCCTTCACCAAACTATAATAATTATTGTGTTGGAGCCCTATACATTGATAAAGACAATATTATAAACCCTCTTTTAGGTGAAATTGATGAGGTTTATATATGGGATTTAGCACTGACTCAAGATCAAATACGTTATTTAATGAATCAAGAGGTTGAGCGATTTGATATTTCGGGTACGGATTATGTGAATGGAGAAATAATACCTCAAGCCGCAGCAAGTAACGAAATAGCCTCTATACCATGGAGTAACTTAAGAGTGTATTATGATTTTAATTCCTTTTATGGTTCCTGTGTTGAAGGTTTAACAGATGATCGCTATTTTTTAAGGCTAAAATATTTAGATAAAGATAAGTCTTTAATTGGCGACCAAACCACACCGTTACCTTATGTAAGTCAGGCTGATGGTGCATGGGATACGCCGGCAACTTGGGTTAATAACGCTAGTACAGTTGTTCCTAATTCATTAAGTTTAGATGGTGTTACAACTATTGATTGGAATATTGTTGAAACATCACATGATATATCTTCAGGTGATAGAGATATTTCCCTTTTAGGACTTATACAAACAGGAGGAGTAATTACTATTGCAGATCCATTAGAGACTTTAGACGAGAACAATTCAGGCCAAGGTTTAACTATTTCTCACTATTTAGAATTAGATGGGGTAATAGATTTAGTAGGCGAATCTCAACTAGTACAATCAGAAGGTAGTATTATTGATGCTGATAGTGGTGGTTTTATTGAAAGAGATCAACAAGGTACAGCCAATGGCTTTAATTACAATTATTGGTCTTCTTCTGTAGGTCCTGTAACAGGAGATGTAGCTACTAGAGGTACGGGAATAGCCTCTACTAATAATAATCATTCTATAGGTAGTGTATTAAATGACGGGACGCTATCTGCTTTTTATCAAAGCTTAGTATTTAATTCGAACCCTAATGGAAGCGGATCCGTACCACCTCCAGGAATGGCAAAAACTGTAAGTTCGTTTTGGTTTTATAAGTTTTATGGTACTAACGATAATTATTATGCCTGGGAAAAGATTAGTGAATTAACCTCTTTAGCAGCGGGCGAAGGATTTACCATGAAGGGAACATCTGGAAATGTACCCATTTCAACATTACAAAATTATGTTTTTACTGGGTTACCTAATAATGGAGATATCAATCTAACATTAGATAATTCATCTGAAGAGGTGGACCGATTAATTGGAAATCCATACCCATCAGCAATTGATGCTGAAGCATTTATTTTAGATAATTTAAGTATCGCAGATGGGGGTAACAATACTACGGGAACAGTCTTTAATGGGGCATTATATTTTTGGGATCACTTTGGTGAAGAGAATAGTCATGTCTTATCAGATTATGTTGGTGGTTATGCTATCAGGAATTTAACAGGAGGAGCGGCAGCCATTGCTAATGATGCTAGAATTAATGCAACAGGAGGAGTGGGAACAAAAGTACCAGGGCAATACATTTCTGTAAATCAAGGCTTTTTTGTTACCACTGTATTAGACGGGTTTGATAATGATAACGGTGTACCTGTGGCTACTGTAGATGGTGGCGATATTGTATTTAAAAATAGTCAACGCGTTTTCGTTTCAGAAGACGCTTCAACCTCATTATTTTTTAAATCAACAAATAAGAAAACGAGCAGAACTAATGCAAATGAAATTGAAACACCAAGAATAAAACTTAGGTACCATTCTCCATTGGGTTATAACCGACAACTTGTTTTAGGTGCTAATAAAAATGCTTCAAAAAACTTCGACCTTGGGTATGATGCCTTTATGATTGATGTTAATGAGGAGGATATGTATTGGGTTTTAAGTGGCGGTAAATTAGTTATTCAAGGTGTAGGTGATTTTAATGAAACTCAAGAGTTTGATTTAGGGCTTAAGGTAAAGCAAGATGGAATTATTAAAATTGAACTTGAAACGTTAGAAAATTTAGATGTTAATTTACCAGTGTATATTAAAGATACGGTTACAAACGAGACCTATGCCATTAATAATGGCCCTTTTGAGTTGTTTTTAGAGTCTGGCGAATATACCGAAAGGTTTAAGCTTGTGTTTAGTAGTACCCTTTTAGGTGTAAATGAAGTAAGCGCTGATAGTAACAACATTGAAGTAAGTTATATAAATAATCAAGCTGAACTTAAAATAATTAATAAACAACAACTTAATATTAAAGGCCTTGTTATTTACAATGTTTTAGGGCAGGACGTTAAAAAGTTTGAACTAAATAGTAATGACAGTACATCCATTAAAATAGATTTAGAAACTGGTGTTTATATTATTGATATAAGAACTGAAGTTGGACAAATCAGCATGAAGATAATAACAAATTAACATAAGGAATAAAATTCCAAAAACCGATTATAATAACCCGATGGAGCAATAAAATGTTTCACCGGGTTATTAATTTTTAAAAGTTAGGCGTTACCCTAAAAAGGGGCAGGCTTAAAGTTTAGCCTAGGTGCAGTCAAAGGACCTCAAGATTTAGTTCGTGTCTCACTTTGGGTTTTCTACTGCAATCTTTAACGCAGAGAAAGCAACTGTTTCGGTGTTTTAATAGTTTATTTACTATATGAAACGATGTTAGTTTGTATTTACGAGAATATGAAAGGTTTTGAGTTGAGAAAAACAAAAAAAGAGAACATCTTAATTTTAAGATGTTCTCTTTTTAATAAAATAATTTATTGTTACTCAATTAAGAGAACCCTGTTAAAAAAAAACAGTTGTTACTCTCCCAAAAACGGATATCTATAATCTGTTGGTGTTACAAAGGTTTCTTTTATCATTCTTGGTGATACCCAACGTAATAAGTTTTGTGCACTTCCTGCTTTATCGTTGGTTCCAGATGCTCTAGCACCACCAAAAGGTTGTTGCCCTACAACAGCGCCCGTTGGTTTATCGTTAATATAAAAGTTTCCTGCAGCGTTTTGTAAAGCTTCTGTGGCTTGTGTAACCGCATATCTGTCTTTTGATATAATAGCTCCTGTTAAGGCATATTCGCTAGTTTCATCAACAAGTTTTAAGGTTTCAGCGTAAGCATCATCTTCATAAACATAAATAGTAATTACAGGTCCAAAAAGTTCGGTACACATGGTAGTGTATTTTGGGTCTTTGGCAAGAATAACCGTAGGTTCAATAAAGTACCCTTTACTTTTGTCGTAATTACCACCTGCAATAATTTCGGCATCGGCATCCGCTTTTGCACCATCAATGTATTTTGCTAATTTATCGAAAGAACCTTCGTGAATAACAGCTGTAATAAAGTTGCTCATATCTTCTGGCGATCCCATTGTTAAAGATTTTAAATCTTCAATAACGAAGTCTTTAACAGCCTTCCATAAACTTTTTGGAATATACGCTCTTGAGGCTGCACTACATTTTTGTCCTTGAAACTCGAAAGCGCCACGAACAATAGCAGTTGCTACATGTTTTGCATTAGCCGATTTATGCGCCACAATAAAATCTTTTCCTCCAGTTTCTCCAACAATACGAGGGTAAGTTTTGTAGTTGTGTATGTTGTTGCCTATTTGTTTCCAAAGTTCTTTAAATATAAAGGTAGATCCTGTAAAGTGTAATCCTGAAAAATCAGGACTCGCCATAACGGTATTTGTTATCATAACCGGATCACCAAAAACAACGTTTATAACCCCAGGAGGTACACCAGCTTCTTCAAAAACATCCATGATTACTTTTGCCGAATATACTTGGCTATCACTAGGTTTCCAAACTACAACATTCCCCATTAAAGCCATACATGCTGGTAAATTTCCGGCAATAGCAGTAAAGTTAAATGGCGTAACAGCATAAGTGAAACCTTCTAATGGGCGGTATTCAATTCTGTTCCATGCATCGCTTGTGCTTTCTGGCTGCTCCATATATATGTCCGTCATAAACTGAACATTAAAACGTAAGAAATCGATAAGCTCGCAGGCCGCATCAATTTCAGCTTGATGTATGGTTTTCGACTGTGCAATCATAGTTGCAGCGTTTATTTTAGCGCGGTATGGTCCAGCAATTAACTCTGCAGCCTTTAAAAAGATACCTGCACGTTGCTCCCAAGGCAATTGCGACCAAGATTTTCTAGCTTCTAAAGCTGTTGAAATTGCATCGTCAATATGCTTTTGCTCCGCTAAATGGTATGTGCCTACAATATGTTTGTGGTCGTGAGGTGGCGACATGGTTCTGGTGTTTCCAGATTCTATGTTTTCACCATTAATATATAAAGGCACGTCAATTTTACTATTAAACATGGCCTGGTAAGTTTTAAGAACTGCATCACGCTCTGGTGACCCTGGAGCATAAGATTTAACAGGTTCGTTAACCGCAACCGGCACATTAAAAAAGCCTTTTCCCATAATATTTGATTTTTTGTTATTGAATTTTCAGTAAATCTGCTACAAATTTAAGAATAATTAAATGATAAATTAAAAGTAAGCCTTCTTAAATGCAAGTTAAATTTTATTTATTTTTTGTAAGTTGCCAAGGTGTTTTAAGACTACCTTTTTATATGTGTACAGTTACAATAATACCCAAAGGGAAAAATGATTTTGTGTTAACCACAAATAGGGACGAGGCGCCCAACAGAGTTTCCTTAATTCCTGATTTATATACTATTAATGATACCAAATTGTTGTTCCCAAAAGATAAAAAGGGAGGTACATGGGTTGGTGTTAGTGAAAAAAATCGTGTGGTTTGCCTACTTAATGGTGGATTTATAAAGCACGAACGCAAAACTAATTACCGAAAAAGCCGCGGTATTGTGGTAAATGATTTTATGGTTACAGAGTCCATTGTTTCAACTGTGGAGAATTACAACCTTAATAATATTGAGCCTTTTACAGTTGTTATTGCAGATTGGAATTCTAGTTTAACTTTTTACGAATTGGTTTGGGATGGTAAACACAAGCATTTTGTTAAGCTGCCTTTAGATTCTAGAATTTGGTCCTCTTCAACTTTATATAATGAAGGCATGCAAAGAGAACGCCAGCAGTGGTTCGAGAATTTTGAAGCTGTTAATGATTTGAATGCAGAGTCCTTATTAAAGTTTCATAAAATTAGGGATGAAAAAAATTTAGATTATGGCTTGGTTATGGATCGTGGTAATGTAAAAACAACAAGTATTACTCAAATAAAAAAACAAGGAGATAACGTGGTTATGCGTTATGAGAGTATTGAAGATGCTACGGTTACCTTAAAAATGTTCAATTTACCAGAAATCGTTAATGGATAATACGGGTATTATTTTAACATTAGCTTATCCGGATACTATTGTTATGGTGTCTGAAGAATGGTTTTCGCCCTTTTTAAGATTTTTAGGTGTTGGTAAAAAAGATTATTTACGCGCTGGTCATGCCGCATTGGTTTTAATTAATAGAGATACTGGGGTTTTAGAATATCATGATTTTGGACGCTATATTACTTCTGAGCCAAACGGAAGAGTAAGAGGTCGAGATACAGATCATGAATTGCACTTTCCTATTAAAGCTGTTATAGAAAACAATAAAATAACGAATTTAGAAGCTATTTTAAGGTTTTTAGGGACGAACCCAAAACTGACCCATGGTGAAGGTAAATTAGTAGCTTCGGTTTGTAGTGCTGTAAATTATAAGGAAGCGCGAAAACATATTTCTAAAATGCAAGACAAGCATTTTATAAGGTATGCGGCATTTATTAAAAATGCTTGTAATTGTGCCCGTTTTGTTACCGATGCTTTAATAGCTTCAGTAATAGATTCTAATATTAAAAAGAATCTTGAAAACTCGAAATGGTTTACCCCAAGTACGGTTGGTAATGTGTTGTTGGCCGATACAGAAAACTATAGTTACGAAGTATCTGAAACAGGACTAATTAAAAGGTTTGGGGGTTCTCAAAGAAGTGAAAATATACGTTGTTTTTTAGATAGGTTGAAAGGCCATGAAGTTAATTTAGTGGGTACGCAAAAACCAAAACCTGTTGCTGGTTTGAGTGATAATGCTCAATGGCTTTCTGGGATTGCCGCAGGTGCTTGGTTCGAGTTGCATAAAGCAGATAATAACTTGGAGTATTATTTTAAACGGATTTCACCTTACGGAAATATTGATGTGCATGATGTTTTTGTTGTTAATGATGAAGCCTTTAATTATGATCTAGAATTTGAATTTGTGCATTATTCAAATTGTAATTTTTTTCATATTAGACAGAGAGAGACCGTTTATAGATTTAATAGGAAAGTGTAAGCTTTTTTAAGAAAACATAACGGTTAATATATGTAAAATGATTGCTAATTAGTTTATAGCAAACGGAGCACTTAACTTAAATGTAGGGATGGTAACCTTAAATTTTTGAGTAGTTGTGAAATTAACCATGTTGTAATGTCCTTGCATAGCGCCAAATGGGGATGTTAGTAAGCAGCCTGAAGAATAAGTATGCGATTCCCCTGGTTTTAAGACAGGTTTTTTTCCGATAACGCCTTCGCCAGAAACAATTTCAACGTTGTTTAAAGCATCTAGAATTTCCCAATGGCGCGCATAAAGTTGCACGGAGTCCTTACTCTGGTTTTCTATGGTAATAGTATATCCAAAGGCGTATTGTATTTTATAATTTCTATAAAATGAACCTTCAAAATTTGTTTCTACCGAAATTTTTATGCCTTTTGTTACTTGTTGAACCATTGTTATGCAAAGTATTAGCGGGTGCTAAAATAATAAATATTAAGCGTTTAAAGTAAATTTTAACGAGTTTGATGTAAAAATTAGATGAAATGCAATTTTTAACATCATAATTTAATAATAAGCTAATTACTTTCAAAAATAGTAACAGCTTTTTACTTGTTTTATGCAGTTTAGTTGGTGATATTGGTTGATGAAACCTCGTTATAACCAATAATACGATCATATCTAGCGCCTAAATCTCTGTAATACACTAATACCTTATAGCTGTTTTCGGTTTGCCAAAAGTTACCGCTTATAGCACCTTCGTTTAAAGTACCGTCTTTATTTACAACAACATATTTGTAGTTGTAAAATCCCTGTTTAAGTGTCATGGTTTTTTTATAAATTTCTTTATTAACATCAAAGCTCATTTTATTGGATTCATTTAGCGCATAATTATTGTAATTGCCATAAATATAAATCTGTTCACCATTATATAATTCAGGATACTTTAATGAAAAATGCAACTGCAGGTAATCGGCCTCAATGGAGACATCATCTTTATCCAGAGCTACAATTTTAAATTTACCGTTAATGTCTGGGTTGTAAGTATATGGTAAATCTGCTCGTGAAACATCCGTAAATAAATAAGATTGATAAAGTTCTTCTAAGGCAATGGATTGTATGCGGTTTGTGGCAGCTCTAACATCTTTTGTTTCTACAAATAAATATTCGTTGCCTGCAGGAAATGCAGTTTCTTTAGTGTAGCGATATATTAAGGTGTTACCAAGAGTGTATTGGGGTTTTAGGTTTGAAATAGCTGTGTTTAAATTACTGTTTTGAATAATTAGGGCTTTTACTGTTTGCTGCGGATTGTTAACTTGAGTGCCTGCGGCAATTTCAATATCTACAGTTTGGGTCGATTCTATAGTGCTAATATCTCTAGACCTTTTAATGGCTATTCCAGGTGTAACCATGTTTTCGTAAATCATGAATTTTCTTGAAAATACCAAGTCGCCGTAAGAATCATAAATTGAAATCATGTAATTACCAGAAACTTTTAGTTGCTTTGTTTGCTCGTTAGGAATAGATAACTTGTAATGGGAGTACATTTGAAAGGTGTTAAACGAGTTGGTATAGTCCTGAATTCTAAAATTATCAAACCCAAGCATAAACTCCGATTTTATGAGAACAGAGGGTTTCCAGTTGTAATCGAAATGTTCAATTTTATAGTAAAAGTCAGGTTCGTCGTCCACTAAGGCATCAAATTCTAAATAAAAAGTGTTTCCAATTTCTATTATTGGTAGCTCGCCCAAATCGCTGCTGCTGCTTTTAAAAGTTATGGATTTTATGTGCTCTGGCGGATTGACTTCTTCTACTTGACTGTGTAAAAATCCGGTAATTATAAAACATAGAAATAGTAAAGGGATTTTGAAAGGCATTCTTCGTGTTTTTTGTAAATATAAGCAAATTTTATGCCTAAGATTAATCTTTTATTTAGAATAAATATAAATAACATTCGTAGCTTAATTTGCTTATCAAATTCGCTATTTATTCGTATTTTTGCACCGATTTTTAGACAACTAATTTCAATAAAATAAATATGTCAAACGACATTCGTATCAAAAAAGGTCTGGACATTAAACTTGTTGGTGAAGCTGAGAAAACTGTTGAACAAGCGGTTATTAGTAACTATTGCACCATAAGGCCAGAAGATTTTCACGGCGTAATACCAAAACTTGTTGCAAAAGAAGGGACTACAGTTAAGGCTGGAGGTGTCTTGTTTTTCGATAAATCTGAAGAAGCAATAAAATTTTTATCGCCAGTTTCAGGTAAAGTGGTTGAGGTGGTTCGTGGACCAAAAAGGCGTATCGATGCCATTAAAATTCAAGCCGATAAAGCGCAAGCTTTTGAAGACTTTGGAGTGTTTAACGTAGATGCCGCAAAACCAGAAGCTGTTAAAGCTCATTTACTTGCTGCTGGATGTTGGCCATTTGTAAAGCAACGACCGTATGATGTTATTGCTAATCCTGAAAAATCGCCAAAAGCGATATTTATTTCTGGGTATGCAAGTGCACCATTGGCTGCCGATTTAGACTTTACTTTACAAGGTAAAGAAGCTGAATTGCAAGCTGCTGTTTCTGCTTTAGGGAAATTAACCGAAGGTAAAGTACACGTTTCTGTTGGTAAGAATGGAAATTCTCCACTAGCTGGTTTAAGCGGGGTTACAATACATAAGGTTTCTGGACCACACCCATCGGGTAATGTTGGTACTCAAATTAATAAAATTGATCCTGTTAATAAAGGTGAAGTCGTTTGGACGGTTACTCCGCAAGATTTAGTTATTATAGGTGAGTTACTTTTAACGGGAAAATTTAATGCCGAGCGTATAGTTGCTTTAGTAGGATCTTCGGTTGAAAAGCCAAGGTATTTTAAAACACTAGCAGGTAGCGAAATAGCAACTTTAGTTTACGATAAAGGTGTAGCTAAAGGTGGTAACGATCGTATTATTTCTGGTAATGTATTATCTGGAAAACAAATTAGACCTGATGGAAGTTTAGATTATTACAGCAATGTGGTTTCCGTAATTCCTGAAGGTGATGACTATGAGTTGTTCGGATGGAATAAACCAGTATTCAATAAAGTGTCTACCTCTAGAGCGTTAACTTTTTCTTGGTTAAACCCTAAGAAAAAGTACGACTTAAATACCAATACAAATGGTGAGCATAGAGCTTTTGTAACTACAGGGACTTATGAAGAGGTTTTTCCATTGGATATCTTTCCTATGCAAATCTTAAAGGCTTGTATGTACAAAGATTTAGATGAAATGGAAGCCTTAGGGATGTACGAAGTTGCGCCTGAGGATTTTGCTTTAACTGAGTTTGTATGTGTGTCTAAACAACCACATCAAAAAATAATACGAGAAGGTTTAGACTTAATGATTAAAGAGATAGGGTAATGAGTTTAAAAAATAAATTACACATATTAAAAAGAAAGTATAGAAGTAAAAAAATGGCTCCTGCCTTTAATGCACTTCATACGTTTCTATACTTGCCAAACGAGACCACACATAATGGTACTCATATTAAGGCAGCCGACGATTTAAAACGTACCATGAATACGGTAATTATGGCTATGGTGCCATGTTTATTATTTGGTATGTTTAATGCAGGGTATCAACATCACTTAGCTTTGGGCGAAATTCAATCTGTAACAGGAGGGTTTTTTAGTGCGGAGTTTTGGACACTAGATAATTTTATGGTTGGCTTCTGGAAAATTATTCCATTAGTAATTGTATCATATGGTGTTGGATTGTTAATTGAGTTCATTTTCGCTATTATTAATAAACACGAAGTAGAAGAAGGGTATTTAGTAACAGGGATGTTAGTGCCTCTTATTGTACCAATAGATATTCCATTATGGATGTTAGCTGTTGCAGTTGTATTTGGTGTGGTTATAGGAAAAGAAGTATTTGGAGGAACAGGAATGAATATTCTAAACCCAGCTTTAACTATTAGAGCCTTTTTATTCTTTGCTTATCCAACTTGGATGAGTGGTGATAAAGTTTGGGTTCATGGTGCTGTTGAAAGAGATCAAGCTATTGCCGCTGGCCAAAATTTAGATGCCATTTCTGGAGAAACTATTTTGGGGGTTTTAGCTCAAGGTAAAGAAGTTGCTTATTCCGCTGCTGATATGTTCTTAGGGTTTATTCCTGGTTCGGTAGGTGAAACATCTACATTACTTATTATACTTGGTGGTTTGTTTTTAGTGTTTTCTAAAATAGGAAGCTGGAGAATTATGTTATCATCTGTTATTGGTGCTATTGTAATGGGATTAATCTTCAATCAAGTTGTAGCTTCAGGATGGATAACAGAAAGTAGTAATTTCTACGGGTTAATGAGTGCTCCTTTTTGGGAACACTTACTAATTGGTGGTTTTGCTTTTGGTACCGTTTTTATGGCTACTGATCCCGTAACGGCTTCGCAAACTAACAAAGGAAAATGGATTTACGGTTTCTTGGTAGGATTTATTTCTATTATGATTCGTGTATTCAATCCGGCGTACCCAGAAGGTGTTATGTTAGCCATTCTATTAATGAATGTATTTGCACCTACTATCGATCACTATGTGGTACAAGGTAACGTGAAGAAAAGAATGAAACGTGTAAAAGTTAAAACAGCATAATTATGGCAGTTAATACAGATAAAAACTCATATACTATAATCTTTGCTGTGGCAATGGTGTTAGTTGTAGGTTCATTATTAGCGTTTACGGCATCATCGTTAAGACCTAATATTGACGAGAATAAAAGAATGGAAAAGCAACAGAATATTCTGTATGCTATGGGCGTAAATGAAAATGAAGGCACTGGCGATATCGCTTTTGTTGGAACAGATAAAGTAGCAGACGAATTTGCTAAATACATCAAAAAACAATTAGTAATTGAAAATGGTGTTGCTACAGAAGATGATAAAGCGTATTTAATTGATATTAAAAAGGAACAAGCAAAAGGAAAAAATGGCGGCACAAGACGTTTACCTTTATTTGTTGGTGAAAAGGATGGTAAAACATTTTACATAGCACCAATACGAGGTAAAGGACTTTGGGATGCTATTTGGGGGTATGTAGCTCTCGATAAAAATATGGTTGTTCTAGGTGCTTTTTTCGACCACGCAGGTGAAACTCCTGGTTTAGGCGCAAACATTAAGCAACGTTATTTTATGGACGATTTTAATGGAGAACATTTATTAACCGATGCAGGGGTATTTAAAGGAATCGCTGTTGCAAAGGGTAATAACGATCCTAAAAATGAAATAAAAGACGATTATGAAGTTGATGCCTTAGCTGGTGCAACTATTACGGGTGATGGTGTTTCTGCCATGATCAAGAAAGATTTAAAATTGTATTTACCTTACTTTAAAACTTTAAAATAATATGGGACTACTTTCAAAAAAAGATGCGAAGTTAATTACAGACCCGTTAGCAGATAACAACCCAATTACTATTCAAGTATTAGGTATTTGTTCTGCATTAGCAATTACGGCAGAGCTTAAAGCATCTCTTGTAATGGGAATTGCTGTGTTATTTGTATTAAGTGTAGGTAATGTTGTAATTTCTTTAATGAGAAATATCATTCCATCAAAAATTAGAATTATTGTTCAACTTATCGTAGTAGCGGCTTTAGTAATTGTAGTAGATCAGGTACTAAAAGCGTTTGCTTACGAATTGAGTAAAACGTTATCCGTATTTGTTGGATTAATTATTACGAACTGTATTATTATGGGACGTTTTGAGGCGTTTGCTTTAGCTAATGGTCCTTGGAAATCCTTTTTAGATGGTATTGGAAACGCTTTAGGATATGCAGTTATTCTTATAATTGTTGGTTTCTTTAGAGAGTTATTAGGTTCAGGAACCTTATTTGGTATTCCTGTACTTGGTGATCCAATCGAGAAAACAGGAGTATACGCTATTGGTTACGAAAACAACGGATTTATGTTAATGCCTCCTATGGCTTTAATAGTAGTAGGGTTAATTATCTGGGTTCAACGTAGTAAAAACAAAGCATTAATAGAAGACTAAATATTGACTTGTTATTCTAAACTTGATTTAGAATGTCATCAAAATAAAGAATATGGAACATATAGAATTATTTTTTAAATCGATTTTTATAGATAACATGGTATTTGCAGTATTCCTTGGGATGTGCTCTTACTTAGCAGTATCTAAAAAAGTTGCAACTGCCGTTGGTTTAGGAGCAGCAGTTATTTTTGTATTGGCAATTACAGTACCTTTAAACTGGTTGCTAGATCAGTATTTATTACAACCAGGTGCTTTAAAATGGTTAGGTGAAGAATATGTAGATTACGATTTAAGTTTTCTTTCTTTCATCATGTTTATTGCCACTATTGCCACTATGGTACAATTAGTAGAAATTGTGGTAGAGAAGTTTTCTCCTTCATTATATAACTCTTTAGGTATATTTTTACCCCTTATTGCAGTAAACTGTGCTATTTTAGGTGGATCTTTATTTATGCAATCTCGCGAAATTGAATCTTTAGGTTTAGCATTTAATTATGGAGTTTCTTCAGGAATAGGTTGGTTTTTAGCTATTTTGGCAATTGCTGCTATTCGTGAAAAAATTAGATATAGTAATGTACCAGCACCTTTAAGAGGATTAGGAATTACCTTTATCATTACAGGTTTAATGGGTATAGGGTTTTTAAGTTTTGGTGGTATGTTAACAGGAGGTGATGAAGAAGAAAAGACAGCAACAGAAACAGCTAATCAAATTGACGAATTACAAACTGAAAAAGCTAAGGAATTAGCTGATAATACTAAAATAGTAAAGTAATATGATTTTAGCAGCAGGAACAACAGGAACAATTATAGTAACAGTTGCAGCGTTTTTGGTAATTACGTTGATACTTGTTAGTTTGTTACTTTTTGTAAAACAAAAGTTATCGCCATCAGGACCAGTAAAAATTACTATTAATGGCGAGAGAGAAATAGAAGTGGCTTCTGGTGGTAGTTTACTATCAACTTTAGGTGCACAAAAAATATTCTTACCATCTGCTTGTGGTGGTGGTGGAACATGTATTCAATGTGAATGTCATGTGTTATCTGGTGGAGGTGAAGCTTTACCAACTGAAACACCTCACTTTTCAAGAAAAGAATTGGAACACGGAGCGCGTTTATCATGTCAGGTTAAAGTAAAACAAGACATGGATATTACTATCCCTGAAGAAGTATTTGGTATTAAAAAATGGGAAGCAACCGTAGTACGTAATTATAATGTAGCTTCTTTTATTAAAGAGTTTGTAGTTGAAATCCCTGAGGATATGGGTTACAAAGCAGGTGGATATATTCAAATTGAAATACCACCATGTGAAGTTAAATATTCGGATATGGATATTACGGCACACCCAGAAGAACATGATACACCAGATAAATTTCAAACAGAATGGGATAAATTTGGTTTATGGCCATTAGTTATGAAAAACACCGAAACGGTTGAAAGAGCTTACTCAATGGCTTCTTATCCAGCTGAAGGGCGTGAAATCATGCTTAACGTACGTGTGGCTTGTCCGCCGTGGGATCGTGCTAAAAATGGATGGATGGATGTTAACCCAGGTGTAGCATCGTCTTATATTTTTAACCAAAAACCAGGAGATAAAGTAACTATTTCAGGACCTTATGGTGAATTTTTCATTAATGAGTCTGATAGCGAAATGCTTTATGTTGGTGGTGGAGCTGGTATGGCGCCAATGCGTTCGCACTTATATCACCTTTTCAAAACCTTAAAAACAGGAAGAAAAGTGACGTATTGGTATGGTGGTCGTTCTAAACGTGAATTATTTTACTTAGATCATTTTGAACAATTAGAAAAAGAGTTTCCTAATTTTAAATTCTATTTAGCGTTATCTGAACCTATGGAAGAAGATAATTGGAAAGTAAAAGAAGATATAGATGCTCCAGGAGATGGTTTTGTAGGTTTTATTCACAATTGTGTTATAGATAACTATTTAAGCAAACACGAATCGCCAGAAGATATTGAATTGTATTTCTGTGGACCTCCTTTAATGAATAAAGCTGTTCAAAAAATGGGTGAGGATTTTGGAATTCCTGATGAGCATATCAGATTTGATGACTTTGGAGGATAGACTAAAGTAATTATTGAGCAAATTGGAAAACAAAATTTGTTATAATAACCCAATATCAATATAAATAAAAAACCAACACATTATGTGTTGGTTTTTTTTATGATATCAATCTAGTATTAAAGATGTTAAATTAATGAATAATTAGGTTATCATTTTTAAACTCAAATAGTTTAGTATAATCCATAACATTATCGACTTGATCTAGTTTACACAAATAAGTTATTACGGCAGAAAGGCCATTAAATAAAACCTCCTTATCAGTTGGGTTTTTTGGCTTTTTATTTTTGTAATGAAGCGGTAATTGATAACCACAAGCCCTTAAAAAAACATGTTCTATATTTAGTATTTCTAAAGGTGTATAACCATTAAATCTGCGGCCTAAGGTTTGATGTACGTTGCCAATATAGTTAAGTTTTAAAGCACCGTGATTATCGCTTAAATGTTTCCAGAAATCCATATTATTTAGAATATTTCCAACGGCACACTGCTTGCAACATTCTGGGTTTAAAGTATTATTATGAAATGCCTTATATAGTTTTTTTAAAGCGGATTCTAAACGCGGTGTAGTTCTCATATCACGAATTTTACTTCAAGTTACTAAAAATAAAGTATTTATATGCGTCGTGTTTTATGTTTTTCGTGTTTATAAATGTAATATATGGTTAATTGGGTAAGATTATTATGAGTTTATATTGAAATTTATTATCGTTTTAACTTTAGTAATATGGTTTTAGCAGGTTCAGTATTACTTATAGTTAAGTTTTTTTTAGCCAAATCAAGATTGCTTTCTTTTAAATAGGCTAAACCTAAATATAAGTAGGCATCGTCTAAAAAAATAAAATTATCATCAGCTTCAACGCTATGTTCTAGATAAGGTATGGCTTCAATTATCTTTTTATTCGCTAAATAAGCAACTCCTATATAATAATTTAAAGTGTCGTTTTCAGGATTTCGCTGTTGTAAAGTACTCCATTTTTTAATGGCCAAATCATATTCACCATTATTGTAATTTGTCATGCCATCATAAAATTTAAGATTTTTAGAATTACTTGCGGTTGTTGGTAATCCGGGGTCAGGTTTAAAATGGGTAACATAAAGTTTTTCATTTTCAGGTGTGCTAAAAAACCAAATACCACCTACGGCTATTATGGTTGCTACTACTGCAGTTATTATTTTAACAATTAAAAACCTAACTTTAGGCTTAGGTTGTTTTTTAACGGTAGGATTAAGGGGTTCTCCATTTATACCTTCAATCTGTTTTTTTAAGGATTGGTTTTTATCGCCTTTAAGCACCGTTTTAAAATCCTCAACTTGTTGTTTAAACTCTGGGTCTAATTCAATAAGTTGGTTAAAATCCTTTAATTCTTGAGTAGATAAAGATCCATTTATATAACGTTCTATTATTTCTAGTAACTCTTGCGATATGGTGCTATTATCTTTCAAATTATATTTATATAATGACTTTTATTATGGTGGATTTTTTTTCTGTTTATCGCTGTTTGTTAATACTAGATTTGTTTTCTTTAATTTCTAACAAGACTATCATCCCTATTATAAATTTTTGAAAATGTAAGGTCCTGAATAATCTTTTTCATGGATATCTTAAGTTTTAAGACGAAGCCAATACTATAATTTCTGATTATTACTTTGGAAATCTATATTACTATTGTTTTGGATTATTTAAATCTTATAGATTATATAATTTAAAGACCTGGCAGTTGAATAATTAGTGAGTATTGATTTTCTCATTATTCGATTTTGTAAGAAATATACAACTATTTCGTTTTATTTCAAATTCTAAACTATTAAAGGACTAATATTTCGTTTATATACTTCATGGTCTATTTTTTTAAAGGGTTTAAATCAATTAATTGTGTTTTAAATAATTAATTTATAGATTGTTATGTCGTATAAGGCTAGATTTTTGTCATAATTAACCTGTAGGGGATTATAAATGGTTACCCTTGTATTCGAAAATAAGTATGAAAAATGTGTACACTAAAAAAGACGGGAAATAAGGTTAATTTATTTATTGATTTTTCGTAGGTTTATGTTTTAACTGGCGAGAAACAATTTAAAAATGATACAACCACTCAAAACAATTATATTATTTTTGTAACATGAGCAAACCATTAACAGAGCAAGAACTCCACAACCTCGCCATGAATCATGTTGGTAAAGATTTAGAGCAGCGTGGTTTCGAGTTTATAGCAATAAATAGCAAGCTTAAAAAGCATCCGCAATTTGTATGTATGGATAAAAACAAACAGTATTTTTTTGTAATTGTTCGTGCTGTAATTTTGCCTGAAAACCCTAATAATTACGATGTAGTTTGGATGGAATCGTTTAAAAAACATGCTAGAGAAAAAGACGCCAAGGTGTTATATGCTGGCGTAGGAATTGGTAATCCTGAAGGAGAAAAACAACCTATTTATTTAAATCAAGATTATTTATTAGAATACAATGGTATTCAGGTTTTAGAAACCAATTTAAATTAGAAATCCACTTTATTTTTTATGAATAAAATACTAGTTATAGCAGTAATTAGCCTTTTTCTTTCTTGCCAAAATGAGCGTTATAATACTAAACTAACTGGATCTGTATTTGGAACCAGTTATTCAGTTGTTTATAATTCAAACGAAATTTATAAAAGCCAATTAGATAGTTTGTTTGCAATAATCAATAAATCATTATCAACCTATCAAACGGATTCAGATATATCTAAATTAAATAGAAATGAAGCATTTGAAGTGGACAATCATTTTATGAAGGTTTATGATGCTTCAAAAGAAATTTTTGGTAAAACAGAAGGCGCCTTTGATCCTACAATAGGCAATGTCGTTAATGCATGGAAATTTGGTTCGGAAAATATTATAGAACATATTGATAGTTTAAAAATAGATAGTTTAATGCAATATGTTGGTTTCGATAAAACATATAGGTATGAAAATACGATAAGAAAATTTCATCCGAATGTGTATTTAGAGTTCAATGCTATTGCTAAAGGTTATGCAGTAGATGTAGTTAGTGATTTTCTTGAATCTAAAAACATTGAAAATTATTTAGTTGAAATAGGAGGAGAATTACGTGCCAAAGGATTAAATACGGATAAACAAAAAGCTTGGAAAGTAGGGGTTGAGGAGCCAAATTTTGAAGGTGAACAAGTTATACTAAGGGCTATTGACTTAAAAGATGAAGCTATGGCAACTTCGGGTACATATAGAAAGTATAAAGTCGATGAAGCAGGTAATAGATATGCTCATATTATCGATACCGAAACCGGCTACCCAAGTAAAACCAATTTGCTTAGTATATCAGTAATTGCTAAAAGTTGCATGATTGCAGATGCTTATGCTACAGCTTTTAAATCTATGGGCATAGATAGAGTTAAAAGTTTTTTACAAAAACACCCAGAGCTTAAAGTGTTTTTAATTTTTGAAAATGATAATAATAGCTTAGAAACATTATCCCTTAATGGATATCCAGAATAAATTTTGATTGTTAAATCAAATTAATAAATATTAAACCCCAACCAGCTACTAACAATAAACCGCCAATAGGTGTTATTGGGCCTAAAAACCTAAGCTTTTTCCCTGTAGCGTCCGATAAAATTAAGCCGTAAATACTAAAAGAGAAAAGGGATATACCTAAAGTAAAACAGACATATATGGTATTAGTTATATATTCAGGATTTAGTCCTAAAACTAATAAGACTAAAGCATGATACATCTGATATTTAACACCAACTTCAAAGCTTTGTAATTGTTCGTTCGATAAAACTTTCTTTAAGGTGTGAGCGCCAAAGGCACCAAAAACTACAGATAACATTCCAAAAATGGCGGCCGTTGCAATAATAATATGTTGTGTCATTAAAACCGATTTAAACAGTGTTTTATTTATAAACTACAGGAATTAGTTCTCCCTTGGCTAAGCAATGTTTTTCTATCTCTTCTGCGGAAAGGGAAGCCGTATAGTCAACTTCTTCAACTTTAAAACCTATGCTACGCAGCTTATCGAAATAATCAAGGCCGTAAACACGTACATGGTCGTACTGACCAAATATTTTTGCACGTTCTTTTTTATCGGTTATCGAGTTATCCTCATACGTAGATGTCCGATTTAAGTCTTGTGGAATTTGAAAAATACCATAGCCACCTGGTTTCATAACCCTAAAAAGTTCTTGCATTGCTTTGTTGTCATCTGGAATATGCTCTAAAACATGATTGCATAATATAATATCATAACTGTTATCTTCAAAAGGAAGATTACAAATATCTGCTTTTACATCGGCTATAGGCGAAAGTAAATCTGTAGTGGTATAATCTAGATTGTTAAGAGATCTAAAACGTTTTAAAAAACATTGTTCCGGTGCAAAATGAAGTACCCTTTTTCTAGCGGAAAAAAAATCAGTTTCGTGTTTTAAGTATAACCATAACAAGCGATGACGTTCTAAACTTAGGGTAGATGGCGATAAAACATTATTTCGTTGATTACCGTAACCATAAGGTAAAAAGGTTTTAAAACTTTTTCCATCAATAGGATCGGTAAATTTGCTACCTTTTAAAATTAACGCGAGTAAAGGTCGAATAATATAACTCAGTCTAATTAATAAAGGCCTTGGAATAATATTTAGAATTAATTTGAAGAGTTTCTTCATAAGAAACTTAAAGCACTAAAGCCTGTTGTCTAAATTCATCCTCCTCGTTAGATGTTACACCTAGTGCATCATAAATATATGCAAACGTTGAAAGTAACTCGGGTTTACCATCAACCAAAGCAACATCATGCTCAAAATGAGCAGAAGGTTTATTGTCTTGAGTTGTAATGGTCCATCCATCTCTATGTTGTTTTATGCGATGTGTTCCCATGTTTATCATAGGTTCAATGGCAACTACCATACCTTCTACGAATTTTTTACCTCTACCACGTTTACCATAGTTTGGCATTTCTGGGTCTTCATGCATTTTAGCTCCTAATCCATGCCCAACTAATTCTCTAACAACACCGTAACCATGATCTTCACAATATTTTTGAATGGCATATCCAACATCGCCAACACGATTGTTTGCTTTAAATTCTTTAATACCTACGTACAAAGATTCTTTAGTAACCTGAAGTAGTTTTTCGGTTTCAGCATCAATCTCGCCAACAGCAAAGGTATACGCATGATCGCCGTAAAAGTCATTTTTTAGAGCACCACAATCAATAGATATGATATCGCCTTCAACCAATGGCGTTGCATTAGGAATACCATGTACTACTTGCTGGTTGGGACTCATACATAGGGTGTTAGGGAAATCGTATAACCCTAAAAAACCAGGAATAGCACCATGGTCTCGAACGCAAGTTTCGGCAAGTTTATCTAATTCTAGTGTAGTAACACCGGGCTTAATAGCTTTAGCTAATTCGCCTAAGGTTTTAGACACAATTAAAGCACTTTCGCGCATTAATTCAATTTCTTCTCTGGTTTTAACAATAATCATATATACTAATTATAAGGGTGCAAAGATACTTAAAATGATATTACCTAAATAAGCCAAAAAATCCTTTCTTCTTTTCAGGAATAGGAGGGGCAGAGTTTGTTAAAGTTTGATAAACTTCTCCCCAACCAGGGAAGCCACCTATATTTCTATCATCAATAAATAAATCGGCATTAATTTTTCTGCTAAGGTCTTCGGTATATTCTTCTTCGGCAAAGCTTTTGTTTACAGCATAAAAACGAATTCCATTATCCTCACAAAACTTAACAGCTTCATCAAGTTTATGGCCAGACCTATAGGTCCATAAAATTAAGCGATGTCCATCCTCTTGCAATTTTTTTAAAGTTGCAAAAGCAAATAGCATGGGCTTGCCAATTTTGGGATAAGCATCTTCAACTATTGTTCCGTCAAAGTCGACCGCAATAATAAGTTTTTGGTTAAAATTCATTTATTCAAGTAAATTTATTGGCTTTATTATATCAACGCATGCTGAGTCATTGCAGGAGGTTGTTCAACGTTCATTAATTTTAATATAGTTGGAGCCATATCACCTAAAACACCATCTTTAATCTCGGTAAGTTCATTATCAATTAAAATAACAGGAACTGGATTTGTGGTGTGCGCTGTATTAGGAGTTCCATCAGGATTTATCATAGTTTCACAATTTCCATGATCTGCGATTAGAAGTGTGGTGTAACCGTTTTCTAAACCAGTTGTAACAACCTCTTTAACACAAGCATCGACTGCCTCACAAGCTTTTATTGCTGCTTCCATAACACCAGTATGTCCTACCATGTCTCCATTTGCAAAATTTAAGCAAACAAAATCAACATCTCCTTTTTTAAGTTCAGGAACAAGTGCATCTTTTAATTCGTAAGCACTCATTTCTGGTTTTAAATCGTAAGTCGCTACTTTTGGTGAGTTTTTAAGAATACGAGATTCTCCCTCAAAAGGTGTTTCTTGTCCACCAGAAAAGAAAAACGTAACATGCGGATATTTTTCAGTCTCAGCAATTCTTATTTGCTTTTTTCCTGCTTTTGAAAGAACTTCACCAAGTGTTTCTGTAATATTATCTTTATTAAAAATGACTTTAATGCCGTTAAAAGCATCGCTATAATTTGTAATGGTTACATAGTATAAGTCAATTTTTTTGGTATTATATTCCGGAAAATCTTTTTGATTTAGCATTTCGGTTAATTCACGACCTCTATCCGTTCTAAAGTTAAAAAAGATTACTACATCATCCTTCTCTACTTTAGCAACAGCTTCATTATTACTATCTGTAAAGATTAGTGGTTTTATAAATTCATCGGTGATATCTTTATCATAATTAGCTTGGATATCTTGTGTAGGGTTTGATGTTTTTGTTCCAACTCCATTTGCTATAGCATCATAGGCTAATTGTACACGTTCCCATCTATTGTCTCTATCCATGGCGTAATAACGCCCAGTAATAGTTGCTATTTTTGTATTTGTACCTTCAATATAGTTTTCTAAGTCTTTAACATAACTTTTACCAGATTTAGGATCTACATCTCTTCCATCAGTAAAGGCATGTACAAATGAATTTACGCCTGCTTTATTTGCTGCGTCTATAAATCCTTTTAAGTGATTAGTATGTGCGTGAACACCTCCATTACTTAACAGACCTAGAAAGTGAACATTTTTGTTGTTATCTGTGGCATATTTTAAGGCGTCAACTAAAACCTTTTCATCCTTTAATGTATCCTTTTCTATAGCTAAATTAATTTTTGCTAAATCTTGATATACAATTCTACCAGCTCCTAAATTCATGTGTCCAACTTCACTATTACCCATTTGTCCTTCGGGTAATCCAACATGTAAACCATCTGTACGAAGGGTTGCATAAGGGTACTTAGTATATAAAGAATCTATAAATGGTGTGTTGGCATGATCGATAGCTGAAACTTTTGGGTCTGGAGAGTTTCCCCAACCGTCAAGAATCATTAATATAACTTTTTTGTTCATCTTTTTTCTTAAAATTTTAAAACTAGACAAAGATAACAAACTTACTATTAAATGAAACTAAAGTGTTCTTGAAAAGCCTTATTTATTAAGCATTTGTCGAATATTTTTTAAGAAAACGATTTCGTTAAAATGGTGTGAAATAAACGTTAAAAATAAATTTACTCCTAATTTATCTGTAACACTTTATGTTTTTGGTCGTCTCTTTAGTATATCAAAAGACATAAATCAAAAATCAATTTAAAATCTTTCATCATGAAAAAATCAATCATTATTTCCGCAATCGCATTATGCTTTTCATTAGTTACGGTAAATGCAACACCCGTAAATACGAACGTAAATTACGAAGCGGTTGCTTATTTTAAAGTGAATTCATTTTGTGTGTCTATTGCTAAAGGCGATATCGCAACGGTTCAAAAACTAATTAGTAGAGGTGCCGATGTTAATGCGAAATCAAATGGAATGACTCCAGTAATGTATGCCGCTAAGTTTAACAGAACCGAAATTTTGAAGCTTCTTATTATACACGGCGCTAATTTAAAAGCAAAGTGTGATAAGAATATGACCGCTTTAAAATATGCAAAATTACATGGCGCACAGGATGCCGAAGTTATAATAATAAAAGCATTAGATGACGCCAAAAAGGTTAAAAAGAGAAAATAATTATGAAAGCAAATAATTATTTGAGTTAGTCACTCACAAAAAAAAGCCTCGGTTTACGGGGCTTTTTTGATTTATTGATTTTTATATTTTTCTATAGCTTCTTCAATATTTTCAATTCGGTTATCAGGATCAGGGTGCGTACTTTGCATTTCTGGAACTCGATTTGGTCCTGCCGCAGCTTTTAAAATTTCCATAACGGCTATCATTTCTATTGGGTTATAACCTGCTTTAAGCATAAATTTTACACCAAGTTCATCACTTTCCAACTCATCATCTCTCCCGTTAGTTAATAAGGTGGTTTGTCCAATACCACTTACTATTCCGCCCATATCTGCACCCACAGAACCTGCAGTGGCTAAACCTTGCCAATATTCGCTTTCTGCAATTCGTTCTGCACTGTGCCTGCCTAAAACATGACCAATTTCATGACCTAAAACACCAGCGAGCTGATCTTCGTTTTCTAGTTTGGAAAAAAGCGCATGTGTTATAAATATCTGACCTCCAGGTAAGGCAAAAGCATTAATTGTATTTGGGTCTGCCAATAAGTGAAATTCGTAATTATAAGGTGTTTGCTTAGCTATACTATTGTTTACTAATTTGTTTCCAACGTTATCGACTAAAGCTTGATACTGTGCGTTTGGATGTAAACCTCCATGTTGTTTTGCCATTTGCGGGGCACTTTGTAAGCCTATAGCAATTTCTTCGTCGGCGCCCATAGAGATGGTTTGCATGCGCCCAGTATATGGGTTTTCTTCTCTTTGGCTACATCGTTTAAATACAAAAAATAAAGCTATTGCAACACCTATTAGTAATCTGAATTTAAGGTTTTTACCTCTCATTTTAAATTGTTTAGTAACTAAAATCACAATATTTTAGCATATACCGTTGTGACCCCTGTTTTTTAGTTTTGTCACTTTTGTAGATGTTTGTTTAAAGTGTTTTGTACATAACGAAGTGTGAACCAATATCCTTAATGTTAAATGAGTTTCCTATTCGTGTATAATTGTTGCTTTTGTAGAATGGAACCGCAACTTCTCTGGCATTGCACCAAATTATTTTTATGTTCTTATTCTTAAGAAACTTTTCGCCATGGTTTAAAATAAGTTTGCCAAAACCTTGATTTTGATATGCTTTTAAAATAGCCATGCCTCGTAATTGATACTGTTGAGTGGGAGGAATATTAGGGTTTGAATTTTTAAAAAAGGAACACACGCCAATTAAATTATGGTTTTTAAAAAGTCCAAAATGAAGTGTGGTTTCCAAATTGTCGCCAATAAAAACACAAGACTCTATTGGTTTTCCTGATCTTAAAACAGGGTGACGAACAGGATGAGTTGCTGCGGCATTAATTTGTTTTATGACTAGATTGGTATAAATAGCAAATTAAGATTTAGTTTTACATTTCAAACTTAAAACTATTTTTGCAAAGTAGTATATTTACTTAAAAGTAATTTATGGCTTTTGAATTTAAAATTTTAGAAAAAGATCAAATTAATTTAGTGGTTCCTCTGGTGTATAAGTTGAATGACTTTAAAGTTTCTGAAACTGTTTTAGAACAACGTTTTTCAGAAATGATTAATCAGAACTATGAATGTGCTGTAATTTATGATGACGAAAAGCTTATTGGAGTTTGCGGATTGTGGTATTGTACAAGACATTATTCTGGTAGAAGTGTGGAACCAGATCATGTTTTTATTGATGATGTGTATAGAGGGCAAGGTATTGGGAAACTGTTTTTTGATTGGATTTATAATTACGTATCCGAAAAAGGTTTTGAGGCCATGGAATTAAATACTTATGTCTCTAATTATCAGTCTCATAAATTTTATTTTAATGAGGGTTTTAAAATTTTAGGCTATCATTTTATAAAAAAACTATAATTTTTCTTGCAGAAGCGAAAACTGTTTATATATTTGCAGTCGGAAATAAAAAAAGGCGGGAGTAGCTCAGTTGGTAGAGCGTCAGCCTTCCAAGCTGAATGTCGCCAGTTCGAACCTGGTCTCCCGCTCAAAAAGCTTCATCATAACGATGGAGCTTTTTTTTTATGCGTTAATTTAAGCAGGTTTGCTCACATGAGGTGTAGAATTTACTAAAGAAGTGCAAAGACTTGTATTCTTTCAATTTTACTCCAGTTGGTCTCCTAGCCCGAGTTTGGGGTGTGCCCCAATTATTTTAATTGATTCAACTCGGTTTCAGGGGGTATTTCGTAAGGTGTTTTGTTGTATTCGAAAATTCGAGCTGTTAAGTTTCCTTTTAATAGTATAGAGTCATTTTTTACTTCTAACCAGCTGCCTTCTCTTAGGCCAATTACAGGTTGGGTGTTGTAATGGTGAAATTCTTTTATACGCGTTTCTCTAGTTTCGCCTTTATGTTTACTATTAGGATTTGGGTCTAAATAATGCGGATTTATATTAAATGGAACCAAGCCTAGGGCGTTAAAATTTGGTGGATATACAATAGGCATATCGTTGGTAGTTTTTATGGTTAAACCACAAATATTACTACCTGCACTAGTACCTAAATAAGGCGTCCCGTTTTGTACAACGCGTTTAAGTTGGCTGATTATATTGTTTTTGTGTAATTGGTTTGCTAGGACAAACGTGTTGCCACCGCCTACAAAAATAGCCTCAGCGTTGGTTATGGCCTCAATAGGGTTTTCAAACTCATGTATTCCATTTACTTTTTTGTTTAATTTGGTAAATGCTTGTTTAGCAATGGCTGTGTATTGGTCGTGCGATATACCTCCAGGTCTAGCATAAGGAATAAAAAGGATGGTTTTTGCATTTTTAAAAAGGACATTTAAAGGTTTGGTAATATATTCTAAATATCCGCTCCCGTAAATGGTAGATGTGCTGGCAATAATAATGTTTCGCATGGGGTAATTTGTGTTTTGTGTAAAGCTAATCAATAAAAGGGTTTGGTAAAGATTTCATTTAAATTGTTTTAAAAATTGAATTAAAAGTGGTATTTTCAAAGTAAAAAAATATGAAAAAAATTATTCTCTTTTTAACTTTTTTAAGTGCATTAAATATAGTTGCTCAGAATGCTAATAGAGTAGAAGTGTCTGGAAAACTAATTGTTGAGGGTAGTGATGTGTCTGGTATTACTATATTTAATTCTTCGTCTAATTTAGGAACAATTACTGATGATAAAGGAGAGTTTGTTTTACAAGTGACTTTAAATGACCATATTGAAGTTAGTGCCTTACAATACCAAAACATAAGTTTTAAGGTTAACGAGGATATCATGAAATCTAGAAGAATGAAGCTCTTTTTAATTGAAGAGATTAACAAACTAGATGAAGTTATTGTTATTAAAGACGGGCTTTCGGGTAATTTAAATAAAGATTTGGAAGATACTACACCTTTTAAACCGCAATTAGATGCTTTATATTTTGGAGTTAAAAATAGTAGGGAATATAATTTTGAAAAAGATTATAAAACTGAAGTAAAAAATATTGCAATTGACAGGCAACATTTACCCATGATTAATGGTTTAAATATTGTTAATGTTGTAGATCAATTATTGTTGCCATTATTTCGAAGCGGAGTTAAGGATAAGGATAAGGCTGGCGTGCCCGATGTACCAATTGAGGCAGTAAAGTATTATTTTGGATCAGAATTTTTAATTGATAACTTTAATATTCCGGAGCATCGTGTTGAAGAGTTTATACAATATGTACAAAGTGATAATTTCGATTATTCATTACTTAACTATGGTAACGAAATGGATTTTCTTGAAGTATTAAACAAGAAAAGTAGAGCGTTTCTAGATTCTAAAAACTAGACTGAATTTTAAGTTTTTAACAAAACATTAAAAGCTATTTGTATTTTATTTAAGAATTGATGGCTTTTCTTTATGCTCTAATTATTTCAATTTGAGTAGATCCTTACTTTTTGTACTTCTTATTTTATTAGCGCGTCCTACATATAGTCAAACTATTGAGTTATTGGGTAGAGTGGCTAGTAATGGCGATATAGAAAACATTCATGTTATAAACAATACGGCACAAGTGTTTACCACAACAGATAAGGAGGGGCATTTTAAAATTTCGGCAAGATTAAACGATACTTTATCCTTTTCGTCAATACAATATAAATTAAAAGAAGTAATTATTACGCAATCTATTTTAGATAATGAGGCTGTGTTTGTTACCTTAAACGAACACATAAACGAACTAGACGAGGTAATAGTAGGTAAAGTATTAACAGGCGATTTGTTATCTGATATTAGAAACATGGATGCTAATGCACCTATTAATTTTTACGATGTTGGTATTCCTGGTTATACAGGGAAGCCAGCTACACAGAGTGAAAGACGTCTTTATACAGCAGGAGTGTTTAAGCCTGAAATGCTATTAGGTTTAGTTTTGGGAGGAGGGTCTTTAGATCCAATAATAAATGGTATATCTGGAAGAACAAAAATGCTAAAGAAGAGAGTAGCAATAGAAGATAAAGAAACTTTAATGCAAAGTATAAAAGGAAGATTGTCTAAAGATTTTTTTGCTTCAAACTCTTTAGAAGAAAGTTTGCGTATCGATTTTTTTTACTTTTGCGCAGACGACCCTGTTTTTGTTAAGCGTTGTAAAAATCAAACAGATTTTAATATTTTGGCTTTTTTAAGAGTGAAGTATAAGCAATACCTAACTAATTTAGAAGCCAGTAAAAATTAATTAACTTCGGTATGCTTTTTGATTTCCAATAAAGTAATTTAGTCGTCTATAAATTATATTCATGAGGGTTTTTAAATTTGTATTCATTTTTTCTATACTGCCGCTTTTCGCGTTTACCACAATGCATAAATATTATATAAGCGTTACACAAGTTGATTATGTCCAAGAAAAGGAATCCCTTCAAATAATTTCTAGAATTTTTATTGATGATTTTGAAAACGTTCTGCGGACAAATTATGATGAAAATATCATATTAGCCGGAAAAGATGAGCCTAAAGCAGTTGACTCTTTAATGAATACCTATCTTCAATCTAATTTGAAACTAGAAATTAATAACAAGCCTGTTTTATTTAATTTTATAGGCAAGGCATATGATGGCGACATTGTAAGGTGTTATCTTGAAGTTGAGCAGGTTAAGTATATTAATGTATTTTCAATTACTAATTCCATTTTACTTGATTACCAAGAGAATCAGCAAAATATCGTAAAAACTAAAATTAATTCTCAAAATAAAAGTTTCATTTTAACTTCAAATAATACTAACGCTTTGTTAAAATTTAACTAAAACAAACTAAATTGAATATAGAATTTAGTACTTTCGACGACATTTTGTAACAATCTTCTAACGAAAATTACGAAATACACATTTTTTTCTAATAAAACATAAAACCAATATGAAAAAGCACGCTTATCTATTCTTATCTTTTGTATTCCTTTTTTCAGGAGTTTTTGCTCAAGAGCAAAACAATGAAAAACCTCAAGGCCATACAGACCAAAACAAGTTTAGACAAATGAAAGACCTTCTAGCAACTCCAACCGATACACGAAATGCTTCGGGTGCTCCAGGTCATGCTTACACGCAGCAACAGGTAGACTATGTAATGAACATCCGTTTAGATGAAAATACAAATCAAATTTTTGGCGATGAGAAAATAACATATCACAATAACTCTAAAGACCATTTGGAGTATTTATGGATACAGTTAGACCAAAATATGCGTGCCAAAGATTCTAAAACACCTGATGCTAAATCAGAAAGGTTTAACGCGCCTTTTAACGGTCCAAGTATTTTTACTAAGAACAACTTAAAGGAACGTTTTGATGGTGGTTTTAATATTGAATATGTTAAAAATGACGATGGCTCAGATTTATCACATTCAATAAACCGCACTATGATGCGTATTAATTTACCAAAACCATTAGCGCCGGGTGCTGTATTTAAATTCAGTATTAAATGGCATTATAATATTAATGACATTAATGTTGATGGTGGTCGTTCTGGTTTAGAAACCTTCCCTGATGGAAATAATAACTACACTATAGCTCAGTTTTTCCCAAGGCTTTGTGTTTATGATAATGTTGAGGGATGGCAAAATATGCAATTCTGGGGTCGAAGTGAATTTGCTTTAGAATTTGGAAATTATGATGTGAAAATTACCGTTCCTGCAGACCATATTTTAGAAGCCACTGGAGAGTTACAAAATCCAAAGGATGTATTAACTAAAGAACAGCAAAAACGTTTAAAGTTAGCAGCGAAATCATTTAAAGATCCTGTTTTTATTGTCACGGAGGAAGAGTCTGTTGCAGCAGGAAAATCAAGAGCTACAAAAGAAAACACTTGGCATTTTAAAGCTGAAAAAGTGAGAGATTATGCATTTGCTTCTTCAAGAAAATATATTTGGGATGCCATGGCAGTTAATATTAATGGGCGTTCGGTAATGGCTATTTCTCTTTATCCTAAAGAAGGAAATCCATTATGGGAAGAGCATTCAACACGTGTTGTAGCTAATACTTTAGAGGAATATTCTAAACTTACTTTCGATTATCCTTATAGTAAAGCGGTATCTGTGCATTCAGAAAGACAAGGTATGGAATACCCAATGATATGTTTTAACTATGGAAGACCAAATCCAGATGGAACCTATTCTGAAAGATTAAAAAGAGGAATGATTGGTGTAATTACCCACGAGGTAGGACACAACTTTTTCCCTATGATTGTAAATAGCGATGAGCGTCAATGGACTTGGATGGACGAAGGTTTAAATTCGTTTGTTGAAACCCTTGCAGAGTTGGATTATGATCCTAATTTTATAACAGGAAATTTACCTAAAGATATTGTAGATTATATGGGAGGCGATCAAAGTCATATTTCTCCAATAATGTCTCATGGCGATTATGTTTATCAATTTGGTCCTAATGCCTATACTAAGCCAGCTGCAGGTTTATACATGTTAAGACAAACTATAATGGGGCCAGAATTGTTTGATTACGCATTTAGAACCTATTCGCAACGTTGGATGTTTAAACACCCAACACCTGCAGATTTTTTTAGAACAATGGAAGATGCTTCGGCAATGGATTTAGATTGGTTTTGGAGAGGTTGGTTCTATACCACAGATTATACAGATATAGGTGTTAAAGAAGTTAAGCAATTTTACTTAACGGATAAGCCAACAGAGGCAGCAAAAGAAACGGCTAAAAAGTATAATATGAATTTAGACGAATTTAATGATCGATTAATATATTATGCAGAAGCTGAAAATGGTGACGTACCTCAGGATGCTAAAAGTGTTTCTGATTTTAAATTTTTAACTGATTATATCTCTAGCTTACCAGAACCCGAAAAAGCAAAATTAAAAGCCGCAGCGCCTAAGTATTTTTATGAAGTTGTTTTTGAGAAACCAGGAGGTTTGGTAATGCCTATTATTTTGGAAATATCTTATGAAGATGGCACAACCGAGAAAAAAATGTATCCTGCTCAAATATGGAGATTCAATGATAAGGAGGTTAGTAAGGTGTTTAAAACGGATAAACGCATTACAGGATTAGCTATTGATCCGGACTTAGAAACTGCCGATGTAGATACCTCTAATAACTCTTGGCCTAAAAAAGCTCAGGAAAATAAATTTGATACTTTCAAGAATAAAGTAAATAACTAATAGAATTTTTTTTGTTAAAGCCGATTTTTTTAAATCGGCTTTTTTATTCCATTAATTTTAAATGGAATAATAAAAACAACTTAGTATATTTGTCCTGTGATATTACAAGTAACATTCTTATTTATTAGTGGAGGAGAAATAGCATTTATTCTATTTATCGCTATAATGGTTTTTGGGGCAGATAAATTGCCCGAAATTGCTCGTGGCTTAGGTCAAGGTATGCGAACCCTTAAAGATGCCACTAACGATATAAAACACGAAATCACAAAAACGGCTGAAAAAAGCGGTATCGATACAAGTATTACCAAGGATGTTAAGAAGGAATTGGACAAGGTAAAAGAAGATTTAGAAGATTTTACAGGTTCAGTGAAACGTAAATTCTAGCCTTTGTAGTTTGTCGTGATTTAGGATTGGTTTAACGATTTTATAAACTATATGGTGGATTTAAGGGTATCTTGATAGTCCCAAATCGCTAATGTATTTCAAAATGAAAAAAAGCCTATTATTGTTTTTTTGTTCGCTTACTATTTTGGCATTTAGTCAAAACGAAAGGGAGGCTATAAAGCAAATTGACAGTATTAATTCTTCGGCATTAAAATCCTACAATGATAGTAAAATCGTTAAAGCTTTTAATGGCTTTAATAGTGCAAAAAAAATTGCAGATTCCATAAACGATAATTACGGTATAGCCATTTCTAATTTTAATTTAGGTAATATATACCGATTGATGCATGACAAGGCAAATGCCAAAGATTCGTATACATCAATGTTAAATGCTGCTAAAGCTATAAAAGATAATTATTTAATAGCCAACGCTTATTTAAATTTGGCTACACTTACTAAGGATGATAATACCCCTCAAAAGACTATTGATTTATTTAAAAGTGCTTTAAATCATATCTCCAAAAATCAATATTTAGCAAATGAGAATTATAACCTAAATCAATATGAGACCTTATTAGTTAAAATACGAATTGGTTTAGCCGAATTTTATATTGAAAATGAATTTTTAGAGGAGGCTCAAGTAAACCTTTTACGTGCCGAAGATATTATTAATAAAGACACTTTTTCTAATAATTATCAAATAGCTTATTTTAATTATATATACGGGGTTCATTTTTTCAAAAAGGAACTTTATAATAATGCTAACGAAAAGTTTCTTAAAGCCATTGATTTTCTAAATATTGAGCATCCTACCAATGATAATGATTATTTGCTTTTAAGTAAAATATATAAAAATTTGTCCCTTTCTTATTCTGCCACAGGAAGTGAGGAACATGCCTATTTGGCACTGTTAAAGTATGATGATTTTAAGGACCAGTATTTAAACATAGAAAAAGTTAAGGAAAACGCTATTTATAAGTCTAGATTTTTATTGGCTACTTATAAAAATGAAGCACAATTGGCCAACAGCGAAAAGTTGTATCAATCTAAAATTGCTGAAAAAGTCAAAAATATAAACTTAATTATAATTATTGCCTTAGTTTTATTATTAGCATCTCTATTAATTTTATACAATTATTACGTAGCTAAACGAAGACTTTCAAATGTTTTAAAGAAACAAAATGCAGAATTAAAAGTTGCTAAAAATGATGCCTTAAAATCTTCAGAGTTAAAATCTAAATTTATTTCTAATGTGTCTCATGAGTTAAGAACACCGCTTTATGGTGTTGTGGGGCTAACCTCAATAATGTTAGAGAATAGCAACCTAGACGAGGCTAATGTTAAATACTTAAAATCACTAAAGTATTCTGGTGATTACTTGTTAAACTTAATAAACGATGTTTTACAGGTTAGCAAGATTGAGTCTAAAAAACTAGAAATTAATAATACTACGGTACATTTAAAGTCCCTTATTCAAAACGTAACAGATTCTTTTGATTATAGTTTAGGCGAGTCTAATAACCAAATGCATATTTTAATTGATGACCGTATTCCTGAATTTATTTTATGTGATAAATTAAGGTTGTCTCAAGTTTTATTTAACTTAATTGGGAATAGTATAAAGTTCACTCAGAATGGAAATATTTCAGTTGTAGCCAATTTAAAGCAAATTGATACTGAAAATGTGTTAATAGCTTTCGAGGTGGTAGATGATGGACCAGGAATTTCAAAAGAAAAACAAGGTTCTATTTTTGATAATTTTACACAACTAAACGAAAACTCTAACACAGGTTATCAAGGAGCTGGATTAGGGCTTTCCATTGCAAGTAAAATTGTAAAGTTATTTAATAGTAGAATTGAGCTTCAAAGTGAATTGGGTACTGGATCAATATTTAGTTTTGTTGTAAGTTTTAAAATAGATACAAACGCAATTGAACAAATTAAAAGTGAACAGAATGAAAATGTGTTAACCTCTTATAGTCCTGAGAATTTAAGGATTTTAATAGCGGAGGATAATAAAATTAATCAAATTGTTACAAGTAATTTACTTAAAAAAGAAAACTTTCAGTTTGATATCGTTGAGAATGGGTTAGAGGCTTTAAAAGCTTTTAAAAAGAATACTTACGATTTAATTTTAATGGATATTAATATGCCTTTAATGGATGGTAATGAGGCTACTTTAAAAATTAGAGAGTTTAATAATCAAATACCAATAATAGCATTAACGGCCTCAAGTAAAGATGAGTTAATGTTAAATAAATTAGATAAAGGTTTTGATGATATTATTACCAAACCATTCGATAACGATTTGTTTTTTAACACGATTAACAAATTAATAGAATTAAGTAAGGCAAAAGGTAATGATAACGGTAGTCGGGTAATTAAATTTTCATCTTAATCTAAGAGTAATTGCTTTTAAACTTTGCGGCTTATCGTTAAACCATCTCTAATAGGTAATAAAACGGTTTCTACACGGCTATCTTCCTTTAAAAGCGCATTATACTTTATTAATTCAGGAGTAGATATATCGTCTTTTTTAAAGGTAGTATCGAGTACTTTACCGCTCCATAATACGTTATCCGATAAAATAATACCACCAGGATTTAACTTATCTATAATTACATTAAAATAGTTGGAATAGTTAACCTTATCGGCATCAATAAAAACTAAATCAAAGTTTACCTCAAGTTTAGGAATAATATCTAAAGCGTTTCCTAAATGCTGTTTAATTTGAGATCCGTAATTAGATTTATCAAAATATTTCCGCTGGAAATCTACTAGTTCTTCATTAATGTCGATAGTATGTAATTCACCATTCTTTTGCATACCTTCAGCCAAACATAAAGCAGAATAGCCTGTGTAAGTTCCAATTTCCAAAATATTTTTAGGGTTTACAAGTTTTGAAATAATACTTAAAATTCTACCTTGATAATGTCCACTTAACATTCTAGGTTGTAAAATTTTCTGGTAAGTTTCTCGTGTTAGTTGTTGCAGTAATTCTGGTTCGTTTTCCGAATGGGCAACAACGTAATTATCTAGTTCTTCAGGTATAAAATGCATTAACTTAAAATTCTATTTATTAAATTTTCTTTAGCAAGGGTATCGTCACCACATAACCATTGTATGACATTATTTTCCCAAATATCGTCATATTCCGTTTTGTTAATAATTTCTCTATCCACAGCTAAATCTAAAATTTTACCAGGGTAAGACGATTGTTTGTCACTTTCCATTTCGCCTAACGGGTAAGGGTCGTCAAGTCCCATAATAACCTGCTTAGAGCCATGATTTCTAATTAATAACTCCAATCCTCCTGTGTCGTGTACAAGTGTATCAAAAAATATGTTTTTATGTCCTACCGCTTTTCTAGGGTGATGTTTGCCCTCAAATAAATCGGGTCTGCCATCAAATCCTTGAATGCGTCTTCCAAGATTTATTTGCGCTAGTTGGCCACCATGAGCAAAACAAGTACGCATATTTGGGTATTTATCTTGGTAACCATTTAAAGTGAAAAAATGATATGCATCACCACATTGAGCCAACATCCAAATTAAATGAAAGCGCCACGATGTGTTTTCTAATTTTATAAACTTTTCGCCATCGTAAGGGTGTATTTCAACAGCCAAATTATATTTATCTGCCAACTCAAAAATAGGCTCGTTTTCTTCGTCAAAAATACAACGCCAAGTCCCAATAGTGTCCATGTAATGCGTTGGTAAACAAAGTAATTGTAAGCCGTGTTGTTCTACACAACGTTCAATTTCCCAACAAGCGCTTCTTATAAATGCCGGATGTACTACGAAACCACAGGTAAATTTACTTGGGTTGTCTTGTTGTACTTTAGCATTAAAATCATTTTGAAAACGCAAGGCTTTTTTCATTTCCTCCACACGCAAACCATTCCCATATAATTGCGATAAATTTAAAACCACCGCATGGTCAAGCTTATTACGCTCCATCCATTCTAATTTTTCATCTAAAAAAAAGCTAGAGTCCGTAACAGGGCGTTTCCAATCTTTTTGGAGCATAAATTTTCTGTCCTTATCCACCCAAAAAATGCCCTTTTCGCGCATAAATTCAGGAATTTGCTCCGGGTAAGGTAGTAAATGAGAATGACCGTTTATTCGTAATTTACGTTTCATGTACAGGTCCTGAGAGGTCAGGAATCTTTAAAAGTTTATAATTTTAATCAATTTTAACCTTCTGCGGCGGTTGCATAACCTCACCACAATTTGGACAGCTTCGTTTTTCCTTATCGCCATAATATTTATCGAATATTTTAGGCATATCGGTTTCAATATTTTCTACAGTAAAATCCTCTTCATAAAGTTTGGTAACACAATTTTCGCAAAACCATAATAAAGCATCACGCATGCCTTCAGGTCGCTTGTATTCAATTACTAGGCCTACAGTATTGGCGCCGCGTTGCGGGGAATGTGGTACCTTGGGCGGCAGTAAATAAATATCTCCTTCCTTAATATGTACATCCTTAGGCGTGCCATTGTCAATAATTTTTAAAATAATATCGCCTTCAACTTGATAGAAAAATTCGGGTGTTTCATTATAATGATAGTCCTTTCTGTTATTCGGGCCACCAACAACCATAACGATAAATTCCCCATCCTTCCACACCACCTTATTTCCAACAGGCGGTTTTAAAAGATGTCGATTTTCTTCAATCCAAGCTTTAAAATTTATAGGCGATGTTAGGTTACTCATAGTTTTATGTTTTTGGCGTTACCACAAGGGGCAGGCTATCCGCTATATCTTTTTCGTGCTTAATTTTTATAGAATCTTATTACAATCGTGCAATTATAGTAAATTAACGTTTGTAATATACTTTGTAGTTCACAAAAAAGGATGCCGCTTCTATCCTTAACGCAATTTCGTTACTAATATACAAACCCATTAAATTCTATTAAAGTTATAAGGGGTAAATTATTACAAAGATTTGGTACGTCCACCATCAACAGGTATATTAACACCATTAACATAAGCAGCAGGAGCACTGGCTAAAAAGGTAATTACGCTGGCAGTTTCTTCAGGTTTAGCAAAGCGTTTAGCAGGCGTGTAATTTTTCATTATTTCTGCCATAGCCTCTATAGAGCGCTCTTCAATATTTGCTTTTATTTGTATTATCTCGTTTAATCGTTCTGTTTCTGTAAAACCCGGAAGTACGTTGTTTACGGTAATACCAAATTCGGCAACTTCTATAGATAAGGTTTTACTCCAATTACCTACCGCACCTCTAATGGTGTTGCTAACTCCTAAACCAGGAATAGGTTCTTTAACCGACGTAGAAATCACATTAATAATACGACCAAAACCTGCTTCTTTCATAAAGGGAACTGTAGCTTGGGCAAGTAAATGATTACATTTAAGATGCATGGTAAACGCATTTTCAAAAGCCTCTAAACTTGCTGTTAAAATTTCGCCACTTCTTGGGCCACCGGTGTTATTTATAACAATATGAAACCCATGTTCTTTCTCGATAAATTTAATAAGTTGTTCTTGTAGCTCTCTAGGGTTTAAAAAATCTGCCACAATGTAATTATGGTTTCTGTGGTCTGGTAATTCGGCTAAGACGGCTTTTAGTTTTTCTCTGTTTCTAGCAACAAGCGTTACATGAACACCTTCGTTAGCCAATGCTATTGCTGTTGCTTTACCAATACCTTGAGTGCTACCGCAAACTAATGCATATTTATTATTTAATTTTAAATCCATAATTTTATATCTTTTTCAATTTAATAAACTCCCGACTTTGTAGGAATTAATATTTTATACATACGTTTTTAGCTTCTGTAAAAAAGCGTAATGCTTCAAAACCACCTTCACGACCAACGCCTGATGCTTTTACACCCCCAAAAGGTGTTCGCAAATCACGTAACATCCATGTGTTTACCCAAACAATACCAACCTGTAATTTATTGCTAAAATGCATCGTGCGTTTAAGATTATTGGTCCATAGTGTTGCCGATAAACCATACTTAACTTTGTTTGCCATTTGTAAAACATCTTCTTCGGTTTTAAAAGGCATAATGGTTACTATGGGGCCAAATATTTCTTCTTGATTAACTCTGCACTCATCCGTTTCAACTTCAATAATTGTAGGCTCTAGATAATAACCGTTTTCAAAGCCTTTCACAATTACTTTATTGCCGCCACAAAGTATTTTTCCACCTTCATTTTTAGCAATGTCGTTATAACTTAAAACCTTTTCTAAATGTGGTTTTGAAACTAAAGCGCCTATATCTGTTGAGTCTTGAGATGGATGACCAACTTTAAGTTGTTTTACTTTTTCAACAAAATCTACCTTAAACTTTTCATAGATAGAAGCCTCAACAAAAATTCTGCTACCACATAAACAAATCTGTCCTTGATTAGCAAAAGAAGAACGCACTGTGGTTTCTAGCATTTGGTTATAATCACAATCTGCAAAAATGATATTAGGGTTTTTTCCACCGAGTTCTAAAGATAGTTTTTTAAACATTGGTGCAGCAACTCTGGCTATTTGCGCTCCAGTTGAGGTTCCTCCTGTAAAAGAAATGGCTTTAATTTCAGGATGCTCAACTATGGCTTGACCTGCTGTTGTTCCTAATCCATGAATAATATTTAAAACACCTTTTGGTAAACCTGCTGCATTACAAATTTCCCCGAGTAAAAAAGCCGTCATAGGCGTAACTTCACTAGGTTTGGCAACCACACAGTTTCCTGCAGCAATAGCTGGAGTAATTTTCCAAGTAAAGAGATAGAGCGGTAGATTCCAAGGAGAAATACATCCAACAACTCCAATGGGCTGCCTTAAGGTGTAATTTATGGCATTTTGTCCTACGCTTTCATGACTTTCACTAACAAACTGGGTAATGGCATTTCCAAAGAATCTAAAATTACTAGCTGCTCTGGGTATATCAATAGCTTTCGCTAAGCTAATCGGTTTGCCATTATCTTTACTTTCTGCTTCTGCGAAGCGTTGTGAATTTGTCTCTATTAACTCCGAAATTTTAAGGAGTATTCTACTGCGTTCTTCTAAAGTTGTTTGTGACCAGTTCTTAAATGCAGTTTTGGCACTTTGATATGCTTTTTCTACATCTGCTTTTGAAGAGTTTGGAATTTGACCGTAAACTTCTCCATTTGCAGGACAATAGTTGTCTATCCAATCTGTTGAAATTGGATTATCGAACTTGCCATTTATGAAGTTCTGGATGTTCATTTATAACTTTTTATAAGCCGTCACCTTAATCTCAATCACCAAATCTGGATGCGGTAATTGATGTACAGCTACTGTAGTTCGAGTTGGTCCTGTTACCGTATCAAAAAATTCGGCATATGCTTTATTGTAATCTGCAAAATCATTCATATTAACTAAAAATGAGGTGATGTCAACCACATCTTTTAAAGTGGCACCTTCATTTGCTAAATTCTTTTCAATATTTTTTAAAACTTCACGAGTTTGAACTTCAGCGTTTAATCGTTTGGTTCCCATCTCGTCAATAATAGCAACACCAGCAATGGTATTGTCTGCTCTGCGAGAACTAGTTCCGGATACGAATATAAAATCGCCAACGCGTTTGGTAGTTGGATAGGCGCCTCTTGGGATTACTTTGTTACTCATAGTTAATGTTTTAATCCAGCTATTCTATCATCTTCAAGGATAGCTTCGGTTTCTTGCTTTACTCTGTTTAAAACGAGCTTTAAGTCGTCATTACTAGTAATCAAGCCATCGGTTAATAAGTTTAAAATGGCTTTGTCTTGGGCTCTACCTTTTAACATAGCTTCTCTATATCCAATATGTTCGTTAAAGGTAACTAAAGAGTATTTTGAAGAATACTCATTTGGAAACCCTTTTTCTAAAGCCATTTCTAATTTACGCTTTTCTTGGAATATAGCTTGATTGACGTGACCTTTCATTTCATGAAAATTATCTATGGCTAAATCTGCAATAGCATCGGTGTCTTTTTTACGGTTGTTTTCGTAGGTTTTAAAAACCGTTTCCCAATCTTCTAAATCTTGATCTAGAACCTGGTCTAACTCAACAACATCTTCAAAGGAAGCATTCATACCTTGACCGTAAAACGGAACAATGGCGTGTGCTGCATCGCCCATTAACAAGGTGTTGCCTTTATAATGCCATGGCGAACATTTTATGGTGCCTAAAGGCGATGTTGGGTTAGCGAAAAAGTCGTCTAAAAGATTTGGCATTAAAGCTAAAGCATCTGGAAATTCGTTTCGGAAAAATTCTAGAACCCGTTCCTTGGTAGTTAAATTGTTGAAGTTGAATTGGCCTTCATCATAACTTAAAAAGAGAGTAACGGTAAAGCTACCATCTAAATTTGGTAATGCAATGAGCATGAAGCTACCGCGAGGCCAAATATGCAGCGCATTTTTATAGGTTTTAAAATCGCCATTTGGTTTTGGTAAAATGCTTAATTCCTTATAACCATGGGTTAAATATGCTTGTGAAAAGCTAAACAAGAATTTTTTGCCTAAATAATAACTTTTACGCATTGCAGATCCTGCGCCATCTGTGGAGATAATAACGTCTGCATCTTCAGTAAACTCTTCTTTTGTGATATAGTTTTTAAAAAGTGCGGTGGTATTTTCAAAATCTACAGATTTACATTTGCTATTAAATTGAATGTTTACGTTTTTATGTTTCTCTGCTTCATTTAAAAGTAAGGCATTCAAATCGCCACGAGAAATCGAATTGATATACTCATAATCCCTACCACTGTAGTTTGATTGAAATGTATTGCCATGGGTATCATGAATCATGCGGCCATTCATGGGGATACAAAGGGCTTTTACTTTATTTTCTAAACCAACTAATTTTATGGCTTTGTTTCCACGATCGGAAAAGGCTAAATTTATAGAGCGTCCCGCAGAAATATCTACTTTTCGTAAATCGGGTCGCATTTCGTAAATGTTTACGTTAAATCCTCTCTGGGCTAAACGAAGTGCTAAAAGCGAACCGCATAAGCCAGCGCCTATTATTAGTATATTTTGTTGTTTCTCTTTCATCTTTGTCAGTCTCGCGAAGGCGTAAATCGCATGATTTTGGTTTTATTATTATTTAATCCTATTGCATTTATTTGAAGGTGTTTAAATGAAACCGCCTTGCCATAAAATAGGTGAAGGACTTCCTGCTTTTATGTTATTTCTTTTAGTTTTTCAACCAATCGATACACATCTTCAAATGAATTATAAAATGGAACAGGAGCGCACCTAATAACATCGGGTTCTCTCCAGTCGCTAATTATACCAACTTCGGCTAATTTATTGTGTAATGTTTTATCTGCGTTTTTAACTTGAATGGATAGTTGGCAACCGCGTTCGTTTGGATTGCTGGGTGTAATAATTTTTATAGTGTCTTCGCCTAATTGTTTAAGTAAAAACTCGAAATACCCTGTTAGCTTTTTAGATTTTTTAATCAGGTTTTCAAAGCCGACATCATTAAACATATCTAACGAGGCTTTTATAGCCGCCATCGATAAAATGGGAGGGTTGCTTAATTGCCAACCTTCGGCACCAGGCATTTGGTCGAACTCATCGCGCATTTTAAAACGGGTTTGCTTATTATGGCTCCACCATCCTGTAAAACGGTTTAAGTCTTTTTTATGGGCATGACGTTCATGCACAAAGCAGCCACCCAAACTTCCTGGGCCAGAATTTAAATATTTATAAGTACACCAAACGGCAAAATCTGCTCCAGAATCATGGAGGTTCAATGCCACATTTCCGGCGCCATGAGCACAATCAAAACCAACGTTACAACCATGTTTATGGCCTAGGCTTGCTATGCGCTTTAAGTCAAAAAATTGCCCAGTATAATAGTTAACGCCACCAATCATTATTAGCGCGATTTCATCGCCTTGTTCCTTAAGAATAGTTTCTAAATCCTCGTAATTTAATAAGGTTTCGCCCGGTCTCGGTTTCCATAATACCAAACCTGCTTTGTCATCGATTCCATGATGGCGAAGTTGAGATTCTACGGCATATTTATCTGAGGGAAACGCATCGCTTTCAATAAGAATTTTATAGCGTGTTTTTGTTGGTTTGTAAAACGACACCATCATAAAATGCAAGTTGGCTGTTAGTGTATTCATAACAATAACCTCAATAGGTTTAGCTCCAACTACCTTAGCCATGCTTTCGGTTAGAAATTCATGATATGGTAACCACGGGTTTTTCGCCTCAAAATGTCCTTCAACTCCTAAATTCGCCCAATCTTTTAACTCTTGGTTTACGTAAGTGGACGTTTGTTTGGGTTGGAGTCCTAGTGAGTTTCCTGTCATGTAAATCCAAGGGGCTCCTTGCTTGTCTTTAGGAATGTGAAATTGATCTCGATACGTTTTTAATGGATCGTTTTGGTCTTCTTGTATAGCGTAATCAAGACCTAATTTGTAGTTAGACAAAGTGATTTAGTTTTCGGTTTCTAACAAAAATAAGGAATATAAATTTAGGAATGAACACGAATAATAGAAGTTTAAAAGGCACTATTTTTTCGTATATTTAATAAAAAAATATAGATATGGCTAAATTAAAAGAATATTCTAACGGAGAAGCCACGGTAGTTTGGGAAGCAGATAAGTGTATTCATTCTGCCATTTGTGCCAAAGGATTACCAGAAGTATTTCGTCCAAAATTAAGGCCTTGGATAAAGATTGATGCTGCTAAAACAGAAGCTATAATAAATCAAGTAAAACAATGCCCATCTGGTGCTTTAAGTTATTATTTGAACGGTGAAAAAGATGATGATAATACTGAAATTGCTGAAACTAAAGTTGAAGTTTTAGAAAACGGGCCACTGTTGGTTTATGGATTACTCAAAGTGATAAAGAATGACGGCGGAACCGAAATGAAAAGTAAAACCACGGCTTTTTGCAGGTGTGGAAAATCAAACAATAAACCGTATTGCGATGGTGCGCATGTTAAGGAGGAGTTTAAAGGCTAATACGTAGGTTTCAATTTTATTATAGATTAGTATAACAACGAATTATAAAGGCTTAGTTAAATTTAATGCTATAAGAGGATTTTAGCTAAAAAGGAAAAGCGCTTTAATCATTGATTAAAGCGCTTTAATATATATAGACGCATATTGCGGAAAAATAACTCTTGTACCTTATTTACGTGTTAGGCCGCAGTTTAGACGTTTTATTTACTTAAATAGTCCAAAAATAAATTACTCTTTTTTAATTTTTATGTTTGTTAAGGTTAAGTTCCATTTACCTTCGGGCTTTTTATGATCTAAGGCTATTTTAATGCCATTAAAGTCTTGGTAGTTTTCAAAAGTATTTATAAGTCCAGCTGTAGCGGCGTTTCCTTTTTTAAATGCCCATTCTTTAATTATAAAATCGTCACTGTAATAAATATCGTAGGCATCACCAGGTGTATAACCACCAATATCAGGATAGGTAAGGGTGATTTTATTTAGTGGTGTTTTATGTACGGGAGATTGTTCTTTTGTAGGTTCAGAAATTGTTGTGCCTTGATCCCAAACCAATTGAAACGGTATTAACAACCAAAATTTATCGTTTATAAATGCTCTATCTGCTTTTAGTGATAAACTATCCAAAGTATTTCTGTTATAGTGTATGGTATCTTTTTCTGTAATTAGCGTTACATCGTTAGTTTTTGGTTTCCAGTTCCAACTTCTTTTATTAAAAAAGGTAAACTGAATTTGAGTAATAGCATTCCAGTTTTCAATACCATGGGCATTGGCTATTTTTTCAGCTATACTAATATCTCTTAACGCTTTTTCGTTCTTTTGCTTACATGAAAAGTAAAGTGAAATTAAGCAAATTGCTACTAGTAATTTTTTCATAATTTAGAGTTTCCACAAATATATCATTTGAAGATGAGTAATTACGATAAATATTTTAATACAAATAAAAGCACTTGGAATGAAAAGGTGAAAGTACACTCCAAAAGTGATATGTATGATTTGGAGGCTTTTAAAAATGGAAAATCCTCTTTAATGCCCTATGAGTTAGATGCTTTAAAAGATGTAAAAGGAAAATCGCTATTGCATTTACAATGTCATTTTGGACAAGATACTTTAAGTTGGAGCAGGATAGGAGCTAAATGTACAGGTGTCGATTTGAGTGATGAAGGAATAAAGCTTGCAAAACATTTAAATGATGAATTAAAACTTGACGCCGAATTTGTTTGTTGTAATGTTTTGGATACTTCGGAATTTATAAAAGATGAATTCGACATTGTTTATACGACTTATGGCGTAATAGGCTGGTTGCCTGACCTAAAACCATGGGGCAAAATGATTGCTGAGCGTTTGAAAGAAGGCGGTACATTTTTTATGGCTGAATTTCACCCAATTGTTTGGATGTTTGATTATTTGGAAGATAAACCCGTTTTAAAATATGGTTATATGCAAGACGGAGTTATTTATGAAGAATATGAAGGTACCTACGCCAACCAACACTCAAAAATGATTAGTAAAGAGTATGGATGGAACCATGGCTTAAGTGAAGTGATTAATGCTTTAGCTGAGGCTGGTTTACAAATTGAGTATTTAAAAGAGTTTAATGAAAGCCCTTATGATGTATTGCCAAATTTAAAAAAGACAGATTCTGGTATGTTTGTAACTGAAGATAAATTGTATCCTTTAATTTTTACGTTGAAGGCTACAAAGATATAGTGTGTTCAAGAATTTGAATCTTTACTTAATCTTTGTTTTTAGATTCAATAAACTTTAACGACTCTTCAACGACTTAGGTTTTAATAATTGTTGTTAAATTAACCTGAAATGAGTTTTGCATATTTGATTTTTCATAGGAAGTGGATAGTTAAACTGGAGAGCAAAAAACAAAGTATAGTTACCCGTTTTAGGCTGTGCATAACTCAAAAAAAAGTAACTCTTTTGTTATTGTTATCCTGTAAATACAATTAACGTTTTTGTAAGTTAAATCAAATAACAAGTGTTTTTCTATAACTTAATATTTGAAATGTTTAAAACTAGTTTAGATGGAATTGATGTGTTAATGTGCATGATCTTTAAGAAACGCCTTTGGGAATTTAGCCTTAAATCGATTCAATCTAGGAATTGATACATTTCTTATATAGCTGTTGTTTGGGTGCAAGCGTTCATAATCTTGATGATAATCTTCGGCTATCCAGAATTTTTGAAAAGGATACACTTCGGCTGCAATTTTTACATTTAATTTTTTGGCTAATGCTTCTTTTTTCTTTAAAATGATTTGCTTTTGTGTTTCATTCTGGTAAAAAATTATCGAGCGGTATTGGGACCCGCGGTCGTTTCCTTGTCCGTTTACTTGGGTTACGTTCTGGGATGCAAAATAAACATCGACCAACGTTTCAAAATTTACCACTTTAGGGTCGTAAATAATTTCTACAGCTTCCGCATGCCCTGTTTTTCCTGTGTTACTTAAGGCATAAGTTGGGTTGTTAGTGTGTCCTCCAGAATATCCTGAAATAGATTCTTCAACCCCTTTAACGCTTTCGTAAATGGCTTCTACGCACCAAAAGCATCCACTTGCAAAATAGGCTCTAGTCTTTCCGTTTTTAATGGCAACTTCAATAGGTTCTGCATTTATAACATCATCTTGTTTTTTTGATGTTTGCGCTGAATTTTGACAACTAAAAAATAGGGTTAAGGCAACTATTGGAATGATGTTTTTCATGAAGTTTTATTTGTTTAGACGTATAAAGGTATAAAACCTTAAATAGTTTGAGTTAATGTTGTTTTAAAATAGAACCCTTTAGTCGTTTTTGTAATGCTTTGAGACTAAACTTTTGTTTAGCTGATTATCAGAATATCTAATTTTAAAGGCGGAAACTGATTGCTAAAAGGAAACTAACAACAGTGTATGGATGGAGTTTTCGTTAGGGATTGCAGAGGAAACCTCGACCTTTTTTGGTAATGCCTAAATTATTAGGCATAAAAAAAGCCTTCACAAAATATGAAGGCTTAATTATAGGTTATTTAAAATGGATTATAGTTTAGAAAACATTTTTTCCATTTTTGCTTTTTGCTCTTCAGCTAATTCTGCATCAACTAAAATACGTCCACTATGCTCATCGGTTATTACTTTTTTACGAGAAGCAATTTCTACCTGTACTTGTGGTGGAATTGTGAAGAATGATCCGCCAGATGCTCCTCTTTCAATTGGTACAACTGCTAATCCGTTTTTTACGTTTGTTCTAATTCTAGTGTAAGCCTTAACTAAACGTTCTTCTATTTGCTTTTTGTAATCTTCAGATTTGCCTAATAAAGCTTGTTCTTCTTTTTCGGTTTCAGCTAAAATAGCATCTAACTCACTCTTTTTGTGTTTTAAGTGGTTTTCACGCTCTTTTAAACGGTCTTTAGTTTCAGAAATAACTGCTTTTTTCTGCTCTATTTGTGCTTTGAATTCTTTAATGTGCTTTTCAGCTAATTCAATTTCTAATTCTTGAAATTCTACTTCTTTAGTAAGAGAGTTGAATTCCCTGTTATTTCTAACATTTTTTTGTTGCTCGCTATATTTTTTTATTAAAGCTTTAGATTCCTCGATTGAGTTTTTCTTCCCAACAATATCGTTATCTACTACTTCTAAATTAGCAATAAGTTTTTCTAATCTTATGTTTAATCCAGCGACTTCATCTTCTAAATCTCGAACTTCTAAAGGAAGTTCTCCACGAACATTTCTAATTTCATCAATACGTGAATCGATGAGTTGTAAATCGTATAAAGCTCTTAAACGCTCTTCAACAGTTACTTCTTTCTTTTTAGCCATACTTTAAAAATACTTAACAGGATTGGTATTTATCTTTGATAAAATGATTGCAAAATTAGTAATTTTTTTTGTAAGATAGGCTACTAAAAGATTTTTTGTGTATTGCTCGCTTTCGTAATGCCCAATATCTGCCAAAAGTATGGTGTTTTCAGCTGTAAAAAAATCATGATATTTTAAATCGGCAGTTATAAATGCATCAGCACCAGCGCTTTTAGCGGCGTTAATAGCAAAACTTCCTGAGCCGCCTAAAACCGCTACATGCTTTATGTTTTTATTTAATGAAGCAGAATGCCTAATGCATTGGGTGTTCATTTGGTTTTTTAAATGGTTTAAAAACTGTTTTTCGTCCATAGGCTGGGCGAATTCACCAATCATACCCATTCCAATATTCTGGTTTTTGTTTTCTATGGTTGTAATTTCATACGCTACCTCTTCATAAGAATGTGTTTTAAAAAGGGTGGATAAAATGTTATTTTGCAAATGTTTAGCAAAGGTTACCGTGATTTTTGTTTCGGTTTCGGTATGGGTTTTACCTTTTAGGCCTATGGTAGGGTTAGAATCTTCATTGCCTTTATAGGTGCCTTGGCCTTCTACATTAAAACTACAATTGGAGTAATTTCCAATACTTCCTGCGCCAGCTTTAAATAAGGCTGTTCGCAATTGTTCGGCTTCATTTTTAGGAACATAGGTGGTTAGTTTTTTTATAGTTGCGCTTTGTGGTATTAAAATACGTTTGTTTATAAGTTGCAGTTGGTTGCAAATCATATCATTTACACCGTAATGGGCATTATCCAAGGCTGTGTGGATACTATAAATGGCAATATCATGCTTTATGGCTTTTAAAACAACGCGCTCTACATAATTTTTTCCTGTTATTTTTTTTAGGCCTTTAAAAATAATAGGATGGAAGCTTACAATCATATTGCAATTTGCTTCAATAGCCTCATCTACAACGGCTTCAAGGGTGTCTAGGGTAACTAAAATTCCTGTTACTTTGTTAGATTTATTGCCTACTAATAGGCCAACATTATCGAAATCTTCGGCGTAAGCTAAAGGAGCTAAGGCTTCTAAATGATTTATAACGTCTTGTATAATCATAGTTATTGGTGTTTAAACTCAAAGATAAAATAATTACTTTCACCTTAACTAATTATTTTTAGACATGTTATTACATCTTCTTTGATATAATAATTATATTTCGACCTTAAATACAATTTCGTGTAATGAATATTATAAGAAAACTATTACTACCCATTGTTCCCATTTATTTTATGGTGACTTGGTTGCGAAATAAATTATATGATTTAGGAATTAAAAAATCGAAGTCTTACAAATTTCCTGTCATTTGTGTAGGTAATTTGAGTGCGGGTGGTACGGGAAAAACGCCAATGATTGAGTATTTAATTAGATTGTTAAAAGACGATTTTAAAGTTGCTACGTTAAGTCGTGGCTATAAACGTAAAACGGATGGGTTTCAATTAGCAAACACAACGTCTACGGCAGATACTATTGGCGATGAACCATTTCAGTTTTATACAAAGTTTAAGGATTCGGTTATTGTAGCTGTTGATGCAAACAGACAAACCGGTATCGAAAATCTACAAAAGAAAAAACCAAACGTTATTTTGTTAGATGATGCATACCAGCACCGAAAGGTTACTCCTGGGTTTTCCGTTTTATTAACTACTTATGCCAACCCTTTTTATAAGGATATTGTATTGCCAACTGGTAATTTAAGAGAACCACGAAGTGGCGCAAATAGAGCCGACGTTATAGTGGTTACCAAATGTCCTAAAGGTTTAAGTTTGAATGAAAAAAGTAATCTAGTAAAACGAATTAGGCCTGAGAAACACCAACATGTTTTTTTTAGTACCATTGATTATTCTAATACTGTAATAGCAACAGATAAAACCGAGCGTATTGAAAACTTATCTCCATTTACTTTGGTTACAGGAATTGCAAACGCGACACCGTTAGTGAACTATTTAAATGCTAAAAACTTGAATTTTGAACATTTAAATTTTAAAGATCATTATAATTTTACTTTAAATGATATTGAAAATTTAGAGCAAAAGGATGTAATAGTTACTACCGAAAAAGATTATATGAGGCTAAAACAGTTTGAGAGTTTAAAACCCAAATTGTTTTACTTACCTATAACCGTTACTATTGATGATTCAAATAAGCTAAACGCCCTTATTAAAGAATTTGTTAGGCCTTAGGTTCTGTTGTTGTTTTTTGGGTTAAAGCATTGTAGAGCTTCTTCTCAAATTCTTCTTGCTTAAATGGTTTAGGAATAATATCTGTAAATCCAGCATCGTCAAATTCCTGCATTTTATCCTCAATGGTTACTGCTGTTAATGCAAAAATAGTAAGGTCTTTGTCAAATTCCCTAACGCGTTTTGTAGCTTCCATACCACTAATACCTGGCATGTGAATATCCATTAGGATAATATTATAGTTATTATTGCGAATTCTTTCAACAGCTTCTTCACCATTGTCTACAATATCGCATTTAAGTTCCATTTTGGTTAAAATCTTTTTGGTAATCATTTGGTTGATTTTATTGTCTTCAACAACTAGGATTTTAACTTTAGATAAATCTATATCCTTAGTATTACCATCAAAATATGTAATTTTAGATTCTTCGACCTCTTTAATATTTGTTTGTTCTAAAGGAATTTCAAAGTAGAATGTTGTTCCTTTATTTAATTCACTTTTTACGTAAATTTTACCTTTTAAAATATCAATTAAGCCTTTAACAATAGAAAGCCCCAAGCCGGTACCTCCATATTTACGGTTAATTTGAATAGAGCCTTGAGAGAAACTTTCGAACATATGGTCCTGCTTCTCTTGGCTAATACCAATACCATTATCTTCTACTTCAAAGCGTAGAGTGAAAATTTTACCTTGTTCTTCAATTTTATAAACACGAATCCAGATATCTCCATTTTTAGTGAATTTGATTGAGTTTCCAACCAGGTTTATTAATATTTGTGAAATCTTTAATTGATCGGCAATAAAGAATTCAGGAAGTTCTTTTTCGTATTCTAAATGAATTTTAATATTATTATCTAATGCTGAATTGTTTAGGGCTAAAATTATGTTCTTTATTTTCTTTTTTAAGCTGAATGATTCAGGTTCAATGTCAACCTTATTGGCTTCTATTTTATTTATTTGAAGGATATCGTTTATAAAGGTTAAAAGATAATCTCCAGAGAATTTAAGCGATTTTAAATGCTGTACTTGTTCTGGTCTTGGGTTTTCGTCTAGCAACATATTACTTAAGCCTGTAACAGCATATAAGGGGGTTCTTAACTCGTGGGTTACGGTAGATAAGAAGTTTGCTTTTGTTTTTGAAGCTAGTTCTGCTTTTTCTTTAGCTACAATAAGTTCTCCATTTTTTTTATGGAGCATGTTATTGGTTTTAAGCCTTATATTATTGTTTTTATACAGGGACAGCGTTAATAGGGATAAGATTGTAATTAATGCAACACTTAAAATAGAAATTAATGTTCCTAAACTTTTGTCGTCCTCTGCTTTTTCTAACTTCTGAACAATTTCATTGTTTTTTTCAATCTCAGCATTAAGTCTAAATTCTGTTTTTTGATTTCTTGGAGAATTAATTTTTGTTAGACCTCTAATAGAGTCAGAAATTTGTAGGTGAGAATGTAAATAGTTCCTAGAAAGCTTATAGTTTCCTAAATTATTATACAAATCGCTGGCTATAAGTAAACCTTGATTGGTAATGTTTGTGTGTTTATGGGTTTTTGCTATCTCAAGGCCTTCTAGAACAGCTTCCAAAGCCTTTTGGTCATTGCTTAATTTGTTGTAAACTTTAGCGTGATTTATTAATGCTTCACTTTGTATATTAAAGTAGTCGTACTTTTTAGCCATAGCTAATGCTTGCTCAATAATATCTCTAGCGTTTTTGTAGTTTTTTAACTCGTAGTAGGTTTTACCTTCCGCAAGAAGTGTTTCAGCTAATTCTTGATTTAAATCTTCTTCTTGAAATTTTGATTTTGCTGCTGTATAGGAATCTAAAGCCGAATAGTAGTCTTTTTTTGCCAAATAAACATCGCCAAATGTTTTGTATGAGTTTCCAAGGTTTACATTATCGTTTATAATACGTTGGATTTCTATAGCCTTATTAAGTGATTTTATGGCATTGTCCTCTTCCTCTATAACAAGTTCAATTTTTCCTTTAACAGCATAAATAATACCAAGACTCCTTTTATTATCTGCCTTTGTAGCAAGATTTAATGCTTCGTCTAGATTCTTTTTAGCCTTAAAATAATTAAAATTCTCAAGCTCAAGTTTAGATTGCAAAATCCAATAATTGATTTTGTTTTGTAGCAACTCAGGATCCTCGTCAATAGACTGCTGTGCACAAACAGCAACGCTGATGAGCATAAAAAATATGTATATATAAGACCTTATTTTTGACATTCTTTGTTAATGTTGCTGACAAATATAATTATTTTATCGATAAAAGACACTTTTTTACCGATAAATTACATATTAAGTCGATTATTCTTTGTGAATACCCTGTTTCATTGTCATACCAACCTATAATTTTTACCATGTTTCCAATTACAGAGGTCATTTGCGAATCAAAAATACAAGAATGTGGGTTTCCTACAATATCAATAGAAACGATAGGGTCTTCCGTATATTCTATAATGTTCTTGTAATTTTTATGTGCAGCCAATTTAAAGGCGGTATTAATATCTTCTATACTTACTGTTTTTTTTACATTAAACGTAATATCTGTTAACGATCCATTTATAACAGGAACTCGAATACCACAACCACCAATAACATTTGAAAGTTCAGGGAAAATTTTAGTTAATGCTTTTGCTGCACCCGTTGTAGTTGGCACTATAGATTGACTTGCTGCTCTAGCCCTGCGTAAATCTCTATGTGGCTGGTCGTGTAAACTTTGGTCCGTAGTGTAGGAGTGAACCGTAGTGATGTAAGCTTGATTAATACCACATAATCTGTTGATGATATCAATCATGGGGGCAGCATTATTTGTGGTACACGATGCGTTTGATATTATAGGTTCGTTTCCATCAATGCTTGAATCGTTTACGCCTAACACTATCGTTTTAATATCATCTTCAAGTGGCGGAACACTCAATACAACTTGTTTCGCACCATTATTAATATGGCATTGTAAATCGGCAGTTGTTTTAAATTTTCCTGTAGCTTCAATTACGTAATCAATATTAAATGGTTCCCAATTAATAGTGCTTGGGTGTCTTTCATTTAATAGTGTAATAGGTTTTTGGTTAACCATAATACTGTTTTCGCTATGCGAAATATCTGCATTAAAAACACCGTGCACACTATCGTATTTAAGTAAGTGGCTTAAAGTTTTTGCATCGGCTAAGTCATTTATAGCAACAACTTGCATAGTTTCATGGTTTTGTAGTAGTTTAAAAACGCGTCTACCAATTCTGCCAAAACCATTGATGGCAACATTAATCATATATTAATTTATGTGTTTTTGTGCCTTATAAGACGACCTTACTAAAGCACTACTTTCAACATGACGGAAACCTAAATCTAATCCTATTTCTTCGTATTCTTTAAACTGATCCGGATTTATAAATTCTTTTACTGGTAAATGTTTTTTACTAGGTTGTAAATATTGTCCAATAGTTACAACATCTACATCATTTGCTTTTAGGTCGTGTAGCGTTTCAATTACTTCCTCTCGGGTTTCACCTAAACCAAGCATAATACCAGATTTAGTTCTACGTTGTCCTTGTTGTTTTAAATATTTTAAAACGCCCATACTCCGGTCGTATTGTGCCTGTATTCTTACTTCACGTGTTAACCTACGTACGGTTTCAATGTTATGCGAAACCACTTCTGGAGCAACTTCTATGATTCTATCAATATGATTTTCTATGCCTTGAAAATCAGGTATAAGTGTTTCAAGTGTTGTGTTAGGATTCATTCGCCTAACAGATTTAACAGTTTCGGCCCACATTATACTTCCCATATCCTTCAAGTCATCCCGATCAACACTTGTTAAAACGGCATGTTTAATCTGCATGATTTTTATAGATCGAGCTACCTTTTCTGGTTCATCCCAATCTACCGTTTCTGGTCTCCCTGTTTTTACACCACAGAACCCACAAGAACGGGTACACACATTACCTAAAATCATAAATGTAGCTGTGCCTTCGCCCCAGCACTCACCCATATTTGGGCAACTTCCAGAAGTACAAATGGTATTTAGGCTATATTTATCAACTAAACCTCTTAGTTCGGTGTATTTTTTTCCGGTTGGAAGCTTTACACGTAACCATTTTGGTTTGGCTATTCGTTCTGGTAATATATTCGATTTTGTTTCGGTATTCATATCTCTAAAATGTAGAAGACAAAGATACAAAGTATTCTTTTAAATAGATGCCCCAAGTAGCAATGCAAAAGCTTGCTGTTTTATTTTTTTTAAGATGCTAAAATGGTATGGTTATCGTTAAGGATTGCAGAGCTTTAAAAAAATAAAAGATGTTGATTTCTTGAGTGGTTATTTCCCTCTAATAATTTCAGCTAATAGTTTTTTTGCTCTTAGTAATTTTACTTTTACATTATTCATTGGTTCATTAAGCTCTATTGAAATTTCTTTGTAACTAAGCTCTTGAAAATAGCGTAAGTTTATGATTTCTTGATAATGAGGTTTTAATTTTTTAATGTCTCGCAGTAATTTGGCTAAATTTTGGTCGGTAATTAATTTGTCTTCTGCAGAAGGTGTTTCGTCTAAAACCTGGAATAGTTCTCGATTATCTTTTGAAATAACTTGAGCAATAGAGTTTTTTTCCTTTCTTAGTAAATCGATATGAATATTCTTCGAAATGGTTATTAACCACGTTTTAAAAGTATAGTTGTCATCGAAAGTATTAATCTTATCGAAGGCTTTAGAGAAGGTTTGTATGGTAATATCCTCGGCATCATTTTCATTTTCTGTTCGCTTTAATTGAAAACCATATACGTTATCCCAATAAGTATCTAATAAGTAATTAAATGCTTTTTGGTCATTTTTTTTGGCTCGCAAAATAGCTTCCTTTATTTCCAATGATTAGGTTTTGATATAAGATTATTTATAAATATAGTTAATTGTGTACTAATTAAAAAGAGTTCTAGAAAAGGAAGGAAAATCAATAAATCTGTCTCGCCTAGTTTCTTTGATACCATTCCTAAAATTAAATATTGAATTGCAATTCTAAAAAGAAATAAACATATTACAATTTCCCAATTGAATAAAGGGATTAGTAGTACTAAACCAAATAACCAAAATAAAAATGAGGAAACGTATAAAAGGGTGAGCAATACTTTGTGCTGCATTTTATAATGTTTTGCGGTTGATATATGACGTCTTTTTTGCTTAAACCAGTTTTTGAAAGTAGTTTTAGGTATCGATTCTGTAAAGCTATCTTTGTTAAAGCTAATTGCTGTATTTTGTGATGTGGCTATTTGGTTTATAAACAAATCGTCATCTCCAGATCGAATTTTTATGTGGTTTATAAAGCCATTTGCATCAAAAAAAGCTTTTTTAGTATAAGCTAAGTTTCGCCCAACCCCCATGTAAGGCAGTCCCATTTTAGCAAACGAAAAATAGGTTGTAGCCGTTATAAAGGTTTCAAAACGAATGAGTTTATTTAAAAACGATTTTTTTATTTTGGTATAAGCACCATAGCCTAAAACTATCGATTTTTTATTATCAAAATGAGCCGTCATGTCTTGTATCCAATGTTTTGATACAGGCTTGCAATCGGCATCAGTAAATAAAAGGTAGTCGTTTTTAGCTGCTTTTATACCTAAAGTTAAAGCATATTTTTTATTTCCCCAAAAGGCTTCAATACTTTTAACATTAACAACTTTAATAATGTTGTGTGAATTAGCGAAATGCTCAATAACATCAAGGGTGCTATCGGAAGAAGCGTCATTAATTAAAACAATTTCAAAGTTTTTATAATCCTGGTTTATAATGGACGGAAGAAATGTTTTTAAGTTTTCCGCTTCATTTTTGGCACAAATTATTACGGATACTGCTAAGGATTTCGGAGTGCTATTTTTTTGTTTTAGGAATGAAAACCTTCCAAATAAAAAAAGATAAAAAATAACTTGAATAATTACTACGGTTATAAAACCGTAGAATACAAAATCAAGAAACCCCATAAAGTGCTATGAATGTTGAGGTTCGTTACAATCGCTAAATTGGTCGGGTGTTTTTCCGCAAAAACCACAAGATTCACCTTCTTTATTAAGCATAGGGTTTTGGCTAGCGCAAGTACCGGCAAATTTACCGTCTTTTTTAGCCCAAATTTTAATGGCAATACCGGCTATTCCTAATCCTAAAAGTGCAATGGTAATTAAAAAAAGTTTCATTGAGATTGTAATTGTTTGTGCAAAGATAAGATTTTAGTTTGTAGTTTTTAAAAGAATGATAGGTGAAACTTAGGGAGAATTTGAAATTTTTAGGTAGTATATTATGAGGTTACTAGGTGGGGTTTATCAATGATTTAAAATGTCATACTTAAAAAAAAAATTTATTCGTGGTGCCTTTTAAGCTTTTTCAACGGTAGAGTTTTACATTTTAAATATGTCTATTATAGGAGAAGCCTCATTTTGTATACAAAATGAGGCTTCATTATTTATAGTAAATTGTAATTTAATGCAAACTAATTTGGGCTACCGAATTTTCGGTCGATGCCACAGCATTACCGCCTTTTGGCTCAATAGTGATACTTAAAGCAAGGGCGTCTTCCATATAAGGTATGTTTCTTAATTTTCGATCTGCCTTATCTAAAATCCCTAGGTTTACCATTTTACCTTGTAACTCTGCCCATATTTGGTAGCATTGTTCTTCAGGTAATTCTGGTAAAGAAACGACATCAATCATAGATGTTTTTTCTTTAGGGTTTATATAAGCAACTGTTTTTAAGTCTTTAGCACGCTCATTTCCTTTAATAATATACTTTTCAGTTTCAGGATTATTAAGCTTTAAAAGTTGTCTCATTACTTTGTCTAACATGGCATTATTTTTTGCTATGTCACTTCTTAAATCTTCAATCTCTTCATCGACTACTACGGTGTCGTTTTGTAATTTTTGATTTTGATCGTAAAAGTAAGTAGATGAGCCAGCAAAAATTAGTGCTGCAACACTAGCTGCAATACTAAGTTTATACCATTTTTTGTGTTTTTTAGGACTATTTAATTCTACAACAGGTGTGTCGTTTAGCTCATCTAAAATAGAATCTAAGATAGCTTTAGGTGCCTCTACAGCATTAGCTTTTGCAACCACTTCTAGGTTATGTTGCATCATGTTGTAGTTATTTTCGATTTCTGGGTATCTTGCAATAAAAGATTCCACCATGTCTGCTTCTGCAGGCGTGGTTTCACCTAATAGATATTTGTCTAATAGGCCAGAACTTAAAAAAGTATTTATTTTCTCATTCATGACTTTGGTTATTGAGGATCGTAAATTTTTTTTAATTCACGTAATCCTATTTTTAATCTTGATTTTATGGTTCCCAATGGGATTTCTAATTCGTCGCTAGCTTCTTGCTGCGTCATGCCCTCAAAAAAGAGTGCATTAATCACTATTTGGTATTTTATATCTAAACTACTTAAATGTTTTTTTATATCCAAAACATCCTGATTTAGTTCGTTGGATGTTACTTTATATACGGTTGAAGTTTCCATTTGGACTTCATTATTGGTTTTATTCTTCTGCGATCGAATTTTGTCAATAGCTGAATTATAGGCGATTCTGTAAAGCCAAGTAAATAGTTTTGCTTTACTAGCATCGTACTTTTTAGCGTATCGCCAAATTTTCACAAAGGTTTCTTGAAGCACATCTTGGGCCGTATCGTCATCTGAAATTACTTTTTTTATAACCCCCAATAAGGCATCAGCATAGTTTTCATAAAGCAGGCTAATCGCTTTCTTATCGCTATTTTGAAGTAAAGTAACTATTTGCTTTTCTATTGGTGAAATCAAGATGGTTGGTTTTTATAAGTGCTTTAAGTTGCTAAATGTTTTACCAAAGTTAGAAATTTCTTTTAGATTAAAGGATGTTTACTTCGGCTTCAATTGAAATTCCAAAAATACGTAATACTGTTTTTTGGATTAATTTAGAAAGGTTTAATATATCTTCACCTTTCGCATTGCCATAATTAACAAGCACTAAAGCTTGGTTTTTATGAACACCATAAGATCCAAACGATTTGCCTTTAAAGCCTGCTTTTTCAATTAACCAGCCTGCAGGCACTTTAACCTCGTGTTCTGTTACAGGGTAATTAGGAATATCTTTAAAATTTTCAAGTAATGTATTAAAATGGGCTTTTGGAATTACGGGGTTTTTAAAAAAACTTCCGCTGTTACCAATCTCTTTTGGGTTTGGTAATTTGCTTTCTCTTATACTTATGACAGCTTTTGAAATATCTTGTATGGTTGGTTTACTAACCTTCATAACTTCTAATTGCGAGGTTATTGCACCATAATTAACACTTAAGTTGTGTTGTTTTTTTGAAAGTTTAAAACGAACACTTGTAATAATAAATTTCCCTTTGGCTTCTTGTTTGAAAATAGAATTTCTGTAGCCAAATTTACAGTCTGTTTTAGAAAAAGATTTAATGGTTTTGGTGGTCAATTCAATAGCTTGGCAAGATTCGAAAACATCTTTAAGTTCAATGCCATAAGCGCCAATGTTTTGAATGGGAGCTGTACCGACGTTACCAGGAATTAAGGACAAATTTTCAATTCCGCCAAAATCATTTTTTATACACCATAGTACAAACTCATGCCAATTTTCTCCAGCATTGGCCTGTACAATAACGGTATCCTCATTTTCCGATATAATTTTTATGCCTTTAAAGTTTATGTGGATAACTAGACCATCAAAATCCTTAGTTAATAGCATATTGCTGCCTCCGCCTAAAATAAGTTTATTAGGATAATCGGGTGCAGTTAGGATGTTTTTTAAATTAACTAAATTACTAACCGAAACATAGTGTTTTGCATTTGCATCAATACCAAAAGTATTGAATGGTTTTAACGATATGTTATTTTGTATTTGCACTAGTCTTTATAAACTTTTAAAGCTTCTTTTAAAATATAAACAGCTTTAATTAAGCTTTCTTTATTAAGTACGTAAGCAATTCTAATTTGGTTTAAACCAATTCCTGGTGTAGAATAAAATCCAGCAGCTGGAGCTACCATAATCGTTTCATTATCAATATGGAAGTCTTCTAAAAGCCATTTTGCAAAATGGTCAGAATTTTTTATAGGTAACTCAACAATACAATAAAAAGCACCTTTAGGTTTGGCCACTTTAATACCTTCAATTTTATTAAGTTCGCTAATTAATATATCCCTTCGGCCCACATATTCTTCAATAACATTATCAAAGTAACTTTGAGGAGTATCTAAGGCAGCTTCACTTGCTATTTGGGCATAAGTTGGAGGGCTCAACCTAGCTTGAGCAAATTTAAGAAACGTTTCTCTTACAAGTTTATTTTTAGTAACAAGGCAGCCAACACGTGCACCACACATACTGTAACGTTTTGAAACGGAATCAATGACTACTGCATGTTCGTCAATACCTTTTTCTTCCATGATAGAATGGTGTTTATGACCGTCATAAACAAACTCTCTATAAACTTCATCTGCAACTAAAAATAAGTCATGTTTAACCGCAAGCCCAGCAAGTTGCTCAATTTCTTCTTTTGAGTATAAGTAACCTGTAGGGTTTCCCGGATTGCATATTAAAATAGCTTTGGTTTTTGGTGTTATTAGTTTTTCAAATGCAGAAACAGAAGGAAGTGCAAAATTATCTTCTATATTACAAATAGCCGGCACTACTTTAACTCCCGAAGCTGTAGAAAAGGCAATGTAATTGGCGTAGAAAGGTTCAGAAATAATAACTTCATCACCGGGATCCATAGTACTACTAAATAAAAAAAGTAGTGCTTCACTTGCTCCTGTTGTAACTATAATATCTTCATAAGTTACCTCAATATTATGGGTGTTATAATATTTGGCTAACTTTTTTCTATAAGAGTCAGAGCCTTCGGATCTTGAATACGATAAAATTTCAATATCGTTTTGTTTAACAGCATTTAATGCTACCTCGGGGGTTTTTATATCAGGCTGGCCAATATTTAAATAGTAAATGCTTTTTCCGTTTTTAATAGCTTGTTCTGCATACGGAACGAGCTTTCGAATTGGTGAAGCAGGCATATTATGCCCTTTTTTAGATATAGTTGGCATTTATCTTTTTTTAAGCTACAAATTTTAAAAAATAATCTTAAATTTTTTTAAAAAAATAGCGGTAAATAATTATGCTAAACTAAAGATTTGTAAATTGAATATGCTATTAATTAAATTAATGATGAATAAAAGTTTAATTTTTGTATTATTTTTCTGTCTTTTGTGGTTTTCAACCTTATCTCAGAATAAGTTTGTTGTTCAAAATAAAAAACAATCACATAAAATTAAATTCAAATTAATTAATAATTTAATAGTTATTCCGGTTGAGATTAACGGAGTAACACTGTCATTTTTGTTAGATACAGGGGTAAGTAAACCTATAATTTTTAATTTTTTAAACGTTTCAGATTCTTTAAACATTAAGAATACAGAAAGTATTACATTAAGAGGTTTGGGTGGAGGAGAATCGGTTGAAGCCTTGAAATCTTCCAATAATATTTTTAAAATTGGTGATGCCGTTAAACTAAATCAAGATTTATATGCCGTTTACAACAGTAATTTAAATCTAGCGCCTCGTTTAGGTTTCCCGGTACATGGTATTATTGGTTTCGATTTATTTAAAGATTTAGTAGTCGAAATAAATTATTCGAAAAAGTTTTTGAGGTTAACCAGTCCTGAAACCTATGAAACTAAAAAATGTAAAAGTTGCGAACAGTTAAATTTAGAATTTTATAATGGCAAGCCGTATGTAAATGTTAAGGTAAATTTAGACAACATGGATATACCCGTAAAACTTTTGATAGATTCTGGAGGTAGTGATGCTTTATGGTTATTTGAAGATGAAGAACGCGGTATTAAGTGCGGTGAGAAATATTTTGACGATTTTCTAGGGCATGGATTAAATGGAAGTGTATATGGTAGGCGTTCTAAAATAAAAGAGTTATCACTACAAAGTTTTGTGCTTAAAAATGCTAATGTAGCATTCCCTAACACCGAAAATATATTTCATGCTACGCAAATAAAAGATAGAAATGGAAGTATATCAGGAGATGTTTTAAAGCGGTTCAATATCATATTTGACTATAGAAAGGCACTTATGGTTATTAAAAAAAACAGGAAGTTTAAAGATCCATTTAGTTATAATAAAAGTGGAGTAGAATTAGCGCATGATGGTATTAGGGTTATACAAGAATTAAAAAGAAACGATTCAAAAACTACCAATGAGTCTCAGGTTAAAAAAGGTGAACTCGTTTATTCGAATGCCTTAACCATTTCTTTAATACCGGCTTATGCGGTAGTTGAATTAAGACCAGGATCTCCAGCAGAATTAGCAGGCCTCAAAATACGAGATGTAATTTTAAGTATAAATGGAAAAAAGAGTTATCAATTTACCTTACAACAAATTATGCACATGTTTTATGGAGAAGATGGAAAAAAAATAAAGTTAGTTGTAGATAGAGATGGCGAGGTTTTAAGTTTTAACTTTAAACTTAAAAAGTTAATGTAAAAAAAAGAGGCTTGAACACTACTGGTCAAGCCTCTTTTAAATTTTATAGAGTATTTTAGTTTTCTACAATGCTCTTTTCTTTTTTGTCAAGTACATTGGCTTTGCCTGTGTCTACAACTAAACCTTTAATTTTTAAAGCTACAGTTGGTGTTTCTGCGTTAGACATTACTGTAATTGTTTTTCTAATAGGATTAACTCTGTTAGTATCATACTTAACTTGAATTTCACCTGTTTTACCTGGCATAATTGGGCCTTCCGGTTTAGAAGGAACAGTACAGCCGCAAGACGACTTAACGTTCGATATTATTAATGGCTCATTTCCAGTATTTGTAAATTCAAATACTCTTACACCGTTAGCACCTTTTTCTACAGTACCATAATCAATAGTTTCTGTTTTAAACTCAATTTTTGCTTGAGCGTTAATACCAAAACTTATTAATCCGATAAATAAAATAGTAATTAATTGTTTCATAATTTTATCCTTTTTATATATTCTTAAATTTTAAAGCCTAATAATTAAATGGGCATTTTATGATTTTTAGCTCCAAAACCCTGCCAAACATACTTACTTTTACTATAATCTGCAAAAATATTAGATGTAATGCGTAAGTGTTAACATATCAATCACCGCTAAAAATACATATAACATTTCTATAACAATGTTTAATTAGTGTTAAAATTAGTTGTTCACCATCTTTTCAATTACTCGATATAGTTTTTATAGAAAAAGAAATATGAGTACTTTTGCACCTCAATATTCAAAAACTATTCCAAAGCATGCAAATTCCATCAAAATATGATGCAAATCAGGTAGAAAGTAAATGGTACGACTACTGGATGAAACATAATTATTTTCATTCAACACCAGATGAAAGAGAGCCTTACACTATTGTAATTCCGCCACCAAATGTAACCGGTGTGTTACACATGGGGCACATGCTAAATAATACCATACAGGATGTTTTAATTCGTCGTGCACGTTTATTGGGTAAAAATGCATGTTGGGTACCTGGTACAGATCACGCATCTATTGCTACAGAAGCCAAGGTAGTTGCTAAATTGAAAGAACAAGGTATCGATAAAAACGACTTGTCTCGCGATGAGTTTTTAAAGCATGCCTGGGAATGGACTGATGAGTATGGTGGTGTTATTCTAGAACAACTTAAAAAATTAGGATGTTCTTGTGATTGGGAAAGGACTAAATTCACCATGGATGATGAGATGAGTGAAGCTGTTATTAAGGTTTTTGTTGATTTATACGAAAAAGGCATGATTTATCGTGGTTACCGTATGGTTAATTGGGATCCAGAAGCTAAAACGACCTTGTCTGACGAAGAGGTTATTCATGAAGAACGTCAAGGAAACCTATATTATTTAGAATATAAAATAGATGGTAGTGATGACACACTAACCATTGCAACTACACGTCCTGAAACTATTTTTGGAGATACGGCAATTTGTATTAACCCTAACGATGAGCGATTTAATCATTTACGCGGAAAGAAGGCTATTGTACCTATTTGTAATCGTGTTATTCCTATTATTGAAGATGAGTATGTTGATGTGGAGTTTGGAACAGGATGTTTAAAAGTAACACCTGCACACGATGAAAACGATAAGAATCTAGGAGATAAGCATAATTTAGAAGTTATCGATATTTTTAATGAAGATGCGTCTTTAAATAGCTTCGGATTACATTATGAAGGTAAAGATCGCTTTGTAGTTAGAAAGGAAATAGCTAAAGAATTAGAGAAAAACGGGATTTTAGTTAAAACCGAAACGCATTTAAATAAAGTAGGAACATCTGAAAGAACAAAGGCTGTTATTGAACCTCGTTTAAGTGACCAGTGGTTTTTAAAAATGGAAGAGTTAGTAAAACCTGCTATTAAGTCGGTTTTAGTGGATCATGATATTAAGTTATTCCCTAAAAAGTTCGAGAACACCTACCGTCATTGGATGGAAAATATCCGCGATTGGAATATTTCGCGTCAATTAATGTGGGGACAACAAATTCCTGCGTATTTTTATGGCGACGGAAAAGAGGATTTTGTTGTAGCCGAAAATATTGAGAAAGCTCTTGATAAGGCAAAAATTGTGACTTCAAACCCTCAACTTCAAGCTTCCGACTTAAAACAAGATAAAGATGCATTAGATACTTGGTTTTCATCTTGGTTATGGCCAATGAGTGTGTTTGATGGCATTCGCAATCCTGAAAACGAAGAAATAAAATACTATTATCCAACCAACGATTTGGTTACAGGTCCAGATATTCTTTTCTTCTGGGTGGCTCGTATGATTATTGCTGGATATGAGTATAAAGATAAAAAGCCTTTTGAAAATGTTTACTTAACAGGTTTAGTTCGCGATAAGCAACGCCGTAAAATGAGTAAATCTTTAGGGAATTCTCCTGATGCTTTAAAACTTATTGAAGAATATGGTGCCGATGGTGTTCGTGTTGGTTTGTTATTAAGTTCTGCTGCAGGAAATGATTTAATGTTTGATGAAGCGCTTTGTCAACAAGGAAAGGGTTTTGGAAATAAAATCTGGAACGCATTTCGATTAATTCAAGGTTGGGAAATAGATGAAACAATACCGCAACCAGAAACTGCAAAAGTTGGTTTAGAGTGGTACGAAGCTAAGTTTCAAAAAGCTTTAGTAGAAATTGAAGATCATTTTAGTAAATATAGGTTGAGCGATGCTTTAATGGCTATTTATAAATTAATCATGGACGATTTTTCTTCGTGGTTATTAGAAATTATTAAACCTGCATATCAAAAACCAATTGATGCCAAAACGTATAAATTGGTTATTGAGGCTTTCGAAAATAATTTGAAAGTATTGCACCCGTTTATGCCATTCCTTTCGGAAGAGATTTGGCAGTATATTTCTAAACGCACACCAGAAGAAGCTTTAATCATTTCAAAATGGCCTGAAGCTAAACCAATTAACGATTTGTTAATTACTGAGTTTGAATTTGCATCGGAAGTTATTTCAGGGATCAGAAATATTAGAAAGCAGAAAAATATAGCTTTTAAAGATGCTATTGGTTTTTCAGTTATAAATAATGAAAAATCTAATACTACCTTTCATGGGGTTATAGCTAAATTAGGAAATCTTGAAGGTATAGAGTCTATTTCTGAAGCTGTTGAAGGTGCATTAACCTTTAGAGTAAAATCGAATGAGTATTTTATTCCAATGGTTGGTGCTATTGATGTTGACGCTGAAATTAAAAAATTAACCGATGAGCTTAACTATACAGAGGGATTCTTGAAATCGGTACAAAAGAAGCTTTCTAACGAGCGTTTTGTTGCAGGTGCGCCGGAGCAAGTAGTAGCAAGTGAAAAGAAAAAGGAAGCTGATGCTTTAGCTAAAATAGAAACGTTGAAAACGAGTTTGGCGAGTTTAGGCTAGTATAGAGTTTCAAATTAATTCAAAACAGCCATGGTGTTATACATACCATGGCTGTTTTTTATTTAAAATGTTTGTTTAAAAACTGTTTTCAAATTTAAAGAAAGTGTATGAATAAAATTTTATGCATAAGCATGTCTTATTAAAAAGAAAGGAGAATTTTTGAAAATCAATACTTGTGAAGGAAACGGTATTGAAAATTATTTTCTGTATAAAAAGTAATTGGTAACCAAGTCAATATAGGCTTGTTTAGCATCATCTTCTGAAAGTCCTTTAGCCTGAAATAAAGCGTTTGTTTTAAACGCATTAATTATTTCTTTTTTACTTTTTGGGCGTCCGTAGTCGTTCGTTGCTTTTTTATAATAAGCATAAAGTTTTAAAAGCGTGTCTGCAGGAAATGGCTCTTTATGCGCATTAACTCTCGCAACAGCCTCTTCAAATTGTATGTCTAATTTAGTACTACTCATTAATTTCTGCAATAATACTTTCGCCTCCTTTAACTTTTTGGTTTAACGCCACCTTAATTTTAGTATCTAAAGGTAAATATAAATCGACTCTAGACCCGAATTTTATAAACCCTGATTCACCACCTTGAACGGCCTTATCGCCAACCGTTGCATAATTTACAATACGCTTAGCTAAAGCTCCTGCTATTTGTCTGTGTAGCACTTTGCCGTATGTTTTATTTTCAACAACTACAGTGGTACGTTCGTTTTCTTCGCTAGCTTTAGGATGCCATGCAACAAGGTATTTGCCTGGGTGGTATTTGCTAAAAACAACGTTTCCGCCAATAGGATAACGAGTAACATGCACATTTATTGGAGACATAAATACGCTAACTTGTAAACGTTTTTCTTTAAAGTATTCCTTTTCAAAAACTTCTTCAATAACAACCACTTTACCATCTACAGGAGAAATAACCTGGGCATCATTGAGTTGTGTATGCCTTTTAGGGTTTCTGAAAAATTGAAGTATTAGTATTAAGAACACTAATAAAACAAGCATAATAAGGGTGCTCAGCCATGTAATATCAATAAACCTATCAACTAACAAATAACCTGCTACAACTATAATTAGTGTAATGATTATAATTTTATGACCTTCTTTATGAAACATAATTCAAAATTCTTAAAAATAAATATATAAATGGTGCTGCAAAAAATATACTGTCTAGTCGGTCTAATAATCCGCCATGACCTGGCATTATAACCCCACTATCTTTAACGTTTGCTTGTCTTTTAAATTTAGATTCTATTAAATCGCCTAAAGTACCAAATACACTTATAATTATACTTAATATTAACCAACTTGTAGTTCCTAAGGTGTGTGTAAAGGTAGCAATAAAATAACTTGCTACACACGAAAAGAATAATCCTCCTAGAAATCCTTCAACTGTTTTTTTAGGAGATATTGTTTCAAAAAGCTTTTGTTTACCAAAATTTTTACCTACCAAATAAGCAAAAGAATCGTTAATCCAAACCAATATGAATGTGCCTAAAACAATATTAGGGTTGTACTTTTCGTAATAGTTGGCTATTAAAATTAAAAATACAAACGCACTAGAAACATAAAATGTAGTGAGTAAATAGCGTTTAGTGGCAAATAAAGGTATGCTTCGAGGTGAAAATAAATCTTTTATTAAAAATAAGTTTACGAATATGGATAATACCATTAAAATTTGAACGGCTTCAGTTAAACCTTCATTGGTATTTAATACGGATTTCCAGTATACGAAAACAGCATATAATAGAACAAAAATGATATAAGGAATAAAACTTTTTAACTGAATTAGTTTTTTGAATTCACCTAAGCATATCATTCCAAAAACAAAGAAAAGACCAATTAAAGCTTGTTCAAAGCATATACAAATAAGTAATAATGAAACATAGATTATTCCAGAAATTGATCGTGTCAAGGTTTCTTTCATACTATAAGTCTTCTAAAAGTAGTAGGTATAAGTTTTTTGCGCTACTTCCATAGCTTAAAAAATCCTTTTTATCTCCAGATTTAAAATGCTTTATTGTTGTAATGTTTGTTGGGATGTTCTGTTTGTTTTTTGACTTTATTCCTCTCAACCCTTCGCCAATATTATCTACAATTTGACTAGTTGTTGCAAAAACAATAAAGTTAAAAGGTAATTCCGGAAGTTTCTTTTCAAATATTTGCTTTGATGAAATTAGTAATGAACCATCGTTAGCAATTAAGTTTTCGCAAGTGGTAAGGAAAAAAGTGGCTTCACTTATTTTTTTAGTTGGAAGTAAATTGGAGTTTTTAAACTTAGCTTTTAATTCGGAATCTAATAAAAGAACTTGTTCTTCTTGCCAATCATTTTCGTCAATGATGTACTCTAACGTTTTATATATTTCATCTAAGTTTTCACAATACAGAAACTTACCGCCATTAGCTTTAAAGTTTATAGTAAACCTTTCGTCTATTGGTAGTTTAATCTCAGGCATGTATTTGCCTCTATTGTCAGATTTTAATTCTTCTTCTGATTTTGCAGATTTAGAACCAAAAAGTTTTCTAAAAAGACTCATTTAATGTGTTGCTATTAACTGATATTATGATGAGGTTCTTCAAATATAAAAAATCTTAAATTAACCTTACGCTTAATTTAAGATTTTTACCAAATGCTTAACAAATTAAGATGTTTGAGCTTTATTCCTCTTCGTCTTTTATGCTTTCTTTTGTATTTAAAGCTACTTCCTTTTCAAAAGGTCGCTTTCCAAATATTTTTTCAAGGTTATCTTTAAAAATAACTTCTTTTTCCAATAATACTTCCGCAAGTTGGGTAAGCTTATCTTTATTAGCTTCAAGCAACTTTATAGCGCGTTGGTATTGTTTTTCAATAATATCTGAAATTTCTTTATCTATTAACTCTGCTGTGCGTTCACTGTATGGTTTTGAAAAACCATATTCATTTTGCCCTGAAGAATCATAGTAAGTAAGGTTTCCAACTTTTTCGCTAAGACCATAAATAGTTACCATGGCTCTGGCTTGTTTGGTTACTTTTTCTAAATCGCTTAAAGCGCCTGTTGAAATTTTATCAAAAATCACCTTTTCTGCGGCACGACCACCTAATGCGGCACACATTTCGTCCAGCATTTGTTCCGGACGCACTATTAAGCGTTCTTCTGGTAAATACCAAGCGGCACCTAAGGATCGGCCACGAGGTACAATAGTTACCTTAACTAATGGCGCTGCATGCTCTAACATCCAACTTGTAACGGCGTGTCCAGCTTCGTGGAAAGCAACTGCCCGTTTTTCACTTGGTGTTATTATTTTGTTTTTCTTTTCTAGACCTCCAATAATTCTATCTACGGCATCCAAGAAATCTTGTTTATCAACGGCTTTCTTTCCATTTCTAGCGGCAATTAAAGCGGCTTCGTTACAAACATTTGCAATATCTGCTCCAGAGAAACCAGGTGTTTGTTTGGATAGAAAATCTAAGTCTAAGTTTTTTGCCTTTTTTAAAGGACGTAAATGTACTTCGAAAATTTCTTCACGTTCGCGAACATCTGGTAAATCAACAAAAATTTGTCTGTCGAAACGACCAGCACGCATAAGCGCTTTATCTAAAATATCAGCTCTGTTGGTAGCGGCAATTACAATTACATTAGTATTGGTACCAAAACCATCCATTTCAGTTAATAATTGGTTTAAGGTGTTTTCGCGTTCGTCATTACTTCCAGACATGGCGTTTTTACCTCTTGCACGACCAATGGCATCAATTTCATCAATAAAAATGATAGATGGCGATTTTTCTTTAGCTTGTTTGAACAAATCTCTAACACGAGAAGCACCAACACCAACAAACATTTCAACAAAATCTGAACCTGATAATGAGAAGAATGGTACTTTAGCTTCACCAGCAACAGCTTTGGCTAATAAGGTTTTACCCGTTCCTGGAGGTCCTACAAGTAGGGCACCTTTAGGAATTTTACCACCTAGTGTTGTGTATTTTTCTGGAAATTTAAGGAAGTCTACAATTTCTTGAACTTCTTCTTTAGCACCTTCAAGCCCGGCAACATCTTTAAAACTTGTTTTAACTTCTGTATTTTGGTCAAAAAGTTTAGCTTTAGATTTTCCTATGTTAAAAATCTGTCCTCCGGCACCACCGCCAGCACCACCAGACATTCTACGCATAATAAATATCCAAACTCCTATTAATAGAATAAAAGGCAGGATTCCCATAAGTAAATTGCCCCAGTCGTTAGTTTCGGTATCAAAAGTAACTACGGGTTTAGCTGATAAATCTGCGGTTTTTTCATTTAATTGATTTTCAAAATTTTGAAGATCACCAAATTCAAATCTGTAGTTTGGTAATACCGTAGCAGAAGGAATAAATGTTTGTGGTTTAGAGTTTTTGTGAATCTCTTTCTCTAATGCCTCCTTAGTTAGATATACTTTTGCTACTCGGGTATTTTTAATGATATCAATACGTGAGACATCTCCGTCCTCTAAATACTTAAAAAAGTCTGAAGGTGTTGTTTTGTTCGCGTCTTGGTAATTGGCGCCACTAAATAGTTGATACCCCAAGAAAAGGGCTATTAGTACTCCATAAACCCAATACGGACTAAATTTAGGCTTTTTATCCTTTATATTTTTCTTATCGTTTGCCATTTGTTCTTTTTAGTAACTCGTTTCTATAACAGTTGTTTTTGCATCACCCCAAAGACTTTCAATATCATAATATTCTCTAATATGTTTTTGAAATACGTGGACAACAACATTTACATAATCAATTAATACCCATTCGGCATTATCTGCACCTTCGGTATGCCAAGGATTATCTTTAAGAGTTTTACTTACTTTCTTTTGGATAGAATTTACAATAGCGTTTACCTGCGTATTTGAAGTTCCTTCGCAAATAATAAAGTAATCGCAAACCGTGTTTTCAATTTCCCTTAAATCTAGAATATTAATTTCTTTTCCTTTAACATCTTCAATCCCACTGATTATTACTGATATTAATTGGTCTGCGCTTATTTTTTCTTTCGCCATTAAATATAATTAATTTGTGCAAAGTTATTATTTTTTTAGTTCTTTATACTTTAAAATTTTCATAAGATTTTATAGTATTGTTAATAACTTTTATATGCGTATAGTCAAACTTAATGCCATTGATTCAACTAATAGCTATTTAAAGGCGTTAGGAAACTCAGAATTTATTGGAGATTACACAGTAGTTACGGCAGAAAATCAAACTGAAGGTAAGGGGCAAAGAGGTGCTGTTTGGAGTTCTGAGTCTGGTAAAAACCTGATGTTTAGTGTGTTTAAGGATTTTACAGATGTTCATTTAGAGTATCCTTTTTATATAAGCATGATAACTTCGTTGGCGCTTTTAAAAACTTTAAGGTCGTTTGAAATTCCTAAATTGAGTGTAAAATGGCCTAACGACATTTTGTCAGCAGACAAAAAAATATGTGGCGTTTTAATAGAAAATGTCATAAAACAAAATAAAATTAATGCTTCAATTATTGGAATAGGCTTAAATGTTAACCAAACCACATTCGAGAATTTACCTAAAGCCGCTTCATTAAAAAGTATTACTAATAAGGCTTTTGATATAAACGAAATCCTTTTGGCTGTTATTAGTAATTTTAAAGACTATTTTTTGATATTAAAAGATGGAAAATACGAAACTATAAAGGCAGAATATGAAGCACAACTGTTTAGAAAAAATAAACCTTCAACATTTAAAAATGCTGAAGGCCAAATGTTTTCTGGTTTTATAAAAAGTGTTTCCGATGCAGGGTATCTTCAAGTCCTGTTAGAGGATGATGTATTGAAGGCATTCGATTTAAAAGAAATTACCCTTTTGTATTAAATGGATTTCGGGATACTTGTTACTAGTGTTTCAATAAATTTAGTGATTGGGCTTTTAATCATCATGGCCATCATAGGGTTAAAATCGCCTTTAAAATCTAGTTTAACCTCACTTGTTTCCGCGTCTATTTGGATAATATTAGCTATTAATGAAAAATCTATTTTTCCGCCAGCAGCACCTAAAACAATTTTATTTGGAGGTGTAACTTCTTTCTTTTTCAATACAATTTCTGGCATGCCCTTTAACGCAAACAGAAATTTGTCTTCAGCTAAAACTTCAAATTTGCTAATCTTTTCCGGCATTAAAGATTCAAAATTTTTTATATCTGACAGAAAGTTAAAAACGTCTTCAGGGGATTTTTTTACACTAATTTTCGGAGATTCTAATTTCATATTGTTGTAAAGTTGTTATAAGTAAAATTGTTAAGTTTTTAATCTAAAGGACTTCACAACTTAACACTAAACGTTTTGTATCAAATACCGGTCCATTCGCTTGGATTGGTATTCCATTCAGACAAGGTTTTTAATTCTTTTTCAGAAATATAATTCGTTTCCAAAGCTTCTTCAAGTAAACTTTCATAATTACTTAAAGTATTCAAACGAATGTTCTCTTCTTTAAAATTTACTTCTGCTATTTCAAAACCATAAGTAAAAATAGCAACCATACCTTTAACGTTAATGTTAGCTTCTTTTAAGGCTTTAACTGCATTCAAACTACTTTTTCCAGTGCTAATTAAGTCTTCAACCACCACTACATTTTGTCCGCTTTCTACAAAACCCTCAATTTGGTTTTTTCTACCATGGCCTTTTGCATCAGGTCTAACATATATAAAAGGTAGCCCTAAGTATTCTGCAACTAGCATGCCTATGCCTATAGCTCCTGTAGCAACACCTGCAATAACGTCGGGTTTCCCATACTCTTTTTCAATATATTTACCCATGGTTTCACGGATATAATTACGAATGGTAGGGAAAGAAAGAACTATTCGATTATCGCAATAAATTGGCGATTTCCATCCAGATGCCCAAGTAAAAGGCTCTTGTGGACTTAGTTTTATGGCATTAATTTGCAATAAAACTTCTGCGGTTTTTTTAGCTGTGTCTTTATCAAAAATCATGTTGCAAAATTACGGATAAATTTAAATTTAAATCATCTGTTAGTTATTAATAAAATTATTTTTTTTCAACAATGGTTTAGATATGCCTAAAAATGATATTTTTACAACACCAAATTATTAACCATTGCAAACCATGTACAAAATTTTTGTTGGCGATAAACCAATATTATTAACCACTGTTGCCGAAGAAGAAACTAACTTTAAAAATTATTTGCTTAAAAAAGTGGATATGGTAAAGGTTATTAAAAAGCTTAATAAAACAGAATTAAGTGAGGTTAGGCTCATTCATAAAAACCCCAAAAAAATATTAAAAAAGTTCTTAAAAAAACTTCCAAATGTTGTTGCTGGGGGAGGTAAAGTTTATAATGCTAATGGGGAGGTTCTATTTATTTATAGAAATGATAAATGGGATTTACCTAAAGGAAAAACAGAAAAGAAGGAAAGTATTGAGCAAACCTCAATACGTGAAGTAGAGGAAGAAACAGGTGTCAAAGGTTTAGAAATAGTAAAGCCACTAGATACTACATATCATATTTTTAAACGTAACGGGCGTTATAAAATAAAAGTTACGTATTGGTTTGAAATGAAAACTAACTACGATGGTAAGTTAAAAGCACAAGAAAACGAAGGCATTACTAAAGTGGCTTGGTTAAATGATAGCCAAACAAAAGAGGCGCTGAAAAACTCTTATGCAAACATTAAGTTACTGGTTTAAGATGCTATTACTTTTGTTTAATGACTAGGTTGTTATTGTTTGAGTTGTTAAGTAAAATGACTACCTTAGTGGTTTACCTATTTAAATTTATATACTTTATATGTTTTTCTTTTAATAGGCTTATACTATTATTTAATGAGTGTTTTTAAATTGTCATTTGGCTCTATTATAATTCTTCATGATAAATTAGCCGAGGTTATTGTTAACCAAGGTGTTGTTATGAACGAGAGCCGTGTAGACGAATACCACAACTTCTTATTACGGCACTTAAAGCCTCCTTTTGGTTTATTGGTAAATAAAAAGAATTCATATACCTACACTTTTAGTGCTCAAAAAATTATTGGATCTTTAAAAGAAATAGAAAGCATCGCAATTCTTGCCAAAACAAGTGGAGGTGTAATGTCTACCGAAACTTTACTAAATATTAATGGGGCTATTTATAAAAACTCCAAACTATTTCAAGATCGTGAAGAAGCGCTTTTGTGGCTTAAAAAAGAATTAGCTTAAACTTACGAAAACGTTATAATTTCAGAATTGTAAATTATAATCCTTCTCACTTGCCTACCATTATATTAAGCGTAAATTTGCAGCTTCAATAAAAGAAATATGACCGAATTTTTCAGAAAGCGCTCAGCTAACGCAAAAAACGATATTTTAAGTGGTATTACCGTTTCTTTAGCAATGATCCCGGAGGTGGTTGCTTTTGCCTTTGTTGCGCAAATAGATCCGTTAATGGCTTTATCCGGTGCATTTATTATAGGCTTAATTACTGCTGTTTTTGGTGGGCGACCAGGGTTAATTTCTGGAGCTGCAGGTGCAGTTGCTGTAATTTTTGTTAATATGATTGCTGAAGGGCATACCAAAGGTATGTTATTCGATACGCCTATTGAAAATATGGGTTTTTTCTACCTTATGGCCTGTGTTATTTTAATGGGGGTTATACAAATTTTAGCAGGAGTTTTTAAACTAGGACGTTTTGTTCGTTTAATTCCGCATCCAGTTATGATGGGATTTGTAAACGGTTTATCTATTGTTATATTTATGGCACAGGTAAAAATGTTTACCCATAAATCTTTACAGGTATCTCCTGAAGGTGTAAAGGAATACGTTAGCACCTATATGCAGGGAGCAGAGTTATATACTATGATTGGTTTAGTGCTTTTAACTATGGGAATTATTTGGGGGTTACCAAAAATCACAAAAAAATTACCAGCAGCATTAACAGCTATTTTAGTAACAAGTCTTATTGTTATTGGTTTTAATATGGATGTTTCAACCGTTGGATCTTATATTATTGAAGGCGGAGGAACAGGTTTAAAAGGCGAATTTCCAACACCAAATATTGAGTTATGGCAAAGTTTACCGTTTAATTTAGATACCTTAAAATTTATTGCATTACCAGCATTTTTAGCGGCTTCGGTAGGGTTAATTGAAACTTTAATGACTATGAATTTAGTCGACGATGTAACAGATACAAGAGGAAATGGGAATAAAGAATGCGTGGCACAAGGAGCAGGGAATATCGTTTCAGGTTTATTTGGTGGTACTGGTGGTTGTGGTATGATTGGGCAAACTGTAATTAATATAAACTCTGGAGGTCGTGGCCGTTTATCAGGGATTATGATGGCAGTAACCTTATTATCTTTTATCCTTTTTGCAGATAAATTAATTGAAATGGTACCTATTGCAGCTTTAATAGGGGTTATGTTTATGATGGTTATTGAAACTTTTGCATGGTCTAGTTTCAGGATTTTAAAGAAAATTCCAATGTCCGATGCTTTTGTGCTTATAACAGTCTCTTTAGTAACTGTATTTGTCGATTTAGCCATTGCAGTATTCGTAGGAGTTATTATTTCAGCATTAGTATTCTCTTGGGAAAACGCTAAAAAAATTAGAGCAAGAAAACGTCTATCAGAAGATGGTAAAACAAAAACTTACGAAATCTGGGGGCCTTTATTCTTCGGTTCTATTCAGGCTTTCAATGAAAAATTCGATGTTAAAAACGACCCAGACCATATCGAAATAGATTTTATAGAGTCTCGAGTAAGCGACCATTCTGCGCTTGAAGCTATTTTCAATATTGTTAATAAATACGAGGCTGCAGGTAAAACTATTAAGTTAAAACACTTAAGCGAAGACTGTAAAATATTACTTTACAAATCAAGCCCTAAGTTTAGAGAAGTTATAATTGAAGATATTGACGACCCACGTTATCATCTAGCTGAAAACCCAGAGGCATTCACCAAAGGGCTTTCAGAATATAAGTTTTAATTTTCGTGTAACTTCGAGTCCTTCTAATTTTATTATAAATTTTGGCGTTACCAACGAGGGGAGGGCTGTTGGCTATCCATTACTATCTCTAACGCAAACTGCAAACTAATAAAACTCGTATCTATCTTTAGTTGACATTCAGAAGGTGTGTGCAAACTTAAAATGAAGGCAATAAGTAGCTTTAGTTTAATCACAGTTATCACAATATCGAATTAGGAATTACTTTCCTTGTCCAAGTTTTTAAACGCTTATAGTTGCTAACCTCAGAATCTGGATTGTAATCTAGTGTCGTTTCCCAAGAGTTTTCTGGGTTAAACTCTATATTCATACCTATTAAAACCCCTTCAGATATTTTTTTAGACTTTACAACTACAATACATTCCGTATTTAAATTAGCGCTTCTGGGATCAAGGTTAAAGGTGCCAATAACGGTTGTATTACCATCAATAACCATCGATTTAGCATGCAGACCGAAAATTGGAGTGTAGTCTAAAGTAGATTGTAACTCTCCAGTCATAATCTTTTTTCGCTCTTCGGCATCTGGTTTAAACTCAAATATTCTAACACCAGTTTTAAGTAAATCATTTCTGTTTGATTGGTAACCACTAAAGGCTTCTAGGTTATCGGTAGACGCTAAACTATTAGTAAGTATTCTAATATTTACACCACGATTTACAGCGTCTTTAAATAACTTACGTGAGGCTTTTGTGGTTATTAAATAAGGGGTTTGTATGTCTATAGAAGACTTTGCGTTTTTAACCAAATTGATAAGCGCAGAAGTAGAAATACCTCCACCACTTAAACCATTTTCACCATCATTTTTTCCAGGTAAATCGGAGATAAAACTAACCTGGTCTAACCAAACTAATTCTCCAGAGTTTTTAATAGTATTAAAAGTTTCGGGTAAATTTTCAATACGCGTTCTTACTTGTGGCCAAAAATTTTCTGGATTGCAGGCATATTCATGGAGTTTATCGAACCTATCGTCTTCAAGTATATTTTTAGGAATGTCCTTAATAACTTGGGTAACATCTATACTCAATTTGTTATTCCAAAAGGTTTCAAAAGATGTTTTTACGGCTTTTGTTTCCTTGCCTATTAATAAGATGTCTCTATCTCTAAAATTATATTCGTGGTCGTAATCAAAATATTCATCGGCTATATTTCGGCCACCAGTAATAACCACTTTATCATCAACAATAAATGTTTTGTTGTGCATACGCTGGTTGGCAGCTTTGAAATCTGTTGTAAACTTTCCTATTTTCTGAAAAATGTTTTTACCTAAATTTACGCCAGGGTTATATATTTTTACCGATATATTTTTATGAGAATTAAAGGTTAAAATATCTTGAGCATCAGCTTCAACCATAATATCATCAACTAGAACACGGATATGAACGCCTCGGTCTGCAGCTTTAATTAAATAATCGCACGCTATTAAACCGACATTATCTGTTGAAAATATAAAGTATTGAATATCAATAGTTTTTTCGGCATATTCGGTTAGCCAAGCTCTAGCAACCATCGATCCGCTTCCATCTTCAAGCACATAAACACCCGTTTTATTCTGTATTAAGGGATTAAACTCTTCTAAAGATTTGGATAGCGAAATACTGTCGTTTCTATGGATTTTAGAACAAAAATCTGTTTCTGGAATTTCAGTATTCTTAGTGTTGCAAGCCGTTAAAGCCATTACAACTGCTAGTAGATAGTATTTTAATTTTAAAAAGCCATTCATTTAAAGTTCTAAGGTTTTACCCGAACACTATCAGGTACCAGTTTCGTGTAATCGCCGTTATTTCTAATAACATCTCGGACAATAGACGACGCGATAAACGACGTTCTAGCAGCGGTTAATAGAAACACGGTTTCAATGGTTGATAAATGCCTGTTTGTATGCGCAATGGCTTTCTCAAACTCAAAATCGGCAGGGTTTCTTAGGCCTCTTAAAATAAATTCGGCACCAATGTCGTGACAAAAATCTACCGTTAAGCCTTTGTAAGTAACAACTTTAACTTTAGGTTCGTCTTTAAAAGCGTCTTCAATAAATCTTTTTCGTTCTTCTAAAGAGAACATGTAATTTTTATCGGCATTAACACCAATAGCTACAATAACTTCATCAAAAAGTGTAACACCGCGAGTTATAATATCTACGTGTCCTAAAGTTAAAGGATCAAAGGATCCAGGGAATAAAGCTCGTTTCATAGTTTAAAATTACAATATTTATTTTAAAGCTTCTTCAATTGCATTTTCAAACAAATCGGCTAATGATATGTTTGCTGCTGCTGCTTGTTGCGGTAAAATACTTTCTCTGGTTAACCCAGGAATGGTATTCATTTCTAATAAATGAGGCTCGTCGTCTTTAAATATAAATTCGCTTCGGCTAAAGCCTTTCATTTTTAAAACTTCGTAAACTTTTTTAGCCTCTTTGGTTACTTTTTCTTCTTGCTCGGGTGTTAATCGAGCTGGTGTAATTTCTTCAGATTTACCAAGGTATTTAGCCTCGTAGTCAAAAAAATCATTTTCTGAAACGATTTCTGTAATAGGCAATACTTTGGTTTCGCCTTTATAGGTAATCACGCCAACAGAAACCTCCGTGCCTTCTAGAAAAGATTCAATAATAATTTCGTTATCTTCTTTAAAAGCCACATCGATTGCGTTTTGTAAATCTTCCTTTTTATGCACTTTTGAAACACCAAAACTACTTCCGGCTTTATTGGCTTTTACAAAGCATGGTAAGCCAACTTTTTCTACAATAGCATTTGGATTAATAGTATCGCCAAGGTTTACATAAAATGATTCGGCTGTTTTTATACCGTAAGGTTTTAAAACACTTAAACAATCCCGTTTATTAAAAGTAATACCTGCTTGATACATATCGCAACTAGTATGTGGTATGTTTAATAGGTTAAAATAGCCTTGCATAAAGCCATCTTCTCCTGGTGAGCCATGTATGGCATTAAAAACACAATCGAATTTTATTTTAAAAGCATCTACGTTTATAGAGAAATCGTTTTTATCGATTGGAAACTCCTCGTTTTCGTCATTAACGTAAACCCATTTGTCTTTAAAAATATGTATGCGATAGGCTTTGTATTTTGTTTTGTCAAGCGTGTCATAAACTACATTTCCGCTAGTTAAAGAGATTTTGTATTCGCTAGAATACCCACCCATAATTATGGCGATATTTTTCATAGATATTGTATTTTTTCTATTCCCACTAAGGCGGGAATCTAATCATATTTTACTTTCCCTATTCTTCGGGAATCTCATTTTTAAACGTTGTAAACACGATTTTTAATTTTAAAAGTTAATTTGGGATCTCCACTTGCGTTAGGGATTAAAACATTTGGTGAAGCTCCTCATAGAGAGCGACTGCCGAAATGTTTACATTCATGAGTTCATTAATTTATAATTTAAACCAATGAACTAAAGCCCGATCTTTGAGGTAACCTACCGGCAGGCAGGCGCCCAACTTCGAGATAAGATTAGGATTAAACACGTAAATCAATTGAAGTGACATAACATTTAAAAAAACTAATTTTGTGAACTTACAACCAAAAACTAATAATAAAACGTAACTATTATTAGTTAAGCTAAAATATCATATATATTGCAAAAGAAAAAACAGTTCTGTTTTTATATATTTGCCTAATCGAAAATTCTATTCATGAGTATTATAAAATTTTTAACCAGTAAAACTTTTTTTAAACAAGTTTTACTAGCTGTTATAGCTGTAGTAGTGTTGTGTTTTATCATGTTAAAATGGTTAAATATTACAACGAATCATGGTGATTTTGAAACCGTGCCACAGCTTACAGGTAAATCTATAAGTGTAGCAGAAATAGAATTGAAGGATAATAACTTGGTTATGAAAATTCAGGATTCGGCAAATTACAATCCGGATTATCCTAAGTTTTCTGTTATTGAGCAAGATCCACAAGTTGGAACACAAGTAAAAAAAGATAGAAAAATTTACATAACCCTTAACCCATCTGGTTACAGAAAAATGAACATACCAGAGGGATTAATAGATCAAACATTTAGACAGGTTAAACCAACTTTAGAAGCCTTAGGTTTTAAAATTGGTAAAATAACTTATGTTGATAATATTGGAAAAGACATGGTTTTAAAGCTTAGTCACAAAGGAAAAACACTTAATGCTGGCGATAAATTAGCCAAAACTTCGGTTATAGATTTAGTGCTTGGTAATGGAAACCGACCGTAACTATGGACGACTATACACCGCAATTACCAGACGAAAACAATCTTTACGAACATCATGCATTTACTGTAGATAAAGGACAAACTCCCCTTCGTATAGATAAATACTTAATGAATTTTGTTGAAAACGCTACGCGAAATAAAATACAAGCTGCTGCCAAAGAAGGTAGCATTTTTGTTAACGATGTGGCTGTTAAAGCAAACTACAAAGTAAAACCTTTAGATAAAATTAGAGTATTATTATCGCACCCACCATTCGAGAATTTATTGGTAGGTGAGGATATTGATATTGATGTAGTTTATGAGGACGACGACCTGTTAGTTGTTAATAAAGAGGCCGGTATTGTTGTGCATCCTGGACACGGCAATTACTCGGGCACCCTTATAAATGCTTTAATTTATAGGTTCGATAATTTACCAAACAACTCTAGCGAACGACCGGGGTTGGTACATCGAATTGATAAAGATACAAGCGGACTTTTAGTGGTAGCTAAAACCGAAAAAGCCATGGCACATTTATCGGCACAGTTTGCTAATAAAACTAGCGAGCGTGAATATGTTGCTATTGTTTGGGGTAACATGAGCGAAGATGAAGGAACTATAGAAGGCAATATTGGTCGTCATCCAAAAAACAGATTACAAAACACTGTGTTTTTTGATGATGAGGCCGATAAAGGCAAACCAGCAGTTACCCATTACAAAGTTTTAGAGCGTTTGGGGTATGTAACCTTAGTGTCTTGCAAACTAGAAACAGGACGTACACACCAAATACGTGTACACATGAAACACATTGGGCACACCTTATTTAACGACGAGCGCTACGGTGGCGAAAAAGTACTAAAAGGAACTACATTTACTAAATATAAGCAGTTTGTAGATAATTGTTTTAAGGTGTTACCAAGGCAAGCCCTACATGCCAAAACATTAGGATTCGAGCATCCAACAACGGGAGAGTTTATGCGTTTTGAAACACCAATTCCAGACGATATGCAACAGTGTATTGAGAAATGGCGTAATTATACTAAAAACCAAGATTTAAAATAGGTTTAACGTTCTTGCGATGGTAGGAATCTCATCAAATTATTTTATATAATTGCCAATTGGGAGGCCGTGTTTTTTTTGTCTAAATCGGGAAGTAGAGCGCCTACCTACCGGTAGGCAGGTTACCACAAGGGTCGGTTTTTGCGGCAGTCGCTTTTTTGTGTTGCATATGTGCAACAACTCAAAAAGAGCTTCAATCCCGATAGTATCGGGACCTCAATCCCTAACGCGAGCTGAATAACTAATTTGAAAATTTTACTTAATTTGGAACGTTCGTTTAATGTTTTTAATGGATATGCATCCTTTTTATGATCTATATCCGACGTTAAATGAATTTAGATGAACCTTTTTATAATGTCAAGTAAATCCATTCCTTTTATAACTAAACTATAAATAACAATAATGGCACTAGTTGCAAACTAGCGCCATTATTGTATGTTAAAAGTTACTCTCCTCAGCCATTTTAACAACACCAACCGTTAGTATTAAATTAGCAAAACGACGTTGTTCTCCTGTTTGAATAATTAAAGTGGTATTTACATCTCTAATTTTATCGTAAAAGGCCCATCGTTCCATTTCGTCTCAATTAACGTTTCCTAAAAGTTGTTTATATGCATCGTGTATTTCTGCACTAGCTTCAGCAGGCCTTTCCATAACAATGGCACCTTGCACTGGGCAAACTTCTAATATGCCTTCAAGAACCGTAAGGGCATCTAATAAACCTGGTTTAAAATTAAGGTGTACGGTGGTTGAATTTGGACCAGCCATAGCCCCAACGGGTAAATTACCGTCTGCAATTACTACTTGTGCAAAATGTCCTGATCGCCCAAGCGCTTCCATTATGGTGGGATGTATTACTGGTGTTTTTAGCATAATTTTATTTTAAAATACTGGTTTTAATTTGTGCCTGTAAATGGAAATACACCCCTAATTAAGGGTTAGTAGACCATAAGGACGCGCCTTTTAACATGGCTCTTCTTGGTAATTTTAAACCAGCCACAATTAATTCTGCAAAATCTTCGGGTTGTAATACTTTTTCTTCATTACCATCGGTTATCCCTAAACCTAATGCCATATCTGTAGCGATAGTGCTAGGTGTTAAAGTACACACGCGAATATTGTTTTTACGAACTTCTTTCATTAAAGATTCCGACATACCAATAACTGCAAATTTGGAAGCTGAATATGCCGAGGTTTGTGCATTACCACTTAAACCAGCAGTTGATGATACATTTAAAATGTCACCTTCATTTTTATCTATTAAATAAGGTAATACTTCTTTGGTAACATAATACATACCCATAACATTCACTTGAATTATTTGGGTCCAATCTTCAACTTTCATATCGTTAAAAGTTTCAAAGGCGGCAATACCTGCATTGTTAACTAAAATGTCTACAGTGCCTAAATCTGCTATAAGTTTTTTGATGCCTTTTTGTACGTCTTGGTAATTGCTTACATCAAAAACCGCATAAGTGGCATTTACGCCTAAATCTTTTAATTCTGCAACTGTTTTTTGCAAGGTGTCTTCATTACGGCCTGTAATGGCCACATCGATTCCTTCTTTCGCAAAAGCTATAGCAGTTGCTTTCCCTAGTCCTCGGCTTCCTCCTGTAATAATTGCTTTTTTTCCTTTTATAACTTCCATAATATTTTAGATTAAGTTTTAAGTAAAGATAAAAACATCAATTCTATTTATAGTCGTATCATAAATAATTTTAAGGCTAAAACTTTTAAGTGAATTAGGAGTTGTAAATTTGAAATGAAAAAAATAGCATTAGCAATGAAATTAGTATTATCACCAGCAAAATCTTTAAACTTTGAAAGTCCGTTACCAACGGCAAAACATACTACGCCAGAATTTTTAAAGCAGTCGGAACGTTTAAATAAATTACTTAAAACGAAATCGGCTAAAAGTTTATCTAAACTTATGAGTATTTCAGATGCTTTAGGACAATTAAATTACGAGCGTAACCAAGATTGGGAAACCCCTTTTACGCCTGAAAATGCACGACCAGCAATATATGCTTTTAATGGTGATGTGTATCGAGGTTTAGATGCTTACACCATTCCGGAGGAAAAATTGGAAACGCTTCAAAACACAGTGCGCATACTTTCTGGTTTATATGGCATATTGAAACCTACAGATTTAATGCTACCCTATCGACTAGAAATGGGAACAAAATTAAAAGTTGGTCAAAAAAAGAACCTTTACGAGTTTTGGAAAAAAGACATCACCAAGGCCTTAAACGAGGAGCTTGAAGACGATGAGTTGTTTTTAAACTTAGCTAGTAATGAGTATTTTAAAGCTATAGATACTAAAGCTTTAAAGGTGCCTGTTGTAACTGCCAATTTTAAAGATTTTAAAAATGGTAAGTTTAAGGTTATTTCATTTTTTGCTAAGGAAGCTCGTGGTGCTATGGCGCGGTATATTGTAGATACTAATGCGAAAACCATAGATGACTTAAAAGGGTTTAATTATATGGATTACGGTTTTAGCGATGAGCTATCTAAAACGAATGATTTGGTTTTTACGAGATAATGTTCTCTTAATTAGGCGGCAGTTTTTAACTTTTATAACTATAATATTTAAATGTTTTACTACTTAATAATTGCACTTCAAGTGTATTGTTTATACCACCTTTACACGAATAGGAAAGCCTTTTATTGGTGGTTCGTTATTTTGTTTTTAGGTCCTATTGGTTGCGCCATCTATTTATTAACTCAAGTTTATAATAGGGGCGATGCCGAAAAAATAACAGAGGATATTGCGCATGTAATTAATCCGTCAAAAAAAGTTAAAGATTTAGAAAAGCGATTTGAATTCTCAGATTCTTATCAAAACCGAGTGAATCTGGCCGATGCCTATATAGAAATAAATGATTTTAATAAGGCTATTGCTCAATATTTGAAAGCTTTAGAAGATACATCTCAAAACAATTTTTACGTTACAAATCAACTCATAGAAGCTTATTATAATATTGAAGACTATGAAAAGGTTGTTTTTTATGTTGAAAAAATTAAAAACCATGCCGAATTTAAAAAATCTAGAACGCAATTTTTATACGGATTAGCCTTAGAACGTTTAGGTGAAATAGAAGTGGCTGAAACCAATTTAAGAAGTATCGATATAAGGTATTCCTTTTATGAAGAACGACTCATATTAGCCAAATTTCTGCTAAAGATTAATAAAACAGAGGATGCAAAAGAAATTTTAAATGAGATTTCGACAGAATCTAGCCATATGACTAAGCAAAATCAACGTCTTTATAGAGTAACGATTCTAGAGGTTGAAAAGCTTTTAAAGGAATTGGGATAACTTACTGAAACCCATTTTACGAAATAAAAAAATGTCAATTCGATTGAATTTCACTCGTTTTTAAGAGTAAAAATTGTATCGATAATCAATTTTTAAACCTGATCTGGATACAATTCCGAAAAATCGGAATCACTCGAACTGACATTTAGTTACACAAAATAGTTCAAAACAAAAAGTACTAGTTTGAAACTACAATTTTTCTTGAGGCTTTAGCGCCATTTTCATCTTTAATATTTAACAGGTAAAGTCCATTTACTAATGATGAAATATCAACCTCTATTTTAGATTTTGAGCTACTAATAGGTTGTTCTAAAACTTTTCTACCTTGAATGCTATAAATACTTAAAGATGTAATTGTAGAATTTAAATGCTCTAATTGAATGCTATTTTTAGCAGGATTAGGATATACATTTAATTTACTTAACAGATTATCACTAACCGATAAACTTTCAGAACCATAAAATTCTATTTCTCCAATGGCATTCCATTGACTTTTACGTGTATCGCCAGTGCTATTAAATCTTCCATAACCAATTAGTTTTATATAATGAGCGTTGGCATCAACTTCATAGGTGTTAAAATCTGTAGTGCCTGTTGCAGTTAATAGTAAATCACCTGTGGTGGGTAATACCATAGTAAAATCCGTGTCTTCTGTTCCCGTTGTCGATACCCAAACTTGATATCCAAAGGCATCAGATTTGTTGGTAGTAGTAAATTGAATTAAATCAAGGTTATGAATGCTGCCTAAATCGAAAATAATATATTCTCCATCGCCTTTAAAATCACCATCCAAAATGGCGCCATCATCGGCAGCCCAAACTGTGTTGTTATCTTTATCTAAAGTATTCTTAGCGTAATTAAATTTTGTGGTTTCGTTTACTTCTTCTTTTGAAAAGGAATGTATAGTAACCTTATCGGTAGGTAAGCCTGTTCCTGTATTAATAAGGTCGTATATATCTGTTAAATTTGCCCCTTCTTGAGTAATAGTTAGTGTTCTTTCAATATCATCGCCTCCAGCAACTTGTGTAAATGTTACTGATCCAGTTCTACTGCTTGTATCTGCGTTTTCTGTTACCGAAACAGATACTGTTGCATTACCAGTTCCTGAATTGGTATTAATAGTTATCCAATCGTTGTTGGACGTTGCAGTCCAACTTACATTAGAATTTACAGTAACATTATAACTAGCTGCCTCTGGACCAAGTGGCTCTAGACTGCTAACAGTTAAAGATTCTACGACTTCAATAGTACAATCACCATCAATAATACTTGCGCCAGTATAATCTATAAAACAAGCACCAATGCCGTAGCCAACCATAGCATCTGTAGTGGGTTCATAAGCTCCCATATCTGCACCTTTTCCTTCGGATCCACTTCCTGAAAAAGTATAAATTTGGGCATCACCTTCGCCTACAGCTGTGGCCATAAGGCCTGTTTTTTCAGAGAAACCAGCGTTGGTTTCGCCTAATGTTGTGCCGTTATACACGTTTCCGGTGTACGTTAAAGTTGAGCCAATGTTAGAATAAGAGGTAGGTTCGTCACCAGAAATTACCGGTGTTAAATTGGTAGTAGGATAATCTGCTGCAAAATAAATTAAGTTATTTGCTACAGTTCCCTTTACATCATTATTGTTATCTGTATTTACGTTATAAAATAATGGGGAATTAGTGTTTACAATCGAATTATTAGAAAGTACGATGTTTTCAGTTTTTTGATACCCGTTTGATACATTATCAGTAGAACAATCTACATCTGCGTTAGCACCTCCACCAATAAATGTTATACCATTATTCCACTTAGCATTGTTGCTTACTGTAATACAATCTTGAATATAATTATTAGTGATCGAATGGTTGCTGTCAGAGATTCTAATGCCACCAGTACCTTCAACATCTTCACCTAAAAAGTAATTTCCATCAACAGTAGCGTTAGATCCATGTCTAAGCACTAAAGATCCTCTACATCTTCTAAAGGTGTTATTGGTATAGGTATTACCTTTACTTTTATTGGTTATTATTTCATTTTCACCGTCAGACTGTACAAAATAGTTGTTGCTAACTACAGCATCACTGTTGACCATTTGATAGGAACTTGTACCTATACGTATTGTTTCGCTATCACCAGCGTTAGACAGCTCATCGCCATTGGCTTTTCTTCCATATTTTTCTGTCATTTTTTCGAAATTATAGAAGTAATTATTCATAATAGTATGACCAACTACGGCGCAACTATTATTAACTTCTGGTTCACCATCTGGAACTTCAGGAAATGCGTTATAGGAATACTCTCCTAAAATAATGGCTCCAGCACTAACTTTATTCATAAATGAACAGTTTATTACCGTATTGTAAGTGCCGTATAGTACAATCCATCTGTGTTTTGTAATTTGCTCATCAGCTAAATCTTCAGCCAACTCGCTTGGTTCAATGCCTAATCCATCAATTGCACAGTTTTGTATAGTACTGTGATGCGCATAATCATTACCATTTCTAAATTCAATAAAATTACTAGCGCCATAGCCACCTTTCCAATGAAAACCATCTACAATTAGATATTCACCAGTCGCAATTTTTTCACCTGTGGTACTATCAGATTCGCCACCAATTGTTAATCGTGGTCCACCAGTAAATATAACACCACCTGGTGTTTCTGCTCTAAAAAGAACTGGATTTTCAGCGGTACCAGAGCCAAGAAATCTTATACGCTCATCAGTAGTATAAGTACCGTTTTTTAATATAATAATATCTCCGGGTTCGTATATTACATTCCTAAGATCCGTGGGATCATCAATATTATAAGTGGTTTGAGAAAATACATTATTACAGAATAATAATAAGGTGAAAATGCAAGTTTTAAAGACATGCGCTTTAAACAAGGCGTGTTTAATTTGAATAGTTTTCATTTAGTATAGTTTTATTTGTTTATTTGATTTGGTAAACCAAATTGGTTTACCAAAAATATAATAAAAAACAGAACTATAAAAAAATACCGATAAAAGGCTTATTTTTTGTTTAAACTACCAAAGAGTTTTAAAAAGTTATTTTGCTTCTGCCTTACCTCCAATACTAATTTTATTTTCAACAGATGGTTTCTTTTTTATTCGTGGTCGTCTGGCGCCAAAAGTACCTCTGTTTATTTTGCCTCGCTTTGTTTTTTTGTCTCCCTTTCCCATAATAAATTAAGTTTTTTAAATTCCCATTAAGAAGGGAATCTCATTATCTTTAACTATTTTAAGATAGTAATATTATAGCAGAAACACAAGTTAAGTAGATGTTCCTTCATAAACACCCCTATAAACCATTTATTAAAAAAGACAGCACAAAATTGATTGTTGGTACTTTACCGCCTCCAAGATTTTCAACAGGAGACCTTTTAGAAAAAGATGTCGATTTCTGCTACGGAAGTTATTACAATTCACTTTGGTTATTTATAGATAAAATTCATAATCTAGGTTTGCATTACGATAATTCGAGTGAGGCTATTGAAGAACGCAAAGTATTCTTAATAAAACATAAAATTGGCATTTGTGATATAGTTGAAAGTGCAGAACGAGGAACCATTGGTGCTTCCGATTTAGGAATGACAAATATTAAACTTCGCGATATTATTGGCTATTTAAAGCAGTACCCAAATATTGACACCATCTTGTTTATTGGTGGGAACAGTAAAAATGGACCTGAATACTTCTTTAGAAGGCATTTAAAGACTTATAATTTGAAATTAGATGTGGTTGAAAATGAAGTGCCTCGAATTCATAAATTCGTTATGCCAAGTAATGCACAGGAAGCTATTGATTCAAGACGAATTGTTAAAACTGTTTCGTTAACATCAAGTTCTGGCGCTGCAAATATTTCAATAAGTAGAATACCACTTTACAAACAACTAAAGGCTAAAAATCCCGATTTTAATACGTTTGATTTTCGAGTGATGCAGTATAGTGAGTTTTTTTGAGTGCTGAATTGAAAGTTAGCGAGAAAATTAGCTGTACCTTTGCGCCTTAATAATAAGAAGGAGGTAAAATGCATTTATGTTTTGTTATCTCAAATGCCCAATAAAGGGTCTTCATAAATACAATATATGTCATTTCAATCTTTAGGCTTATCCGAAGCCTTGCTAAAAGCAATTAGCAAAAAAGGATACACAACCCCAAGTCCAATTCAACAAAAAGCAATTCCTCCAGTTTTAGAAGGGCACGATGTACTAGCATCTGCACAAACAGGAACTGGAAAAACAGCCGGTTTTACATTACCATTGTTACATATACTTTCTGAAAATCCGAAAGAAAAATATAGACCCATTCGTGCTTTAATATTAACACCAACAAGAGAGTTGGCAGCACAGGTTTATGCTAATGTTAGAGAATATAGTGAGTTTTTAAACCTACGTAGTGCTGTAATTTTTGGTGGAGTAAACCAAAAACCTCAAGCAGCAACCATTCGTCAAGGTGTCGATGTTTTAGTTGCTACTCCCGGTCGTTTATTAGATTTACAGAGTCAAGGTATTATATCGCTAAAACGTGTAGAAATATTTGTTTTAGATGAAGCCGATAGAATGCTTGATATGGGCTTTTTAAGAGATATCGAGAAGGTCATTAAATCTATGCCAGAAAAACGTCAGAATTTGATGTTTTCAGCTACGTTTTCAAAAGATATTAAAAAATTAGCACATGGTATTTTAAACCATCCCGTGCAAGTTGAGGCTACACCAGAAAATACAACGGTGGAAGCGATTTCACAAAAAGTGTATCGTGTTGCTAAAGGTTTAAAAACAGGATTAATTATTAAGTTAATTTCCGATGGAAATTGGAAACAGGTTTTAGTGTTTACAAGGACTAAACATGGTGCTAATAAGCTTTGTGAAAAAATGATTAAATCTGGAATAACTGCTGCAGCTATTCATGGAAATAAAAGTCAAGGCGCAAGAACAAAGGCTTTGGCTGGTTTTAAAAGTGGTCGAGTACGTGTTTTAGTAGCTACAGATATTGCCGCACGTGGATTGGATATTCCATTATTACCGCATGTTATTAATTTTGAATTGCCTAATATTTCTGAAGATTACGTACACCGTATTGGAAGAACAGGGAGAGCAGGAGCAAAAGGTGAAGCTATATCCTTGGTTAGTGCCGATGAAACTAGTTTTTTAAGAGATATTGAAAAGCTTATTGATATGAAATTGCCGGTACAAATTGTAGAAGGTTTCGAGCCCGATCCTAATGCATCTACAGCACCAATAAAGCAAGGACAAGGCCGTCAAAACAGAAAACCTAGAAATAATAACAAATCTGGTGGTTCTAATAAAAACTCTGGTAGAAGCAATAAATCTAGAAGCGCTAATAGTAACAGACGTAAATAGTATACATGAACAAGATTCTTAAAGATAAAATCATAGAAGTTTGCGACAAAAAAATTGCCTCGAAAGGAGACGATGTTGGGGTATCCTTCTATGCTTTTTTTAAGAATAAAAACGATAACCCAGAATTATTAATGGAAGCTGCAACCTGGTGGATTGAAACCCATAAGTTAGACCATTTTGAAAAGGCCATTAAAATTAAAAAATTAGTTGAAAATTTATAATGGAATCGCAACCAAATAATCCGCTTCATGGAATAAAGCTAGAACAAATTATTAATGATTTAGTCGCGCATTACGGATGGGAATATATGGGAACTGTTGTAAAAATTAAATGTTTCACAGATAATCCCTCGGTAAAATCAAGTTTGAAATTTTTGCGTAGAATGCCTTGGGCAAGAACGAAGGTTGAGAATATGTATTTAAATATGCTTAAAAATAAGAGGTAATCTAATGATCTTCATTAGGTTCAAAATCGATTATTTTGGTATTAAACTCATATTAATTCATTATGAAATGAGAAATCTTCTTTAGCAACATTTCATGAGAAATTTTCTCAATTTAATTGTCGCTTAAACGTTCCGAAAACTTATGTTTAAGAATGATAGTAGAAGTTTCAGTGGGCTCAAAATCAGATAAATCCATAACTAATAAGCCATTTGTTTCTTTAGATTTCGAACTTCCAGCATCTGAAAAATCTAAACGTTCAAGAACTAAAAAATGTCATGATCACTCCAAGTGACTTATTAACTCATCTGCAGTTTTTACACTATTAATAACGATATGATATGTCATGGTATTTACTTTATTTAAGTAAATGTAGTTTAAAATGTAATTCTTTAGTGTACTAAAAATAAAAAGGCTCAAGTTATAACTTGAGCCTTTTTGCAATTTTAATTTTTAAAAACTAGTCTTGTTTTTTCTTATTCCTTCCTTTTCCTTTGCTTTTTCCCCAGTTCTCTTTTAGTTCAACTAAAGTTACTGCACCATCCTTATCGGCATCTAATTTTACATATTGTTTTTCCAATTTTTCAGCAGGAATTTCATTCTTTCTTTTTGCATTTTTGAATTCCTCTAGAGATACTGAACCATTTTCATCAGCGTCAAATTTTTTAAGTATTTTCTCAAAGTTAGGCTCCTTTTTCTCTTGAGCAGACATAGATAAAGAAAAACCAAATAAACCAAGTGCTAACACTCCTAATTTTACTGTATTTAATTTCATTTTTTTATTTTTTTTATTTGTTTAGTAATAGTACTGTCAAATTAGACTAAAAAAAATAAAAAAGGTTTAATGTGATACTTGAATTTTTTTCAAACCTTCGTAAACAGTAATGCTAACCGCATTGGCTAAGTTTAAGCTTCTTATATGTTCGCTAAATAAAGGGATTTTAAAAAGCTGTTCTTTGTGCTTTTCTATAAGTTGTTTAGGTAAGCCAACAGATTCTTTTCCAAATATTAAAAACATATCATCTTCAAAGGGAATATCCCAGTGGTTTTTGGAGCCATGACTAGAAAGAAACGCCATGGTTTTGTTTTTATTAATATTGAAAAACGCTTCAATATTATCATAATAAGTAACCGTTAAATGTTGCCAATAATCCAGTCCAGCACGTTTTAACCGGGAATCAGTAATTTCAAAACCAAAAGGTTTAACTAAATGTAAATGCGATCCGGAAGCTAATGCTAAACGGCCAATGTTTCCTGTGTTATTAGGTATTTCCGGTTCTATTAAAACGATGTTTAATGGCATTATTCTGTTTTGGTTTTAACCTTAACCTTGGTGGCAGCAGGTTTCATTATTATTCTTAAAGTACTATCGTTATTGAAATAACTAATCATCCAGTTCATGAAAATAAGAAGTTTATTCTTAATACTTAAAATTAGCATTAAGTGAATAAACATCCATGTAAACCAAGCCAATCTACCTTGAAAACTAAATTTAGGTAAATCTACCACAGCCTTACGTTTACCAATGGTTGCCATGGAGCCTTTGTCTTTATACTCAAAGTCTTTCAGGGGTTTGCCTTCGCTTAGTTTAGATAAGTTTTTAGCTAACACCTCGGCCTGTTGTAGCGCTACACCTGCAACTTGCGGATGCCCGTGCTCGTAATGTGGTGTACTCATATAGGCAATGTCGCCTAAGGCGTAAACTTGCTTTAATCCTTCAACTTGGTTATGTCGATTTACAATTAATCTGTTACCTCGTGTAATACATTGTTCAGGAAAACCTTTTATAATATTTCCGGTTACTCCGGCGGCCCAAATGACATTTTTAGAATTAATTATTTCACCAGAATTTAGAGTTACTACAGAACCATCGTAATCGCTTACAAACGTGTTTGTTTTTACATTAACACCCAATTCTTCAAGGTAAAGTTGCGACATTTTCTGTGAGCCTTGGCTCATAGGACTTAATGTATGCGGACTACCTTCAAGAAGATAAATAGTAAGTTTTGAGAAATCTTTATCCGGATAATCTTTAGGTAAAATGTTGTGTTTCATTTCGGCTAAAGCACCAGCCAATTCTACTCCCGTGGCACCTCCACCTACAATTACAAAATTCAGTAATGCCTGAAGTTTATCTGGGTTTGTGGTATTTAAAGCATCTTCAAAGGTTTGAAGAATTCTATTTCTTAGCTGTATGGCTTCAGGAATAGTTTTCATTGGGTAGGCAAACTTCTTTATACTTTTATTGCCAAAATAGTTAGTAGTACAACCTATTGAAAGGACTAAATGATCGTAATTAAAATCACCTATTGGCGTGTTTACAAATTGGTCATTAAAATTAATTTCAGAAACCTTTGTAATTCTAATACGTACATTTTTTGCTTTTTGAAAAACTTTTCTTAGCGGAAACGAAATACTTGCCGGTTCCAATCTTGCTGTTGCCACTTGATACATTAATGGCTGGAACTGGTGGTAGTTTTGTTTATCAATTAGCCACACTTCGTAATTAGGGTGGTTTATTAATTCTTGAGCAAGTCTTAATCCTGCAAATCCTGCACCAATAATTACGATTTTTTCTGGTTGTATCATTTTTATTTTAATATAGATTCAACAATGTTATTTATAATACTAACTCTTCTTTTTAAGGTGTTATTAAGTATTTCAAATTCTAGTAAAACCTTATTACGAGGATGAATTTTTAAATAGTTTTAAAGCGGTTAACCACAATAGAAATAAAAAAGGAAATCCATGCATTAGTAAATCAAACCAATCTTTAAATCCCATACCATTTGCACCTCCAAAAACCCATTTTAATTTTCCCCAAAGATGTGGCTCAGGATAAAAAGGGGCTAGGCCTAAAGTAAGACAAAGTAGTATAGCTATTCTAAGATCCTTAATTGGTTTCAAAAAGGTTTAATTTAAAATTGAATTTACAAATTTATCTATGCTGTTAACGCCATTAGTTGTAACATGTTTTACAAAAGCACTACCAATAATAGCTCCTTTAGCAAATTGTGTTGCTTGGGTAAAGGTTTCATTATTACTAATCCCGAAGCCAATAACCTGCGGGTTTTTCAGGTTCATTTTGCCAATACGCTCAAAGTATTCTGTTTGTTCATTTCCAAAACCAGATTGCGCTCCGGTAGTACTCGCGCTGCTCACCATATAAATAAATCCGTTAGATATGGAATCTATATATTGAATGCGCTCAACACTAGTTTGTGGTGTTATTAAAAACACATTTATAAGTCCGTATTTCTCGAAAATAGCCTGATATTCTTCATGGTAAACATCAACAGGTAAATCTGGAATAATTAGGCCGTCAATCCCAATCTCTTGGCACTTTTTGCAAAACGCCTCAACACCATATTGAAACATAGGGTTAAAATATCCCATAATAATTAAGGGAATATTTACTGTTTTCCTAATGTCTTGTAATTGCTTAAACAGCACTTCTGTGGTCATACCATTTTTTAAAGCTGCAGTTGAGCTTGCTTGAATGGTTGGTCCATCGGCTAATGGATCACTAAACGGTAATCCAATTTCAATCATATCAACCCCATTTTTTTCTAAATTCTGAATAATGGTAGTGGTATCATCAATGTTTGGGTAACCAGCTGTAAAATATATAGACAATAATTTTTTGTCTTCCTTTAATTTTGATTGAATGCGATTCATTATCATTTTTTTATTTTGGCGTTACCACAAGGGTCGGGCTTTTACTACTCGCTCCCTTCTAAAATGTCGGGGAGCTCAAACATGCCGTTCAATCCCTAACGCATTAGCAACGTTTTCAATTTATATTTTAAAATATTCAATATAATTATTCAAATCTTTATCACCACGACCAGATAAACTAACCACCACAACATCGTCAGGTTTAAAGGTTCTCTGTTCGAAAATGGCTAAAGCATGCGAACTTTCAATAGCAGGAATGATACCTTCTAGTTTACAAAGTTCTAAACCAGCATTCATAGCATCATCATCGGTAATTGCCATAAATTCTGCGCGTCCTGTTTTAGCTAAATGTGCATGCATTGGGCCAACACCAGGATAATCTAATCCCGCCGAAATAGAATATGGTTCTGTAATTTGGCCGTCTTTAGTTTGCATCAACAAGGTTTTACAACCGTGAATTATACCTTCTTTACCTAAAACCGATGTTGCGGCACTTTCACCAGAATCTACACCTAAGCCAGCAGCTTCAACGGCAATAATACCAACTTCTGGTTCATGTAAATAATGATAATAGGTGCCTGCGGCATTACTACCACCACCAATACAGGCCACTAAATAATCTGGATTTTCATTTCCCGTTTGTTCTTTTAATTGCCATTTAATTTCCTCCGAAATTACCGCTTGAAATCTTGTTACCATATCTGGATACGGGTGTGGTCCAATAGCCGAACCAATAATATAATGCGTATCCACAGGGTTGTTAATCCAATCGCGAATAGCCTCGTTCGTAGCATCTTTTAACGTACGGCTTCCAGATAATGCTGGCACTACTTTAGCACCTAACATTTTCATTCGGGCAACATTTGGTGCTTGTCTTGCTATGTCAATTTCACCCATATAAACAATACATTCTAGTCCCATTAAAGCACAAACAGTAGCGGTGGCAACACCATGTTGTCCTGCTCCAGTTTCGGCAATAATACGGTGTTTTCCTAGGCGTTTGGCCATTAAAATTTGACCAATAGTATTATTGATTTTATGAGCACCAGTATGGTTTAAGTCCTCGCGCTTTAAATATATTTTTGTGTTATATTTTTCTGAAAGACGTTTGGCATAATAGAGAGGGGAAGGGCGACCTACATAATCTTTTAAAAGTTGATCGAACTCCTTTTTAAAATCGGGTTCTGCCATGACTTTTAAATAGTTTTGGCGCAGCTCTTCTACATTTGGGTAAAGCATTTCTGGTATAAATGCACCTCCAAAGTCACCATAATAGCCTTTTTCGTTTACGTTATAATTCATAACATGTTCTTTTTTATAAACTAATACCTCGCTGAGGTTCTTTTTAAATTCTTTTAAAGTTGAACTGTTTTTTAATCCTGGTTCAATTTCAAATTTGCTGTTTACATCTAAAGCATAACAGTATTTTGATGCCTTGCTGTTTGCGAATTGTTTAATGTCTTCAACTTCATTATTACCTAAACCACCACTTAAAAAAAAGGGTTTTGTTGATGGGTAATTCTTTAGTAAATTCCAATCAAAGGTATATCCGTTTCCTCCTGGTAATTTACCTTTTGTATCAAACAAAAAGAAATCGCAAACGGCTTCATAAGGTTTAAGCCTTTCAAAGTTAAATTCGTCTTTTACAGAAAATACTTTTATAATTTCAACTTTTTCAGATTTAAGTGCTTTGCAATACTCAGGAGATTCTTTTCCGTGTAATTGAACAGCTTGCAGATCGTATGTGTTTATTTTCTCAATTACAAAATCCATAGCTGCATTAACAAAAACGCCAGTTTTTTTAATTGATTTTTGTAATTTAGGAATGCTACTAGCATCAAAGTTACGTGCCGATTTTTCATAAAATATAAACCCAAGATAATTTGGTTGCAATGCTGCAATCTCATTGATATTATCTTGATATTTCATGCCGCAAATCTTTAATTTCATTGTTCTAAAGATTTTATGAATTCGGTTGCACTTGCTCCAGGGTTATCTGTTTTCATGAAGTTTTCTCCTATTAAAAAGCCTTGGTAACCATAATGTTGTAATTCTTTTATAGCTTCAATATTACTAATGCCACTTTCAGATACTTTTACAAATTCATTTGGAATCAGGCTGCTTAAACTTTTGCTTGTATTTAGGCTAACATCGAACGTTTTTAAGTTTCTGTTATTAACACCTAGCATATCTAAACTTGGCATTACAGATTTATGTAATTCTTCCTCATTATGCACTTCTAAAAGCACATCTAAATGCAAGCTTTTAGCAAACTCAGAGAATTGTTTTATTTCGTTTCTAGATAGAATAGCTGCAATAAGTAGAATGACATCTGCGCCATAAGCTTTAGCTTCTAGCATTTGATATTCATCCATTATAAATTCTTTTCTTAGCAAAGGTAAGTTGCAACTTGCTCTTGCTGTTAGTAAATCGTCTAACGAACCACCAAAGTATTTCCCGTCGGTTAAAACAGACATGCCACAAACCCCTGCATCTTGATAACCTTTGGCTACATCTTGAACATTTAATCCGTTATTAATAACAGATTTTGATGGCGAACGTCGTTTATGTTCTGCTATGATTCCAGATTTACTGTTTCGTAAGTTAGTTGCAAGCGAAACGGTTTGCCTTTCAAATAAAACAGATTGTTCTAATTGCGAAGTTGGAATAAGGCTTTTACGAAGCTCAACTTCTTTGCGTTTATCTAGTGTTATTTTATCTAAAATATTCATGTTCTAGTCTTCAGTCTTTAGTTTTCAGTTATTAGTTTTCATTGCGTAAACTGCTGACTTTTTTTATCTACTTAACTCAATCAATTTATCCAAACTCGTTTTTGCTTTGCCTGAGAACAGAGATTCTTTTGCAATTTCAAAACCTTCCTGATGTGAAATTTGTTTTGAAGTAGCAATAGCTAACCCTGCATTGGCACAAACGACGTTGTTTTGCGCTTCTGTTCCTTTTCCGCTAATAATATCAACAAAAATGTTTGCAGCTTCTTTTATGGTATCACCCCCAAAAATAGCTTCTTGTTTAATTTTAGAAATCCCTAAATCTTCAGGTGAAAAAAGCTTTTCGGTATGATTCGAAATAATTTTAGCTTTTCCTGTTAATGAAATTTCATCGTAGCCATCTAAGGCATAAACAATATTATAGTTGCTGTTTGTGTTTTGATATAAAAAACTATATAGCCTTAAAACCTCCAGGTTAAAAACACCTAGTACATGGTTTTTAGGAAACGATGGATTAACCAAAGGACCTAAAATATTGAAAAATGTTTTTACACCTAATTCTCTTCGTATTGGTGCTACATTTTTCATAGCCGGATGAAATAATGGTGCATGTAATATGCATATTCCTGCTTGGTCTAAGCATCGCTTTAAGAAATCTTCATTATTGGAGAATTTTACACCTAAATGTTCCATAACATTGGATGATCCCGATGTTGATGATACACCATAATTACCATGTTTAGATACATGGACGCCGGCACCTGCAGTTATAAAAGAGGATAGTGTAGAGATGTTAAAAGTGTTTTTGCCATCGCCACCGGTACCTACAATATCTACAGCGTTAAAGTCTGTAAGGTTTATAGGTAAACACAATTCTAGAAGCGCATCTCTAAAACCTCTTAACTCCTCTATAGTAATACTTCGCATCATGAAAACCGATAAAAAGCATGTAATTTGGCTAGGGTTATACATATCGTTGGATATGTTAACTATAACCTGTTTAGCTTCTTCGCTTGAAATGGTTTCGTGATTTATTAATCTTTTTAGTATATCTTTCATTATTACTATTGACTAATTATTTACCCAGTTTTCTAATATCTTTTTGCCATCTGGTGTTAAAACAGATTCTGGGTGGTATTGCACACCTCTTACATCAAAAACTTTATGTCTTAAAGACATAATTTGTCCGTTTGCATCAAATGAAGTGGCCTCTAAACTTTCTGGTAATTCTGGATTTACAACCCAAGAATGATAACGACCTACTTCGATGTTTTTTTCTAAATCTTTAAAGATATATTCGTCATCAACACTAATGTTAACCTGTGTTGCAACACCATGGTACACATCGTCTAGATTGATTATTGAACCACCAAAAACTTCGCCAATGGCTTGCTGACCTAAACATACACCTAAAATACTTTTTGTTGGTGCATATTTTTCAATAATAGCTTTTAGTAAACCGGCTTCGTCTGGAATTCCAGGACCTGGCGACAACACAATTTTATTGAAAGCTTCAACATCTTCTAAAGCTAATTTGTCGTTTCTTACTACGGTTACATCACAGTTTAAATCTTCTAAATAATGTACAAGATTGTATGTGAAACTGTCGTAATTGTCTATAACTAATACTTTTTTCATTTTAAATATCTTCTGCTAATTTAATAGCTTTAGTTAATGCTCCTAATTTATTATAAACTTCTTGAAGCTCATTTTCTTGGTTTGATTTTGAAACCAAACCTGCGCCAGCTTGCCAGTTTAATTTATAGTCTTTACTTAAAAAGGTACGAATCATTATGGCGTGGTTAAAATTACCATCAAAATCCATAAAACCAATAGCACCACCGTAGTAGCCTCGGCTTGTTTTTTCGTAATCTTCAATAAGTTGCATCGCTCTATGTTTTGGCGCGCCACTTAAGGTTCCTGCTGGAAAGGTATCGGCAACAACTTGCATGGTTGATGTTTCCTTGTGTTTTTGCCCTGTTACTTTACTTACTAGATGGATTACGTGAGAGAAAAACTGAACTTCGCGATAAGTAACCACCTTTACACCACTGCCATGGCGACTTAAATCATTTCTTGCTAAGTCGACTAACATAACATGTTCTGCGTTTTCTTTGTCGTCGTTTTTTAGTTTTTCTGCTAAAATTTCATCTTTATGCTCATCTCCAGTACGTTTAAACGTTCCTGCAATAGGGTGGATTTCTGCTAAACCGTCATCGACAATAAGTTGTGCTTCAGGAGAACTACCGAAAATTTTAAAATCGCCGTAATCAAAATAAAACAGGTAAGGCGATGGGTTTATGCTTCGTAATGCACGGTAAATATTAAAATCATCGCCTGTAAATTCTTGAGAAAAACGTCTTGACAATACCAACTGAAAAACATCACCACGTTGACAATGCTTTCTAGCTATTTCAACTTGATTTCTAAATTCATCGTCGGTTAAATTAGATTTTATATCGCCTTTTACATTAAAATCATAGGATGCAAAGTTTTGAATGTTGATGAGTTTGTCTATTTCATCAATATTATTTTCATTGTCTTCATAACAATGTGCAAAAATATAGGCTTCGTTTTTAAAGTGGTTTATAGCTATGATGTTTTTGTAAACCGCATAATACATATCTGGAATGACTACCGAATCATCTTTTTTGCTGATTTGAACATCTTCAAAATAGCGAACAGCATCGTAAGCTGTGTAGCCAAAAATGCCGTTGTTGATGAATTTGAAATCTTCATCGGTTTTTGTGTTGAACTTTTTAGTGAATTTATGGATTTCATCTGCAACATTAACATCATTAGTGATTTCTAAAGAGGTAGTACTTCCATCAGGAAATGTTTCTGATATCACTTCGTTTTCTACCTTAATGGTTGCAATAGGATTAAAACAAATGTATGAGAAGTTTTTATGACTTCTATGATAATCGCCACTTTCTAATAAAATGCTATTCGGGTATTTATCGCGTATTTTATAATATACCGTTACAGGTGTAATGGTATCTGTTAAAATGCGTTTGTGATGGGTATAAAGACTGAATTTTTTCATTTGTTTTTATATAAAAAAAGGCCTGTCGTGAATGACAAGCCTTTTGAATATTTTAAGTTTTAAATATACTAGGGATTTACTTCACGAAGATTAGTTTCGAAAGCACCACCACCAAGTATTATTTAAAATTGTGTTCATTTTTTTGTTTTAATTGGTTCAAATATAGAAATGAAAAAAGTTATACACAAAACTTTGAAACGTTTTTTACATAAAAGTTTGTTAAACTATAAGATATGCAAAGAAGTATTAATTAATTTTATACTTATGAAGTTAAATGTGATAATTGTTGTCATTCTTTTAATGGCGGGTTGTAAAGAAAATAGCAAAACTAATGCGGTAGCTAAAGAAATTACTACAGGAGCTATAAGTCATACTTTGAATGTAAAGGATGCAAAGCTTGAAATTTATGATTTTACTGGTTTTGAAGCCTTTCTGAACAAAAAAGATGACAAAACGTATGTTGTTAATTTTTGGGCGACTTGGTGTGCACCTTGTGTTAAAGAATTGCCTTATTTTGAAAAGTTAAATACGGAATACAAAAACAAAAATGTTGAGGTGCTATTGGTGAGTTTAGATTTTCCGCATTTGTATGAAAAAAAACTGAAGCCTTTTATTAAAGAGAAAGCATTAGGATCGAAAGTTATAGTTTTAGATGATCCGAACATGAATACTTGGATTCCTAAAGTAGATGAAAATTGGTCAGGATCAATTCCGGCAACAATTATCTATAAGAATAATAAAAGAAAGTTTTATGAGCGTTCCTTTAACTATGAAGAATTAGAAAAAGAAGTGAAACAATTTTTAAATTAAAATAGAATATGAAAAAGTTAAAACAATTATTACCTGTAGCAATTCTTGTACTTTTTATAAGTGCATTTACGTTAAACAATACAAGCAGTAGTGGTTATGGTATTGATGATGTAGCCGAAGATTTTTCATTAAAAAATATTGACGGAAACATGGTGTCATTAGCAGATTATAAAGATGCTAAAGGGTTTATTGTAACCTTTACATGCAACACATGTCCGTTTGCTGTTATGTATGAAGATAGAATTCAAGCATTAAATGAAAAATATGCACCTAAAGGCTATCCTGTGATAGCTATTATGCCAAATAATACGGATGCTAAACCCGGTGATGCTTTCCCTGAAATGAAAAAAAGAGCAGAAGAAAAAGGTTTTACTTTTCCCTATTTAATAGATAAAGAACAAAATGTATATCCTAAATTCGGAGCCACTAAAACGCCACATATTTATGTGCTTGAAAAAACAACAAAAGGGAATGTTGTAAAGTATATTGGGGCTATAGATGATAATCATAGAGATGCATCGGCAGTTAAAGTAAAGTTTGTTGAAAACGCGGTTGATGCTTTACTAGAAGGGAAAGAAGTTGAGCAAAAAGAAACTAAAGCAATTGGTTGCGGAATAAAGGCGTAATTAATAATACATTTAAAAAAAAATCTGAAGCGTAATACTTCAGATTTTTTTTCGTCTATACATTTAGTTATGTTAATTTTGTACAACAACAATATTAAAAAAAAAGATGGAAGATTTAACACAAGAAGAATGGGTAGAGCAATTAGCAAAAGATGATAATGCTGTTGTGCTAGATGTAAGGACGGATGCCGAAGTGGCCGATGGAATTATTGAAAATGCCATTCATATCGATATTTATAAAGGACAGGAATTCATTAATGAAATTGAAGAGCTTGATAAAAGTAAAAATTATTACGTGTATTGTCGCTCTGGAAATAGAAGCGGTCAAGCATGTCAAATCATGGAGCAACTAGGTTTTGAAAATGCATATAACCTTGAAGGCGGTATGTTAGAATGGACTGGCGATGTTGTTGATTTATAATAAAAAGGCAATGCTATGAATCGATATTTTTTAATAAGGCTTTTTGTTTTAAGTATGTTTTTTGCTTGTTGCCAATCGCAACCAAATGTGAACGCTATAAAATTAACACCAAAAATATTTCAAGATTCGCTAAGTCGAGGTGCTGTTCAATTAATAGATGTTAGAACAAAAAAGGAGTTTAATTCAGGACATATTAATAATGCTTTAAATGTCGATTTTTATTCCGATAAATTTAAAGATAGTTTGGGCGTTTTAGATACAAATAAGGCTGTTTTTATATATTGTCGATCAGGTAATCGAAGTTCCAAAAGTGTAGCTGTATTTAAGGCATTAGGTTTCAAAAACGTTTATGAATTGGAAGGAGGAATTACTAATTGGGAGAAAGAAAATTATGTTGTAAATCAATAGTAATCTAAGCCTTAATAGGTTAAAAAGAAGGTGTGTTTCGTCGGTGTTTTGCTCGTTCAACTACTTTTTCAGTACTTTATCTTTTTAATTTTCACAAAATTATATAATTGTTTAATTTTATATCAGGTTTTACCTTTTTAGTATTAATAGCAATTAAAAATATTCAAGTAATGGAAAACGGTTATATCATTTTAGGACTGGTTGCACTACTGTTTTTAAGTATTTATGGTTTTTCATATATTTCTGTAGCCAGAGAGAAAATGATCCAAAAACAACTACAACAGAAAGAGTTAGAAAAAGCGCAACTTAGGCGTCAAGCTCGAATTAAAAGTCAAGAGTTAATTGACGAACGTGTAAGGAAATTTAATGAAAGAAAAGAAGAGATACAACATGAATTAATGTTGTTAAAAAAGATGAAAGAAAAACAAAAAGTAAGTTAAGTTTTTCTGTTATCTAGAAAAAGCTCCTATGTTTTAAACATAGGAGCTTTTTTTTTAACATTGATTTAGGGTTCTGTAGTGTTAATAGCTATGCAATATTAAAATTCTTTTTCTATATTAGTTGAATGACGCATGAATTAAAACTAATAGTCCAAGAAGCTTTAAAAAATCAGATGCTAGGAGTGAAAAATGTTCTAGCTACCGTAGTAGATTTAGATGGGTCTTCTTATCGTCGGCCGGGGGTTAGAATGTTGCTATCAAGTAACGGCACCATGGTTGGAGCTGTAAGTGGTGGTTGTGTTGAAAAGGAAGTTCAACGAAGTGCTCAAACCGTTTTTAAAACAGGTATTTCTAAGATGATGACTTACGACGGACGTTACCGATTAGGTTGCGAAGGAGTGCTATACATCCTTTTAGAACCTTTTGAAGTTTTAGATGAATTTTATAAAGCATTCAATAGTCAATTAGAGGCGCGTAAGGCTATCACTTTAACCTCTTATTATGAAAAAAAAGATGGTGTTGAAGGTCATTTTTATTCGGAACTTTGTTTTAGAGAAAATTCTAAATTTTCGTTTTCATTAATTAATCATACTTCAACTCCTAGTAAAGGAATAAAAGTTTTTAGGCAAACACTTTTACCATGTTTTAAATTGGTTATTATTGGTGGAGGACATGATGCTGTAAAGCTTTGTAAATCTGCCGCAGTATTAGGTTGGGAAATACATGTAATTATATCAATTAAAAACCCTAAAACGCTTAGTGATTTTCCAGGTGCATTATCAGTAATTTCCAAAACTCCAGAAAACTTTGATACTACTACTTTAGATTCGAATAGTGCTGTTGTTTTAATGACTCATAATTTTGCTCAAGATTTAAGTTATCTAATAAAACTACAACATTGCCAATTGCCTTACATAGGTATTTTAGGTTCGGCTAAACGCCGCAATCAGCTTCAAAATGATTTATTCGATTATTTGCCAGAATTAAAAGAATCTTTTTTAAATAGTATTTATAGTCCAGCAGGTTTAAATATTGGAGCTATAACTCCCGAAGAAATTTCAATATCTATTTTATCCGAAATTTTAGCAACCATCAGGAATAAAAAACCAATTAGCCTTAAAACCATATCTGGTAAAATACATTCGGCGTTATAATGGATATTACTGTAGTTATATTAGCTGCCGGAAAGGGGACTAGAATGGGGGCAATAAAACAACTACTTCCTTATAAAAATTCAAACTTATTGCAGAATATTATTCAACAAGCCTTGCGTTCAGGTGCTAATCACGTAAGTTGTGTAATTGGTGCAAATAGGGAAGTTATAGAAAAAATGATAGACAATAATAACGTGACCATAATTAATAACCCAAAATGGGAACATGGTTTAAGTTCAAGTATTTCAGAGGCTGTTTCTTATCTAAAAACATTAAAGCCATTACCTGATGGTGTTTTATTCTTGCTTGCCGATCAGCCTTATGTAGATTCAGATTATATTAATGGAATTATGGATTGTTTTAGAAATAACAATGAAAAAATAATTGCGTCTACATATGAAAATGGAAATGGTGTTCCAGCACTATTTCCTGTCGTTTATTTTGATGAGCTTTTAAAGTTGAAAGGGGATAAAGGAGCTAAACTGTTTTTAAAAAAGAACCAAGGAAATGTGATTGGTTTTAAGTCAAAATCTAAAAATAGATTGTTTGATGTTGATACCCCAGAGGATTATAATACGCTGGTAAATAGAAAACCTGAGTGATTTTTTTTGATATACTATTTTATATTCTTGTATATTTTTTCTAATAATATCTTTTTATCAAAAGGCTTAGTAACAACATCATTTATTCTAGCTCGTTTAAAGCTTTTTAAATCCTCTTTAAACGCTTGAGTAGACAAAACAATAATAGGTGTTTTTTTGTATTCTTTTGAAAGATTACGAACGGAAGCAGCTAAGTCCATGGCAGAAAAATCGTGTATAGTATTGGCTAATAATATTAAATCAACATCCTTATTGATAATATTTGACACCAATTCTTCCCCTTTAGAAATAATGTTAATGTAAAAGTTGCCAGTAGCAGCAAGTATTTTTAAAATAGTTAGTTGAATTAATTCCGAATCTTCAACTAGTAAAATATGGTACTTTTTGTTTAATTTAGGTACTTGGTATTTTAGTAATTCTTCTTTGATGCTTTCATTGTGATCTGAAAGTTTAAAACTGAGATTATAGGTGAATTTTGATCCATTATTAACTTCGCTTTCAACATGAATATTTCCATGCATTTCAGAAATTAAATACTTTACAATAGATAATCCTAAGCCAATGCGTTTATCATTACGAGCAGCAGAATCTAACTTAGTAAAGCGTTCAAAAATAGCATCGATTTTTGATGCTTCAATGCCTATACCAGTGTCAATAACTTCAAAGTGAATATTAGCTTTTTTGGCACGGATATAATTTAATGAAACATTTAAAGTTATGGTTCCATTATTTGTGTTAGTAATGGCATTGGTTAACAGGTTGGTGATAATTTGTTTTAATCTGTATTGATCACCTTTTACATATTCTGGTAGGCCATCTTCAAGATTGAATACAAAATCCAAACCTTTTTTGTTTGCTAAAATTTTAAAGGCTGTTGTAACATCCTTTAGTAGTTTGCTTAAATCAAAAACTTTTTCATTTAGGGTTAATTTTCCAGATTCAATTTTGGAAATATCTAATATATCTTCAATTCTGTTTTTTAAATCTTTATTAGAAGATTGAATGATGTCTAGGTAATTTTTTTGATCAGCATTTAAATTACTATTAATTAGCAAATCGCTAAAAATAATTGAAGCTGTAATAGGGTTTCTTAGTTGATGGCTAAAGTTAGCAATAAAATTATTTTTGAACGTTTCCTTTTCTAATAAATACTCATTTTTTAACTCTAAAACCTGAGAGTTTATAATGGATTCGTTTCTAGTTTGAGCTGTAAGTTGGTAGTTATTATAGTGCTTAGTTAAATTCTCTATAATAATAAGGTTTTCATTTATGTCTTGAGAAAGAATAGTAATATCGGTAATTAGAATTTCATTTTCAAAATCAAGATTAATACATGAAAACTCAAAAGATTCATTATTTATTTGAAGTAAACTGTTTAATATTTCAAAAAAAGGATGGTATTCTTGTAAAAGGGACTTGGGTTGAACTGTAAAAAGATTATTATCAGATTCAAGGATAGCGCCAAAATCATCAACTAAAATAAATTGAAAATTGTTTTGGTGGTATTTCTTTTTATACGGCTCTAGCATGGTCTCTAAATTAACTCTTTAGCTAATTTAGAAAAAAGAGATTCAACTCTACTACCATTTTTAGCACTAACAAATAAATCGACCAAATCGTCAAATTTACCGCTGTATTGCGTTAAATATTCTTTGTTTACTAAATCTACTTTATTGCCAACTACTTTAATTGGGGTTTTCGAGTGGTTTTCAATGAGATAATTTACCTCAGTTTTTAAGTTTTCGAAGGTTGCGGGTCTTGAAAGATCGAAAACGTAAACAAAGGCATGGGTTCCTAGTAAATAAGATGCTCTAGTTTTTTTTATATCATCTTGACCTTCTAAATCCCAAATAATAAAGGAGATAGATTCGTCTTCAGATATTTTTAAAGTTTTCTTAGAAATATGAACACCGATAGTTACTTTGTAGTCTTCCGAGAAGGTGTTTTCAACAAAACGTCTTATTAACGATGTTTTACCAACCCCAAAATGCCCGAGTAAAACAATTTTTTTAGATGTTGCCATTATTAAAGAAATCTTCTAGTTTTTGGGTTATTAATTCTTTGTTTTTCAAAATATCAGCCACCTTTTGCTTGCTTGTAAAATCCAGTATTTTATCCTCTAATTTATCTTTGTAAATAATATTATAAGCTCCAGAAACAACTACAGCAATATAAAAAGAAGGGAAGTTTTGGAGGTGAATATGGTAAAGGTCGTATTCTATATATTGTAGGTTCTGGCTTTCTTTTTTAAAGGCATCCTCAACAAAACTTTTAATGGCGGTTAGCATGCCTGCAACCATATCTTCATCTGTTGTTTTACTTTTAGAAAATTCGGCTAAAACTATGCCTGAGCCTTTTTCAATAATGATTACTTGCTCTATTTTAGTATTGGTTTGTTCTTGAAGTATTAAATCCGATTCAGTAATACCAGAGGCTTTAGATTTAGCTTTTCTAAATACTCCTTTAAAGGAAAACGTTTTATTAACCTGAGTATTAATTTTATCCGATAACAGTTTCATTTCATGCTGAATATAGCGTTTTATCATTTTTCCTATTATGGGAAAAAGCGCTTCTACCACAGCATCTTGAGAGTTTTTAATTTCCTCCTTTAAAGTTTTGGTAATTGTAGGGCCTAAGGTTTTTGGAATTTCTTTAATAAACTTGTTTAACTTATTATCAATAATTGGATCTATTTTGTTCGATAGTTTTTCCTTATCATTAAAAGTTTTTTCAAGAATATTTATTTTTTTTTGAATAGATGAAGCAAACTCCCGCTCGTCAGTAAGCAGAATATCTTTAATGATACTTAGTTTTTCATCTTGATTCATTAGTGCAGCAGTATTTAGTCACTAATTTTCTGTCCTAATTTAATAAAAAGTTCGCTTAGTAATTTACGGTTAACTTTTTTATCATCCAGGTTGTCTAACTTGTCTTCTACCGATTTTTCAAGATCAGAAATTCTAATATTAATATCAGTACTTAAGGTGTCTATGTTCTGTAAAATTTCAGATTCAACAGTACTCATTAAATTCTGTAATTCTTCTTTTTTAGCAATAATATCAGCTTTTAAAGCTTCAAATTCCGAATCGTATGCCTGAATGTTTTCGCCAAAAATAAGTTCTTTAATGGCGTCAATTTTTGAATTAGCAGAATTAAGCTTGCCATTCAATTTTTCGGTAGTCTCATCTTGTACGTGTTCTTTCATATTCGCAGTAGTATTAACCAATTAACACAAAAGTAGTCTAAAATATACAAAATTTAATAAGTTTTTTGTTTTTTTAAATCTATGAAGCTATAACTCCATATTAGGTTAAGTGATTGAAAGTTAAGAAAAAAAAGAATATTAAAAACCAAAATGGTTAGGTCTTTAAAATAAATTGGTAAATCATAAAAAAAGAGGACTATTGCTTTTTGTATTTTGCAGTCCTCTTTTTAATAAGTGGAGTCGGAGAGAATCGAACTCTCGTCCAAACAAGTAACCAAAGAGCTTTCTACACGTTTATTCTTTTCTTGGGTTTTCGATTAAAAGCTGGTTAAAGACAACCCACTTTCAACTTATCTTTTTTAGTTTCAAAAAGGCATCAAAGCACTACCTAATCTATATTGACATTTACGATGCCTCAAAATGGAACGCCGTCAATCAAGGCTTTCCGGAGACATAAAGCTTGTACACCTTGTGTACCTAGGCTAATTCTACTATAATTCGAATTATGCAGCTAAAGCGTAGTTATTCTCGCCGTTTAAAATTTGGTCTAGCCTTTAACGTGTTTCAATGCCATTACACGACGTGCTTACCGTTCAATTAATCTCGCTGTCAAAACCAGTCGACCCCGTTATTTAATAAAATAGTAAAAATTGTCACCTCTCTTGTTCCCAATTTCTTGTGGAATGGTATCAAGAAGTGGGCGTTACCCTAAAAAAGGGTCGGGCTCTCGGTAGTCGCTTTTTTGTGTTGCATTTGTGCAACAACACAAAAAGAGCTTCAACAAAGCCTCCATCCCTAACGCGGGCAGCAAAGTTATCAAAAAACTTTGTATACCACCTTAAAACTAGTATTTTTAGTTCAAAATTTATACCAAATCCATTTCTGTCAGTAAAAAAATCAAAATATGAGCATCAAATTTGCCATTATAAAAGAGCGTAAAAACCCACCAGACCGCCGTGTGGTGTTTTCACCATCAAAATTAGTACAAGCTCAAACCCAATTTCCCGAAGCTACTTTTAAAGTTGAAGCCTCAGATATTCGTGTGTTTTCAGATCAAGAATACAAAAACAAAGGTTTTGAGGTCACAACAAATGTTTCAGATTGCGATGTGCTAATAGGTGTAAAAGAAGTGCCTATTGATGCCTTAATACCAAACAAAAAATATTTCTTCTTCTCGCATACCATTAAAAAACAACCCTATAACAGAAAGCTTTTAAAAGCAGTTTTGGATAAAAATATAGAGCTTTACGACCATGAAACTATAGTTAACGACAAAGGGTTTCGCTTAATTGGGTTTGGACGTTATGCGGGAATTGTTGGTGCTTACAATGGTTTTAGAGCGTGGGGTTTAAAATTTAATATTTGGAATTTGCCTAAGGCAGGCCCATTGCCAAATCAAGCCGCATTAATAAGCGAGTTGAATAACTTAGAAGTACCAAACATAAAAATTCTATTAACCGGAAGCGGAAAAGTAGCAAGCGGTGCTCAAGAAATGTTGGATGCTATAAATATTAAATCTGTTTCAGTAGATGCGTATTTAAACACCGTATTTAACGAGCCTGTGTATTGTAAAATTGATGTTCTTGATTATAATAAACGCAAAGACGGACAAGTAATTGATAATGCAGATTTCTTCAATAATCCACAAGATTATGAGTCTAACTTTATGCGTTTTGCTAAGGTAACCGATTATTATATAGCAGGACATTTTTATGGCGACGGTGCGCCATATTTATACACTAGACAAGATGTGAAATCGACAAATTTTAATATTAAAGTGGTAGCAGATATTAGTTGCGATGTCGATGGGCCAGTAGCAACAACTTTAAAAGCATCAACCATTGCAGACCCTATTTATGGTTATGATCCAGAAACGGAGTCTGAAATAGATTTTAAAAACAACAATGCCATAACTGTTATGGCGGTCGATAATTTACCCTGCGAACTCCCACAAGATGCCAGCGAAGGTTTTGGTGCCATGTTTTTAACACACGTAATCCCTGCTTTTTTTAATAACGATGCCAACGGAATTCTTAAACGTGCTAAAATTACCGAAAACGGAAAGTTAACCAAGAAATTCTCCTATTTAGAGGGTTATGTAAATGGAAACTAATATTTTTGTAAGCCATTTAATAATTTAAAAATACTTTCAAAATTAAAACGGCATTAGTTACAGGAGCGGCATCAGGTTTAGGTTATGAGTTAACACTTTTATTGGCAAAAGATGCTTATAATTTAATATTGGTAGATGTAAACGCCGATAGTTTATCTCATTTTAAAAGCCATTTAGAAACTAACTTTAAGGTTAAGGTTGTTACTTTGGTTAAAGATTTAAGTCTTCCAAATGTAGCTCAAGACATCATGGATGCTATCGATAATAAACCTATAGATGCACTAATAAATAATGCAGGTTTTGGTTTGTTTGGTTCTTTTACGGAAACCGATTGGGAACGCGAATCTTCCATGTTAAATTTACATATTATAACGACAACACATTTAACAAAATTAGTGTTAGAGGGTATGATAAAGCGTGGTTCTGGTAAAATTTTAAATATGTCGTCGTTGGCAGCTTTTCAGCCTGGGCCTTTAATGTCTATTTATTATGCTTCAAAAAGTTATATGCTTTCGTTTTCAGAGGCTATAGCTAATGAGCTTAAGGGAACAGGTGTAACGGTAACCGCATTATGTCCTGGACCAACTAAAACAGCGTTTCAAGAAACGGTATCAGAAAACACAAGCAATAATAAAATAAAATTCAATATGGCTTGTCCTAAACAGGTAGCTCTTTATGGTTATAAAGCAATGCTTAAAGGTAAATCTTATGCCATTCCAGGTGGGTTTAATAAATTTCTAGCGGCCTTGCCACGCTTTATGCCTAGAAATACAGCAACCTCTATTGTTAGAAAAATTCAAACAAAAAACAGAGCAAATTAATTCATAAGTTTTGCCGTTTTAATAGTTGGTTGCCTTAATTCTTATCATTAATTAGGAATTACCAAAAACGAAACGAAGCAGACAAAACTAAAGCAGTTTTTTTTTTTTTTTTTTAACCAATAGGCCTTATTGATTCATAATGGTTAAGTCATTACTTTACGTACTTTACCGAAAGTAAAGTAACTTAATAGTAGTAAAATTCAAATGGTAATATAGGTGAAACGTCGTTCTTATTTTGAAAAATGATAACAAACGAAAGCAAGAGCACTCTATTCAATTAAAAATACTTGAAGAATTTTGATCAAGACTAGTTTTGTTATTATAAACTGTTTTAAATGTTTTAATGAGAAGTAAAAGGGTTTGATTTATATCTTAAATATGCCACCAAAAGCAATGACACGTTGTAAATAAAAGAAGTGTTGGGATGCGCTTTCGGCTGTATTGCTTGTTGTACGAATATCAGGCATGTTAATGTAACCTCCTTTTAAATCTAATTGCATGAAAAAATGCTTGAAAAAGGTGAAGTTAAGTCCTGCATGCAAAGAAATGCCATAGCCAGCTAAATGAAACTCATCGTACCTGTCTTTTTGTAAAAGTGTTGTATTTGTTTTTGGATATAGAATACCACCGGCTAAGCCTTCGGTTATGTTAATTTGAAATTTATCGGTGTTTTGAATATTAAAAATTCTAGAAATGTCATCGTACCGCGCAAATTCTGTATAGACATAGTTTAAGCCGTTGGTATGCTCGAACATTAAAAAGTCTTGAGAAATGAAGGTTTCCTCGTTATTGTAAGTGCCATTGAATTGCGACCCTGTTTCGGTAAGTGGTAAATTGATGTAACCATCTACGGTTTGAGTACGGTTTCTGTGCATAACATATTTCATGTGGTCTACACCTATGGAAACTGTATATTTATCTGAAATAAAATAACCTATTTTGGCATTGGTTTGTGGTATAGTGATACGAGTAGGGTTTATATAATCGATATGCCAACCTTTAGGTTTATCTTTAGCAGCCACATCTTTTATAGTAAAATTATAATCTTCACCTTTAAAATGAATGTCCGACCTAGAGAAGGATTCCCGATTTCCTCCCCAACTAACAAAGAATTTTCCTTTATTGGAGGCTGTATATTTTACGGGTTGAGTATCTTGAGCACATACGTTAAGTGAAAGCAAAAATATAGCTAAACCTAAATAAGGTTTTAAGATTTGGAATGTCATTTTTATGAGAATGTTAAAGGGCGTTTACCGTTTTTCTTATGGCTACTAGGTTGCTTAATAATTTTTCTAAATTATCTAAATGTAGCATATTGGCACCATCGCTTTTAGCATGTGCAGGGTCGAAGTGAGTTTCTATAAATAAACCATCTACATTATTTACAATGCCTGCTCTAGCAATTGTTTCTATCATATCCGGGCGTCCACCAGTAACTCCAGCCGATTGATTAGGTTGTTGAAGTGAATGTGTAACATCTAAAACTGTTGGTGCCATTTCCCGCATGGTTGGAATGCCACGGAAATCGACAATCATGTCTTGATACCCGAACATGGTTCCTCTATCGGTAATCCATGCTTTGTTGCTGCCAGCGTCTTTAACTTTTTGCACAGCGTGTTTCATGGCCTCCGGACTCATAAATTGTCCTTTTTTTAAGTTGACAACTTTTCCTGTTTTTGCAGCGGCAACTACAAGATCGGTTTGGCGTACTAAAAAAGCTGGAATTTGCAGCACATCAACATATTCTGCTGCTTTTATAGCGTCTGAAACTTCATGGATATCGGTTACGGTAGGGACATCGAAAGTTTCGGATACTTTTCTGAGTATTTTTAGGGCTTTGTCGTCGCCAATACCTGTAAAGCTATCTATTCGGCTGCGGTTAGCCTTTTTAAAACTTCCTTTAAATATATAAGGGATTTCTAGTTTATTGGTAATGGTGATTACTTTTTCGGCTATACGCAATGCCATATCTTCCCCTTCAATGGCACATGGGCCACATAATAGAAAAAAATTGTTAGAATTTGTATGTTTTATTTTAGGTACCTCGCTAAGTTGCATGTGCTTTAAATTTAAGCAGCAAAGTTACGAAAAGGAGCTTTAATAAAACACCGTTGTTTTGGGTATTGAATTGTTTTGGGCAGATACGCCTGCGTTAGGGATAGAACGGCTTGTTTAATCTCCCCGACCTTAGGAGGGAGCGAGTAGTGAAAGCCCGACCCTTGTCGAAACCTGCCTGCCGGCAGGCAAGCGCCAAACTTATTGAAACATCCTGACTTTAAACGCTTTTGGTTAAGCTGTTTTTTATAATCCAAAGTGCCATGGCCAAACTTCCGAAAATAAATAGACCGCCGTAAACCATAAATTGCTTTATGGAGTAGGAAAGGGATACAATATGCAGCGTATCTGAAACGAAAGCTAAAATTAAATACGACGAAATGCATACAAAGGTGATTCCTAACGTGAAATTTAATTTTTTATTGGGCTTTAGTATTTGCCATAAAAACGGAATACCAAATAATAGAATTGGATATGCTGTTAAACCTTCGGTACGATTTACCACGGTAAACCAATATGCTGTAATGGCAATAAAATAAAGGTATGGTATGAATTTTGTATAATTGAATAAGCTTTTCATAATGCTGTTTTTTTTGAGAGATTGTATTGTAATGAACGGAAAAATTAGAAAATTAGTTTTTATAAATTAGGATTATAACATATAATTAACTTTTTATACTAGTAAAATGTTAAATTAAATAGATTTAAAATTAAATATAGCGTACCTTTGCAGGCTTAAAATAAGGCACTATAATATGGCTACTATTAAAAACATTGCAATTATTGCACACGTTGACCACGGTAAAACGACGTTGGTTGATAAAATTATGTATCACTGTCAATTGTTTCGTGAAAACGAAAATACAGGTGATTTAATTCTTGATAATAACGATTTAGAACGTGAAAGAGGAATTACAATTACTTCTAAAAACGTATCTGTAATTTATAAGGACACTAAAATTAATATTATTGATACACCAGGTCACGCCGATTTTGGAGGTGAGGTAGAGCGTGTACTTAACATGGCAGACGGCGTGTTGTTATTGGTTGATGCTTTTGAAGGGCCAATGCCACAAACGCGTTTTGTATTACAAAAAGCGATTGACCTAGGTTTAAAGCCTTGTGTGGTTGTCAATAAAGTAGATAAAGAAAACTGTACACCAGATGAGGTGCATGAAAAAGTTTTCGATTTAATGTTTGAACTTGGTGCCGAGGAGTGGCAATTAGATTTCCCAACAGTTTACGGTTCGGCTAAGAATAACTGGATGAGTGACGATTGGCAAAATGAAACTGAGAACATTGAACCGTTATTGGATATGGTTATTGAGCATGTTCCTGAGCCTAAAATTGAAGAAGGAACTACACAAATGCTAATTACATCATTAGATTTTTCTTCTTTTACAGGACGTATAGCTATTGGGCGTTTAACACGTGGTGGTTTAAAGGTTGGACAGAATATCTCGTTAGTAAAAAGAGATGGTTCTATTGTTAAAAATAAAATTAAAGAATTACACATTTTTGAAGGTCTAGGACGTTTAAAAGTTGATGAAGTTCAAACGGGAGATATTTGTGCCATTGTTGGATTAGAAGGTTTTGAAATTGGTGATACGGTTGCCGATTTTGAAAACCCAGAAGGTTTAAAAACTATTGCTATAGATGAGCCTACAATGAGCATGTTATTTACAATTAACGATTCGCCTTTCTTTGGACAAGATGGAAAGTTTGTAACATCACGTCATATTAAAGACCGTTTAAATAAAGAATTAGAAAAGAATTTGGCGCTTAGAGTTGAAGAAACGGATAGTGCTGATAAATTTATGGTTTTTGGCCGTGGGGTATTACACTTATCAGTTTTAATTGAAACCATGCGTCGTGAAGGGTATGAGTTACAAATTGGACAACCACAAGTTATCATTAAAGAAATAGATGGTGTAAAATGTGAGCCAGTTGAAGAAATGACAATTGATTTGCCTGAAACAGTTTCTGGTAAGGCCATAGAAATGGTTACCCTTAGAAAAGGTGAAATGTTAAGTATGGAAGCCAAAGGAGAAAGAATGGTTTGTGAATTTATAGTACCTTCTCGAGGTATTATTGGTTTACGTAACCAATTACTAACGGCAACTGCAGGTGAGGCTATTATGGCACATCGTTTTAAAGAATACCAACCGCTAAAAGGTGGGATTCCAGAACGTCAAAATGGTTCGTTAGTATCTATGGAGAAAGGTCAGGCAATTCCTTATTCTATTGATAAATTACAAGATAGAGGTAAGTTTTTTGTTGATCCGGGTGAAGATATTTACGAAGGTCAAGTAATCGGTGAGAACTCTCGTGGTGATGATATGACCGTTAACGTAACAAAAACGAAAAAATTAAGTAACGTACGTTCTTCTGGGGCGGATGATAAAGCTAAAATTGTTCCTGCAATAAAATTCTCTTTAGAGGAAGCTTTAGAGTATATCCAAAAAGATGAATACGTAGAGGTTACACCAAACCACTTACGTTTACGTAAAATTTGGTTGTCTGAAGTAGACCGTAAAAGAAATAAGTCTTTATAATAAAGAAACGATAATGTTTCGCAGATTATAGGATTGTAATGCTGTATGTAGATACAGTATGTCAGTTACATCTATTACATTTGAAAATAAATTACAAATAGTAAACGCCCTTGGGTGTTTACTATTTGTGTTTTATAAAAGTTTGGTTACTATTCTATTATCGTGTTCTTGTAAAAAGTCGTTTTTACTTGGTGCTAACTATTAAAGCTTTAAATAAAACACGACGAACGATATGTTTTATGTAATAAAAGCTAGGTTTTATAAATTAAACTTTTATACCTTAAATGATTTTGTATATTTGGTTAGCTCTTATTAACACAAAAACATAATTGGTTCGTTAAATCGTTTTACAATTTAAACGTATTTTGTTGGGGTCAGGAAAAAAGCTAATGATCTATTAATTGGGAAAATTAATACAATATATAAACAATAAGGTTTTAGTCAAGATTGCCTCATTGCAAAGTGCCTCGGTATTTACTCGAATACTAGGAGGGATATTAACTTCAAAAGCTATTGCTATTTTTATTGGTGCCGAAGGTTTAGCCTTAATAGGGAACTTACGAAACTTTGTTAGCGCCTTTCAAACCATTGCGACCTTTGGTTTTTATAAGGGTATTGTTAAATATATCGCTAAGTTTAAAGAAGATAGTTTAAACCTTAGTAAAACACTTTCTACGTCCTATTACATGGGGTTTATTGCTACGGTAATGGTCTCCTTCTTTTGTTATTTTGAAGCAGAGTGGATTAATGATATCATTTTTCCTACCTATAACGACTACGCTTATGTTATTCGAATTTTTGCGATAGCCATTCCTTTTTATTCGCTTAATATGTTTTCCTTTTCTATAATGAATGGGTTTTCAAAATATAAAATTTTAATTATAATTAATATTATTGGCCAAGTACTTAGCGTTGCCATTGCTTTACTATTAATATTCCAAAATAAAATAGATGGGGCTTTAATTTCGGTCGTAATAGCCGAGTCACTTATATTTTTAATTACCCTAGTTGGTATTATTAATAGAAAGAGCTTAATTAATCACATAAAGCTAAGTAATGTAAGCTATAGTTTATTAAAAAAACTAAGCCCTTACTCATTAATGGGATTATTTACAGCGGTTTTAATGCCTTTTGTTACTATTGCTATTCGCTCTTATATTATTGATAATTTAGGGTATAAAGACGCAGGGTTTTGGGAGGCCATGACAAGAATATCAGACTATTATTTAATGTTTGTAAGTTCTTTAATTGTATTATATCTTTTACCTAGGTTTACTGAAATAAATGGTTTTAAGGCCTTTAAAAAAGAAGTGTTGAGTTTTTATAAAACCATTATACCTATAATGCTTGTTGGTTTATTGCTCATATATGTATTAAGACATTTTATTGTTTTAGTAATTTTTTCTGAAGAATTTAAACCTGTAGAAGATTTGTTTTTCTGGCAGCTGTTGGGCGATTTTGTTAAAATATTATCCATTGTAATTGCCTACCAGTTTTTAGCGAAAAAAATGTTTTGGCACTATATTTTAACCGAAGCTTTTTTGGTTATTATATTATATACTACTAGCGTGTATTTTATTGATTTATACGACCATGTTGAAGGAGCTGTTATTGCTCACTTTGTTAGCTACCTGATGTACTATGGTATTATATTGCTTATTTTTGGTAGTTCTTTGTTTGGGGTTGAAAACCATGAATGATTTAATTTTAATGAGTATAACTTTTTTATGTTAAATAGTTTTTGGAATAGGGTTCGTGCAAACGCGATTTTTAAAGTAGCTTCTTTAAATTCTTTGAGTCTTTTTGTAAGGTTAATTTCAGGCTTTGCAATATCCAAATTCATGGCTGTTTTTATTGGACCTTCTGGAATGGCATTATCAGGAAACTTAGGTAACTTCTTTCAGTCTTTACAGAATTTATCATCTATAGGATTTAAGAATGGGGTCATTAAATATATTGCTGAATTTAAAGAAGATGAGCACAGGTTAAAGGAGGCCATCTCTTCAGGTTTTTTAATTTCTGTGCTAATTGGTTTACTGTCCTGCGCTACTTTGTTTTTATTTGGAAATTCCTTTAGTCTATTAGTGTTTAGTACTAAGGAGTATTCATTTTTATTCAAAATATCAGCCTTCACGATGCCTTTTTTTACTGTGCATGTTTTTTTTCTTGCCGTAATGAATGGCTTAAAAAAAGTTAAAGATTTAGTTATTGTTAATGTAGCTGCCTATATGATTTCTGCGATTCTAATAATTTTATTGATGGGTAGAAATCAATTGGAAGGTGCGCTTTTGGCTATTGTTTTAACGCCCATTGCTTTGATTTTTTCCCTTTTGTTTAGGTTATCAATGGTGAAAGAAATTATTCAATACATAAGTTTTTTTACATACTCGAAAAGTTTCCTTTTAAAAATAACGTCATTTTTTTCGATGACTTTGGTTTCTGCTATTATGTTTCCCGTTATATTTATACTTATTAGAAATTATATAATAAGTAACGTAGGTACAGAAGAAGCAGGCTTTTGGGAGGGCATAAGGAAAATTTCAAACTATTATATGTTGTTTGTTTATAGTATGCTAGAAATATATTTACTTCCCTTGTTGGCAGAAAATAAAAAAGGATTTAAAGCTATAGTTTTTAGCTTCTATAAATCACTACTGCCATTTGTTATTTTTGTTTTTTTGTTAATTTTTTCGTTAAAAGTGTTAATTGTTAAAATAGTTTTAACCAAGGCATTTTTACCTATGGAAAATTTGTTTTTATGGCAATTAATTGGAGATTTTTTTAGAATTGTTTTCCTTACTATTTCTTATCAATTTATAGCTAAAAAACTTATAAAAATGTACATTTTATGCGAAGTGGTTTATATGATGTTATTATATTTTATTAGCGTATATTTTATTGATTTGTTTGGTGTTATAGGAGCTGTTAAAGCACATGCCTTAACCTGTTTTATTTATATGCTAATTTTGTTTTTAGTTTTTAGGAATGAATTTTTTAGAAAAAATGTGGTTGAGTAATGTTAAAAACAAAGAATGTAGTGTTGAGCTATGTTGTATTCTAGTTATAGGAGTTTCTTTTTTGATGGAACTGTTTTTTTGCGATTTTCATATCTGTAGATATCTTAATTTACTGGAGAATATTCTTTTTGCAATAATTCTTATAATTCCATTTAATTTTATTAAAAACAAAAGGTATTCAAATTTTTATTTTGCATTTACATTTTTTTTCTTTAATCTTTTTTTATTAATAGAAACCTGCTATTATTATATATTTAAGGTAAATCTGTCTCCTTCTGCTATTTATATATTCTTTGAGACTAATAATGTAGAAGTAAAAGAGTTTTTGACATTTTATATCGATAGTTATTTAATTGGCTATGTGTTATTAATACTTTTAATATTCTTAGTAATTTTTAGTATTGGTAATAAAAGTGTCCAATATTTTAATTTGGAAAGATTTGGTTCAAGGAAACTTGTTTCCGTGTTTTTATTTATTGTAATTGTTTTAAAAGTGACACCATTAAAGCATCAAAATTTACCATTTTTAATTTTGAAGTCTTTTTATTCTGTTTATTATGAATCTGAAGTTACAGAATTAGGAGTTTATAAAGACGAAACTGGAATCTTTAAAAGTGCTAAAACGAATAATTTCAGGAAAAATAAATTATTTTTTGTAATTATTGGAGAGTCAACAACAAGTAACAATATGTCACTCTATGGCTATAATAGAGATACAAATCCTCTATTAGGTAAGCAAGAGAGTTTAGAGGTTTATAAGGATGTTGTTAGTCCTCACGCTGGAACAACAGCTTCCATTACCAAAGCATTAAGTTTAGATAATTACGAGGGAAGTAGTGCTAAAGGGTCAATAATGCAGCTTTTAAATGCGGTAAATTATGATAGCTATTGGGTGTCGAACCAACAGCCAGTAGGTTTTGCTGAAACTGAAATTACTAAACTTATTTATGCATGTAAAAACAAAATATATTTAAATACAGAAGGAACGGAAGAATTTAATCAATACGATGAAGTCATTTTTAAAGAAATTGATGAAATAATAGATGATAAATCAAACAGAAATAAAGTAGTATTTGTTCATCTACAAGGAACGCATTTTTACTATGAAAATAAATACCCTAAAACGTTCAATATTTTTAATGATAAACCAAATTCACAAATAGCAAAAGAGGAAACCGAATATAAGACTATAAATGCATACGATAACGCAGTAAGATATAATGATTTTGTTGTAAATAGTATTATTGAAAAAATTAAATCCATTAATACTGAGAGTTTTGTATTATACTTTTCTGACCATGGAGAAGAGGTATACCATACTATTAAATTTGCAGGGCATAATGATGATGTAGGTACATTGCCTATGTTTCAAATACCTTTTTTACTATGGCAATCTGAAGTATTTAAAAATAATAACAATATTAATATTGATTTAGAAAGACCGTACATGACCGATGATTTATTTCACAGTATTGCCGATTTGTGCCAAATAAACGATTCTATTGTAAATTTAGAAAAAAGTATATTTAGTGCTGAGTTTAAAAACAGAAAAAGAATTATTTTAAATAACCAAGATTATGATTCAATATTAAGTACTAAGATTAATAGAAATTAATAACTATGAAAATTTGTATTATAACTCCATCACTAGGTTTAGGAGGCGCAGAACGTGCTGCAGCAGTTCAATCTATAATGCTTTCCGAGTTGGGGTATCAGGTTCATATTGTTTTAATTTCTAATGTAATATCTTTTGATTTTAAAGGTGAGCTTTATAACCTTGGAGCTTTAAAGGACAAAAGCAATACTTTTTTTGATAAAGTAAAAAGAGTTTTTTTGCTTAAAGAATATTTAAAAAAAAATAATTTTGATTTTGTTATAGATAATAGATTGCGCACTAATAGCGTAATTAATGAAGTTGGAATTTGTAAATATGCATACAGAAACTTTAAAGTGCTATATGTTATACATAGTTCTTCATATAAAAATGAAATAAAAGAAAACTTATTTCTTAAAAAATGGCTGTTAAGAGATGCATATAAAATAATAACAGTTACCAAGAGTCTGCTTGATTTGATTAAGCCATTTCATGATAATGAAAAAATGAAATGTATAGAAAATGCAGTCGATGTTGAAAGTATTAGACTAAAGGGAGATCAAAAGTTTAATATCTCATTTCCATATATTTTGTTTTGTGGTAGACTAGAAGAGAAATGTAAAAATATAAGCTTATTAATTAAAGGGTATGCAAAGTCTAAGGTTTACAAGGAAGGTGTTAAATTAATAATTTTGGGAGAAGGTCCAGATAAACGAGCCTATGAAGAATTAGTAATAAGTTTAAAAATTAAAGAACACGTACATTTTAAGCCATTTACAATTAATCCTTTTGTGTATATGAAGCATGCATTATGTTTAACTTTAACTAGTTTTTATGAGGGTTTCGGACTTGTTCTAATTGAAGCTTTAGCTTTAGAAACCCCGGTAATAGCTATAAATTGTGAAACGGGACCATCAGAAATAATAGAGCATAATATTAATGGTATAATGTTGGAAACTTATAACTTAAGCGAATTATCAAATGCCTTAAAATTGATAGCTAATGATGCTGAGAAAGTAAGTGAATTTAGAAAAAACACTTTAGTAAGCGTTCAGAAATTTGATATAAAGAATATATCAAAAAAGTGGAAAGCTATTTTGGAAGACTAAATTTACTGCTATTTGGTATTTTTTTATGTTTATATAGAAATCGTAATTTAAAGGCAGGTATTTTATTAGTGAAGTAATCTTGTATGGATTTTTTTTAAAAAATAAAATACTGGAATAGGTAAAAAATACTTAACCTTTTTAATGGGTGATAAATTTGATACATCTATTTTATCCTTATAGTATTTTACAAGTTCATAATTCCTTTCCATTTTATAAAGGACGAGTAATTTAAAATATATAAAATCAATATATGGTTTTAGTATATGTTGGTTTTCATTAGTAAGGTATTTAGAATAATCAGGCGGGTTTCTTTTAGTATTTGTATTAGGTGCCGTTAATTGATTTTCTATTCCTTTTAAATAAAATACTTTTTCTGTATTATAATAAGTGATGTCGTAAATGGAAAAACACCTTATAAAAAAGTCTTCATCTTCACCATAGTTTATTGTGTTGTCAAAGTAGCCAATATTGTTAAATACATTTCTTTTAACTACGAGAGCACTTGGTCCAAAAATGTTTTGTTTTAAACTAAAATAATTAAATATTATTTGAACTTTTTCATTTTTAAATGTATTTGCTTTTAAATCTAACTTATGTTTATTTCTAAATGTCTTTACACCAGTCGCTAACACTTCAGAATTGCTTTTAATTGAAAGTAAGTTACATATAGTCATTAAATAATCTGCACTCCATAAGTCGTCAGCATCCAGAAAAGCAATATACTCATATTTAGCATTTTTAATACCTGTGTTTCTTGCTCCAGATAGTCCTAAATTGTTTTGATTAATAATCGTAATTCTTGAGTCAGAAAAACGTTTTACAACACTTACGCTATTATCTGTAGACCCATCATTAACTATAACAATTTCAAAGTTTTTGTAATTTTGGTTAAGCACACTATTTAAAGTATCCTCTATATAGTCGGCTTTATTATATAAAGGTATAACTACAGAAAAAAAAGGCTTTGTAGACATGGTTTATGAATCTAAATCTTTAAAACAGATATATGATAATTTGTATAATTGTAATATAAACATATTTGGTTTAGGGCCAATTAAGTTACGCTCCATTAGGTTATTGAATAACTTGTAAAAAAAACTTAGCAAGTAATTCAATTTATATTTTTTTAAACTTACAAATACGGAAAGTAATTTATTGCTATGTTCTAAAAACATACGGTCATTGTATAGCTTTAATAAGAGGGTTATGAATTCTTGAACTTTGTTTAAATACAGCTTATTGTCTTCTATGCCATAATGATACACTTCATTGTTTATGTGCAGTACATTAACCTTGTTCTCTTTTAGTAGTGCTCCAAAAAAATTATCTAAACCATAACTTTTTATTTTTATTTGGGAGTTTATTTTAGAAAAAATCTCCTTTTTAATAAGAAAATTAGCAGAAATGACTATTTGATAAGGTTTTAAGTTTCTTTTTTTTGCATCAACTTCTTCAAAATTTTTACCAAAATTATAGCGTAAGGTTTTGTTTTTTTGTGGTTTTATAGTCTTGTAAGCGAAGCCTCCGTAAATGGCTTCGTACTTGGAGTCAATATTTTCAAGATGCTTTATTATAAATCTATCCGATTTTGGCATAACATCGGCATCCAAAAATAAAAGCCAATTAAATTTTGAAGTATCCGAGAGAATTTGTCTAGATTTTGTTCTACCGTTATTTTTAGAAGAAATTATAATGGACGCATGCTCTAAACCATCTACTACTGATTTGTTTTCAAGTACAAATTTATTCGATCCATCTTCAATGCAAATAATTTCAAAATTAATTTTAGCATGAGTTGCTTGCTTATGGATTTCAGTAACTAAGCTTGAAATAGAATAATTATAAACAGGTACAAGTATTGAAAGCATAGTTAGTTTTTACGTTGTACCACCTCATAAACCTGATTTTCATCACACTTTAAAGTCTTACTTGGGTATTTTAGTAGTAAAGCATAATCATGAGTAGCCATTAAAATGGTATTGCCATTTTTATTAATGTCTTGAAGTACTTCCATGACTTCAACGCTGGTTTGTGGGTCTAAATTTCCGGTAGGCTCATCGGCAAGGATAAGTTCTGGATCGTTCAATAAAGCCCTGGCTATTGCAACACGTTGTTGCTCACCTCCAGAAAGCTCGTGAGGAAATTTAAAACCTTTTGTTTTCATGTCCACCTTGGTTAAAACTTCTTCAACACGTGTTTTCATTTTGTCTTTATCTTTCCAGCCTGTGGCTTTTAAAACAAATAGTAAGTTGTCGTTAATAGTACGATCTGTTAGTAATTTAAAATCTTGAAAAACTACGCCTAATTTGCGTCGTAAAAACGGAATGTCTTTTTCTTTTAAGGTTTTTAAATCGAAATCAACAATATGGCCTTCCCCTTCTGTTAAGGGTAAGTCGCCGTAAAGTGTTTTCATAAAACTACTTTTTCCTGTTCCTGTTTTTCCAATTAAATAAACAAAGTCCCCTTTATTAATTTCCACATTTACGTTTGAAAGCACTAAGCTATCTCCTTGAAAAATAGAAGCATCTTTTAATTGTAAAATGGAATTTGACATATGGTAATTAACGGTTTTGTTACTGATGTAAATGTATTATTTAAAAGTTGAAAGTAAAAGTTTAACGTAAAAAGAATAAAAAAAGTCTACAAACAACAGTTAATTGGTATCATTATCAATTATTTGGTAATCTGTCATTTCTTCATCCTGAAATGAAAAACAGAGATTAAAAACACGATGTCATTTCAACCAAAACTTCCGTCTTCGGTCTTCTTTCCCCCAACTTTTATTCAATATTTAATAACTTGATTTATAATTATGGCACGATTATTACGTTATTAAATTATCTTTGATTTTAAATTAAAAAACGAATCCTAAATGACTAAGAAAAGTATTGTTTCATTAATAGTTGCTATAAGTTTTGGTTTTCAAATAATAGCACAGCAATCTGCAACATATACAAGTAATTTAGTCGATTATCAAAAAGCATTATCGCTTTATAATAATCAACAATATAATGCTGCTCAATCCTTGTTTAGTACGGTTAAAAAAACAACAACTGAAGATGTTTTAAAGTCTGACTGCGCCTATTATATAGCTAATTGTGCTGTTCGTTTAAACCAGCAAAATGCCGATCAGTTGATTGAAAATTTTGTTGAAGACTATCCCACAAGCACAAAAAAGAATACGGCCTACGTGGATGTAGCCGATTATTATTTTGAAAATTCTAAATATGCGTATGCTAGAAAATGGTATAACAAAGTAGAAGAACGAGCATTAAGTGGAAAAGAACGTGAAAAATTTTATTTTAATAACGGCTATACAGCGTTTACAACCAAGCAATATAAAGACGCTAGAAAGTATTTAAGTAAGGTTGAAAACTCTACGGAATTTGGATCTCAGGCTAAATATTATATTGGTTTTATGGCTTATGAAGGTGATGATTATGACAGAGCCAACGAGTATTTCGAGCAAGTAAGCGATCAAGAACAATACAAGGAAAAACTATCGTACTATCAAGCCGATTTAAACTTTAAATTAGGCAAATTTAATGAAGCTATTAAATTGGCTAAAGACAGACTAGAATCTAGTGATGCTAATGAAATTTCAGAACTATCAAAAATCATAGGTGAAAGTTATTTTAATTTAAAAAAATATGCCGATGCTATTCCGTATTTAACGGCATATAAAGGCAAAAAAGGCAAGTGGAGCAATACCGATTTTTATCAATTGGGCTATGCCTATTACAAACAAAAGGATTATGAAAACGCGATTTCAGAATTCAATAAAATTGTAGGTGGTAAAAATGCAATTGCTCAAAATGCCTATTACCATTTAGCTGAAAGTTATGTGAACTTAAACAAAAAACAAGAAGCTTTAAATGCCTTTAGAAATGCATCGCAAATGAATTTCGATTTAAAAATTCAAGAAGATGCTTGGTTAAATTACGCTAAACTTAGTTATGAAATTGGTAACCCATATCAGTCGGCACCGCAAGTTTTAGTAAGTTATTTAGAGAAATATCCAGATACAAGCTATAAGGAAGAAATCGAAACGTTATTAATTGATTCATACATTACATCAAAAAACTATAAAGAAGCATTATCGCTATTAGAAAGTAAAAAGAGTTTCGAGAATAAAGTAGCTTATCAAAAGGTGGCATTTTATAGAGGTTTAGAGTTGTATAACGAAGGTGATTATCAAGAAGCAGAAGGGCTTTTTGATGCGTCTTTAAAGGAACCTCAAGACCAAAAATATACCGCAAGAGCAACATTTTGGAAAGCCGAAGCCGATTATAATTTAACAAACTACGATGACGCCTTAATTGGGTTCAAACAATTTAAGCAACAAACAGAAGCACCAGTAACGCCAGAGTTTGAAAATCTAAATTATAATCTAGCTTACACGTATTTCAAATTAAAAAATTATGATAATGCTACAGCGTTCTTCAATGATTTTATCTCCAATAAAAGAGAAGATAAATTAAGATTGAATGATGCTTATTTACGTTTAGGCGATGGCTATTTTGTGTCTAGCCAATATCAAAGTGCTATTTCTGCCTACGAAAATGCTATTAAATTAGATAAAATAGATTCTGATTATCCAGCATTTCAAAAAGCAATTAGTATAGGTTATGCAGGGGAAACATCAACTAAAATTAAAGCTCTACAACAATTTATTTCAGATTATCCAAAATCAAAATTGCGAGACGATGCGCTTTACGATTTAGGTAATTCTTATATTAAAGATAATTATACTGCTAAAGGTATGGCAGCTTATAGTAAGTTGGCAAGCGAGTATCCTATGAGCTCTTTTGTGCCTAAAGCATTGCTTCGCCAAGGATTGGTGTATTATAATGGTGCCGAAAATGAAAGTGCTTTAACCAAGTTTAAAAAAGTAGCAGGAGACTATCCAGGAACGCAAGAAGCTGTTCAAGCCGTATCTACAGCGCGTTTAATTTATATCGATTTAGGTCGTGTTGATGATTATGCTAATTGGGTAAAACAGTTAGATTATGTCGAAGTTACCGATGCAGATTTGGATAACACTACTTACGAAGCTGCCGAAAAGCAATATTTAGAAAACAATACAGATAAAGGTATAAAACAGTTTAATGGGTATTTAAACCAATTTCCAAATGGATTACATGCTTTGCAATCGCATTTTTATGTGGCGCAATTGTATTACAAAAAGGGCTTACTTGAAAACGCCGCACCGCATTACAAATATGTTACAGATTCAAGCAGTAACGAATTTACAGAACAGGCTTTAACGCGTTTATCGCAGTTTTATTTAGAAAGTAAAAGTTGGACTAATGCCATTCCTGTTTTAAGCCGATTAGAAGCTGAAGCTAACTACCCGCAAAATATTGTATTTGCGCAATCTAACTTAATGAAAGCAAATTATCAACTAGAAAATTATGACGGTGCTGTGGCTTGCGCAGAAAAAGTATTGGTAAGTTCTACCATTGATAATAAAATTAAAGGCGATGCCCACATTATTATAGCACGTTCGGCTATTAAAACTGGTAACGAAGCTAAAGCAAAAACAGCGTATGCTAATGTAGAAGGTGTTGCTACAGGCGAAACAGCTGCCGAAGCTCTGTATTACAATGCTTATTTTAAAAATAAGGAAGGCAAACACCAAGCATCCAATACAACAGTACAGAAATTAGCTAAAGATTATTCGGGGTATAAATATTATAGCGCCAAAGGTTTAGTGCTTATGGCTAAAAATTATTATGCTTTAAATGATGCTTTTCAAGCCACTTATATTTTAGAAAGTGTTATTCAAAATTTCTCAGAATTCGATGATGTGGTTTCAGAGGCAAAAACCGAATTAAGCAAAATCAAAAAGGAAGAAGCAAAAACAAATTCATCTATTTTACCCGAAGAATAATTCGTTTGGTCATTCAGCGCGAAGCTATTTTTTTTACAGCCTAAGCGAGGAATGTCAGTAAATAAAAAAATACGTTAATCGTAAATAAAAACTTATTAAATATGCGTAAGCAAATAAAAAATATATTCTCCGTTGTTCTTTTATTAAGTGTCACTTTAGGATTCTCTCAAAGAACCCAAAATGATACCATAAATACAGGTGTAATTGATGTCGTTAAACCCTATGCGCCAACAATTTCTGATGCGTTTAAGGTAAAGGAAGTACCGTCTTTAGACGATGAGACTACCCAAACAAAAAAGGATATTAAGTATAATATTTTTTCATTTCCTGTGGCATCCACATTTACCCCAGCAAAAGGTAAAGCGGCGGTGGTAGAAAAACGAGCGCCAACAAAATTATACGATAATTATGCCACTTTAGGTGTGGGAAGCTATACCACAATTTTGGGCGAAGTATATTTAAATCATGCCCTTAGTCGTAATGAAAATATTGGCGGTTATGTCAGTCATCATTCATCGGCATCAGGTATTGAAGATGTGGAATTCGATAATAATTTTTCCGACTCAAAAATTAACCTGAATTACTCAAGTCAATTAAGAGATTTATCATGGAATGCCGAGGCTGGTTTTCAGCATCAATTATACAATTGGTATGGTGTACCAGAATCGCATATTGCACAAGCTAAAACGGATAATATGGATGGCAGTCATTCTTTTTTTAATGCGCATTTTGGTGGCGATGTCACTTTTGAGGACACATATATTAATTCAGGAAGCGCCTTTTTTAGACGTTTTTCAGACAATCAAGGTTCCGGCGAAAACAGATTTACAGTCAAAGCAAAAGTAGATGTGCCAATACGAGATGTCGAAATTTCAACCGATTTTAAAATAGACTATCTAGGTGGTGCTTTCGATACAAATTATAGTGGCACAAATGCAATTGACTACGGTAATTTTCAAGTAGGCTTAGCACCAACTTACCAGTTAAAGCAAGACGATTTAACCGTTAATATAGGTGTGTCTCTAAACTATTTAAACGACAAAGCTTCTGGCGATAATAACCTTTACTTTTATCCAAATGTATCGGCAACATACCGTGTAGTTAATGATATTGTAATTGCTTATGCAGGTGTAAAAGGCGATTTAATTATCAATTCGTATTACGGTTTTGCAAACGAAAACCCTTTTATATCCCCAACCTTAGCCATTGCACCAACCGATCAGTTGTACAATGCATACATCGGTTTAAAAGGGAAGCTTTCAAGCAATATGAGCTATAATGTAAGCGGTCGTTATGTGTCCGATAGAAACAAAGCCTTGTATAGAAACAACGACATTACCGCAACCAATCAAGAGTACTCCTACGGAAATTCTTTTGGTATTGTTTACGACAACATCGATACCTTTGGTGTAGCAGGAGAAATTAACGTCGATGTAAAGCGAAACTTTAAACTAGGTTTAAAAGTTGCGTATTTTTCATATACTACCGATAACCAAGACGAAGCTTGGAATTTACCAGACATAAAAAGCTCACTTTTTGTAGATTATCAAATAAACGAGCAGTGGTTTGCAGGAGCAAATTTGTATTATACAGGCAAGCGTAAAGACCAATATTTTGTAAACGATGGTGTAACTGTTGGAATGCCACAAACAGTAACTTTAGATAGTTTTTTCGATGCCAACGCACACGTAGGTTATCATATAAACGAGCAGCTTTCTGTATTTGCAAAAGCTAATAATATGGCTAATAACGCCTACCAGAAATGGCAAAATTTCCCGGTACAAAGTATTCAGTTTTTAGCAGGAGCTACTTATAAGTTTGATTTTTAAAATTCCTACGAAGGCAGGAATCTTATGAATGAAAACTAGATTCGTCATGAATTTAATAAAAAATATTTGGGCGTTCCCCAAAAGGGGCAGGCTTTCCGTTGCAAGTCTTCGCACCTCCTTCGTCGGGCTGTGGGCTTTTCACTGCAATCCTTAACGCGGGGTTGCAACAAGGTTAATAGGTGAGGTAGGTTTTCGTAAAACCAGTATCTAGAATTTAACTAGTTTTGTAGTGTTAGTAAAAAAATCAGATTATTAAAAATTTAGTTTTCATAGCGTTATTTCTATCCATAAATTCATTCTCTCAAAATTTAGAATGCGGTCATAACATAGATAGTGTTAGAAGCGCATTAACAGGTCAATGGAAATTAAAAGCACTCAATACCAATAAAATCTATAAGTTCTGGTTTAATCAAGACAGTGGCTTTGTAGAGGTTCTAGAAGAACTAAACCTACCGCCAAAAGCAGAACACACAGAATTAGGGCGGTTAATTAAAAACGACCAAGCTTCGGTAAACATAAAACTAAAAGAAGGTCGTTTTTTTATTGAAATGGTATATCCTTTTGGTACGGTTTCGGCACAAATATTTAAGCTAAATAAAAACACCTTTGTTTATGGCAAAGGAACCTCAGAGCATTATTTTATAAAAGATGTTAATTAAGCTGTAATTTTAGCTAAATAATCAAAGTGTTCTCCTTCTAAAACCAATTCGCATTTAAGATCTAGCGTTTCGCAAGCTAGTTTTAACGTTTCAAAATCTAAATACAACCATTTCATAGGAGCTTCTTCTTCGTTTTTATAACTCAGAAAATAATCCAATTCACCGTAGTAACTCGAATTCATATCCATCCAATAGCCGCCATCTTCATCTTCGTACATGTATTTAATATCCGAGGAGTCAATTAAAATCTGCCCGTTTGTATTTAATAGGCTTTTTAAATGTGCTAAATATTTTGATACCTGAGTTAGTTCTTGAAAAATTCCAGTGCCATTCATTAAAAGTAAAATCGTATCAAAAGTGTGATGTTCGCCTAAAAGCGGTAAAACTTCAGCATGTAATACACCACGTTTTTTAGCAACCTCAATAGCACCATTGGATACATCGATAGCTTTAACCTTAAAACCTTTTTTTTGTAAATACAAACTATGAATCCCAGAACCGCAACCTACATCTAAAACAGATCCTTTACAAAGCTTTAAAGCTTTTTGCTCTAAAGTAGGCATGTCTTTAAAAGCTCTAAATAAATAGGGTAGTGGCAAAACATCTTCATCAGAAATATTGGTTGAAGTTGTAATGTCCTGCGTATAATTTCCGTTTTGGTAATCTAATAACGCATTGCCGAAAAGGTCTTTCATAAAAAATCTAATTGTTTCATGCCCTTTTTCAAGGGAATCTCATTTCATTTCCGCGGAAGCGAAAATTTCATAAATTATACTATTTTTACACCATGCAAGACATCATCAATAATCTTCCAAAGCGCGCCAAAGATAAACATAACGAGAATAAAAAATTCTTTACCAAGCTAAAAAAGAAGGCACCAAAAAATTTAGACTATATCATGCAAGACTTGCATGACGAAGAATTTAAGCGTACCGATTGTTTAGAGTGTGCAAATTGTTGTAAAACGACAGGTCCACTTTTTACAGATAAAGATGTAGATAGAATTGCTAAGCATTTTAAAATGAAAACACAGCAATTTATTAGTCAGTTTTTGCGTGTTGATGAGGAAAATGACTATGTTTTACAAAGTGTGCCTTGTACTTTTTTAGGTGCAGATAATTATTGTTCTATTTACGATGTTCGCCCTAAAGCCTGCAGAGAATTTCCTCATACCGATAGAAAAAAGTTTCAGCAAATTTCCAATTTAACTTTAAGGAATGTTGCCATTTGTCCAGCCGCTTTTAACATTGTAGAAGAAATGAAGAAAAGAATAAAATAGTATATTTAGAAAAAACTAAATATTTGGAAGCTATTTTAAACTACTTCGAAACCATTCCTACCCACCACAGAGCATTAATTATTGTTGGCGGTTTAACTTTTTTTGGGTTTTAGAAGGTGTTATTCCTTTAATAGGATTTAAATACAAGAAATGGAAACATGCAATACCTAATTTGTTTTTCACTTTAACTACCATTCTTGTTAATTTACCCTTAGCCTTTTTGTTTTTAAAATCTTCCGATTGGGTTATGGCTAATAATTTTGGAATTCTAAATTGGTTGCCAGAAATGCCTGTTTGGTTATATGGTATTCTTGGGTTGTTTTTAATAGATTGTATTGGGGCATATTTACCACATTTAATCGAGCATAAAGTAAAACCACTTTGGGTGGTGCATTTGGTGCATCATTCCGATCATAATGTAGATACCACCACAGCAAACAGGCACCATCCTTTAGAGAGTGTTATTCGTTATGTCTTTACGCTTGCCGGAATTTTTATAGTGGGTACACCTATTGCATTAGTATTATTATACCAGTCGCTGTCAGTAGTTGCTACACAATTTAACCATGCTAATATTCAATTGCCAAAAAAAGTAGATAAATTACTTAGTTATGTTATAGTATCTCCGGACATGCATAAAGTGCATCATCATTATAAAATGCCATATACAGATTCTAACTACGGTAATATTTTTTCGGTATGGGATAGACTTTTTGGAACCTATAAAGAATTAGATACTGGTAAGATAGTTTATGGTGTTGATGTGTTTCCAAATGAAAAAGAAAACAGCAATATTAAAGATTTACTAAAACAACCTTTTCAGAAATATCAAAAACCAACATCGTTCGATTTCTAGTTTTAACCATTTTATAATTATTTAGTTAGTCTTGTTATATCTGTATCTTATTAAATATGTAGAGTTATCATCACCTTTGTAAGTTCTATCTTCTCTATAATGATTTACATTTTTTTCTACAGGATCAATACTAACATTTACGCCACCAGGTGTAGAATATGATTGTGGATTTGTATCAATAATTTGACTTGTAAGTCTTCCTAAATTAAGTTGAGAAAAGACCATGGTGTCCTCAATAATTAAATCAGCAGGAGCCCAAAGTGCTATTGCTATGTTAACAGCAACAACAACTGCAGTTCCTATAGCTGCAGCAACTACTGTTGATGCACCAGCCATTAAAGCTATAGAGGTGCCTACAGTTCCTAGCGCACCTGAGAATATTTCAGACAACTGATCGTTAATTACAAATTTAAACGCATCTAAAAACCCCTGTACTTCTTGTTCAAAAGCTTCTCTACTATCTATTTCAAAACCCATAACGCCAATTGCTACAGCAGCATTTTGTCCGTTATATAATACACGGTTCATTTCTCTTTCTTCACCCGAATCAAAATCTCCAAATTCAATTAGTGGAAGTTCGTTTTCTCCATTAACCGAAACGGTTAAATCACTATCAAGTTTAACTGTTGTTATTTGTATGCCTACTTCATCAGATCCTGTAATATTTAAATGGCCTGTTTCATCTTTGGCTTTTATGTGCTCTGTTGCGATGCTAAATTGGTCATTTGGACTTGTTACAACTTCTAAAAACACGGGCTCCGATTTTGAATTACCTCCGTTGTTACCTAAGCTAGGCATTACCACTCTAATTTCATAAACTCCAATGGGTAAATCTTCTGGTATAGTAAAGAGAATCTTATCTTCTACACCATGAATTACAGAAGTATCAGGTACATCTGTATCCCCACAAACATGAGCTTGTATTTCCCTTGTGAAATTTGTATTTCCTTTTGCTTTTATTTCAATCGTTCCTGTCACATCATGAAAGTTAACTCCATCTAATAGTACGGCGCCTCCTTTTTGTAATTGAGGTACAGCCATACAAATATTAACTCCTGTTGAAGCGGTAAAGACATTGCCTCCACAGTTCTCAACCACTACATGACAATCTTGTACAAATTCACCGTTTTGTTGTACCACATCGCATTCACGTTGAACTTCTTCATTTCTAAGTGCAAAACCACTTATTTTTGGTAAAAAATGTACTGTTCGTAATCCATTAATTTTATAAATAATAGGAAAATTAATAATTTTACCACCCACATCGTCGTTAGGGTCTGGCTCTTCAGTGAAACTCCTTTCTAGACCAGGAGTTTCTTCTTCCAAACAATCTAAATTGTTAAAAATAGATTCACTAGATCTGGATATAATTTCTTTTGCAAGTAGCCGTTGAATTTGTTGAATAGATAATGATGAATTAGTCAAAAATTCTTTTGGTATAAACGCTTTTTTGGCCTTGGCATTTAATGTGTTAAAGCTATTAACTGAGCATTCAAAATTAGCTTTAATTTTTGGCGCTAAACTTTGAAATCTTAAGAACATCTTTTTTTCAAGACTATTAGATGGAGCCTCTCCTTTTTGAAATTTATTAAATTCGTAAATAAACAAGCCAACTAAGGCGCTTGGAATAATATTACCTTTTGAAGTTTTATCCATATTCTGATACTTTTCAAAAACGGTTTGTTTTGCTTTAGTTTCATCAGAATCCTTTTCAAAAGGGATACAGTCAGCTAGAGTAGTTTTGTCCCTAGGTAAATCATTTGAGTTTAAGCCTCTTTCAGTTAGTATTTTACAGTTATATGGTAAAACTAGTAACAACAAGCCTATAATGAAGATTTTGTTTTTCATTTTGAGTCAAGTATTGGTTAATTAATGTGTCTATTTTGCAATTGGATACGATTAATTCGTATTAATTTTTAATGTACTCCTTTTCATAAATAATGAATTTAGAGTTTGTTAATTGCCAAAAAAGTATAGGAAGATATTTTGTTAAAAATAAGTGTTTTTTCTGACATATCAAAATTTAGTACAGTAATAACTTTCTCTCTTTGAGTTGTTTATGTGTAAATTTGTTTTTAATATGTTTACGATTTAAAATATATTTGGTTGTGATATAATGTAAAAAATGTTAGTGATAGCTAAAACATTTAGTGAAACAATAAAATATTTGTCATTATTGATTTCAATGAAAAATTTGTCTTTAAAATTATATGTTCAATTCAAGTTAAATTAAAACCACAATATATTTGCATCTGTAAAAATTTGATTAAAAACCCAATAGATATAACTTTAATTGTGATTTTTTTTATTTTAACCATTCTCAATATCACTAATGTGTTCTTCCCAAGCTTTAGCTGAAATTTGAATTTCTACAATTAAAAGGGAAAGTGACGCTATAAGTAATAATAATGCTAAACCAAATATCCACACGGCAATGGTATTTTGCTGTATGTAAATTAAAAACATAGTTAATACGCAAAAAAGTAAACTGGTAATACCTAAAATTTGCATGTATCTGGTAAGGTATAATCTATGTTTTATATTTCTAATTTGTTTGTAAAAACGCTTGTCGTGATTTTTTTGATACTTGTCATACAAATCTCTTATTGCTGCTGTATAGGCAATAAATCTGTTGGTGTAAGCTAACATGATTAAGGAAATTGCCGAAAATAAAAGAGCAGGTGTGGTAAGCGTTAATTGTTCCATAGAGTATCATCTTTTAATTATGCTAAATTATAAATAACCAATTTGAATTTGCTATATTTAAATCGGTATTTTATCTTTCAATATGCGAGAAGACTTCTTACACTACATTTGGAAACATAAAAAATTTCAAATTCATAATTTAAAAACTACTGTAGGTGAACCTGTAGTTGTAAACTCGGTAGGGCAACATAATTTTAATTCGGGTTCGGACTTTTTTAATGCTATACTTAAAATAGGAGAGCAACTTTGGGCGGGTAATGTGGAGATACATATTAAAGCATCAGATTGGTTTTTGCATGGCCACGAGCAAGACTCGGCTTATGATAATGTTATTCTACATGTAGTTTGGGAAGATGACACCGAAGTCTTTAGAAATAACAATACACCCATACCAACACTTGTTTTAAAAGATGTTATTGATGAAGCTTTATTAAGTAATTACAAAAGGCTTTTTGCCTCGGATAACAAATGGATTAATTGCGAAAATGATTTTGATAATACTGATGATTTTGTGTTAGCAAATTGGTTAGAGCGTTTGTATTTTGAGCGTTTAGAAAGAAAATCGGAAACCATAGAAACACTTCTTAAGGCATCAAATAATGATTGGGAAGCCGTATTATTTAAAATGCTAACTAAAAACTTTGGATTGAAAGTAAATGGTGACTCCTTTTTTAGTTTAGCCCAATCCATCGATTTCTCGATTGTTAGAAAAACGCAATCCAATCCTCAGGCTTTAGAAGCTTTGTTATTTGGGCAAGCAGGACAATTGGACCAGGATGTTGAAAACGCGTATTATTCCGGATTACAAAAAGAGTATCGATTTTTAAAACTTAAATTCAAACTATCTAATTCAAATGTGTTACTCATTCAGTTTTTTAGATTGCGACCACCAAACTTTCCAACTATTAGATTGTCTCAATTGGCAAGTCTGTATAACATACATCAAAATTTATTTTCCAAAATTATTGAGTTTAATACATTAGATGATTTTTATAACCTTTTTAAAGTTTCTACTTCAGAGTTTTGGAAAACCCACTATACCTTCCAAAAGGAATCTAAAGGTTCAAAAAAAGTGTTGTCAAAGTCCTTTATAGATTTATTGCTTATCAATACTATTCTTCCTATTAAATTCAGTTACGCCAAACAAAAAGGTCAAGACATAGATACCGAAATTTTGGAAATAGCATCACTATTGGCTTCAGAAAAAAACAGTATTGTTAATGCGTTTAATGGATTAAAAAAAGTTTCCAAATCATCTAAAGATTCTCAAGCCTTGATTCAGCTAAAAACAGAATATTGCGATAAAAATAAATGTTTAAAATGTGCTGTAGGAAACGCACTCATCAATAAATAAAGCGCTATTTTAAAGAATTTAAGAAAAAGGCCCTTTTAGTTTTAAACGAATACCTAAAATAACCGTTAATAATTTAAGATTTCGATTTTAATACCTAATCTAGAACAATTACGGGTATAAACTTTTAAACTAAAAAAGTATGTGTTAAATTGCAGCATGAACAATATCTATAAACCATTATTGTTTTTTCAGAAACATGGTTACTACGTTTGCCAACGTATTGCCGATCGTTTTGGTATTCGAGCCAAAGTTGTTAGAACATCATTTATGTATATTACTTTTGTAACCGTAGGTTTTGGTTTTGCCTTATATATGTTTTTAGCTTTTTGGATGCGTATTAAGGATTTAGTCTATACTAAACGCTCATCGGTTTTTGATTTATGAACCCACTAGTTAAGTTTTTTAGAACTAAAATTTATACAGCCTTTTTTCTACTGGTTGTTATTATGCTTATTGGTGTTTTTGGTTATATCATGATTTCTGGCTACTCTTTAGTCGATGCGTTTTACATGACCGTTATAACCATGACAACAGTGGGATTTGGTGAGGTTGTTCCTTTAGATGATCAATCAAAAATTTTTACAATATTCTTAATTCTGGCAAGTGTTGTTATAGTAGGTTATGCCTTGTCGGTAATTACCGAATACATTTTAAGTAAAAATGATTTAGAAGAATTAAAACACAAAAAGATGCAAAAAAAGATGGATGGTTTTATTAACCATATTGTTATTTGTGGTTACGGACGAAATGGTAAGCAAGCAGCAGTAAAACTTAAGGCTCATAATAAAGAGTTTATTGTTATTGAGAAAGATAAAGAGTTGGAGGAGCGTTTGCAGCTTGACGATGTGCCTTATGTAATAGGTAATGCCAATGAAGATGAGGTGCTTATTATGGCAGGTGTAGATAGAGCTTCTTGTTTTATTTCAGCACTTCCAAACGATGCAGATAATTTATTTGTTGTACTATCTACACGACAGTTAAATAGCAAAATAAATATTATTAGTCGTGCATCAAATGAATCCTCATACAATAAACTGAAATTTGCTGGTGCTAATAATGTTATATTACCAGACAAGATTGGTGGCGACCATATGGCATCCTTGGTGGTGGTTCCTGGTTTAATGGAATTTATTGATAATCTATCTATTGTGGGAAAGTCAGGTATAAATATAGAAGAAATTGCTGTAGAGAAATTTTATGACTCTAGTAAGCCAAGAACTATAAAAGATTTAGATCTTAGAAGAAAAACAGGATGTACTGTAATTGGTTATAAAGATGAGAATGGTGAGTATCTTGTTAATCCTGAGGCAGATATGGAATTAGCACGTAACTCTAAAGTGATTATTTTAGGACGGCCAGAACAGATTGAAGCCCTAAATACAGAGTACAATATCGATTAACGCTTTCGCTTTTTAACAGCCTTTGTTTTAAAAAATCATTTTTTTTTAGCATCTTGCTTGTCTTTAGTAAGAATCTTTCAATAAAAATTAACTAACAACAACCTTATGAAGAAATATCTTCTTTCAATTTTTACCTTAATAATTCCAATTTTAACATTTGCCCAAGAAGAAGAGTTAGGGCTTGACGAAAAAATAGATCAGGCTTTTGCTCCTGTAGCACAATTTTTTACAGATGTTATTTTCTTTCCAATATATCAAGATGATGCCTACACTATTCCTTTCGTTTTAGTCCTTTTGGTAGGTAGTGCCTTATTTTTCACAATTTATTTTGGGTTCCCCAATATTAGATATTTCTGGACTGCAATTAGTACAGTAAGAGGGAAGTATGAAGATATAGAAAGGCATGGAGCTAAAGAGCTTTACGGCGAAGGAGGTATTGCTCAAGGTCAAGATTTATCAAATGTTGATATTGAAGAGCATTTAATAAGTGTGCAGGATGATTTAGCAATAGATGGAGACATTGTAGATACCATTAGAGATGAAAGCTCAGAAGGTGAAGTTTCACATTTTCAAGCATTAGCAACAGCGGTTTCTGGTACAGTTGGTAATGGTAATATTGCAGGTGTAGCCTTAGCTATTGCTCTTGGTGGTCCGGGAGCTACTTTTTGGATGATAGTTTGTGGTTTACTTGGTATGTCAACAAAATTCGTTGAGTGTACCTTAGGTGTTCAATATAGAGATGTTGGCGAAGATGGAACGGTTTATGGTGGCCCAATGTATTACATAAGTAAAGGACTTAAGGCAAAAGGCTTTAAAACCATAGGGAAAATAGCCGCAAGTATTTTTGCGATATTTTGTATTGGTGGTTCTTTTGGTGGTGGTAATGCGGCACAATCTAACCAAGCAACAATTGTAATTAAAGAATTATTTAATTGGCAAAGTACCGCAGCGGGAGCTATTGTAGGTCTTGTATTGGCTATTTTAGTTGGGATTATAATTATAGGTGGTATTAAGCGTATTGCTCAAGTAACAGAAAAAGTAGTGCCTTTTATGGCTATTATGTACATTGTAGCATGTATATATATCATTCTAAGTAATTTTACTTTAATTGATGATGCTATTGGACTTATTGTCAGCGAAGCATTTAACCCTACAGCATTTGGTGTTGGTTCTTTAATAGGTGTGTTATTAGTAGGTTTTCAACGTGCAGCCTTTTCAAACGAGGCTGGTGCAGGTTCGGCATCTATTGCGCATTCAGCAGTAAGAACTAAATATTCTGCTTCAGAAGGTTTAGTGGCTTTATTAGAACCTTTTATTGATACTGTTGTTATTTGTACAATGACTGCTTTAGTTATTGTTATTTTTAACCTTGGCGGTTTCTTTGAATATGGAGGCGATGGTTCTGGAGCTATTTTTATTGATGGCTTACCTTATGAAGGTGCTGGAATTACATCTCAAGCTTTTGCTCAATACATACCATACTCTAATGTATTCTTAACTATTGCTGTTGTATTATTTGCAGTGTCTACTATGATTTCATGGTCGTATTACGGATTACAATCTTGGAAATTCTTATTCGGAAGAGGAAAAGTAGCAGATTTAGTTTATAAAATATTATTCTTAACCTTTGTTGTAATTGGTGCAGCAGCAAGCATGAACTCTATTTGGTCATTCTCAGATGCCATGATTTTCGCTATGATTTTTCCTAATATGGTTGGATTGTTCTTATTATTTCCGGTGGTTAAAAAACAATTAAAACGTTACTTAAGTGCTATAAACCTTAAAAAGGAAGCCATAGACTCGTAGTTAATTTTAAAAAAAAATAAAACATATGAAATCCCATTTTACGTTTTCTAAAAAACAACGGAATGGGATTTTTTTATTACTCATTCTTATAATTCTTTGTCAGTGCGCATGCTTTTTTATTAGTTTTAAATCATTGGATTTTGAAATAAATAAAGAGGAATTAGCAAATTTCACTAAAGAAATAGACTCACTAAGACAGGTACAACTCGAAGCTAGTAAACCTAAACTATACCCATTCAATCCTAATTATATTACAGATTTTAAAGGCGCTTCATTAGGTATGAGCAACCAAGAAATTGACAGGCTGTTGGCGTTCAGAAAACAAAACAAGTGGATTAATTCTACCAAACAATTTCAAGAGGTTACCAAAGTTTCAGATTCCTTATTAAATGCTTTAGCTCCGTTTTTTAAATTCCCAGAATGGATAACTAACCCTAAACCTAAGATTACGACTAACAGAAATCTGTCACCTAATTATAATAACCAGCCTAAAACCTATTCTCAAAAACAAGATTTAAACACGGCAACAGCACAACAACTTCAAAAAATTAATGGAGTAGGAAAGGTGTTGTCCGATCGGATAATTAAATACAGAAATAAATCTGTTGGCGGATTTATTGCAGATATTCAGCTTCAAGATGTTTACGGATTAACACCCGAAGTCATCGAAAAAATCACCAATCAATTTACTGTAAAAACACCAAAAGCAGTTAAGGAACTCAATATCAATACCGCTACGGTAGATGATTTGGTAACTGTGCCGCATATAGATTACGATGTAGCCCATAATATTATTGAGCAACGCACCTTAGTTGAGGGGTTTAGTTCTATAAATCAATTAAAAAAAGTAAAAGACTTCCCTGTAAATAAAATCAAGATAATTGAATTATATTTGCACTTCGAAAAAGAAAAATAAATGAATAGCATGTACTTCACCGAAGAACACAATCTTTTTAGAAAAAGCCTTCAAGATTTTTTACAAAAAGAAGTTGTTCCGCATATCGAAAAATGGGAGCAAACAGGTATAATCGACAGGTTTATCTGGAAGAAATTTGGCGATATGGGCTTTTTTGGTATCAATTATCCAGAATCCTACGGAGGTATGAATCTGGATTTATTCTACACCGTTATTCTACTCGAAGAACTTCAAAAAATAAACTCGGGCGGTTTTGCAGCCGCAATTTGGGCCCATGTTTATTTGGCTATGACGCATTTAAATGCCGAAGGCAATGAGGCCATCAAACAAAAATATTTAGCACCAAGTATTACGGGCGATAAAATAGGTTGCCTTTGCATTACCGAACCTTTTGGCGGAAGCGATGTTGCAGGTATGCGAACCACTGCAGTAAAGCAAGGTGATTATTATATAATTAACGGCTCAAAAACATTTATTACAAATGGTGTATTAAGTGATTATTTAATTGTAGCGGCCAAAACAACACCAGAATTAGGAAATAAAGGCATAAGTATATTTGTACTAGATCGCGATATGGTTGGAGTGTCGGCTACGAAATTAGATAAACTAGGGTGGCGGGCTTCAGACACAGGCGAAATAGCCTTCGATAATGTAAAAGTACCGCTAGAAAATCTTATGGGCGAAGAGGATAAAGGCTTTTCATATATCATGCAACATTTCTCTTTAGAACGTTTAATTATGGGGATAAATGCTCATGCCCGTGCAGAATTTGCGCTAGAGTATGCGCTAAAATACATGAACGAACGCGAAGCATTTGGTAGAAGTATCGATAAATTTCAAGCCTTACGCCACAGTATCGCAGATTTATATTCTGATCTAGAAATAAACAAAATCTTTAACTATACCATAGCCGCTAGGTTAAACAATGGCGAGTATGTTGTAAAGGAGGCTACCATGTCTAAACTAAAGTCAACCAAAATGGCCGACGAGGTTATTTACCAGTGCCTACAATTTTTAGGCGGTTACGGTTACATGGAAGAGTACCCAATGGCAAGGTTGCTGCGCGATAGTAGGTTAGGACCTATTGGTGGTGGAACTTCAGAAATTCTTAGAGAGATTCTCGCAAAAATTATCATCGACAAAAAAGAGTACAAGCCAGCAACTTAATTGTTGTCACTTCATGTGGTTTCGATTTTTATCGAAATTGTATCGAGAAGTTGGGCGCCTGCCTACCGCAGGCAGGTTCCCCATAAAGGGTAGGGCTTTCCATTATATCTTTTACTTTTTTCATTCCTGCAAAGGCAAGAATCTATCAATTTAGATTTTAATTTAATTAAATACTCAGGCTATTTTTAACTAAAAGTAAAAGGATGCTGTTTAAATCCCTAACGGACTTGTTTGCTAAGGTCTCAGCTTTATTGAAGGTTGGTGTTTTTAGCAGAGGTGCCTTTAACATTCTTGTATATGTGAACTTTTTGTTTGATAACGAGGTTTTTTCTAAGGAAAATGGGCAACAAGCAAACAAAGCAACTCGCATTGGTTAATCTTAAAATTGCAATTTTTAGGTAGGTTGTTACCTGTAGTTTTTATTCTATCGTTAATTAGTTTGTTCTTTTTCTGCAAGAACATTCGTGATGCTCATTAATGTAATTAATTGATTCTATACAGAGTTCTTGTAAAGCTGAAATATTGATATCAGAGAGCCTTTTTACATAAATACAAGCTTTGCCCATTTTGAATTTACCGAGTTCAGCTAACAATAATTTACTTCTTTCCGTATCAGAATAAACGTAGAGTGAGAACGCTGTTTTTCTCGGTGAAAATCCAAGAACAGGGGCATTACCTTTGTGTCCGCTGGCATATTTGTAATGGTAGGTGCCAAATCCGATAATGGTCGGTCCCCACATTTTAGGTTCAGCATTAGACCATTTCTGCATCAATTTGATCAAACTAAAACTGTCAGCTTTTTTTTGTTCATTGTCAACGTATGAGTTAATGAAATCTGTTACATTTTTTCCCGTGTAAGTCGTTTTTGCCATCATTTTAATTATTGTCGCAAAATCTTTTCCATCTTTCTGCCTTTTGCCAATTCATCAATTAGCTTTTCTAGCTGCCTGCATTGTTTATATAGTTCAAATTCATCCTCTATTTCTTCAATTCGATAACCACAAACGACTCCTTTTATCAAGTGAGCGTTTGGATTTATTTTAGCTTTTTGAAAAAATATTCTAAAGGTTGCTTTATCATCAATAAGGGCTTGTAAAGCATCTTGATCAAAGCCAGTAAACCATTTAATTACTTGATTGAGCTCTTCTTTTGTTCTTCCATTTTTCTCCAATCTATTCAGGTAATGTGGATAAATGGATGCAAATATCATATTGGCAATCTTTTCATTTTTTTCGGCTGTAACTTTCATTATGACAATTTTTTTATATTAATTGTTTTATTTTATTCGCATAAAGTCAAATGCGCCTTTTCGAAGTTGTATTCCATACTCCAGATAGGCTTTCATGCAGGCTAAGAAATTTGCCCAACCTCCCGAATTTTCCAAAGCCCATTTTAAGTTGTTTTCATTTAGTTCCTTACCGTTTTCATTTACTCTTACTATGGTACTATTGTCTGGCAATTTTTCTAATGTAATTTTTACAACCGTCTCTGGATCCCAAACAAAGGAAATTGTACGATTGGTGTCTATTTTGATTTCATTTACTGGGAACTTATCATGAAATTCAGGAAATTTCCAAATGACCTCTTTTCCCGTTTCCAATTTCCCACTACTTTCCGAAATGAAATATTTGGTCATGTTCTCCGGATTTACAATGCCTTCAAAAACCTCTTCTACTGGTTTCTGAATTTGTATAATTGCATTAGATTCTAGTCTCATATTGAATTCTTTTAGTCATTGAAAATAATTTATATGTTGAGTCTAATTCTAGTAATGTTTTACGAATATGAATTCGTTTTAATGTTATATAACCACAACTATACGAAGGTAGCTGAAATTTTTTGCAAAGTCAAGTTAGAAATTTAACAACAAAACAACCTAAGAAAAATACTAACCCATACTATTGCACATTCTAAATTACTTTTTATATTTGCAGCCTGAAAATTCTAAAAGAGAGGAGGTTAAGACACTATGTTAAAAATTCAAGTAAAAGAAGGAGAAAATATAGAGAGAGCATTAAAACGTTACAAACGTAAGTTTGTTAGAACAACGGTTAAAAATCAGTTGCAAGAACGTAAGCAGTTTACTAAACCCTCAGTTGAACGTAGAGCGCAATTAAAAAAAGCACAATATATTCAAAACTTAAGAGATGCAGAAAATGTTTAAAAATCTTTTTTACAACCATAACAATCCCGCTATTTATAGTGGGATTTTTTTTTAACACTATGTGTGTATAGAGGATTCTAATACTTTCAAATTAAACGAATAACTAAAGAGAAAGCTGAAATGCTCTGTGAAACTCTTCAAAAAATTCGGGCATCTCAGCGTAACAACCTTACTATTCATTTACACAACAATTATAGAAATAGATTTTTTAATAAATAGTAACTTATAACTATTCGTGATGTTCGTGTCAAAAAAATAATCACAATAAATATAGATTAAACAAAACTATTGTATCTTCATATTTCAACTTAAGTTAATATGCTCTTCAATTCATTTACAGATTATCTACTATTAGAAAAAAACTATTCCAAATTAACAGTAAATGCTTACCAAAACGATTTAAATGAGTTTTCAGAATTTATAAAAAACGAATACAACTCAAATTCTATAAATCAGGTTAACTATCCACAAATACGAAATTGGATTGTAACTTTAGTAGAAAAGGGAATCTCTAATCGGACTATAAACCGAAAAGTATCGGCGTTAAATACTTATTATAAGTTTCTATTAAAAACGGGCGATATAGACCTAAACCCACTATCTAAACATAAAGCCTTAAAAACAAGTAAAAAATTACAAATACCTTTTTCTGAAGTGGAAATAGAATCTGTGCTAGACTATTTAAGCTTGGCAAACGATTTTGAAAGCGTAAGGAATAAATTCATTATTGAATTATTTTATTCTACCGGAATTAGAAGAATTGAATTGGTGGAGTTAAAACTTAGCAACTTAGATTTAAATAATAATACGTTAAAAGTATTAGGTAAAAGAAATAAAGAACGTATTGTACCGTTATTAAAGACTGTAGTGGAAACCGCAGAAACCTATTTAAGTTTTAGAAAAAGTCTAGATAGTATTATAGATGTCCAACAGCTGTTTTTAACAAAAAAAGGCGTTAAAATATACGAAACACTTGTTTACAGAATAATAAATGAGTATTTTAGTTTGGCATCTTCAAAAGTAAAGAAGAGTCCCCATATACTTAGGCACTCCTTCGCTACTCATTTGTTAAATCAAGGTGCTGATTTAAATGCTGTTAAAGAACTTCTAGGACATTCCAGTTTAGCTTCCACACAAGTGTATACACATAATAGTATAGCCGAATTGAAAAAAGTGCATATTAATGCACACCCAAGGAGTAAAAAATAGGGTTTTAAAATTATTGTCTAACCAAAAAAAACGAGTATGAAAGTAAACACCCAATCAGTAAATTTCAATGCAGACCAAAAATTGATAGATTTTATTCAACAAAGAATGGATAAATTAGATTTGTTTTATGATAAAGTTATCAAATCGGAAGTTTTTTTAAAATTAGAAAACACAAGTGATAAAGAAAATAAAATATTTGAAGCAAAAGTAAGTGTACCCGGTGATAGCTTCGTTGTAAAGAAGCAATGTAAAACGTTTGAAGAAGGCGCAGATATGGCAGTTGCATCTCTAGAAAGACAGTTAAAAAAGCGAAAAGAGAAATTAAGAGCACATTTATAATAAAATTTATTAAAAAATGTTTTGAATAATGTAAAAAATCTATACATTTGCAGTCCGTTAGAAATAGCGGGCTTTTTTTATGTGGTTTTTTAGTAAAAAAATTCTTGAAAAGCCGATGTAGCTCAGCTGGCTAGAGCAGCTGATTTGTAATCAGCAGGTCGTGGGTTCGAGTCCCTCCATCGGCTCAAGTTCTTTAAAATATTAAAAATAAGTTAATTGGGGAGATACTCAAGCGGCCAACGAGGGCAGACTGTAAATCTGCTGACTACGTCTTCGCAGGTTCGAATCCTGCTCTCCCCACAACTTTTTTAAATATTTTTTAAATATTGGAATTCGGTAAATGAAAATTTATCAAAATTGCGGGAGTAGCTCAGTTGGTAGAGCGTCAGCCTTCCAAGCTGAATGTCGCCAGTTCGAACCTGGTCTCCCGCTCTAAAATTCCTGCGAAGGCAGGAATCTCTTCTTTCATAAATAACAATAGGTAATGGTTGTTTTGAAAGAATAGGAAATAAAAACTTTACGCCGGTGTAGCTCAGGGGTAGAGCGTTTCCTTGGTAAGGAAGAGGTCACGAGTTCAATTCTCGTCATTGGCTCTATTAAGATTAAAAAAAAGATTACACTAATATTATTATATAACTAAGATTAAAATTATTTAAAAACATGGCAAAGGCAACTTTCGATCGTTCAAAACCACACTTAAATATTGGTACAATTGGACACGTAGATCACGGTAAAACAACTTTAACTGCTGCTATTACTAAAGTATTAGCTGATGCAGGTTATTCGGAAGCGAGATCATTTGATCAAATTGATAACGCACCAGAAGAAAAAGAAAGAGGTATTACAATTAATACTTCACACGTAGAATATCAAACAGCAAATCGTCACTACGCACACGTTGACTGTCCAGGTCACGCCGATTACGTAAAGAACATGGTAACTGGTGCTGCTCAAATGGATGGTGCTATATTAGTAGTTGCTGCAACTGATGGTCCTATGCCACAAACTCGTGAGCACATCTTATTAGGTCGTCAAGTAGGTATTCCTCGTATCGTTGTTTTCTTGAACAAAGTTGATATGGTGGATGATGAAGAGTTATTAGAATTAGTAGACATGGAAGTTAGAGATTTATTATCTTTCTATGAATACGATGGAGATAATGGTCCTGTAGTTTCAGGTTCAGCTTTAGGTGCACTTAATGGTGAGCAAAAATGGGTTGATACTGTATTAGAATTAATGCAAGCTTGTGATGATTGGATTCAAGAGCCTGTACGTGATATGGATAAGCCATTCTTAATGCCTATCGAAGATGTATTCTCTATTACTGGTCGTGGTACTGTTGCTACTGGTCGTATTGAAACTGGTGTTGCTAATACAGGAGATCCTGTAGAAATTATCGGTATGGGAGCTGAGAAATTAACTTCTACTATTACTGGTATTGAAATGTTCCGTCAAATATTAGATAGAGGTGAAGCTGGTGATAACGCTGGTATCTTATTAAGAGGTATTGAGAAATCTCAAATTTCAAGAGGTATGGTAATTACTAAACCAGGTTCTGTAACACCACACTCTAAATTTAAAGCTGAGGTTTATATCCTTAAAAAAGAAGAAGGTGGACGTCACACTCCATTCCATAACAACTACCGTCCACAGTTCTACGTACGTACAACTGACGTAACTGGAAACATCGCGCTTCCTGATGGAGTTGAAATGGTTATGCCTGGAGATAACTTAACTATTACTGTTGAGTTGATTCAACCAATTGCAATGAATATAGGTCTACGTTTCGCAATCCGTGAAGGTGGTAGAACTGTTGGTGCAGGTCAGGTAACTGAAATATTAGACTAATACAGTTTAAATAAATATATAAGCTAAGGTATTCTGTTTACTCAGAATACCTTGACTTGTATTTACGGGCGTAGCTCAGTTGGTAGAGCACTGGTCTCCAAAACCAGGTGTCGGGAGTTCGAGTCTCTCCGCCCGTGCAAGAAAAAATTGAGTAACATTTCAATTTGGATTAAAAATAAAATAACGTCATGGCTGGATTAGTAAACTATATTAAAGAATCATTCGGAGAGTTAAAGAATAATGTGTCTTGGCCAACTTGGGCTGAAGCACAAAGTTTAACTGTTTTGGTAGCTGTATTCTCTATTATATTTTCACTTGCTATTTGGGGTGTGGATACAGTTTTTAGTAAAGTTATAACAGCTTACTTTCAATCGATTAGTTAAAAAGAGAATTTATGTCTGAAGTAAGTGAAAAAAAATGGTACGTTGTTCGTGCAGTAAGTGGTCAGGAGAACAAAATCAAAACTTATATCGAGAATGAAATTGCTCGTTTAGGTTTAGAAGATTATGTTGATCAAGTACTTGTGCCTACAGAGAAAGTGATTCAAATCCGTAACGGAAAAAAAATCCAGAAAGAGAAAACATTCTTTCCTGGATATATTATGGTTCAAGCTAACTTAACTGGAGAAGTTCCTCATATTATTAGATCGGTTACTAATGTAATTGGTTTCTTAGGAGAAACTAAAGGTGGAGATCCTGTGCCATTAAGACAATCTGAAGTTAACAGGATGTTAGGTAAAGTGGATGAGCTTTCAGTAGAAGAAACGGCAAATGTAGCAATTCCTTTTACTAAAGGTGAAACCGTTAAAGTTATCGATGGTCCTTTCAATGGGTTTGATGGAACTATTGAGAAAATTAATGAAGAAAAGCGTAAACTTGAAGTAATGGTTAAGATTTTCGGAAGAAAAACGCCATTGGAATTAAGTTATATGCAAGTTGAAAAAGTATAATAGTGTTACATTACGATAGATGAGTCTTTCGCTTCCAAAAGAAAGATAACATCAAAAAATTAAATTATTAAAAATGGCAAAAGAATTAGGTAAAGTAGTTAAGTTACAAGTTCGGGGAGGTGCTGCGAATCCATCGCCACCGGTTGGACCCGCTTTAGGAGCTGCAGGTGTTAACATCATGGAGTTCTGTAAGCAATTCAATGCCAGAACCCAAGATAAGGCAGGTAAAGTATTACCTGTTGTTATATCTGTTTACAAAGACAAATCATTTGACTTTGTAATTAAAACTCCACCAGCAGCAGTTCAATTATTGGAAGCTGCAAAGGTGAAGAAGGGATCTGGGGAGCCAAACCGAAAAAAAGTAGCTAAAGTATCTTGGGATCAGGTTAAAACCATCGCAGAAGACAAAATGGTAGATTTAAATGCATTTACTATCGAGTCTGCTATGAAAATGGTTGCTGGTACAGCAAGATCGATGGGTATAACCGTAACAGGGCAATTCCCTTCTTAATCTATTAAAGCATTAAAAAATGGCAAGATTAACAAAAAAGCAAAAAGAGGCTTTAGCAAAAATTGAAAAAGGTAAAGTTTATTCTTTAAATGAGGCATCTGCTTTAATTAAAGAGATTACCAATACTAAGTTCGACGCATCAGTTGATTTAGCAGTACGTTTAGGAGTAGATCCTCGTAAAGCTAATCAAATGGTTAGAGGGGTGGTTTCATTACCACACGGAACTGGTAAAGACATGAAAGTATTAGCATTAGTAACACCAGATAAAGAAGCGGAAGCTAAGGAAGCTGGAGCAGATTACGTTGGTTTAGATGAGTACCTTGATAAAATTAAAGGTGGTTGGACAGATGTAGACGTTATCGTTACAATGCCAAGTGTTATGGGTAAATTAGGTCCTTTAGGACGTGTATTAGGTCCTCGTGGTTTAATGCCTAACCCTAAAACAGGAACGGTAACTATGGATGTTGCTAAGGCAGTAAGTGAAGTAAAAGCAGGTAAAATTGACTTTAAAGTTGATAAAACAGGTATTGTACACGCTGCTATTGGTAAAGCATCATTTAGTGCTGATAAAATTGCGGGTAACGCAAATGAATTATTAACAACATTAATGAAACTAAAACCGACAACCGCTAAAGGTGTTTATGTAAAAAGCATATTTATGTCTTCTACAATGAGCCCTAGTTTAGCTATTGATCCTAAAATTGGTTAATTAAGTTAAAACTTTCAAATTATGACTAGAGAAGAAAAATCACAAGTAATTGAGGAATTAACTGCAGAATTAGCTAATAACTCAAATATCTATTTAGCAGATATTTCAGGATTAAATGCAGGAACTACATCTAATTTGCGTCGTGCTGCTTATAAGGCGAACGTGCAAATGGCAGTTGTTAAGAATACATTACTTGAAAAAGCAATGGAAGCTTCAGATAGAGATTTTGGAGACCTTGCATCAGTATTAAAAGGAAATACATCTGTGATGTATTCTGAAACAGGTAATGCACCAGCTAAGTTAATTAAAACTTTCCGTAAAAAATCAGAAAAGCCTTTATTAAAAGGAGCTTTTATTGAGGAAGCAGTTTATATTGGCGATGAGCAATTAGACATGTTAGTTGATATTAAGTCTAAAGAGGAGTTAGTTGGAGAGATTGTTGGATTATTACAATCGCCTGCTAAAAACGTTATTTCTGCACTTAAATCAGGTGGCGGAACTATAGCTGGACTTATTAAAACGCTATCTGAGAGATCAGAATAGTATTAAACAGTACGCACTTTATTACAATTATATTATTATTACAAAATTATTAAAACGATAGAAAAATGGCAGATTTAAAAGATTTCGCAGAACAATTAGTTAACCTTACTGTAAAAGAAGTAAACGAGTTAGCAACTATATTAAAAGATGAGTATGGTATCGAGCCTGCTGCTGCAGCTGTAGCTGTTGCTGCTGGTGGTGCTGCTGCTGGAGAGGCTGCAGAAGAGCAAACTGAATTTGATGTAATCTTAAAAGCGGCAGGTGGTTCTAAACTAGCTGTAGTAAAATTAGTTAAAGAATTAACTGGTTTAGGATTAAAAGAAGCTAAAGGATTAGTTGATGATGCACCAAGTGCAATCAAAGAAGGTGTTACTAAAGATGAAGCTGAAGCATTAAAAGCATCTTTAGAAGAGGCTGGAGCTGAGGTTGAGCTTAAGTAAGCTTTACAACTCAATAATACAAAGGTTTAGGTATATCCCGCTTCTAGCGGGATAACACCTAGACCATTTTGCGTATATAATGATATAGCAAAATAAATTGCAAAATCGCGTTAAACTATGGATACATATTTTAATGTTTAACTAGTGTTTAAAAGCACTATCACTATTTTTTAATCAAAATTCCGTCCATTGATGTTATCAACACAAGCTGAAAGATTAAATTTCTCGTCTATTGTAAATAAGACAGATTATCCAGACTTCTTGGATATTCAGATAAAATCCTTTCAGGATTTTTTCCAATTAGAGACAAAATCTGAAGAAAGAGGTGATGAAGGTCTTTATAATACCTTCATGGAAAACTTTCCAATTACTGATTCTCGTAATCAATTCGTTTTAGAATTTTTAGATTACTTCGTAGATCCACCAAGATATGCTATTGAAGAGTGTATTGAAAGAGGACTTACATATAGCGTTCCGCTTAAAGCAAGATTAAAGTTATATTGTACCGATCCTGAACATGAGGATTTCGAAACTATTGTTCAAGATGTGTACTTAGGAACAATACCTTACATGACACCATCTGGTACATTTTGTATTAATGGTGCAGAACGTGTAGTGGTCTCTCAATTACACCGTTCTCCAGGAGTATTCTTCGGGCAGTCTTTCCATGCTAATGGAACAAAATTATATTCAGCAAGAGTTATACCATTCAAGGGATCTTGGATTGAGTTTGCTACAGACATCAACCAGGTGATGTATGCATACATTGATAGAAAAAAGAAATTACCTGTTACTACGCTTTTCCGTGCCATCGGTTTTGAGCGTGATAAAGATATATTAGAGATTTTTGATTTAGCTGAAGAAGCTAAAGTTTCAAAATCTGGATTAAAAAAGTATTTAGGAAGAAAATTAGCTGCGCGTGTATTAAATACATGGCATGAGGATTTTGTTGATGAAGATACTGGAGAAGTTGTATCTATCGAGCGTAACGAAATTGTGCTTGATCGTGATACGGTTCTTGATAAAGAAAATATAGAAGAAATTCTTGAAGCAGAGGTTAAAACGATTCTTTTACATAAAGAATCTAATGAGCAAGGAGATTATGCTATTATTCATAATACGCTTCAAAAAGATCCAACAAACTCTGAAAAAGAAGCTGTTGAACATATCTATAGACAATTACGTAATGCTGAGCCGCCAGATGAGGAAACAGCGCGTGGAATTATAGATAAATTATTCTTCTCAGACCAACGATACTCTTTAGGAGAAGTAGGTCGTTATAGAATGAACAAAAAATTAGGTTTAGATATCGGAATGGATAAGCAAGTGCTTACCAAAGAAGATATCATTACCATTATAAAATATTTAATTGAGCTTATCAATTCTAAAGCTGAGATTGATGATATTGATCACTTATCTAATCGTCGTGTACGTACTGTTGGTGAGCAATTATCTTCTCAATTTGGTGTTGGTTTAGCACGTATGGCTCGTACTATTCGTGAGCGTATGAACGTTCGTGACAATGAGGTATTTACACCAATTGATTTAATTAATGCAAAGACGTTATCGTCTGTGATTAATTCTTTCTTTGGTACAAACCAGTTATCTCAATTTATGGATCAAACCAACCCTTTAGCTGAAATTACGCATAAGCGTCGTTTATCAGCTCTTGGACCAGGTGGTTTATCTAGAGAAAGAGCGGGATTTGAGGTTCGTGATGTGCATTATACGCATTACGGTCGTTTATGTCCTATTGAAACACCAGAGGGACCAAACATTGGTTTAATTTCTTCACTTTCAGTATTTGCTAAAGTGAACTCCATGGGATTCATTGAAACACCATACAGAAAAGTAACAGATGGTGTTGTAGATATTCAAAATGAGCCTACATATTTAAGTGCAGAAGAGGAAGAAGAAAGGTTAATCGCTCAAGCAACTGTTAAAGTTGATGAAAACGGTAAAATTTTACATGATAAGGTAATTGCAAGAATGGAAGGTGACTTCCCTGTAATTGATCCTAATGAACTGCATTATACAGATGTTGCACCTAACCAAATTTCATCTATATCTGCTTCGTTAATTCCATTCTTGGAACATGATGATGCGAATAGAGCCTTGATGGGATCTAACATGATGCGTCAAGCCGTGCCTTTATTAAGAGTAGATGCACCTATAGTTGGAACAGGTTTAGAGCGTCAGGTAGCATCAGATTCTAGAGTATTAATTAATGCTGAAGGAAATGGTGAAGTACTTTATGTTGATGCTAAAGAAATTCAAATTAGATATGATCGTACTGAAGATGAAGCTAAAGTAAGTTTCGATTCTGATGTTAAAACATATCAATTAGTAAAATTCAGAAAAACTAACCAAGGAACTTCTATCAACCTTAAACCTATTGTTGTCAAAGGAGATAAAGTAACTAAAGGACAAGTTTTATGTGAAGGTTATGCAACGCAAAAAGGAGAGCTTGCTTTAGGTAGAAATATGAAAGTAGCCTTTATGCCTTGGAAAGGGTATAACTTTGAGGATGCCATTGTAATTTCTGAAAAAGTTGTTCGTGAAGATATCTTTACTTCTATTCATATTGATGAGTATTCTTTAGAAGTTAGAGATACTAAACTAGGTAATGAGGAATTAACAAATGATATTCCTAATGTTTCTGAAGAGGCTACTAAAGACTTAGATGAGCATGGAATGATTCGCGTTGGTGCCGAAGTTAAACCTGGTGATATTTTAATTGGTAAGATTACACCAAAAGGTGAGTCTGATCCAACACCTGAAGAGAAATTATTGCGTGCTATTTTTGGAGATAAAGCGGGAGATGTTAAAGATGCATCTTTAAAAGCTTCACCTTCATTACATGGTGTTGTAATTGAAAAGAAATTATTCGCAAGAGCGGTAAAAGATAAGCGTAAAAGAGCACAAGATAAAGATGATATCTTAGCTTTAGAAGCGCAATACGATAGAAAATTTGACGAGTTAAAAGATGTTTTAGTTGAAAAACTATTTGCTATTGTAAACGGTAAAACAGCTCAAGGTATTTTTAACGATTTAGGTGAAGAGGTTTTACCAAAAGGTAAAAAGTTTACACTAAAAATGTTAAATGCGGTTGATGATTATGCGCATTTAGTGTCAGGTAAATGGACTACAGATGAGCATACTAATAAGTTAGTTGCAGATTTAGTACATAACTACAAAATTAAAGAGAACGATTTACAAGGGGCTTTACGTCGTGAGAAATTCACAATCTCTGTTGGTGATGAGTTACCAGCTGGTATTATTAAATTGGCTAAAGTATACATTGCTAAGAAACGTAAGTTAAAAGTAGGTGATAAAATGGCAGGACGTCACGGTAACAAAGGTATTGTTGCACGTATTGTTCGTCAGGAAGATATGCCTTTCTTAGAGGATGGAACGCCAGTTGATATTGTGTTAAACCCACTTGGTGTACCTTCACGTATGAACATTGGTCAGATTTATGAAACTGTTCTTGGTTGGGCAGGTCAAAAATTAGATCGTAAGTATGCAACACCAATTTTTGATGGTGCAAATATCGATCAGATTAATGCTTTAACGGATGAAGCAGGTATACCTAGATACGGTCATACATATTTATATGATGGTGGAACAGGTGCACGTTTTGATCAACCAGCTACAGTTGGTGTGATTTACATGTTGAAACTAGGACACATGGTAGACGATAAAATGCACGCACGTTCTATTGGACCTTACTCATTAATAACACAACAACCATTAGGGGGTAAAGCACAATTTGGTGGTCAACGTTTTGGTGAGATGGAAGTTTGGGCACTTGAGGCTTATGGAGCATCAAGTACTTTACGCGAGATCTTAACTGTAAAATCTGATGATGTAATTGGTAGAGCTAAAACTTACGAAGCAATCGTAAAAGGTGAGCCAATGCCAGATCCAGGTTTACCAGAATCATTCAACGTACTTATGCACGAATTGAAAGGTTTAGGTTTAGACATCAGATTAGAGGAGTAGTTAATTAATTAAATTCATTTCAACCATTTATTATGGCAAGAAAACAAGATAAAAATACAGTTAAGAGATTCAACAAAATCTCAATTGGTTTAGCATCACCAGAGTCTATTTTAGCAGAGTCTAGAGGTGAGGTTTTAAAACCAGAAACTATCAATTATCGAACTCACAAACCTGAACGTGATGGTTTGTTCTGTGAGCGTATTTTTGGTCCTGTAAAGGATTATGAGTGTGCTTGTGGTAAATATAAGCGTATTCGTTACCGTGGTATCGTATGTGACCGTTGTGGTGTAGAGGTAACTGAAAAGAAAGTTCGTAGAGACCGTGTAGGTCATATTAACTTGGTAGTACCAGTTGCACATATTTGGTATTTCCGTTCATTACCTAATAAAATAGGATATCTTTTAGGTTTACCTTCCAAGAAATTGGATATGATCATTTACTACGAACGTTACGTAGTAATTCAACCAGGTATTGCTAAAGGTCCAGAAGGTGAAGAAATCAATAAAATGGATTTCTTGACCGAAGAAGAGTATTTGAATATTTTAGATACGATTCCTCAAGAAAATCAGTATTTAGAAGATTCTGACCCTAATAAGTTTATAGCTAAAATGGGTGCAGAGTGTTTAATTGATTTATTGGGTAGAATCAATCTTAAAGAGCTTTCTTTTGAGCTTAGACACAAAGCAAATACAGAGACTTCTAAGCAGAGAAAAACTGAAGCACTTAAACGATTACAAGTTGTTGAGGCGTTAAGGGAATCTCAAGAGAATAGAGAAAACGAACCAGAATGGATGATTATGAAAGTAATTCCGG
>NZ_JBDWDG010000030.1:0-67573 GCF_039977455.1 Algibacter sp. | reverse complement strand
TTAAATTGAAAGACAAAACAAATTTGTACAATACAAAAAACAGTAAGGCTTTAACTAAAATAAGCCTTACTGTAATTGGAAAATAGTTTTCTATAAATGTTTTAAAAGGCACTATTTTTTATTGTTGTCTCTTAATTTTTTGATTCCGAAAGCTGCAGCTCCAATAATAAGAATGGCAAGTCCGCCATCTAATGGTACACCTTTATTATGATCAACAGTGTCTGTAGGGGGTAGTGCAGGTGCTCCTCCAAGTCCTCCTCCTCCAGGTCCTCCTCCAGGTATTTGCGCGTTTAAGTTTGAAGTGCAAATTATTGCAAAAACAATAATCATGCTACTAATGGTCTTTGAAAATGTGTTTCTTGTGTTTTTCATTACATTCAATTTATTAATTAATATTTAATTTTTTGGTTGTTGTTCTGCCTTTAGAACTCATTTTTACAAAGTAGATGCCTTGACTAAGAAAAGTACCTGTATTTATTGAGATTTTGTTCCCTGAATTTAATCCCGATTTAGAATATAATTTAGCTCCTTGAACATTATAAATCGTTACCTCTAAGTCATTCATTTCAGTAGGGATATTTAAGTAAAACTTACCTGTGTTAGAAGGGTTAGGGTACATTTTAATCTGTTGGGCAACATTAGATTCAGCGGACAAAATTGCCGATTTAAAAATGATTTTAAATCGATCTCCAGCTACCGAATTAGGAATGTTCAAATCAACAGTATAATTATAGTTAACCTTTCCTGTTTCTGGTATTTCAGTTGATATATTAGTATAGTTATCAAATAAATAGGCAGTAGTACCTTTTATTTCACTTCCTTCCAAAATAATAGAGTAATTTGTGCCTCTGTATGTGTTAATTTCCAATTGAATTTCTTCGGCATCCATTGGGGCAGCTCTGTTTTCGATACTTAACAATATACCATCATTATTAGTGGCAATATTTTCATCTAAGTTAGTTAATTTAGGAGCATCATTAGCATCTATAGCATTATTTCCTTGATCGTTAAACAGAATTAACATACCATCAGTTTTCGATTTGTTGGCTGCTAAGTCGCTAGTTTCATATAAAGATAATCGTAATTGACTTATTTTAGATGCTTTTTTATTTGAAGTTTTGAATACTAAAGTTTCTGATTCTGATGTAGCCTTACTTGCTTGCGTGAAACTTAAGGATGATTGGCCTGCTCCATCTGTACTCACCCATCCTGATTGACCGGCTTGTAAAAACTGGTTAGCATCAGACTCATTTGTGGAAGCGACACCGGTAGAAGCATTAATAGCAGTATATGCACCTCTATAACCTAAGGTTGGATCCCAAATCCAATAGTATATTGTACTAATATTGGTGGCACCTGTAGTTAATATGGTATTCATATTTACTGGAGCTTGAAAAGGATTGGCAAAGGCAACAAATTGTGATGCATTAAGATTAATGCTAAAAACACTTGTTCCATCGTTTTCCGCGGTCAACTCGCCTGTTGCTCTTAAAGTAGTTTCTGAGGATGGCGCATTATTATTTGTTAAATCGGTCGTTCTATCTCCTCTAACCAAGGTATGATACACCGTACCACTATTTATATTAGTAGTATTTGTATTAGACATTTGGATATAATTATTAGCTACATTATCAAAAATGTACATAGATGGATTTCCTGTAGTAGTAGCATCAAAACCATTGGCGCCTGATGTAGACCCTGTAATGTGAGTATCCATTTGCCAGTTGCTTGAAATAGGAGTGCTCGTGTTAACAGGAGAAGCTAATTGACGGTATGCTCTTTTTGAAGGGATATAACGTTCTATTGTAAAATCGCCATTAAAAGTACCAGTACCTGAACCTATATAAGCAGATCCTGTGGCATCAGATTCAAATGTAATGGTACCGCCAGCATTGTCTAGAACGCCATCGTTAGTAACCACTACATTTGGATTTACTGTTAATGAAGATCCAGTTCCAACAATTACCGTTGAACATTCATCAATATAAAGATCTTGTCCAACCATCAAAACGGGATAGTTAGATGATGCAAAGATATCTACATTTCCATGAACCGAAAGCCCTGGCGCGAAGCCACCAGCCCAGTTTAAAGGTTCAGTCCAATCTGAGTTAACGTTACCAATCCAATCATATGAATTTAAATCATCACATGGACCACCTTGTGTTATTGTGATGGTGAAATCATGAGTTGGAATTGTAGGATAATAATGGTGGTTCGTGTCTTCAATTAATAAACTAATATTAAAAGGGCCTAAATCGCTATTTCCTGGAGTACCAGTTAATACAGCTGTACCAGTAGCAGGATCAGTTGTAAGTGTAAGCCATGTAGGCAGTGGTGTTGATGGTACAAAATCAACGGTATCTCCAAACGCAATGTCTGGGTCATTTGCCACTATGTTATAGGTATAGGTTTGATTAATAGCAACCTCAGTTACCGGCGTTGATGATACTGAGGGAACCGTGTTTATCAGTTGGGATACTTCATGAGTTGCTTGGTCTCCATAACTGTCTTGTGCGGTAAATATAACATGACGATGTCCCCAATCAGATCCTTGTGTTGGCCAGCTAAAAGAACCACTTGTTGGGTTGCCAGAAGCTGTTGGAAAAGGACTCAAAGAAGCTCCAGGATATAAAGGCATGGGGTTTCCTGTCATCATGTTTTTTCCGGTAACATTTACAATTTGAACCACATCATTTGGGTCTGGGTCGCTTGCTTGTACGTTGTATAAAATAGTTGTTCCTGGAGTTACTACAAAGTTATGAGTTCCTTCCGCTGGTGTAGGTGGTACATCAAATACAGGGTTTAAACTTACCTGAATTGTCACGGAGGTCGACGACTGTACACCTATATTATCTTGTGCTATAAAATTTAAAACATAAGTTCCAAAATCTGTAGCAGTCGGGTTCCAGCTAAAAGAAGATTGAGCTGGATTACCACTTGATTGATTAAAACTTGCTCCTCCAGGCAAACCGGAAGCGAATAATAAAGCTATAGTCCCTCCTGGATCTATATCCTGTGCTTCTACTTGGAATGAGATTAGGTTACCAGGAGAAGTCTGATATACTGCCTCATCTGGAGGTGTGGGCCCATAATTGAATACAGGTGGTGTGGACGTATTTGTGATTTGTAATAAAAAGTCCGTATATATTTCTGCTTGTCCATCTGATATAACTACCCCTGCGTACCAAAGTTGATTAGGGATATAGTTACCTAAAGAAGTATTTACTGATATCTGCCCAGTCGTTGAATTTATGGACATTCCAGGAGGGGGATTACCGAACAATTCAGAAGTAGTTGCTAATCTATAAGTTAAATTGTCTCCATCAAGATCATTAGCAGGAACGGAAAATGTGGCAGGCGATAAGCCATCCGATACATTCACAATCGCTGGTAAAGAAGAAACTGGGCTATTCTCATTTCCATTGGAAAAGTCCACTATTGTATAAAGCTCAAAACTCCCAGATGTTGAAGAATTTGATAGTCCTCCTATTCTGCAGCAGCTGCCCCAAGATACTCTATGTGGGCCATTGGAACTGAAAGTCTTTATGAACTTTGTTACCCTTGTTGTAACACCATTTACAGTACTGACGTTCACATTGGATATCATAGTGTAACCTCCCGGAGAAGGATCAGAAATATTAGGGGTAGACACCAAAGTGCTTCGCCATGCAGAAGTAACGGTGAACTCAACCGTGGTGCCATCCGTTACCCTCCAGGTAATTGTGCCACCCCTAAAATGACTAGCTTCTGCTTGTTGTGTAAATAACATTGCAAACAATGTTAAAAGCATAATGAGGAATGACTTAGAGTTTTGTGTAATTAAATTCTTGTATTGTTGATACAGCGGAATTAAGTATGGTTTGAAATTTTTCATAATTTTTGGTATTGGTATAGTTGTTTTTATTTGCGAATAATTCACTTGTTTTTAAAATCGTCAGAGAGCTTTTTAAACTACATAGCCTGACTTTAATGTTAAAATTAGTCTTAGAAAAATTGGAAATCGAGTAGTAATTTTAGAGTCATTTTTGTTCGTATTTGATTAATAGCTTATAATTAACCAAAACATTTGGGAATAGGCGCAAACACTATTTTGCAAACACTGTTTTGCAAACAGTGTTTTGCAAACAGTGGCAATTTTGTAGCAGCTTGGGACTGCGCTAAAAATCGATGCTATTGAGAGAGGAAATCAAAAATTGATTGATAAACCTGAAAAAAATAACTTTTATCAAAAGAATCATTAAAACTTTAAACTAAGATGCACGATTTAATAAACCCTTTGTGATGGTGTTGATTAATAGCTTATTATTAACCAAAACATTTGGAATAGGCGCAAACACTGTTTTGCAAACATTAGCAATTTTGTGGCAGCTTGGGACTGCGCTAAAAATCGATGCTATAGGGAAAGTGAAGTTCAATAAGTGTTAATAGGACTTTTATTAAAAGAATTATTGAAACCTCTTACTAAAGGTGCATAATTTTATTCTTTTGCTCTTTTTTTTTTCGATGAGAAGCAAAAAAAACACTATAAAGGGATTTTTACTAATGTGTAATTTGTTGTTTGTCAGTAGATTGTTGTTGGTGTAGTGTTACCTATAAAAATTCATCTCGTCTAAATATTTCCAAACATGTTTTGGAAGCATGGGCTTTACATTCTTGCCTGCCTTGATGGATTTTCTAATAAAAGTGGAAGATAGCTCGATAATGGGAGCGTCGATAACATGAATTTTTTCGTGCCCGTCAAATTGGTTTTTTCCCTTTGGGGCGTCTGGCTTGGTTTTAGAAATTCGCGGGTACACATAAATATGGTGATTTTCTAAAATAACCTCATAGTTTTTCCATTTGTGGAAACTTTTTAAGTTGTCTTCGCCCATTATTAGTGCAAATTCATGAGTTGGGTATTTTTCAAGTAAATGCACTAAGGTGTTTACTGTATAATTGGGTTGGGTGAGGTTAAATTCAATGTCACAAGGGGTTAAAGAATCGTAGTCTTGTGTAGCTAAATGCACCATTTCTAGCCTTTGGTAGTTATCTAAAAGTGTGCTTTTCTTTTTAAACGGATTGTGTGGTGTAACCACAAACCAAACTTGATCGAGCTTAGTGTGTTCTGCCATATGGTTGGCAATAATTAAATGCCCAACGTGAATGGGGTTAAACGAGCCAAAAAACAAACCTATTTTCATTTTATAATACTAGGAGTTTAAGAAGTCTGTTACTTTTTTTTCAGCTTCTAGGAGTGCCTTATCTAAATCGTCGTTGATAATTATTGTATCAAATAAAGGAGCTGTTGCTAATTCTGCCGAAGCTTTTGCAACGCGCATATTTATTTTGTCGGCACTTTCAGTTTTACGCTTTTTTAAACGTATTTTCAATTCGTCTATGCTAGGTGGTTTAACAAAAATAGCAAGTGTTTCTTCTGGGAATTTTCTTTTAATTCGTAATCCTCCAGAAACATCAATATCAAAAATCACGTTTTTACCTAGTGCCCAAATGCGTTCAACTTCGGTTTTTAGGGTACCATAAAAGTTATCGCGATACACTTCTTCCCATTCTAAAAAGTTATCGTCTTTAATGTTATTTTTAAATTCTTTGGCAGACAAAAAATAATAATCTTTTCCATGTTCTTCTGTTCCTCTTTTTGCTCTAGAGGTTGCCGATATTGAAAACTCTAAATTTAGATTTTCTTTTCCTAGTAAATGCCTAACTATAGTTGTTTTACCAGAACCTGAAGGCGCCGAAAATACAATAAGTTTACCTTGTTTCTTTATTTTTTTTTCTGCCACTTTTACGCTAATATTTTACCGATTACTGCCGACTAAAGATTGACTGCCGTCAACTTTTTTAAAGTACGTTCAATAACTGTTCCTTAATTTTTTCCAATTCGTCTTTCATTTGCACCACCAATTGTTGCATTGGGGCATAATTACTTTTAGAGCCTATGGTATTTATTTCTCTACCCATTTCTTGGCTAATAAATCCTAATTTTTTTCCATTAGAATCTTTAGTGTTAATAGACTCTGTAAAATAATTTAGGTGATTTTTTAAGCGTACCTTTTCTTCGGTAATATCAAATTTTTCAATGTAATAGACCAGTTCTTGCTCAAACCTGTTTTCGTCGTGTTTCTCCCTTAATTCTTGGACACCTTTTAGTAAACGTTCGCGAACCCCTTCAACACGCTCAGGGTCCATAGCTATTATTTGCTCAAGTATGGTTCCAATAGAAATAATACGATTGTTAAAATCTTGCTCTAGTACTTTGCCTTCATCTAACCTGTGTTGATTTAGTGCATTTATAGCATTATGAATTTCAGTTTCAATAGTTTTCCATTCACTTTCATTAATTTCTTCGCGCACAGTATTAAGGGCGTCTGGAAAACGAACAGCCATTTTAAGTAAATCCATGTCATTACCATCTACAACTTGCTTTAGTTGCTCCATATATTGTTTAACAACTGGCGTGTTTATTTGCGTAGATGTATCTTCGGCGGTGGCTTCAACATAAATTGAAAAATCAACCTTTCCGCGTTCTAATTTATCGGCAAGAATTTTTCTAATAGATAATTCTTTTTCTCTATATATAGAAGGCATTCGAGCGTTTAAATCTAAGTTTTTACTGTTTAAAGATTTAAGTTCTATTGTTATCTTTTTTGTTGGCAATTGCAAAACAGATTTACCATAACCTGTCATTGAATATATCATAAATGCACATATTTAAGTTATGCAAAGGTAATTAAAACTAAAAGACTGAAAAGTTAATTACGTTATGTTAAAAAAAATACTTTAAATGTATAATTTTGGGTTATAAGTCATTAAATAAATACATTTACCGATATAAACTGATAATTATAATAATGAATAAAAATAAAGGGTTAGTTGTAGTTATGGTTTGCTTATTAGGTATGTTTTCATGTAAAAACAAGCAAACTGAAAAAGCTTTAGAGGTGGTTGAGGCAACTAAGGAAGTAAGCAACCAAATACCTAGTGAGGATAAAGAAAAATTGATTTCTAATCCTCCAGATGGCATGGTTTGGATTCCAGGCGGTTCCTTTTTACAAGGTGCTGTAGATCAGGATGAAATGGCTATGAGTCATGAAAAACCGCAACACGCTGTTTCTGTTGATGGGTTTTTTATGGATATTACAGAAGTTACCAATGCTGAATTTACAAAGTTTGTTAACGCAACAAATTATGTAACGGTAGCCGAGCGTGAAATTGATTGGGAAGACATGAAAAAACAACTTCCCGAAGGCACGCCAAAACCACATGATAGTATTTTACAACCGGGATCATTAATGTTTAAAAAGACAAAAACCTCATTACCTAATTTATATGATTTCTCACAATGGTGGCGTTGGGTAATTGGGGTAAATTGGAAGCACCCTAGTGGTCCAGATAGTAGTATTGAAGGAAAAGAAAATCATCCGGTAGTACATATAAGTTTTGAAGATGCGCAAGCGTATTGTGAATGGGCTGGCAGACGTTTACCTACTGAGGCAGAATGGGAATATGCCGCAAGAGGTAAAAAAACGAGCGCTATTTATTTTTGGGGAGACGATAGGGCAGAGTTATCTAAGATGGTAAATAGTTGGGAAGGCGAATTTCCAGTAAACAACACCTTGCAAGATGGTTATGAACGAACCGCTCCTGTAAAAACGTATCCACCAAACGATTTTGGCTTATATGATATGGCAGGAAATGTTTGGGAGTTTACAACCGATTGGTATAATATTAATTATTATCAAGAGCTAAAGTCTAGCAATAAAGATATTTTTAACCCGCAAGGAGCCGATAAGGCCTATAATCCAAATATGCCATATACACCCGAAAAGGTAATAAAAGGCGGGTCCTTTTTATGTAGCGATTCGTATTGCGCAAGTTACCGTGTATCTGCTAGAATGGGTACAAGTTTAGACTCATCTGCAGAGCATGTTGGGTTTAGAACGGTTGCTACTCCAAGTATGTTACACTAATAACATTTTTACATATAAAAAAAAGGCTATAACAAATTTGTTATAGCCTTTTGTGCTCAAGGGGAACTCACTAGAAAACCTATGGTTTTAAGGGTGTTTCGGAGGGCGGAGATTTTACTTAAACCGAATTGGTGCCTTTTTTAAAATAGATAAACGCTTTAAGTTGAATTTGATAGGATTTCATTGATTTTAGGTCTAAATATCGGTCAACATAGAGGTGTATTAGGTGTTAATAAGGGTTTATAAAAGCATCTATGTCAGATTTTAGTAGAACCGGATTCGCTCCCTCACTTTGGGCCACCAATGCGCCAACGGCACATGCGTAATCTAAAGCTTCTTGCGGATTTGCTTTATTTAATAATTGGCTAATTAGAGTTCCTAAAAAAGAGTCTCTGGCACCAACAGTGTCAATAACTTTTATAAGAAAACCACTATTATAATACAAGTTGCCATTATAGAGTAAAACGGCGCCATGCGACCCTTTGGTAACACAAATACGTTTTGTGTTTGTTTTTTCTGAAATAAACATAAGGTTTTGCTCTAATGATTTGTATTTTGAACCCATATATTCACTAACCTCATAAAGTTCGTCATCATTAAATTTAATAAAATCAGCTTTATCCATTAAGCGAAATAAAACCTCTTTGGTATAGTAAGGTGTTCTTAAATTTAAATCAAAGATTTTATATTTTGCAAGTTCTATTAGCTCATTTAAAGTGTTTCTAGAATTATCATCTCTTGCCACTAAACTACCAAAAACAAACGCATCCGCATTTTTAACCGCTTTTTTATTTACCTCGGTTAGCCTTATTTTATCCCAAGCTCTTGGGTATTTAATATCGTAAGACGCTGACCCTTGTGTATTAAGCATAACTTTTACTTTACCTGTTTTATACTCTGGATTAACTTGTACACAACTAGTATTTACACCACAATCCTTAAGGTATTGCATAATTTCTGCCCCGCTTTTTCCTTTGCCAATAGCGCTAACCATAGTTACATCATGATTAAATGATTGTAGTCTACTTGCTACGTTTAGAGGCGCTCCCCCTATTTTTTTATGAGTAGGAAATACATCCCATAATACTTCTCCAAAACAAACTATTTTTGACATATTTTTTATTTTAAAATTAAAAAGAGGGGGCCGAATTAAACCCCCTCTTAAATCAAAAACTGATTAATTAAAACTAAACAAATAATCAACCAATTTAAAGACTCAAACTAGTAACTAACTCAAACTAATTACTTTAATTAATATCCAGGGTTTTGGTCATATAACCCCCCTGTAAAATCAATTTCTCTTTGCGGAATAGGGTAGTACTCATCTCTTCCTGCCGTAAATTTTGCGTTAGAAAGAAAATCTTTTCTAGTTTTCTCAACATCCAAATAGGCGTTAAGTACAGGCTCGGCAATTCCCCAACGTACTAAGTCGAAAAATCTAGGGCCTTCCATGCCAAACTCTAAACGTCTTTCAAACATTAAGGCTTTTATACCGTCTTCTTTAGACATTCCCATTGGATATTCTCCAATGTTGTAAACATCTGATGCTCCTGCATCCATTTGTCTTTGTGTGCTAGCGGCTGCTCGTCGTCTAACTTCATTAATCAATCCAATGCCATCATCTACTTGATTCATTTGTATTAAAGCTTCTGCCTTAAATAAAAGAACATCGGCATATCTAATAAACTCTATGTTTTTAGAAGTTCCTACAAACGGTCCTTCTTTAACGTAACATGAGCAGTCTGGAGCTTGTTGCTCTTTCATGTTTCCAAAATAGCCATACACTCCTGGATCTCTAGCCCAACTAAAATTATAAATCATATCACCTGGCTCATTAACGGTATTACGATATTTAAAAGGACGTCCAGGTATTCCAACTGTATGATCAATTCTTGGGTCTAAAGTAATTCCTAGTTCTAAAGGTGTTTCTCCATCATCATTTACTACATCAAAAATATTACTATCATTAAAGGTATCTAATAAAGGTAAGCCTAATGCATTCGTTTTAAAGGCATTTACCATGTTGTGACTTGCTAAGTGGAAACCACAACACCCGTATAAACCTGTTCCGTGAGGAGAGTTTAAACCTGTTACAAAACTTACTCGACCTACTGTTGTTCCATCATTTATAGAAAACTGTGCAGCCCAAATAGATTCTGAACCATTATCAAATCCATCCAAATAATTATTACCGTAATCTGCTTCTAATGCACCAGTAACATCATCTGCATAATCTACCACTTCTTGTAAACGAGACATGTTAATATTGGTAACTTGATGAGTTTCATTTTGCTCGTAAGCTTGATACAATCGTAGTTTAGCTAAATATGCAGCAGCTGCATTTCTATCTGCTCTACCAACTTGGTCTTGTGCTGGTGGCAAATTATTGTATGCAAATAAGAAATCGTCAGCTATAGTGTTCCATAAAGCATCATTATCTAAACGGTTATCAATTTCTAAAATTTCTTCCTGTGATAAACCCTCAGTGATATATGGAATTTTTTTGAATAACGTTTTTAAAACAAAATGAGAGTGAGCTCTTAAGAATCTAAGCTCAGCTTGTCTTGTTGTTTTATCTGCATAATCGGCATCTGGTATCTGGTTGATGACATCCAAAGCAAAATTAGCTCTAGAAATAGCAGCGTAATAGTTTGTCCAGGTTCTTGGTGCCATCCAATCTAAAGGATCATCAGCAACCGTTAAGTTATATTGCTCGTATCTATCCACAACATCAACATCACCACGTCCGCCGCCGCCTTTATAAGCGTCATCAGAACGTACACTTCCATATACCCACATACTAGTTAATGGTCCAACCATATCATCATTAGCAATTCCTGCATAAGCGGCTACCACTAAGGCTTCAGCATTTTCGGCAGTTGCTACATTTTCATTAGATAAAACACCTTCTGGTTCGTATTCTAAAAAATCTTCGGAACAAGCAAACAAAACCAATGTTGCCATAATTCCTGTTATTATTGTTTTTATATATTTTTTCATGTTTACCATTTTTAAAAGTTAATATTAAGTCCTAATGAAAGCGTTGTAGGAACTGGGATTCTATTTACATCTGTACGTTCTGGGTCGGCACCTATATAATCACTTGGAGTAAACCAGAAAAGATTTTCTCCTTGAAAATAAACTCTACAGCTAGTCATTCCACCTAATTTATTTGCTAATTCTTCAGAAAGAGAATAGCCAAATTGAAGGTTTCTTAATTTGAAATAAGAGTTATTTCTAAATAAATAATCAGAAATTCTTGTGTCGTTATTTGCTAGTGTTAAAGATGGAATACTTGAATTCGTGTTGGTTGGTGACCATGCATCTAAAACACCAAGCCCTGCATTTTCTCTACCTTGAACAAAATTATTCCAGAAAATATAAGGGTCTTGTCCTATTCTTCCTGTTACGCCAGAGCCAAACAATGATAAGTCAAAGTTTTTGTAGGCCATGTCAATTCTAATACCATACTCTAGATCTGGTAAGGTGGTTCCTAGGAAATCTCTATCTTCAACACCTATACTACCATTACCATCTAAATCTTTAAATTTAATTCCTCCTGGTCTTCCTGCCGGAACTTGAGTTGGACTAGAATCTACATCTGCTTGACTTTGGAATAATCCATCAGATTTATAACCAAAAATTGAAAATTGTGAGTGACCGATAATAGAATTATCAACAGTTCCAGGAAAAGCAGATACGACTTCTGCAGGTAATTCGGTAATCTCGTCCTTAAATGAGCCAAAGTTAGTTGCCACTGTAAACGATAAACCGTTATCCAATGTTTTAGAATACCCTAGAGATAATTCCCAACCTTTAACTTGGGTAGTTGCTCCATTTAAAGTTCTTAATTGACCTTCACCAATTGCCGATGCAATTGGAGGTATAGTTAAAATATCTGAGGTTTCTCTTGTGAAATAGTCAAAAGACCCAACAACATTATTATTAAATAATGTAAAATCTAGACCTAAGTTAATTTCTTTAGTAGTCTCCCATTTTAACCCAGCATTTGCTGCTTGAATAGATACAAATCCAGAAGGTAAATTACCTGTGTTATTTCCATTTAAATCGTACGCAGTACCAACATTGTAGAATGTATTAAAAAAGAATGTATCTCCTGTTGCTTGTAACTGATTTGCGCCATATCTAGATTCAAATAACCCAAAACGTGCAACATCGCCAATAGTTTGGTTTCCTACTTCTCCGTATCCCGCTCTAAACTTTAATGAATTTACAATGTCATTGTCATTCCAAAACTCTTCATTACTAATTCTCCAACCTACTGTTGCAGCAGGAAAAATACCGTATCTATTTTCTGGTCCAAATCTAGAAGACCCATCACGACGTAAAGTAAAAGAAGCTAAGTACCTGTCGTCGTATCCATAATTAATTTTACCAAACTGAGATAGTAAACGACTTCCTGTTGAAGATCCTGTGTTTGTTCTAGCTCCAGATGCAGCATCTAGTTGAAAGAACGATTCTGACTCTACGGCAAAACCATCTGCTTGAGCTGTAAAATTTTGAGAATCATCTGATATAGATTCTGTTCCTAATAAAACACCAAATTTATGTTTTTCGTTAAGTTCTAATTGGTAGCTTAATGTATTTGTAAAAACCAAACTTGTAAACTTGCTGTTTCCTTGTATTAGTCTATTATTACCTCTTGTAATAAATCCATTATTAACTTTAGTTTCAATATCTCTTCTGTTAAAATCACTATAATCTAAACCTAAACTTGTTCTAAAAGTTAAATTTTCAATAATATCAAATTCACCCCAAATATTTCCAAAGAAAGTTGTTCTGTCGGTGTTGTCCCAACGGTTTAAATATTGCATTAAAACAGGGTTGTTTCTGTCTGAATACCCCGAACCTAAAGGACCAGCAAAATCGCCATTAGCATCATAAACTGGTAAGGTTGGTGCTAAAGTAATAGCTAAACCTGGCGTTGGTGCGCTACCAACATCTGGAGATGCCAATGTTTCATCAGATGTAAACATTTGAGTATTAACACCTACTCTTAACCTATTATTAAATAGATTAAAATTAGAATTTAATTTTGCAGAAATTCTTTCGTAACCCGTGTATTTCAAAATCCCCGTGTTTCTTAAATGTCCGATATTAAGTAAATGAAAAGAATTATCAGTACCTCCAGAAACAGAAATTTCATTGTTATAAACATAACCAGTTTTATAGCTTTCATCTTGCCAATCTGTATCTCCAGCAGGAACGTTGGTGTCGCCTCCTACAAAAGGTTGTACAGTTACTCCGTTTAAAACAGGGTTGTTAAAATCTCCATTCCAATCGAAATTATATATTTCGCCATATCCACTATTGGGATCTGAACCATCATTAACCGAAGCTTGCCACAGTGCTTGTCCTCTTTGTTGGGCATTAAGCATGTCATACCGCTGTTGCTTTTCAGAAAGCACCGAAATATTTGAATTTATGCTTACTTTAAATTTTTCGCCTCCAGCTGCTTTTGCGCTGTTTTTAGTAGTGACAATAATTACACCATTACCAGCACGAGCACCATAAAGAGAGGATGCCGAAGCATCTTTAAGCACTTGTACAGATTCTATAGTACTTGGATTAATACTAGAGAAAACATCTTGCCTTACTGTAGGAACGCCATCAATAACAAATAAAGGATCATTATTACCTAAGGTTGTAGCACCACGAATTAAAATATTGCTACTAGCTCCTGTAGGGTCGCCAGATTTTTCAATAAATACTCCAGGAACTCTTCCTTGTAAACCTTGTATAGCACTACCGGAACTCATGCTAGCACCTTCAGTAGGTCCAAGCTCAACAACGGTGATTGCTCCTGTTACGTCTACCTTTCTTTCTCTTGCATATCCAGTAACAATAATTTCGTCAAGCGAAGCTGCATCTTCAGTTAGCACAACATCAATTACAGAACGTCCATTAATTTGAATTTCTTGAGTTTTATAGCCTACGTAACTAAAAACTAATGTCGCATTTGTATCGATACCATCCAAAACATAGTTTCCGTCAAAATCTGTGGCCGCACCTTGAGTTGTACCACTTACAATTACAGATACACCTGGCAAAGGCATACCATCTTCTAACGAGGTAACAGTTCCTGTAACCTGTGCTTGCACCCATAAGCTCATTAAAGCAAATACAGGTATAAAAAATAGTTGTTTTAATTTCATCATAATTTAATTTAGTTAATACTTAGTTTAGTTAATACTTAGGTTAGTTAAAGTTTAATTGGTGCACTTCAATGTTGTCAAGAATAAATTCTTGATTTTTGGCTTCAAGACTTAATTTTGTATAAGGTGTATTTGGAAAGAAAATTTCGGTTAATACCGTTTCACCATTATCATAAAATAATTCAATTGAAGTTTTGTCTAATAAAATAGTTCCTGATAAATTATTATTAGTTGAAGTTCTTCCAGCTAGAGTTTTTCTATGAGCAAATTTTTCAGAAAAGTTTGTTTTTCCTGATTTTTTTCTATCTATAAAAAACTCTTTTTTTGTGTTATCATACCCAAATAACAATTCCTCTCCTTTTTTGTTAGAGAGCTTAAATGTGTATATGGTTTCTTTTAAGTTTGAAATATTGAATTGAATTTCTGCGCTAGCCAAATCAATAGATGTAGCATCTATAATTTTTGTGTCACCTTTAATTGTTGTATTTTCTTTTTTATATTTCGTACTTCTGTAGTTTGTTAATTCTTCTACCGGGTTAGATAATAATCTATAGCCAGTTTCGTTTTTTTGAAGTTGTACTTTTCTAGCTATAGTCATAGCACTTCTCCAAGTTTCAGTTGGTACTTTCTGAGCGTAATCCCAATTAGACATCCAACCTAACATAAGTTTACTGCCGTCTTTTCTTGTAGCATTAGACCATGTCACACCTGCATAATTATCTCTTCCAAAATCTATCCAGTAATCATGTTTTTTACTAATTGCTGTTTCAAATTCTTCGTCCATAGTAAATGTAGTTCCATCAAAATCTCCTATAAAATATTGGGTAGCACTACCTCCATTTGGGCCGCCAGGATTAATACTTACAAAAAGTACCCATTTAGATTCATCGGTTCCAATAACTGGTAGTTTAAAGAGATCTGGACATTCCCATACACCGCCATGAGCACCAATACCTTGTCCGAATTCTGAAAGTAATTTCCAGTTTTTTAAGTCTTTGGATTCGTAAAACATGATTTTATCTCCAGCAGCAAGAGACATTATCCATTTATTTCTTTCATCATCCCAGGTAACTTTTGGGTCTCTAAAATCTTTTATTGTATTATTATCTATTACCGGATTATTCTCGTATTTAGTAAAGGTTTTACCCTCGTCATTACTGTATGCAATACTTTGGGTTTGTTTCCAATTATCATTTCCATCTAATTTTTTTGAACTGGTATATATGGCAACAATGGGTATTGCTTCATTTACTTCTCCTAAACCAGAACTGTTGCTAAAATCAACTACGGCGCTCCCTGAAAAAATAGTCCCTAATTCATCTGGATAAATGGCTATGGGCTGTTCGGTCCATGAAATCATATCTGTACTTATAGCGTGCCCCCAATGCATTGGGCCCCAAACATTACTATCTGGATGATACTGAAAGTATAAATGATAATATCCATTATAATAGAACATACCATTAGGGTCGTTCATCCAAGCTTTTTTTGGTGTAAAATGAAAGTTAGGGCGGTATAGATCTTCTTCTGAATAATTTTCATTTGTTAATTCATCAACATTTTGATTGGTTTCACTTTTACCTTTACATCCAATAATGAAGGTTAAAACCAAAAACATCAGAACTAAATTTGCTTTTTTTACTGTTTTCATATTGTTTATCTTACTTAATTAGTTTTTTACTTAACTCCTCTAAGGTTATTCCCTTGGTTTCTGGCATCATAAAAATTACAAATAGTAACTGAAACCCCATCATAATTGCAAAGAATAGAAAAACCATGCCCGCTCCTATTGTAGAGAATAATACAGGTACTAAAGAGGGGACAATAGCAGCCAGAATCCAGTGTACCGAACTTCCAAATGATTGCCCAGAACCTCTTAAATGATTCGGGAAAATCTCAGAAATAAATACCCATATTACTGTGCCTTGACCAATAGCATGTGCCGCTATAAACATGAATAGAAAAATGGGCATTACACTGCCTTCCCAGCTAAAAAAGAAGGCGGCAGAAACTAAACTTAATGAGATTATATAGCCAAAAGAACATATGTACATAAGTTGCTTTCGTCCTAATCTATCAATTAAATAAATACCTAAAAGGGTAAATAATAGGTTTGTTATACCTACGCCTATGCTGCTTAAAAGTGCAGAGCTTTCTTCAAGGCCTGCTTCTGCTAAAATTCTAGGAGCATAATAAAGCAGTGCGTTAATTCCTGATAATTGATTGAAAAAGGCAATTAAAAATGCTAGAGTTAATGGGAATCTATACTTCTTTAAGAAGATGTTTTCATTGGGTACCGTATTCTCCATTTCATCCTTAATTTCCATCATCAACTTTTCTGGATTCTGATCTGGATTAATAATTTTTAGGACACCTAAAGCTTCGCTAATTCTAAATTTAGTTAATAACCATCTAGGGCTTTTTGGAACAGTTAATACAAAAAGTGTATAAATAGCTGCGGGAATTGCTTCAACACCTACCATCCATCGCCAAGCATTTTCTCCTATGTTATTTAGCAAGTAATTGGATAGGAAGGCGACAAGGATTCCGAATACTATGTTAAATTGATACAAGCCAACTAGTTTTCCTCGGTCTTTGGCTGGTGCTATTTCAGAGATATACGCTGGAGCTGCTATTGTTGATGCTCCAACTCCTAAACCTCCAATAAACCTAAAAACCGCAAAAGTTATAGGGTCGTTAGCTAGAGCAGAGCCTAGTGCTGAGATTGTATATAAAACACCAATCCATACTAAGGTGCTTTTACGTCCTAATTTATTGGTGGGAATACCACCAAAAAAAGCACCTATTACTGTTCCCCAAAGTGCCATTCCAATTACTACAACGCCATGGAACATATCTGAAGAACCCCATAGTAATTGTAGTTTTTTTTCTGCGCCTGAGATAACTACAGTATCAAATCCAAAAAGGAAACCAGCCAAAGCTGCTGTAATAGACCAAATTAGTATCTTCTTATTCATGTGGTGGTGTTTAGTTAGTTCTAGTATGTGCAAATTACACGGAAAGGCATTTTTGTAGTGTTACATTTGTTTCAATATGTATTGAAATTGTATAGCTAGAATTTAATGATGTATAAATCGTTGTAATACAGCTAGTTGCGTGTATGTGTTTCTGGTGATAAAAAACTAAACTCTAATATTGTTACATAATTATTTCAAAATGGATACTTGTTTAGAAGTTTTTGAAATGAGAATTTGATAAAAATTACCCCTATATTTTGTTATTATCATTAATAACAGCTGTAAAGCTGTTGAATTACATAAAAAAAAGTGCGCTTTGTTTTAATAAAGCATTAAGTTGATAACATAAAAAAATTGAGGAGTATTAAGGTTATTAAGACGCTCTGTAAGCTTTGGGTGAATTATCGAATTTGTTCTTAAAACTTGTAGAAAAGTAATTAGGAGAAGAAAAGCCTGTTGCATAGGCTATTTCTGAAATTGTTAATTGGGTTTCTTGTAGAAGCGTTTTTGCTCTTTCAAGGCGTATATTTTGAATATAATCACTAATAGAAACGCCTAAAATAGCTTTGGTTTTTCGGTATAACTGTACTCTAGAGATGTTTAGTGTATTAGCTAAGTTTTCAACTGAAAATTTAGAATTATCTAAATTTTTGTTTATTATTTTGTTTATATTAGATAAGAACTCCTGTTCTATAGAGCCAAAACTATTATCTGTATTTATTTTGTGGATGTTGTTTACAAAGTAATAACGAAGCTTTTCTCTATTATAAATCACCGTTTTGATAGACTGTTGAAGAACAGCAAAGCTAAACGGTTTGGTTAGATATAAATCTGCGCCAGATTCCAATCCTTTTAAATAGGATTCTTTGTTGTTTAAAGCAGTAAGCATAATTAATGGAATATGAGATGATCTTAAGTCCTTTTTCAAAATTTCACATATTTCAAAACCAGTTTTGTCGGGTAAATTAATATCACAAATAATTATGTCTGGTACTATTTCATAAGCTTTTTCAATACCATCAGTCCCGTCAGACACATGTACGTGATACTCACTTATAAGTTTATTTCTTAAATATTTAATTAAGTCTGAATTATCTTCAATTATAAGTATAGAATATTGTTCTTTATCTTTTAGAGTATCAAGCTCTACAAACTCATTTTCTTCTATATCTGTATTAAAATTTAAAACAGAATTATCTATTAAATCGGGTTCGTAAACAATCTCATCGGAACTTAAATGTGCATTTCCTTTATAGAGTGTTAAAGTAAATTCTGTGCCATGTTTGCTTGATACATCAAGGGTTCCTTTATGCATTTCTACAAATTCTTTTGATAAATGCAAACCAATACCTGAGCTTACTTTGTTGTTGTTTGATGCCTGAAAAAATGCTTTAAAAACACTCTGTAGATCTTTTTTAGGTATGCCAATTCCGCTGTCTTTAAAATAGATTTTTACAAAGTTACTATCAGCTTCATTTACAATTTTAATGTGTATACTCCCATTATCTGGTGTAAACTTAAATGCATTGGATAATAAATTAAAATATACTTTATCCATTAAGTTTCTGTCAATGTATATTTTTAAATTTTCATCGTTAGTTTTAATTAAGAAATCGATATTTCGTTTTTGCGCTTCTCGCTCAAAATCTTTAAAAATTCCAGTTGAAAACTCATAAAGATTGGTTTCTGATGCTTTTAAAATAAATTTTCTGTCTTCAATTTTTCTAAAATCTAGTAGTTGGTTTATTAATCGTAATAGGCGTTTAGAATTATTATAAATCAGCCCGATTTCTCTTAAAAGTTTGTTGTCCTTAATCGTGTTATCTTCACTTAAAGATTCAATTGAAGATAAAATAAGTGTTATTGGTGTTTTAAATTCGTGTGATAACCCTGTAAAGAAATTTGTTTTGGCATTGTTACTTGCTTTTACTTCTTCGGCAAATTTCTTGATTTGATTACGCTGAGTAGTTATTTTTTTATTTTGAATTTCCAGCTTGCGTTTTTTCTTTTTAATGCTATAGGCTGAGTATATACTATAGGTTGCTAAAAGTAAACTTGTAATTAGAAAGCCTAATAGTACCCTTAGTATGTTCTTTTGGGTTGAAAATGTTTCTTCTTGTTTTCTTATTTTTTCTTGTTGTTCTTCTATTTCATTTTGATGTTTATTAATTTTATCATACTGGTTTTTCATTATCTCAGCATTTCTATAATCAATAACAGTCGTGTTTAATATGTTGTTTTTGGAAACGGTTTCATTTCGCAATAGTTTCATGGCAATTTTTATGGCTTCATCACCTCCCGTTGGATATAATATGGTGGCAGCCAACACCCCGTTTTGCACTAACTGAATGCCGTTATTTGGCCCATATAAACCATCAACACCAATAAATTTAATAGATTCCTCAACGCCCTTTGCTTTTGCAATTTTCCAAGTTCTATAGGCAATATCATCATTAAAGGCGTACACAAGGTTAATTGGTTTAATAGGTAACGAATCTAAAATTTGTGGTATTCTATATTCAATATCTTCATCGTTAATTGTGTATTCAACAGATATATTGGGTTCATTATTTATAATTTCATGAAACCCTAAATGACGTTCTATAACAGGTGAAGAATTATCACTTCCGCTAATTTCTAAAATCTTGGATTGTTTTTCATTTAAAGACGCAATATAATTGGCGGCATTGCGACCAACATCTAGGTTATTGGCACCAATAAATGCTGTGAATTTTTGGGAATTAATTTTTCGGTCAATAATAATGACTGGAATACCCTTATCATAAGCTTTTTCAATTACTGAAACTAATGGTTCTGGTCTTAATGGAGAAACTATAATCACATCAAACCCATTGTTTATCATAGATTCAATATGCAATTTTTGAAGTTCGATATCCTCGTTAGCCTGGAAAATAGTTAAGTCAATTTCTTCATTCAATGAAGCTTCAACTTCCATTTCATAATCCATGGCTTTTCTCCAATCATCTTTACTAATACACTGAGAAAAACCAATTTTGTGTTTTTTAGTTTCTCCGGTATTGGAACACCCAAAAATCACAAATAAACATATAAGAATAATTGATTTTAGAGTATTGGATTTAAGAATCTCCATAATTTATTAAGGTATTGGCAATAGTTTTAGAAACACAACTAGAACTTAAATATTAAACCAGTTTAGAGTGAAGTAGTTCTTGAGCTTAAATATACTAAAATTTTAACAAATAAAAATTGATTTAATGTGCTGAAAATCAGGTAATTAGAACGAATTTAATGTTGGGGTAAAATAAAATATGTGAAATCAATTAAGTCTCTTTTATATGGTGCTAAATAAAATAAAAAAACCCGCAAATAGTTGATTTACAGGTTTTTGTGTAATTTTATGATTATCTAGTACTCAAGGCGGGAATTGAAACCCTTAAATATGGTTGGTTGATTAACCCCAGTATAATAACGATTTGTGCTGTTAAATGTATATTTACAAAGGTTTTAAAGGTTTTTGTGAAATCTATAGTAATTTAATATTGTTTAAATCGGTTGACTAAATGCTGACTAATGGTTGACTAGTATCTGTATAATTAATATATTTGAGTGTTCAAATATTCTACATTATGGCAACTATTAAATTTTTACTTCAAAGTAAGTCTGACAATGCACCAATTTACTTAAGATTGTCTGTTAATCGAAAATTAGTAATTAAACGTAAAACGGGTTTATTTATAAATCCTAAAAATTGGAGTTTAGATAAATCACTACCAAAGCAAACAAGTGTTATTAATAAAAATCTTTCTACTGATTTAAAAGATTTGTCAAATGGCATAATTAAAAGGCTTAATGATGCAAATGCTAATGGTATTTCAATAAATGGTAATTGGTTGCAAGATGCTATTGATTTACATTTTAAACGTATAACCGAATACAAACAAAGTGATTTATTAACCGATGCTATTCAAGATATTATTGATAATGCAGAGGTTCGTAAAAACGCAAAAAAAGAACTCGGTTTGTCTAAAAGCCGAATTAACGCGTATAATTCTTTATTAAGTAAAATACTAGAATATCAAGGCAACCAGTCAATAAAAGTAAAGGAGGTTAATGTAAAATTCGCAAAAGACTTTTTAAAATATTTACTTAAAACAAAAGGTTATCAAAAAAGTACTGCCTTAAAAATTATTGCAGACTTGAAAACGGTTTGTTATGATGCAGATATAAATGGTATTGAAGTAAATGCCCAACTTAAAAGGATTGAAAGTACAAAGCCTAGTAATGATAATATTATTTATTTAACCCCCTCAGAACTCGAAAAAATAGAAAAAACGGAGTTATTATCGGATGCACTTAAAAACGCTAGAAAATGGCTTTTATTAGGTTGTAATATAGGGCAACGAGTAAGTGATTTATTGAAAATTGATAAAAGTAATTTTATAATCTTAGATGGTTTAGAAGTAATTGAACTTATTCAACAGAAGACAGGTAAAAAAGTTACGATACCAGTATTAGGTACAACAAGAAAAATTTTAGCAAATGGATTGCCTTATAAAATTTCAAGTCAAAAATTCAATAAGCATATTAAAGAGATTTGTAAACTTGCTGAGATTGACGAATTGATAAAAGGAAAAAAACTTAAAGTCTTAGAAAAGGGCAAAGGCAACAAACTAAAAAGAAAAATTGAGGGGGTTTATCCTAAACATGAATTAGTCGGTTCTCACGTTTGCAGACGCTCGTTTGCATCGAACTTATATGGAAAACTGCCAACGGCATTAATAATGCAAATAACGGCTCATAGTACCGAAAAAATGCTACTTAACTACATTGGTAAAGATAGTTTAGATTATGCCCAACAAATTGCAGATTATTACAAGTTACAGGTGCAAAAAGAGAAAAAAGAAACCAATCTAACAATAGTTAAAAAAGCTTCAAATCAAATTTAATTGAAAAAACAATTAAGAGGTTTCACAAAAGAAACCATAATAATAGTAGTAAAGCCAAGAAACATCTAGGTATCTAAAGTTGCGAAAAACAATACAAAACACTAGTAGTCAAGGCGTTAAATCGTGTTTAAATCTTTTACTTTCAATGGTTTTGTTCAAAACAATTGAAAAGTCAAATGGTAATTTAAAGTTTTGTCTGTTAAATCATATTAAATTTGTTTCAATAAAAAAAGGCAAAAGACTACCAATGTAAAATCTAATGCCCTTTGTAATGTAGGAGTTACAAAAGTACAAAAATTTACGGTAGTTCTTAAGTCTATTTAATAATCTTAAAATTATCGGAAATGAAACAAATTCAATTTGTACAAGTAACACCTGAACAACTTCAGAACGCTATTATTGAGGGCGTAAAAACTCAACTACAAGACCTTAAAAAGCATTTTCAACCCAAAGAGCCTAACGAGTATTTAACCCGAGTTGAAGTTGCCAAATTGCTTAAAATCGACCTTTCGAGTGTTCATAATTGGACTAAAAAAGAAATACTAACTTCTTATCAAATTGGTGGTCGCGTATATTATAAGCGCGCTGAGGTTGAAAATGCAATTGTTCAACTTAAAAAGTAGGTTTTAGTATGGCAACGATTAAACCTATTACTCACATTTTTTCAGAAATTAATGTGGGTAAATATAAGTGCGTTAAACATTACGAACTTACAGAAGTAATTAACGGAACTACTCAGTTTTCTGAACTAATAAACATTAGTAAAAATCAGCATTTTGCAAAGTCAATGCCTGTATATTGGTTTAAAGAAAGAAACGGTAACAAGTGGCAAAAGTTTTGTACTACTGGTCTTTTTAAAAGTGGCTTAACAAACATCTTTAAAGGTGATAAAGACCATAAAAAACACCTCATCGTTTTTAAATTTTCAGAAAATGCCAAAATTTTAAAGGCATACTTCTTTAAAGACTTTTATACAAAGGACTTAAGCAACGTTTTACAAACAATCAACCTCTAACATTGGAACAAAAAAGAGAGCCTTTAAAACGGCTCTCTTTTGATTTGTTCAAATGGTATTACGGCAACGTATTACCTATATCCAAATATAAGCATTTTAAAGGAAACCTCCTTCATATAATTATACTCATATAAGTATTAAAAATTAATACCAACCTAAAGAAATTGACTCAATTAGATACAATAGAATTTACAACTAAAACCGACTTTCTACAAAGTAGGGATTTGAAAAAATTCAATGTATCTAAAATTATTAAGCCTAATAAATTAAAAATTAAAAACTATACATTAATCGATCGAAGATTAGGCGTAAACAAAATAACTATTAATAAAACTTTTGGAACAATTAAAATAAATGTTAGTAGTAAGATTTTAAAAGACAATTATGCCAAAGGCATAAATATAAATACATTAGAACAATTACAATATGAAATAAATAATTCTGGTATTGAATTACATAAAGATTTTATTAATGACTGTCAAGTAATTAAGGCTGATGTAAAAAACGATTTGAAACTGAATAGTAGTGTAGATGATTATATTAACTCTCTTAATCAATTAATTGCACCGAAATTTACAAAAACTAAATACGATACTGGTATTGTCTTCAATGAAAAAATTAAAGCACAACCAATTAGGCTTACTGGTTATTCAAAAGAATATGAATTAAAACAAAACAAAAAATTCTATAGAGAATTGCCACACCTTTTAAATTTTTTCGATAATGTATTGAGATTGGAAAGCAGGCTACCAACAAAAGCCACAGTAAGTAAATATTTTAAAAGTAATAACTTAATTGAAATTCTAAATGCATCAAATATAAACTACCATATTTTAGATAAGGTAATAGACAAACAAACAAACTTTAAACCCTATATTAACACGAAGAAAATGACTAATAGTGAGGAAAAGAACTTTGCTCAAATATTTTATTTAAATGACTATTATAATGGTGATTTTGAAAACATTATGAAACACATTAAAAGCAAATTAGGTAAAAACACTAAAGCGACTTATCAAAGAAATATAGTAAGGAAATATTTATCTATGATAAACAATGCAGATAGTGATTACAATATTGAAAGGATTAAGGAGGTAAGACAGGCATTAAAAAGTAATTAATATTCATTTATTAAAAGAATCACTTCATCAAAATAGTCCTTTGAAAATTTACTTTTATTTAACTCGTACCCCCCCCCTTAGACAAAATAACACTTTAGTAGTTTAACACCGCACAATAATTTTTTTGAAACCTTGAAAATAAACAATAATTTTGTAAGTATTTGAATTTCAGTTTTTTAAATATTCTTAATTATTAAAACACACATAAATACACATAAAAAACATTAAAGTCTAAGAAAGGTGTAGAAGTAAATAAATTAAGCCTCAACTTATAATTATAGTTTTTTTCTTACTGCAAATAATATTACCTTTATTGTAAATTACAATAAACATGAGAGTTATAGCATTTTTTTTACTGATTAGTTTTTGTTCATATAGTCAAGATTTTAAAGATGAATTTGGTGTTTTTCATTATAAAGATATTGTCGAGGTTGATAAAAGTAAGGATGACATAAGAAAGATAATCAATAAGGCAGTAGCAATTAATTTCAAGGACTCTAATCATGTTGTCAAATTAGATACTGAAAATAATTTAATCGTAAAGTCTAACCTTAATACAAGAAAGGGGTTACTTGATTTTATAATGGACATTGAATACAAAGAAGGGAAGTATAAAATAGAATTTTATCAATTTCCGATAATAAAAACTGATTATAATTTAGATTCACCAATTGTGGATTCAACCACTTTCACAAAGGAGTTTTTAAGAAAAATTTGCGCAAATAAAATTGAGCAATCTAGAGAATCAATCAAAAAAATAATGACTAAGAGACTTGAGAGAGAGAGTTACTTTAATACAATGTACAAAAGGACAAAAAAAGAAGTTTCTTTGGTATATAGTCATGTTAAGCTTACAGTATCTGATTTAGCAAGTAAGATTAAGAATGAGGTGTTAAAAAAAGAAGTGAGCGACTGGTAAAGGTTAATGTTTGATATTATTAACAATCTTAAACCGATTCAGTTAACTGATTTTTACTGATTAATTATTTTATTCTGTAAGATTGATTAATCAATGTTTTTCAATAATTTTTATTTACTAGAATTAAAAGTAAACCAATACGCGCGCGCGCAAATGTTCAATTCTGTAAAGTGTTATTAGTTGAAGATAGTATTCTTTAGAACTCAGAATGTACACGCAATAAAAGTTTTTAATTAATGGAAAATGATTTTAAGAAATACAAACATAAACAGGATAAGCCATATTGGTATATAATAGAAAACTTAAAGTTTGGGTTTATATTACTAGTTTTTGGTTTTGTTGGTTATGGAGTATATAAACTTATTACGTGGATATTTTCATAAATTATGACACTATACGAGTTTAATATATTAGAACTAAACGAACGTATGAAAGCCGTAAACCAAAACGGTATATTTTTAGATAATCATGTTACAGAAAGAGAAAAATGCAACTTATATGCAATAGGGCTGTTTTTTGTAGAGGTGGTTTATAATTCTAAAAACAACGTCATTTCTGAAATAAGAAGTTTTAAAACTGGTGAATTACTAAATAAATATACTTTTGATTTTAGCAAAGGACTTTAAATTAAAATCCTTTTGAGGATTGCAAGTTTTATTAATTTTATATCTTTGAAATATGTAAGTATTTCTTACAAGTAATTATTCTAATAAATGAGTAAAACAATAATTTTTTCTGTTTATAGATATCAAATTCTGCCTATTTCAAATAATTTACAAACGAGAATTGATTTTAATTTCAATTCAATAGATGAGTTAATAAGTGAAAAGAATAATATTTTTAGAGAAGTTATTCTTAATCCTAAAACCAAATTTAGAGGAAAAGGATATAATGTGTTATCAAAATTTGAAGAGTCCTTTGATGATACATATTTTCTTAGAATGGGTGTTGAAAAAAAAGTAAATATTAGGGATAAAGACTTTGTCTCAAAAACAGAAAATGATTATCCAAACTCATTAGTTTATATCGACAATGCAAATGATAAACAATACTTATTAATAGAACATCAATCAGATGCTTTTTATAAGACTAGTGTTTTAAAAAATATTATAGAAAAGTCCATGCAGAATTACCTATATGAATACGGCCTAAGTGTTTATATTTCTAAAGTAACTTCAATTTCTGATTTTTGGGAAACAATTATGGAATACAAAGGGAGAATTAAATCTTTAAGATTTAATTTTATTAGGCCAAATATGAGTAATATATCAGGTAAAGCTGTTGAGGCAATAAAAATCCTTAAAAATGAATCTAACAGTCATAAAACTTTATTAGAACTTAATGCGCCTAAGAACGGAGTTTTAGAAAATTTAACCCCTGATAATCAAGACATAGAGGGTTTGGCAGAATATTGTTCTGATGGAGGAGGTACACCATCTATTAAAATCACTGGAGTCAGAAAAAGAATTAAAACGAATAAAAAAGAAATTACAATTGAATTAGACGAAGTTAATTTTAACAATCAACCATTGAAAAAAGTGCATAAATTTTTGGATTTATTTTTAAACAATTTAGATGACTAATACTATTAAAACATTATTTGCCAGTTTTGGTATTGCCACTTTATTGATAGCATTAGAGTATTTTTTAAAAAGTTCGTTTCTTTCAATATTTTTAAAAGATAATTTAGTAGGGTTGTTATTGACTTTACTTGCAATAAATACGGCTACTAGTACCGTTATCTCATCTAAATTAGAAGATATATCAGAACGAACAGGTGCGAATTTTGAAGATGTTATTAAAGAGGTCAGAGGCTCATTGATTGAGCAAATAGTTCTTATAGGTTTATCAGTTGTCTTATTAATTGTTTTGCATAGTAAATTGCTGGACTTAGGTACTTATTACATTGATATTATAATTAATATATTTTTAACTACTATTTTGGTGTATGCTATTGACATATTAAGAGATACAGGAGTTGCAATTTTTAATATAGTTATAGAATTAAATAGAAAGAGTTGATAAGAATTAAAATTTTATTGCTTATTTAAAAATTCAATATCAGATTTTATTTGGTGTGCTAATTCGGATGCAGAACTTAAGGCTAAAAGGATTTTTTTATTACCTAGCGTAATGTAAATTTTATTAGTGCTTGTATATGAAACCTCGATAACTTCTTCAAAATTTTCATTTTCTGTTTTAATTCCCTTGATTATGGTTTTTTTTGACATAATAATATATTTTAATGCTTAGTTTGATGCACTCATAGTTTTGATAAGCATTTTTAAGTTTGAATTTACTTTAGAAAGATATAAATATCTAGCAATCTACTAAAATGTAAATGAAAATTGTTTTTACATTGTTGTAAGAATAAAACAGTCTTTTTTTTCAAATAGTTGACTAAATGTTGACTAAATATAAAAAACAAAAACCGTAAAACTTTAACAATAAAGTAATTACGGTTTTTTAAAGTACTCAAGGCGGGAATCGAACCCGCACTCCGAAGAATCGGATTTTGAATCCGACGTGTCTACCAATTCCACCACTTGAGCAGTAATAGGACTGCAAAAATATAGTTTTTTTCGATATTATGTGCAAAAATACTAGTCATTATACATTTTAGATTAAAATAAATGCATAAATTTGCACCTCGTTAAAAATCAGCTAGTGTTTCCGCACTCTAAAACAACAAGTTAACTATGCCAATTGTAATTACAGAAGCCAAAATTTTTGCATGTACACAAAGTAAAGTACTAGGTGAAAAAATAGCCAAAGCATTTGGTGCTGAATTAGGTAATGTTATAACATCAACATATAGTGATGGTGAGTTTCAGCCTTCTTATGAAGAATCTATTCGAGGAACTCGTATTTTTATTATAGGTTCTACCAATCCTGGGCCAGAAAATTTAATGGAAATGTTGTTAATGATTGATGCGGCAAAACGAGCATCAGCAAGACATATTACTGCTGTGTTGCCTTATTTTGGTTGGGCAAGACAAGATAGAAAAGATAAGCCTCGTGTGCCTATTGCAGCAAAATTAGTTGCAAAAATGATAGAAGCGGCAGGTGCTACACGTATTATTACCATGGATTTACATGCAGATCAAATTCAAGGATTTTTCGAAAAACCTGTAGATCATTTATTTGCATCAACAATCTTTTTGCCTTATTTACAAAGCCTTAATTTGGATAATTTAACAATTGCATCACCAGATATGGGAGGTTCTAAAAGAGCTTATGCCTATTCTAAAGCCTTAAAAAGCGATGTTGTAATTTGTTATAAGCAACGCGCCAAAGCCAATGTCATTTCACACATGGAACTTATTGGTAATGTAGAAGGGAAGAATGTGGTATTAGTTGATGATATGGTTGATACAGCCGGAACATTAACAAAAGCAGCCGATTTAATGATGGAACGTGGTGCACTTAGTGTAAGAGCAATTTGTACACATCCTATTTTATCTGGTAAAGCTTACGATAACATTAACAATTCAAAATTAGAAGAACTTATAGTAACAGACTCTATTCCTGTAAAACCCTTAAGTAATAAAGTAAAGGTTTTAAGTTGTGCCGATTTATTTGCACAGGTTATGGAGAAAGTACATAATAACCAATCTATTAGTTCAAAATTTGTAATGTAACATTGCCGCAAAATCAAAGATTCACAATTTCAATTGAAATGAAATCAATGAGTATAGCGCCATAAACAAGAATATTAATTATTAAATTTAAATATAGAAAATGAAATCAATTACAATTAACGGATCTCAAAGAGAAAGCGTGGGCAAAAAAGCAACAAAAGCCTTACGTAATGCTGGTCAGGTTCCTTGCGTATTATACGGAGGAGATAAGCCAGTGCATTTCTCTGCACCAGAATTAGCTTTCTCTAAACTTGTATACACGCCTAATGCGCATACAGTTGTGATTAATTTAGAAAGTGGTGAGGTATTAAAAGCAGTACTTCAAGACATTCAATTTCACCCAGTAACAGACAGAATCTTACACGTAGATTTCTATCAGTTATTTGATGATAAAGAAATAGCTTTAGATATTCCTGTTCAACTTGTAGGTAACTCTAGAGGTGTTAAAAACGGTGGTGTTTTAAGAAGAAACAACCGTAAACTTCGTATTAAAGCTTTACCAGCTAACTTACCAGATTTTATAGAGATTGATATTACACCTCTTAAAATTGGAGATAAAGTTGCTATTGGCGATTTACCAAGTGGAGATTACACATTCTTACATTCAGATAATACAGTAGTATGTCAAGTAAGAACATCTAGAACAGCTGTTTTAGATGATGAGGATGATGAAGAAGAAGGAGCAGAAGGAGCAGAAGCACCAGCAGAAGCAGCTCAAGAATAAACATATTCTCAATAAAATAATAAAAGCATTCTGGATTTATTCAGGATGCTTTTTTATTGTTATTAATAAAGCCTATAAGTTTTGGGCGTTACCGCAAGGGTCGGGCTATTCAATACAAGTCCGCGCTCCTCCTACGTCGGGCTGTGGGCTTTCCTTTACTATCCTTAACGCGGTTAATTTGTTGAGTATAGTAAATATTGAAGGCTTCTTAACAGGACCATTACAAACTGTATAGTCACAATTGCCTAACATACGGTTTTAAAAAATCTTTATTTTTGGCATGTTTAATGTATTTTAGCTTCAAAAAATATGTGGCAATCTTTCTTAAATTTATTTAAAAAGAAAAATTATATAGAAGAACAAAATCCTATGAAAAAATTTTTAATCGTTGGTTTAGGGAATATTGGCGAAAAGTATGAAAACACACGTCATAATATTGGCTTTAAAGTATTAGATCACTTTGCAAGTCTTGAAAACCTAACCTTCGAAACCCAAAAACTAGGCGATGTAACTACCTATAAATTAAAAGGAAGAACCTTTTTACTATTAAAACCTAGTACCTACATGAATTTAAGCGGAAAAGCGATTCAGTATTGGTTAACAAAAGAAAAAATTCCTTTAGAAAACCTTTTAGTTATCACAGACGATTTAAACCTTCCCTTTGGTAGTATTCGTGTAAAAACAAAAGGAAGTGATGGCGGTCATAACGGTTTAAAAGACACTCAAAACACCTTAAACACCAATAAATATAATCGTTTCAGGTTTGGTATTAGCGATGCCTTTAGTAAAGGCAGACAAGTGGATTACGTGTTAGGAGAATGGACACCAGAAGAAACAGCAAAGCTTAAAGAGCGCTTAGATAAAGCATCCGAATTAATTAAATCTTTCGCATTGGCAGGTATAAATAATACTATGAATGCTTTTAATGGTAAATAAAAAAAGGAAGGTTTAAAACCTTCCTTTTTTTATTATTCTATAATTATTTTTTTAGTTGCTTGCCTTACCCCATCACTAATATTTAATATATACATGCCGGATTTTACATTGGTTAATTTTAAAGTTTCTTCAAAATTACCAACAGCGCTGTATAAATTGTTATAAATAACACGACCTCGTAAGTCTACAAGGTTTACATTTATACTATTTGATGAGTCTGAATTAAGTTTAATAGTAAACTCGCCTTTATTTGGGTTTGGGTAAACGACCAAGTTGTTAAACTCGAAGCTTGTAGTATGCAGCGGAATTAATTCTAAGGTACACACCTCTATAGACCAACTGTTTAAAGTGCCAATATCCGCTGCCCCCGAGTCGCCTAGGCCTAATATCCAATTTCCAGTAGCAGTTTCTCCATTCCATCCGCTAAGCGATGTCGATGGCGATTTCATCGTTAAGCCATCGCCAGTAAAATTACAGTTAAAATCGGAGCCATTATCATCAAAAGTAACCACTAAGTTACTGTCTTCACCTTGGCAAGGCGTATAAGATTCTAAAACGGTTATTAAATTATCTTCTGGACTTTGTAGGCCTAATAAAATGTCGCCAGGCCAGTTATGTGATATATCTACTGTAAGTTTAACGCCAGAAACAGTTCCTGTTGCAGGTACATTTACATAAGAGGTTTCGGAAAAATTACTCGTATTATCGGTTATGGTTATAGGTAAATTAGGGTCTGTAGAATTATATACCGTACACGTCTCTACAATACTATAACCAATAGCAAAGTCTTCGGTGTTTATTGCGAAAAATATATTGCCTTCTGCTTCCACCATTACCCTGCAAAAAGCCGATAATACATTAGGAACAACAATGTCGTGAGAGCCATCATTAGCTACATTGCTTGCCAAAACGGTATCGTAATTTAAACCGCCGTCTGTTGATAGTAATATGTTTACATTGGCAGTATTAACACCATTTGCTGTAGTGCCAGCTACATCCCAAGTTATGGTTTCGGTAGAGCCTTCAGTCCAACTAATATTTGTTGTGTTTTGCGAGGTCACTAAAAATGGACCAGCGGTTGTTGTGGTGGTAACCGTCATGCCATCTGTTGCTGTTTGTCCGCCATCCTCATTATTATCTCTTACGGTTAATTGGAAATTCATAGTTCTGTCAACCGATGCTAATTTCTCCCAAGTTGTTGATCCGGCACTCGTTTTTAGGTCTTGTAAATTAGGTATAAATCGTGTTTTATTTGTGGTGCCTTCAAAAGATCGCACCAAAGGCCCTGTAGTGTTAGTTTCTGCAGGTAAACCAGCATTTCCTAAATCGTATTGTTCCCAAGTGTAAGTATGTGATGTTGTACCATCGGTATCTGTTGATGCTCCTGTTAATTTATAAGGCGTAGAAATAGGAATGGTATAATTTGCTCCAGCATTGGCTGTAGGAGTATTGTTTTCTAAAACTGTTTCCTCACCACAAGTACTTGCACCGGCGGTAATATTATCCCAAATCATTTGAATACTTTTTTGATGAAAATAAGCATCACTTTGTGATTGTATATTTTGTGGCGAGCACAAACCAGCATAAGCCATTATTGTGCTACCGCTTCCTGGTTCATAGGCGCTACTTGCCTCCCTGTTACCTGAACAGTTATTCGTATTACCATTAAATGTATGTGAGGCTCCAAATTGGTGTCCCATTTCATGGGCTACAAAATCTATATCGTAAGCGTCTCCAACTGGTTGTGAAGACCCTGTAATACCCTTAGCTTTACTAGATGGTACGCACGGCGAGTTTGTAGAAGCTAAACCACCACCACCAGTGCTAAATGTATGTCCTATATCATAATCTGCAGATAAAATAGCATTGTCTATTTCCACTTGACTTTCATCAATTAAAAGTTCTGCATCGTCATTGGTAAAGTTATCAGAATCAATAAAAATAAGATCTGTATTATCAACCATAACCATTTTTACAGCTAAATCTTTTTGAAAAAGGGCGTTAACACGATTCATGGTAGTAACCATCGCTTGCAAAACAGCTTCTTTTTTCTGCTCTAAAGGATCGGTAGCGGTTAATCCTGCAGCTTGCCAATGAAATTCAGAATATTCAATGGTAGAAGCTAACGCTAATCTAAAAGTTCTTAGTTTACTATCGTTAGCATTAAGTAATTTTGCGCTAGTATGGGTTTCTTTTTCAAGCATTAAATTATCTGGTACGAAGCATTCAAACCCTTGTTTTAAAGCTGGTAAATCACCTTTTTTATAAGCTATGTACGTGTTGTTTTTAGTATAAGGATCAAGAAATTGAGTCCCCTTTCCTGTGCATAGTGTCATGGCGTGCAACCCTTGCGGAGTTACGCTAAAACTTATTGTCGATGATGGGTTTTTAATATTTTTGCCAATATAAGTTCTTATGTCTGGGTGTTTTTCTTGAAACGCTGGTTCTAAAATAGAAGACTCTTTAATACTGTATGCATCAAATCCACCTTCACTATTTGGGAATTCAATTATTTGATTTTCTGTTATTTTACCAGAACCGTTTTTTGAAGTAAGATTTAACTTGTTTTTCAGCTGGACAAGATCTAAAGAATAGTAAATCGATTTTTTAGGTTCGGTTTTTCTAATTATCTTTTTTCCGGTCGAAGCGTCCTTTTTAGAAATTTTAAACCACATATCACTAGTGTTTTGTGCAAAAACAGAAGTCGATAAAAGGGTGAAAAGTAGTAGGTGCAAACAATTTTTAAGGTAAAAATGCTTCATAATAGTTGAAATTAGATTTTTTACGGGGTGTTAAAAGTAGGATGTAAAAGTATCATTTGCAAAAAATTAACTCTCATTTTAAAATAACATATATTTGTTTATGAATTATTTATACGTGTTTTGTGTACTATTTGGCTTAGTATCCTGTAAAGCTAAAAGCAGTCTTAATACAGCTATAGCAGGCACGGTAGAGCGTGATATTTGTCCTGAAAATGGTGTTTGTACTTATGATATTATTGAAGATAAAGCACTTAAGGTTAAAATAGATAACCTAGGTAGTACTTATGTAGAAATGGTAGATAGTAACCGTTTTATAGTAAAATTTGAATACAAAAAGAACCAAAGCAGCAAGTATCAAGACAGTGGTTATAGGGAAGAGGTTTTTATAGAGCTGGATAAAAATAATCTTGAATTTGAAACCAATAATTTAAAATTTAAAAAGCTTTTTTTTGCTCGCTGGTGTTATTGCAAAGGCGAAACAGGATATTACAGAATTAATCAAGGAAAGTTAAGTATAATTAAGATTGATAAAAACAATTTTAAACTTCATTTAACTTTTACGGTAAATGAAGTTCCTCAAATTATAAATGAAATAAATCACACCTTTAGTTTACAATAGCTGCTTATAAATTTGATTTGAATGGCATTATAACTAGTTTTGTAGAAAAGAAAAAGCTTGAAAACAAGGCGTAATTTAAATTCCTTACCAAATAAATCAACAGTTGTAACTATTGGTACCTTTGATGGTGTTCATATTGGTCATCAAAAAATAATAAAGCGTTTAATTAAAACCGGAGAAGCAGAAGGCTTACAATCTGTAATACTTACCTTTTTTCCGCATCCGCGAATGGTATTGCAAAAAGACTCCAATATTAAATTAATTAATACTATTGATGAGCGCCATGATATTTTAGAGGATTCCGGACTAGATTTCTTGGTGATTAAAACCTTTACTCATGAGTTTTCTAGACTCTCAGCCGAAGATTTTGTAAAGCAAATTTTAGTTGAAAAATTAAATGCTAAAAAAGTTATTATTGGTTACGATCATAGGTTTGGCAGAAATAGAAATGCCGATATCAATAATTTAAAAGAATTTGGGGAAACCTATGGCTTTGAAGTCGAAGAAATTTCTGCTCAGGATATTGACGATGTATCGGTTAGTTCTACCAAAATACGAACTGCGCTAATAGAAGGCGATGTAGAACGTGCCAATACCTATTTAGGTTACCCATTTATGCTTACGGGTGCCGTAACAAAAGGGAAAGGATTGGGTAAACAATTAGGATTTCCTACGGCCAATATACAAATTAAAGAAGATTATAAACTTATACCTAAACAAGGGGCTTACATTGTTAGTTCTTTTATTAATGATATTGAGGTTTATGGTATGATGAATATAGGTATGAACCCAACAGTAAGCGGTAGTACACAAACCATTGAAGTCCACTTTTTTGATTTTGAAGCCGATATTTACAGCCAAACCATTAAAATAAATTTGCTAGATAGAATTCGTGATGAACAAAAATTTGATTCGGTTGAAGCCTTAAAACATCAATTAGCAATTGATAAGGCTACGGCACTGGCCTACTTTTCCAATAAGCATGCTAAATAATTGGCTATTTAAACATATAGATAATTCTGCTTTAATAGTGTTCAGAATTATTTTTGGTTTGCTTTGTTTTCTGGAATCTGTGGGGGCTATTTTTACAGGTTGGGTTAAACGTACCTTAGTTGACCCTAATTTTACATTTAATTTTATAGGTTTCGAGTTTTTACAACCCTTACCAGGAAATGGCATGTTTTATTACTATGCCATAATGGGCGTTTTTGGGTTGTTTGTTATGGTTGGTTATAAATACCGATTTAGTATTTTGGCCTTTACTTTAATGTGGTCGGCAACATACTTGATGCAAAAATCGTCATATAATAATCATTATTATTTATTGATGCTATTAAGTAGTATTATGGTGTTTTTACCAGCCAATACCTATGCCTCGGTCGATGCTAAATTGAATTCGAAAATTACCAGTTATTCCATGCCACAATGGTGTCGTTGGGTAATTATACTACAGCTTTTTATTGTATACACTTATGCGTCTGTTGCTAAATTATATCCCGATTGGTTAGATACCACCTTTATCGAGTTATTGATGAAGGGCAAAAGAGAGTATTGGTTAGTAGGTGAGTTTCTGCAGCAAAAATGGTTGCATTATGTATTGGCTTACGGCGGTATTTTATTTGATGGGTTAATTATTCCGTTGTTATTATTTAAACCAACACGAAAATATGCTTTTGTGGTTTCTATTTTCTTTCATTTATTTAATTCAATAATATTTCAAATAGGTATTTTTCCATATTTATCGCTATCGTTTTCATTGTTCTTTTTTTCATCCGAAAACATTCAAAAGATTTTTCTTAAAAAGAAACCCTATTATACTGCTGAAGCTATAACCATTCCGAAGTTAAAAACTACGTGGTTACTTGTGTTTTTAGTCTATTTTGTTATTCAAATGGGGTTACCATTAAGGCATCATTTTATTGAGGATAATGTGCTTTGGACAGAAGAAGGGCATCGATTATCATGGCGTATGATGCTGAGGTCGAAAAGCGGAAAAACTAATTATTGGGTAGAAAATAAAGATACAGGGCAACGTCATGTGGTTAATTTAAAACGTTATCTATCTAAAAAACAAATTAGGGCTGCAAGTTCTAAACCAGACGTAATGTGGCAGTTTGCTAAACACTTAAAGCAGAAATTTAAAGAAGATGGCGTAGATGTGGCAGTGTATATTGAGAGCAAAGTTAGTATTAACGGAAAACCTTATAAAACCTTTATAAATCCAGCTGTTGATATTGCAAATGTGGAGTGGGAGGTTTTTAAACATAGCGATTGGATTTTACCATTAAAGTAGAGTGATTATATATTCATTTTATTAAATTTGTCGCTTAAATTTTCATGTCATGTTACAAGTTGCTTTTATTAGAGAAAACAAAGGATTAGTAGTTGAAGGCTTAGCAAAACGAAATATAAATGCCGTCCAAATGATTAGTGACGTCATTACCTTGGATGACGATAGAAAACGTCTTCAAGCAGAATTAGATAATACTTTGGCTGAATCTAATAGTTTATCAAAAGAAATTGGAAATTTATTTAAGTCTGGTGCCGTTAAAGAAGCTAATGCTTTAAAGGAAAAAACAAGCGTTTTAAAAGAGTCTTCAAAAGATCTTTCAGACTTGCTCAATGCTAAGGTAGAAGCTTTAAATGAATTGCTTTATAAAATTCCAAACGTACCGCATAGCTCTGTTCCAAAAGGAAACTCTGAAGACGATAACGAAGAAATTTATAAAGAAGGAGATATTCCAACATTACATGATGGCGCCTTACCGCATTGGGAATTAGCAAAAAAATATGATATTATAGATTTCGAGCTTGGTAACAAAATTACAGGAGCAGGATTTCCAGTTTATAAAGGTAAAGGAGCACGATTACAGCGCGCATTAATTGCTTATTTTTTAGATAAAAATACTGCGGCTGGATATACAGAATATCAATTACCACTTATGGTAAACGAGGCGTCTGGTTTTGGTACAGGACAATTGCCAGATAAAGAAGGGCAAATGTACCATGTTACAGAAGATAACCTATATTTAATACCAACAGCCGAAGTGCCAGGAACTAACATTTTTAGAGATGTCGTTTTAAGCGAAAGTGAACTTCCGGTTGGTGTTACAGGGTACACACCATGTTTTCGTCGTGAAGCAGGAAGCTACGGTGCGCATGTAAGAGGTTTAAATAGACTGCATCAATTTGATAAAGTTGAAATTATACGTGTGGAACACCCAAGTCAATCCTACAAAGCTTTCGATGGTATGGTTGACCATGTAAAGGATATTTTAAAAGAATTAAAATTACCTTACAGAATTTTACGTTTATGCGGTGGCGATACATCTTTTGCTGCGGCTTTAACTTTCGATTTTGAAGTGTTTTCTACGGCTCAAGATAGATGGTTGGAAATTTCTTCAGTTTCAAACTTCGAAACTTTTCAGGCCAATCGATTAAAGTTGCGATATAAAAATACTGAAGGTAAAAATGAATTAGCGCATACACTAAATGGAAGTTCTTTAGCGTTACCTCGAGTTTTAGCCGGAATACTTGAAAATTACCAAACTGAAGAGGGGATTGTGGTTCCAGAAGTACTTCAGCCATATACTGGTTTTAAAATCATAAATTAAAGTAAAGGACTACATTTTTTAAGGTGTTAATAAGTTTTTATCGATAAAATGCATATTATTCATGCTGTTTAACGATTTTAGTGCGCTTTATTTCATTTTTAAAGGAATATTTTGCAAGTTCGCTTAACCTAATCTTATTAACCTACTGATTATGAAGAATTTTAAGCGTATTGTCCTACTAGTTACTTTAATTTTTGCAGCAGCTCAAGTATTATCTTCAGATTTCGAATTGTTTGAATCCGAAGATGCTTCAACAGTAATTGCAAGCAAATAGAAATTTAATTAAAAGTAATATTTTAAAAAAATAGTCGTTCTAATTAAATCAAATAAAAAGTTGTTAAGCTATTTTGTTTGTTATAAAGAATTTAAGACTGTCCCCAATCCGAGTATTTAGTTGACTAGTAGTTAATAGAAAATTATTTTTGATTGGTAAGTGCTCGATTTATCGGGCACTTTTTTGTTTTAACCCTAATCTACAGAGTTTTTCGAAGTAAAATAAATGAGTTGAATTAACGCCAAGTTCTATTTAGTAGCTAATTAATAACTCGATTATAGTACAATTTCAAAACATTACTTTTATTATATTTACCGTATGCGATATTTTTTAATTTTTTGCTTTTTTATTTCGGGTGTCTTGTATTCACAAAATGCTACGATAGCTAAAAATTATTTTGAAAAAGGAGAATTTGAAAAAGCATTAATTGAGTATAAAAAGCTGTATGCAAGATCATCTTCTAATATTTCTTATATTAATCAAATCATAAGTTCTTATCAGCAATTAGAACAGTATGATGCAGCCGAGAATTTTATTTTAGAATTAATGCAACGCGTTAAATATCCCGCTTTTATGGTAGAGTTAGGATATAATTATCAATTAAAAAATAATTTAGAAAAAGCTAATAAGTATTATAAAGAAGCCCTTTCTAAAATTGACGAAAAAGCAACTAATGTGTATGCGGTAGCCAGTAGTTTTCAAAGCCATTCGCTTTTAAACGAAGCCGTAATAGCTTATGAGAAAGCCATAATTTTAAATCCGGAATTTAATTTTAATGTTCAGTTGGCTCAAATTTATGGCGAGCTAGGAAATATTGAAAAAATGTTTAATAGTTATTTAAATTTTGCCGAATCTAATCCGATTGTTTTAAGAGATATTAAACGTGCTTTAAACGATTTTATTAGTGAAGATAGTTCCAATGCCAACAATGTGTTGTTACGCAAATTATTGCTTAAAAAAATGCAACAACAACCCAATACCCTTTGGAATGATTTGTTAAGTTGGCTTTTTATTCAACAAAAGGATTTAAAAAAGGCATTTGCTCAAGAAAAGGCTATTTATAAAAGGCAACCAGAAAGTTTAAGTCGGATTGAAGAATTGGCATTAATCGCAGCAAGCGATAATGAAAATGACGTGGCTCAAGATGTTTTTAATTATATAATTGAAACGGCTCCAGATGCTAAAACCAAGTTAAGGGCACATCAAAACTTAATTAAAATAGATTTAAAATCGGAGGCCAATTATGACGCTATCAAAAACAAATATTTAGAGCTGTTACACACTTATGGAGAACAACCAGAAACATTACAACTACAAATTGCTTATGGTCATTTTTTAGCGTTCTATTTAAACGAAACTAAGGCGGCTACCAAATTTTTAGAGTCCACTTTAAAGTTGCCTTTATCAACCTTAGAAAAAGCTCAAGTAAAGCTGGAGTTAGGTGATATTTTAGTTTTACAAGAAAAATTTAATAAGGCCTTAATTTATTATACTCAAATTCAGCGAAATCTTAAAAATAGTACCATTTCCCAACAAGCACGTTTTAAAGTCGCTAAAGCAAGTTATTATAAAGGCGATTTTAAATGGGCAGAATCGCAACTTAAAATATTAAAAGCATCAACATCTCAACTTATAGCTAATGATGCGCTCGACTTAAAACTTTTAATTTCTGATAATAAATATGAAGATTCCCTTCAAACCGCATTAAAGCTATATGCAAAAGCAGATTTATTAGCGTTTCAAAATAGAAATGATGAAGCCATAACATTGCTAGATAATATTTTAGAAGCACATAAAACGGAACCTATTATCGCCAAAGCCTTATATAAACAAGCCCAATTATTCGAATTAAAAGCACAGTACGACAAGGCGGTTGTAAATTATCAAGCTATAATAGATAATTATAAGGACGGTATTTTAATGGACGATGCACTTTTTCACTTAGCAGAAATATATCAAAAGCAATTGGACTTACCCGAAAAAGCAAAGGAGTTATACGAGCAAATTATTTTTAATCATGCCGATAGTATTTACTTTGTAGATGCCAGAAAACGTTACCGAACCTTGCGTGGCGACGCCATAAATTAATATGATAGTTGCAGAAACCAACAGGCTTCTTATTTTAAAATTCACCTTAAAAGACGCGCCTTTTTTTTTAGAACTTGTTAACTCGCCAAATTGGATAAAATATATTGGTGACCAAAACACTAAAACAGTAAAGGATGCTGAAGAAAGAATACGAGAAGGGCACCTTAAAAGTTATAAATCTACTGGGTTTGGCTTCTATAAGTTATTGCTTAAAGCGGAAAACAATAAACCTATTGGTACTTGTGGTCTCATAAAACGAGACACTTTAGATGATGTCGATATGGGTTTTGCAATGCTTCCACATTATGAAGGTATTGGTATTGGTTACGAAGCTTCAAAGGAAGTGATAAAACTAGCTAAACAGCGATTTAATTTAAAAAGACTTGTAGCTATAACAAATCCAGATAATAAAAATTCTATTAAATTAGTTGAAAAATTAGGCTTTACCTTTGAAAAGTGCGTAAAACCTTTTGCAGATGATGAAGAACTCCTGTTATTTGCAAAAAAAATATAAAACCATGATTATATATAACGTAACCGTAAATATTGACGAATCTATTCACCAAGAGTGGCTTATTTGGATAAAGGAACACATTCCAAAAGTTTTAGGAACAGGAAAATTTGAAAAAGCAACCTTAACCCAAGTTTTAGTAGATGAAGAAATGGGAGGGGTTACCTATTCTGTACAATACCGTTCATATTCTCGGGAAGCCTTAGATGCTTACTATAAAGAAGATGCCGATAGATTACAGCAAGAAGGATTAAAAAAATTCGCCGATAAAATGTTAGCATTTAGAACAGAACTTCAAATAGTGGACGAATACACGGTAAATTTTAAATAGCCTTCTACAATGATTTTTAGAAAAGCTACTCTAAACGATTTGCCAGAAATTATTGCCATGTATGCCGATGATGAACTTGGTAAAACTAGAGAGAAATTTCAAATACCATTACCCAAGGAATATCTTGAAGCCTTTAAAAACATAAGTGAAGATAAAAACCAAGAACTTATTGTAGTTGTTAACGAAACAAACGCCATAATTGGCACCTTACAACTTACATTTTTGCAATATTTAAACCGCTTAGGAAGCTTAAGAGCTCAAATAGAATCTGTAGTTATAAAGAGAGCATACCGCGGAAAAGGTTTTGGGAAATCCATGTTTACCTGGGCTATTAATAGAGCTAAAGAAAAAAATGCAGTAATAATTCAACTAACTTCAGATAAAAAACGGCCCGAAGCTATTAAGTTTTACGAAAACCTTGGGTTTACACCATCGCACGAAGGTTTTAAATTGCAGTTTTAAAAGTTTTGGCCAGCTTAAGCTTAGTCGAAAAGGTCTTTTGTATCTTTGTAAACTAAAAGGCAAACTCTGTGGCATACCATCCAAACAATAATCAAGTAAAAGCAAAAAAGCATTTAGGTCAACATTTTTTAAATGATGAGACTGTAGCCCAAAGAATTGCAGATACACTTTTATTAAAAAATTATAAAAATGTTTTGGAGATTGGTCCAGGAATGGGCGTGCTTACTAAATATTTGCTTAAAAAAGAATGTACTACTTTCGTTATTGAAATTGATACCGAATCGGTAGAGTATCTTCAAGCCAATTATTTAAACCTGGCACCGCGTATTATAGAAAAAGACTTTCTTAAATACGATTTAAACGAGGTTTTTAATCAAGAGCCGTTCGCTATTATTGGCAATTTTCCTTATAATATTTCAACACAAATCGTGTTTAAAACGCTAGAAATGCGCGATCAAATCCCCGAATTTTCAGGGATGTTTCAAAAAGAAGTTGCACAACGTATTTGCTCAAAAGAGGGTAGTAAGGTGTATGGTATTTTATCGGTATTAACACAAGCCTTTTATGATGCCGAATATTTATTTACAGTACCACCAAATGTTTTTAATCCTCCACCCAAGGTAGATTCTGGCGTTCTAAGACTTACTAGGAAAGCAGATTATACCTTACCATGCGATGAGAAATTCTTTTTTAAGGTGGTTAAAGCCGCATTTCAACAACGAAGGAAAACACTTCGTAACAGTTTAAAAACATTCAATTTATCCGATAATTTAAAAGCAAATAGTATATTTGGCAAACGTCCAGAACAATTAAGCGTTCAGGCCTTTATTGAGCTTACACAATTAATTGAAGCCGACGCATAAATTTTTTAAATCCTTCCATTTGTCAGAAGAAAACGAAAACATACAATTTCAATTAACTGATGAAATTATTGAGCAAGTCGAGCTTTTTATCGAAAAAGAAAGCGATAAAGAACTCAAAAAGTTCTTAGATGAGTTTCATTACGCTGATATTGCTGAAATTTTAGATGAGTTAAATCTAGAACAGGCTATGTATGTTATAAAGCTTCTAGATTCTGAAACTACTTCAGATATTTTAATGGAGCTGGATGAAGACAATCGAGAAAAAGTATTAAAAAACCTTTCAGCAAAGGAAATTGCAGAAGAAGTTGAAGAGCTCGATACCGATGATGCTGCCGATATTATTGCAGAATTATCAGAATCACGTCAAAAAGATGTTATTGCTCAAATTGAAGACGAAGAGCACAGAGCAGAAATCACCGAGCTTTTAGCTTATGATGAAGATACTGCCGGTGGACTCATGGCTAAAGAACTTGTAAAAGTTTACGAAACTTGGACTGTGGCAGGCTGTATGCGCAGAATTCGCGGTCAAGCTAAAGAAGTTACCCGTGTTCATTCTATTTACGTGGTTAATAAAGAAGAAAAGCTTATTGGTCGCCTGTCGTTAAAAGATTTAATAGTAGCTAAAAGCGACCAGAAAATTTCAGAAATAGTAAAAGTAAACGTGGACTATGTCAACGTAAACGAAGACGTCGAGGAAGTGGCCAGAATTATGGCAAAGTACGATTTAGAAGCCATTCCAGTTATTCAAAGCGACGATAATAAAATTCTTTTAGGTCGTATTACTATCGATGATATTGTAGATGTTTTAAAAGAAGAAGCCGACAAAGATTACCAAATGGCAGCTGGTATTACAGGCGATGTCGAGGCAGATGATAGTATTCTAGAACTTACCAGAGCGCGCTTACCATGGCTGTTTTTAGGATTATTAGGTGGTATCGGTGCCTTTTTAATCATGGAAGGATTTCAAAGCCTTTTTACAGGTGAAGCAGTCATACTTTTCTTTTTTACGCCATTAATAGCGGCTATGGCAGGAAATGTAGGCGTACAATCTAGCGCAATTATTGTGCAAGGATTGGCTAACGACGATGTTCGAGGTAGTGTAAATAGTCGTTTAATTAAAGAAATGCTTTTAGCAGCTCTAAATGGTTTTATACTAGCTGTATTTTTGTTTTTATTCGTTTGGGCAGTAAAAGGTGAAATTCTAGTTGCTTTTGCCGTTTCAGTATCACTAGTTGCAGTTATAATTATTGCAGGGCTTATTGGTACCTTTGTACCTTTGTTTTTAAATAAACGTGGTATCGACCCAGCCATAGCAACAGGGCCATTTATAACAACAAGTAACGATATTTTAGGGATTCTACTTTATTTCCTAATTGCTAAATCAATTCTAGGTATTTAATTAAAAGAACACCTTGTTATTATAGGAATCTAGTTACGCACTAATGCCTTTACTTGATTTAAGGAAAGGTGGATTTCAATTTTATTAAATTGAAAGTCGGAAGGGTTAAAAAACTTTGTAATTTTACAATATGAAAATACTACACCTCGATAGTAATCACGATTTATTAATCCATCAATTAAATGGTATAGGGTTCACTAATCATGAGGATTATAAGTCCTCAAAAGCACTAGTTGAAGCCACAATACATGAGTATGATGGCATCGTTATAAGAAGTCGGTTTTCCATAGATAAACAATTCTTAGATGCCGCAAAAAATCTAAAATTTATAGGTCGAGTAGGAGCAGGATTGGAAAATATAGATTGTGATTATGCCCAATCAAAAGGTATATATTTAATCTCAGCACCCGAAGGTAATAGAAATGCAGTTGGGGAGCATACACTTGGTATGCTTTTATCGCTCTTTAATAAATTAAACGAGGCCGATGCCCAAGTAAGACAAGGTAAATGGTTGCGCGAAGATAACCGTGGTATCGAGTTGGATGGGAGAACTGTAGGACTTATAGGTTATGGAAACATGGGGAAAGCCTTCGCTAAAAAACTTAAGGGTTTCGATGTTGAAGTGCTTTGTTACGATATTAAAAACAATGTTGGAGATGCTAATGCCAAACAAGTACCGCTTAGCGAATTTCAAGAAAAAGTTGAGGTTTTAAGTATGCACACGCCGCAAACGCCACTTACGTTAAACATGATTAATGCCGCGTTTATAAACCAATTTAAAAATCCATTTTGGTTTTTAAATACAGCAAGAGGTAAAAGCGTGGTAACAAACGATTTGGTTTCAGCATTAAAATCTAATAAAATTTTAGGCGCAGGATTAGATGTTTTAGAGTACGAAAAAGCATCTTTTGAAAGTTTGTTTTCTTCCAAAATGCCCGAGGCTTTTCAATATTTAATCAAGTCCGAAAAGGTTTTATTAACACCGCATGTTGCAGGTTGGACGGTTGAAAGTAAAGAAAAATTAGCACAAACTATTGTAGATAAAATTAAAGCTAAATTTTATTAACTTTATATACTTTCTAAATTTAGTATATATGCAGTCAAAAGCAACATCTGTACAACAGTATCTTGATGAATTACCAGAAGATCGCAAAGAGCCTCTTTCTAAATTAAGACTACAAATTTTAAAAAACCTTCCGGAAGGTGTCAAAGAGACTATAAATTACGGTATGTTAGGTTATGTAATTCCACATTCGGTATACCCAGATGGTTACCATTGTAACCCTAAATTGCCATTACCTTTCATGAGTTTGGCTTCTCAAAAAAATTTTATTGCCGTTTATAGTATGGTAATATATTCAAAAAAAGAAGTGATGGATTGGTTTGTTACAGAATATACTAAACGTTGTAAGTATAAGTTGGATATGGGGAAGAGTTGTATACGTTTTAAAAAAATGGACGATATTCCTTTCGATTTAATAGGCGAACTAACTGCAAAAGTAGGAGTCGATGAATGGATTGATATTTATGAGAGTGCGGTAAAAAAGAAATAATATTGCCCTTTTTTGAAGGGATGAAAAAATAAAGTTTATTATGAAAAAACGTGTAACAGGAATTGGTGGCTTATTTTTTAAAACTAAAGACCCTAAGGCAGCAAAAGATTGGTATAAAAAACATTTAGGCTTTAATACCGACGATTATGGTTGTACGTTTTGGTGGAAAGATGAAAACGGTAAAAAATGTTCTACGCAATGGAGCCCTTTTCCAGAGCATACTAAATATTACGAGCCTTCCAAAAAGGACTTTATGTTTAATTATCGGGTAGAAAACTTAAAAGAATTACTTAAAGTTTTAAAAGAAGAGGGCGTAACTATTGTGGGCGAAATAGAAGAATATGAATACGGTAAGTTTGGTTGGGTTTTAGATAACGACGGAAATAAAATTGAACTTTGGGAACCCGTAGATACGGCATTTTTGTAAATTCGTTTTTCAAAAAATAGCATGTGTCTTATATAGAAATTCTTCAATCTTACCATCTAACAGCATTACAATGGGCAGCCATTGGGTTTGCTGTTTTTTTGCTTGGCCTATCTAAATCTGGGATTAAGGGTATTGGCATAATAATCGTAGTTATTCTAGCCTTTGTATTTGGCGAAAAAGCGTCAACAGGTATTTTACTTCCCATGTTAATTTGTGCTGATATTTTTGCTGTTATTTATTATAACAGACATGCACAATGGGGTATTATTAAAAAACTAATCCCTTGGATGATTGTTGGTGTTTTAGTTGGGGTTTGGGTTGGAAATGATATCTCTTCATTGCTCTTTAAAAGGCTTATGGCCATTATAATTATTGGCTCTGTTGCTTTAATGTTTTATAATGAAAATAAAAAATCTAATAGTGTGCCAACAAATAAAGCATTTGGTGCTTCTATGGGTTTTTTAGCAGGTTTTACTACCATGATTGGCAATTTGGCGGGTCCTGTTTCAAATATCTATTTTATGGCAATGCGCTTCCCTAAAAACGAATTTATAGGTACCGCTGCCTGGTTATTTTTTATTATAAATGTGTTTAAACTGCCATTTCACATTTTCGTTTGGAAAACGGTGACTATAGATACTTTAGTTTTAAATTCAGTTTTAATTCCTGCGGTTATCATTGGTTTCTTTTTGGGTGCTCAAATAGTTAAGCTAATTTCCAATGTAAATTACAGGCGTTTTATTCTAATAGTAACTGCTATTGGAGGGGTTATTATGTTATTTAAATAAAATAACTAATATGTTGTGTAGCATTTAGTTGAAAAAATTGACCTATAGGTGTATAACAATTAATTTTTTTATTAATTTTATAGTTAAACCACAAACAAAATCATATAAATGTCCGATGAAAAAAAATTAAGCGATGACCTAAATGATATGTTAGGCGACGCAAAAGATGGCGCAAAAAAAGCTGCAGGAAAGGCAGAGGAAATTGCTGGAGAAGCTAAAGAAAAGGCTAAGGAGTTTGCAAGTGAAGCTAAAGAAGCGGCCTCTGAATTTACCGACGATGCTAAGGCTGTTTTAAGCAATGAAAAAAATATAGCTATTATTGCTCATATTACATTAATAGGGTGGATTATTGCTTTGGTAATGAACAATAGTAATAAATCTGAATTTGGTTCATTTTACATTAGGCAAATGTTAGGACTTATGATTGTTTCATTAATTTTAAATTTCGTACCAGTAGTGGGATGGATTTTAAATTTAGTAATGCTTATTTTATGGATAATGAGTTTAGTAGGCGCTTTAGGCGGTGAAAAGAAACTAACGCCAGTATTGGGTGAACATTTCCAAAATTGGTTTAAATCTTTATAAAAAAAATAATATTAAGCACTTGTAAATAATTAAAAAGAGGTCTTGTAAGGCTTCTTTTTTGCTTTTATAAACTTGCAAAAATGAACTGATTTAGTTTTAAAACCCGAAGCTTGCAAATACTTGCGTTAGGGATTGAACGGCGTGTTTGAGCTCGCCGACGTAGGAGGAAGCGAGTAGTGAATGCCCGACCCCTTTAGGGTAACGCCCAAATTAAAACCTTAATAAGAATTGCTTATTCTGTTTTGTTTTCTAGTTTACGTTCTAACTCCGCTTGAAATTCTTCCATAACGGGTTTTACGGTACTTTCGGGTAGGTCTGCAATACGAATATACATTAGGCCATCCACCGAGTTATTAAACAAGGGGTCAACGTTAAATGCAACCAATCGTGCATTTTGTTTAATGTATTTTTTTAGTAATACTGGCAGGCGTAATGCTCCTGGTTCTATTTCATCAATAAATTTATCAAATTTGTTTAAATCGGCTTCGGCTTCATCAAAAACAAAGTCTTTATCCGCATCTTTCAGTTTTACTTTAAATTCCTTTTTAGGGTGCACATATTGTGCAATATAAGGGTCGTAATAATGCGATTTCATAAACTCTACCATTAAGGATTTTGAAAAGTTTGAAAACTGATTACTTATACTTACACCTCCAATTAAGTATTTATGTTCTGGATAGCGTAAGGTGGTGTGAACAATACCTTTCCAAAGTAAAAATAAAGGCATTGGTTTTTGTTGGTATTCTTTTATTATAAATGCGCGCCCCATTTCAATGGACTCGCTCATCATTTTATGAAGTTCTGGTTCAAATCGAAATAAATCTTGCAAGTAAAACCCATTGATGCCAAATTGTTTGTAAATATTGGATCCTAGGCCCATTCTGTAAGCTCCGGCAAGTACTTTGCTGTCATTATCCCATAAAAACATGTGGTGGTAATAATTATCGAAGGTGTCTAAATCGATAGCTTCATTAGTACCTTCGCCAACTTCTCTAAAGGTAATTTCTCTTAATCTACCAATTTCGCGTAGCATATTTGGCATGTCTTTAGCTTGTGCCAAAAACACTTCGTAATTTTTACTTTGTAAAAGTCTTGCATCCTTTTCCCTTAGTGCATCAACTTCGGCTATCATTAATATATTATCAACCGGAGTAACAATGTTTTTAGGGGTTTTCGGGGTTTTTAAGGTTGAAGAGATATTGTTTAATATTTTTGATTTGTCCTCAAAAGCATTGGCCAACATATACGTTTTTCTGCGTAAAAATTCGGAAAACTCCTTTAGCGACCCATGTTCCTTTTGGTCGTTTACAGAAATGGGCTTGCCAATTCTAACCTTTATGGTTCTCCTTTTTTGTGTTAATACTTCCGATGGTAATTTGGCAGTTCTAAAGGTGTCGCTAATTTTAGAAAGTTTATAAAATAATTTACTGTTTTTAGCATGAAAATAAATAGGAACTACTGGTACTTCAGCTTTTTGTATGAGTTTCATGGCCGCTTCTTCCCAAGGTCTATCAACCACTAATTTTCCATCGCGATAGGTTGAAACCTCGCCAGCAGGAAATATGCCTAATGGATGCCCAGCTCTTAAATGTAATATGGAGTTTTTAAAACCTGCAATGCTCGATTTTACATCTTTTCTGTCTTCAAACGGATTAACAGGCATTATATAGGGCACTAAGGGCTCTATTCTGTGTAACAGAAAGTTAGCAATTATTTTAAAATCCTTGCGCTGTTCAAGCATTAATTTTAAAAGCAATATACCATCTATACCCCCGAGTGGATGGTTAGAAACAGTTATGTACGCCCCATCTTTAGGTAAGCGCTTTAAGTCTTCTTCTGGTATTTCAAATTTAATTTGAAACTCTTTTAAAATACTGTCCAGAAAGTTTAAGTCCTTAAGATGTTTATTGCGTTTATAGAATTTGTTTAAAGTAGATATTTTTAGAACCTTCATTAAAATCCAACCCATAAAAGTACCAATAAAACCGTATTTGTCAAGCTGAATGGCTTTGGCAACTTCTTTGGCACTAACTAACCCTATATCTTGTGGTTTACTCATGATGTAAATGTACTAAATAAACTATTTAGTTATAATTTGAACAGTTTGTGGAGTTAATTGTTTCAATAATATAGTTTTACCTTTTTCAATATTACTTATCGCAGCCTCGTCATAGTGCCTAATCGTGTACAGTGAGACATTTTCATGGCAAGATACTTTAAATTTTGCTTTTAAATTTTGTATTAAGGCTTCAAGGTTATTATAAATATTATCAACACAAACCGTAAAACTAATTGCCGAGTTTTGAATGACATCAACCTTCATTTTGTATTCATGTAAAAAATTAAAAATTTCACTTATATTCTCTTCTACAATGTATGAGAAATCTAAAGAAGAAAGGGAAATTAAGACTTGTTTTTTTTTTACTATAAAGCAAGGCATCATGGGCTCTAAAGTTTCATTTTTTCCTATTTGAGTACCCTTAGCTTCGGGGTTTAAAAAGGATTTTACATACAATGGGATTTCTTTTCCTTGAAGTGGTTGCAACGTTTTAGGATGAATAACAGATGCGCCATAAAAGGCTAATTCTATGGCCTCGCGGTATGATATTTTATTTAAAAGTTGAACGTGTTCAAAATAACGTGGATCTGCGTTTAAAACACCAGGAACATCTTTCCATATGGTTACGTTATTGGCATTTAAACAATAGGCGTAAATGGCTGCTGTATAATCGCTGCCTTCTCTTCCTAAAGTTGTTGTGAAATTGTTGTTGTCGCTGCCTAAAAAACCTTGGGTTATGTTTAAAATTGACCTATCGAAATTTGAAGATATAAGCTGTTGCGTAACTTTCCAGTTAACATTGGCTTGCCTGTAATAACTATCTGTTTTAATTTGGCTTCTTACATCTATCCAGTTATTTTTTATGTGTATCGTATTTAAATACGCACTAATAATAGTTGTAGATATAAGTTCTCCAAACCCAATAGATTGGTCGTAAACATAGTTGTAATCTGGCGATTTATTAGTTTTTAAAAAGTTATTTAGTTCATCAAATAAAACATTTACTTTTTTAAAAACATCATGGTTTACATTGTCAAATAGATCTAATAAAATAGCGTTATGATATTTTTTAACGTCTTGAAGCGAGCTTTGTAATTCGGTTTTATTATCGAAATAATTTTTAATAACAAGCTCTAAAGCATTGGTTGTTTTTCCCATAGCAGAAACCACCACGAGCGTGTTTTTATACCCCACTTTTTTTAAGACACTAGCTAGGTTTTTTACACCATTAGCATCTTTAATCGAAGCTCCACCAAATTTAAATACTTGCATGAAATCGTTTTATTAATCTATTTTAGATATGTAATTATTAATAGCTGCTTTATCAAGCCAAACCACATCCCAGTCTCTTAAAACCTTAGCACCTTTTTTTTCGTAAAAAGCAATTGCCTTTTCATTCCAATCTATAACCTCCCAATTAATGCGCTTTACGCCTAAATCGTGTCCGTATTTAACAACTGTATCCAAAAGGGCAGTACCTAAACCAGTTCCTCGCATAGCTTTACTAACAATTAAATCTTCCAAGTGAATAATTTTACCTTTCCAGGTGGAGTAACGGTTATATATTAAAGCTATACCTTCAATTTTAGAATTCACCTCGGCCACAAAGCAATGAAATGCAGGTTGTTTTCCAAATCCATCATTTTGTAAATCTTCTACAGTTACTTCAACGGCATCGGGTTCTTTTTCAAAAATGGCCAATTCATTTATTAAATGATGTACCTCTGGCATATCGCTTGCCTTTGCGTTTCTAATTTTAAATTCCATAATGTATTGTTAATAGGTCAAATATAGTTTAAAGTTGTTCATTTAAAAGTATATATATCTAACGAAAACGTTGTAGTTTATTAAAATTTTTGGATATTTGTGTAAACTAAAAAATTACTTCATGGCGCACAAAAAACAAACTTTAGGTGAATTTATTATTGAAAATCAATCATCCTTTAAATATTCTTCAGGTGAATTATCAAGTCTTTTAAACTCTATTCGATTAGCCGCTAAAGTTGTAAATCATGAAGTTAATAAGGCCGGTTTAGTGGATATTATTGGTGCAGCTGGAGATACTAATATTCAAGGTGAAGATCAGCAAAAGTTAGATGTTTATGCTAACGAAAAGTTTATTCAAACGTTAACAAAAAGAAATATTGTTTGTGGAATTGCAAGTGAAGAAGAAGACGATTTTATATCTATAAATAGTCAAGATGAAAATCATCAAAACAAATATATAGTTCTTATTGATCCTTTAGATGGATCGTCAAATATTGATGTTAATGTATCTGTTGGTACTATTTTTTCTATTTACAGACGCATTACTCCAGTAGGAACACCTGTAACCTTAGATGATTTTTTACAAAAAGGAAGTCGGCAGGTAGCAGCGGGTTATGTGGTTTATGGTACCTCTACTATGTTGGTTTATACAACCGGTGATGGTGTTAATGGCTTTACATTAAACCCAGCAATAGGATCTTTTTATTTATCGCACCCAAATATGGAGTATCCTGAAGATGGAAATATTTACTCGGTTAACGAAGGGAATTATATTCATTTTCCTCAGGGCGTAAAAAATTATATAAAGTATTGCCAACAGGAAGAGGGTGATAGGCCTTACACATCAAGATATATAGGGTCTTTAGTGAGTGATTTTCATAGAAATATGATAAAAGGAGGTATTTATTTGTACCCACAAAGTTCTAAAAACCCGCAGGGAAAGTTGCGTTTGTTATATGAATGTAACCCCATGGCCTTTTTAGCAGAACAGGCTAATGGAAAATCTAGCGATGGTTTTATAAGAACTATGGATGTTGAACCAACAGAATTACACCAACGTGTACCTTTTATTTGTGGTAGTAAAAATATGGTTGAAAAAGCTGAAGAGTTTATGCGAAATACGAAATAAGGATAAAACAACAATTTACTTTTAGATTTAAGATTATAACAGATACAGTGAATAAAAAAAATGCGAACCATAAGGTTCGCATTTTTTGTTATTAGGGTTCAGTAATAAAGTCGTTAATGATTAATAATTAAGCGTTTGGTTACTTTGATATTCTCACCTTCAAAACGCAACAGATAAACGCCGTTGCTTATTTTGGAAGTATCAAATCTTGTTGTATTATTTTTATGAATAAAGCTTTTAATTTGTCTGCCATTTAAATCTGTTATTGATACTAATCCGGGAGTTTTATTGTTAATATTTAGTTCGTTTTTAGTTGGATTTGGATAAATTTTAAGTTCTGATTTTGCTACATCTTTAATGGATAGCGACGCACAACTCGGATACGTGCGTCTATCTCTGCTGGCACTTAACCACGAACCAAAAAACCATGTTTGGTTAATCATTTCGGTAGGGAAGCCATCGCTGTTATTGGTTTGTAAAATGCGATTTTCGTTCTCATAAGTAGCGCCATCCCATTTCGTTTTTAGGGTTTCAATTAAAAAGTTGTTAGAGTCATAGGAGTAATTACTAATTCTATCATTCTCCCATGCCGAAGTATTCCATGTATCTGATTTTTTTGAGCTTAATAAATTACCCGTATAGTTATAAGTTTCTCGCGTATCATTTACCCAATTGCCGTTTGAATTATCCCTATGATATATAGTTACAATATTAAAAGTATCGTTTGGGTTATAAGTGTATTCGGTTTTGGTATTATTCATCCAAACCATATTTGTTTCATCCCAAGTTTGGGTAATATTTTCTGTGAGTAAATTTGAAGCATTGTAGGTGTTTAGTTCTCTATTGGATTGCTCCCAGGTATTATTAAGCCAATCGTAATTTATATATTGCGTTAGGTTAGTTCCTGTGTAAATAAATTCCGTTTTTAGTTGGTCTTCCCAACTACTTGTTTCTTCATTCCAAAGCTGATTAATAGACTCTACAGGTAAATCATTAGAGTTGTAAGTTAATGTAAGGAAAGAAGCATTTTCAAGCATCCCAGAGCCTCCAAAATCCATAAATTTAGATAAGCCCTCTGTTGCTAAGCAATTACTATTAAAGGTGAATGTAGTTTGAGATATTAGGTTCCAATTGGTGCCATCCCAAGTGTCGTTTTCCCAAACTTCGGGTATATGTATAAAGTTGGTTTCCGATTGCGAGAAACCTTCAGTAATTATCAATACAAGTAATAAAAGGTAAGTATGTTTCATTTGGATGGGTTTAATAGGTTATACTTTATTTTAGTGATGTCAATCTAGTTTAAAAAGGCCGCGTAAATTTTTTGTAGAATCTTTGCTTTTAATTGTAGTTTGTTTTTTTGCAATTGTGGTTGGCGTTGTATTGTTTTGCTTTTGTTCTGTTTTTGCTTCTGAAATTCTAGTTGCTGTTCTTTGCCTTCTGTTAACTGTTATTTTTTCAGTTGTCTCTTTTGCAACAATAGATTCAACTTTTTTATCTTCAACGTTTTTAGTTGTCAAAACATATCCGTTACTTTTTCTATAGACAATGGTTTTTAATAATTCTATAGATGGGTTTATAGCTTTAGTATTTATAGCATTATATATTGCAATGGCCTCACTGTATTTTTTTTGTTCTTCGTAAATTAAGGCTAGTAATAGACTTTCTTGGGGTGTCGATATACCATTTTGATTTAAAGGGTTATCCTCAATACTTTTTTTTACATCGCGTTCAGCCTTATTTAAATCGCCTATATAATAGTAATACTGGCCACGATTAAAATAACTATAATAATTAGGCACCATAGCAACGGTTTGGTTTAGTTGATCAATTCTAGAAGAGTCAATTTTTTTAGTTCGGATTTCCTGTAGTAAGTGTCGTTTTTTACTTTCTATTATATCAACGTATGCATCACAAACATTAGCAAGCTCATATTTGAATTTTTGGTTTAAATCGCGTCTTACTTGTTGGCCGGTAATAAATTTTTTGGTTTTATCTGCTTCATTAATTTGAGAGTCTATTAAATCTGCATAAGTAATCATGTGTTTAGCAAAACAGGCATTGTAAATATTATCGGCTAGTTGCCTGGTGTTTTGTTCGGCTTCAATACATGCGCAGATATCTGTTTTATAGTTGCTTTCGTAATTTTGAGAATAACTATTTAAACCCCACAAGAGAATCATTAAAAATATAAACTGTTTCATAATACCACATTTTATTCTTCTTCTTTAGTTCCAACTACCATCTGCTTTACATAAAGCGCACAGTATTTTAATGCTTTTTTAGATTTGTTTAAATTTAAGGTTGCACGTCCTTTGTTTATAAAAGATGCACCACTATTGGCTATGTCGTCTATAACATCTGGTAAAACTTCCCAAAGGCTATCTACGTCCGTTTGGGCGCTTTCAAGAAGTTCATTTTCTAAATCGGCAGGAATTTCAATGCCAACTTGTGTTAAGCTGTCATGCACAAATACTTTGTGATATAAATTATAGGATAAATCCACAAATTTATCGGCGCTTTCTATTTTTGAAGATCGCTTGGGTTTTAACTGTCTTTTGTTTTGGGAAAAACTTTGTATTGGCATGATAAAAAAGAAGCACAACACAACAGGTAAAAATGTACTGTTGAGGGATTTCATGGTCGTAAGTAATTAATTAATAGCCTTATAAATATACATTATAAAGCTGAAAAAGACTATGTTAAATTATTATTTGTAAGTATTTTGTTATTAATTGTGGTGGATTTTAAAAGTTTATAGAAGGTTATTCTTTAGCTTATTTGTATTTTTAATTCTTAAACCAAGCTTTAAATTATACTTTATTCTTAAAGTTGTACCTATGAGGAAAACATTGTTTTATTTTATTGTTCTATTTTCTTCACTTGTATTTTCTCAGCAAAACGAGTTAGATTCCATAAGTCATATTATAGAAAACTACAAACAGTTTGATACCACTTACGTTAATTTAAGAACGCACTTCTCGAAAAGAACCTTGTCCTTACGCCCTCAAGATACTTTCCAAATTGATTTTGCTAAACAAACCCTTAAAGTATCAGAAGCAATAGGTTTTAACAAGGGTATTTTAGATTCTTACCAAGTTATTGGTGTAGTGCATCAATATATTCTTTCTAATCCTTACATAGCGCTAGATTATTATCATAAAGCCATGGATGTTGGAAGTTCAGATCCTTCTTTACAAATTGCATCTCTAAAATTGAATAGTTATCTAGGGGTACTGTATTATGAATTAGAAGAATTTAAAAAGGCTATCCCATATTTTAAAAAGATAATTAAAAAGCATCCTAGTTTTGGTTCTTACGAAACCTTGGGTAATATTTATGGTGAATTAAAAAAGAACGACTCTGCCCTTTACTATTTAAATAAGGCTTTGGTATTAGAGCGAAAAGCTAAAAACTACATTTATTTAAGCCATACGTTAAGCAATTTGGCGTTGATTAAAAGTAGAATACAACAATCTGATAGTGCCAAGGTTAATATTGAAGAAAGTCTAGCATTATTAAATAAGCATAACTTAGAATTGGTAAGGATACCGGTGTATCTTAATGCTTCCGAGGTTTATATGAATAATTCAGACTTACAGAATGCTGAAAAATATGCTTTAAACGCGTTATCTTCAAAACAATCTTTAAGAAACGCTAGCCTTGAAAAAGCGATTTGGGAAACTTTATATAAGATTTACAAAAAGCAGGAAGATTATAAACAAGCGCTTTATGCCCAAACAAAATTTACTTTTTTAAAAGATAGTCTTATAAATAATAGTAAAAAATTAGAACTGTCAAGAAAACAAATTCAATTTGAAGCCGATAAAGAAAAATTGTTGGCACAGAACGAAATAGAGCGCCAAAAAAACCTTGCTAACTCTGCAATAGCAACAGGATTTATATTGTTATTTTCTGGCTTAATAGGTTTTCTGTTTTTTAAGAAGAAGCAAAAATCAGACTTTAACGCAAAAGTATCAGCTACGGAATTAAAGGCCTTACAGGCGCAAATGAATCCGCATTTTATATTTAATTCCCTAAACTCGATTAATAGTTATATTATACAGAATGATACAGAATCGGCTACCAGCTATTTAACTAAGTTCTCTAAACTAATTAGAAAAACACTAGAAAATTCAACTGAAAAAGAGGTTTTACTAAAGGACGATATTGAGGTTCTAAAAAATTATTTAGAAATTGAGCAAAAACGACTCAATAAAATTTTTACTTATTCTATTATAGTTAGTGACACTATTGATGTTAATAACACCTTAATTCCACCTTTAATTTTACAACCTTTTTTAGAGAATAGTATATGGCATGGTATAGCACAAATGGAAAATTCTGGTCACATTGGTATTGAGTTTAAAAAAGAAAACAACATGCTATTTTGCACTGTAGATGATAATGGTGTGGGCAGAAAACAAACTATTAAAGATCCCAAGGAGAACACCTCTTTAGGTATAACTTTAACCAAAAACAGAATTGATATTATAAATGCGCAGAATAAAACTAAAGGAAGCCTTCGTATAATTGATAAGGAACAAGGTGTGAGGGTTGAAGTTAAACTGCCATTAAAATTTGAATTTTAATCATGGTAAAAACCATTATAATAGATGATGAGCAGCATTGCACCGATGCCGTTTTAAAATTAACATCAAATTACCCCGATGTTTTTAAAGTTTTGGGTACGTTTAATACGGTTGAAGCAGGAATTGAAGGCACTAAAGCATTACAACCAAAATTAGTGTTTCTAGATGTTGTGATTGGGAATCAAACAGGATTTGATTATTTAAAACAAATTGAAAATATAAATTTTAATGTCATTTTTACAACGGCTTTTGAAAGCTATGCGGTTGAAGCCTTTCGGTTTAGTGCTTTAGATTATTTATTAAAGCCTATAGATAAGGATGACTTTCATGAGGCTGTTTTAAAACTTCAAAAAGTGGTTGAAACGACGCATTTAAAAAACAAAATAGATGTACTGTTTCATAATTTAAAAGTGAAAAATGCATTAAAAAGAATTAGTATAGCAACATCAGATGGTTATGTTTTTGTTGAGGTTTCAGATATTTTGTACTGTAATGCCGATGTTAATTATACTCACATTTTTACAAAGCAGGGTAATAAAATAACAACTTCTAAAACATTAAAGACTTTTGATAAACTACTTTGTAATAATCAATTTTTTAGGGTGCATAACTCGTATTTAGTGAATTTGAATTATGTAACCAAGTATACCAAAGGCAAAGGCGGTTATGTTACGATGGAGGATAATAAAAATATCGATGTTTCTATACGACGTAAAGAGGAATTTATACAGCGTTTTATTAAAATATCATGACAAAAAAAATGCGAACTCCTCAGTTCGCATTTTTAATTAAAATATTATTGAAATTACATAGCAACTAAATCGCCAGTAACATCTTTAGAAGGTAAATTAGATTTACCCATTAAATATAAATCTACCTGTCTTGCAGCTTCTCTACCTTCAGAAATGGCCCAAACAATTAATGATTGTCCGCGACGCATATCACCAGCAGTAAATATTTTTGGAATATTTGTTTGATACTTTCCGTATTCTGCTTTATAGTTAGTACGTGCATCTTTTTCAATTCCTAATTTATCAGCTAATGTGCTTTCAGGACCAGTAAAACCAAGGGCTAATAAAGCTAAATCACATGGCCATGTTTTTTCGGTGCCAGCAACTTCTATCAATTGAGGACGTTGTCCAGGAACCATTTTCCACTCGACATTAACAGTTTTAAGTGCTGTTAATTTGCCGTTTTCATCTTTAATAAATTCTTTAGTGTTTATTAACCAATTACGCTCAACACCCTCTTTGTGAGACGATGATGTTTTTAATTGTAATGGCCAAAATGGCCAAGGTGTAGTTGGCGAACGATGTCCTGGTGGCTTTGGCATAATTTCAAAATTAACTACCGATTTTGCACCTTGACGATTAGATGTTCCTATACAATCTGAACCTGTATCACCACCACCAATTATAATTACGTTTTTATCGGTTGCCAATACTTGATCTTTAACTTCTTTACCAAATACTACTTTGGTTTGTTGTGTTAAGAAATCCATAGCTTGAACAACACCATCTGCATCAATACCAGGTGTTGGAAGGCTTCTTCTTTCTGTAGCCCCACCACAAAGTACTATCGAATCGAATGCTAATAAATCTTTTACATCATAATTAACACCAACATTTACGTTAGTTTTAAATGTAATGCCTTCTGCTTTTAAAATTGCGATACGACGGTCTATAATTTCCTTTTCCATTTTAAAGTTAGGAATACCATAACGTAATAAACCTCCAACTTCATCATCACGTTCAAAAACAGTTACTGTATGTCCAGCTCTATTTAATTGTTGTGCGGCAGCTAAACCAGCAGGTCCAGAACCTACAACAGCAATGGTTTTACCCGTTCTTGTTTTTGGTGGTTGAGGTTTAATCCAACCTTCTTTAAAGGCGCGCTCAACAATATTTTTTTCAATATTTTCAATAGATACAGGGTCTTCAATAATACCTAATACACACGATTGCTCACATGGTGCAGGGCATAAACGACCTGTAAATTCAGGGAAGTTATTTGTTGAATGTAGTAGCCATGACGCTTTTTGCCACTCTCCTTGATGTACCATGTGGTTAAAATCAGGAATTAAATTTCCTAATGGACAACCACTATGGCAAAACGGAATACCACAATCCATACAACGTGATCCTTGTTTTGTTATTTCTTCTTCAGAAAGAGGTTGAGTAAACTCTTTATAATGCTTTACACGATCTTCTACAGGCTTGTAGCTCTCATCTTGTCTTTCAAATTCTTTAAATCCAGTTACTTTTCCCATGACACTATGCTGTTGTTAATTCTTCTACCATTGGTTCTTCTGTCTCTAAACGTTTTAAGGCACGTTTGTATTCTATTGGCATCACTTTTACAAAATTACCAAGACTAGTATCCCAATCTGCCAATAATTTTTTAGCAAGACTACTGTCCGTATAAAGTGCGTGTTTTTCAATAGTTTGTTTTAATTCGTTTGCATCTTCACTTGTAATATCTTCAAACTCTATAGTTTCAGTATTACATAATCCGTTTACAAATTTGTTATTAGGATCGTATACATAAGCAATACCACCACTCATACCTGCAGCAAAGTTTCGTCCTGTTTTACCAAGAACTATTACTTTTCCTCCTGTCATGTACTCACAACCGTGATCTCCAACACCTTCAACGACTGTAGTTGCTCCAGAGTTTCTTACTGCAAAACGTTCGCCTGCAATACCATTAATGTAAGCTTCACCGGCAACGGCTCCAAATAAACATACATTACCAACAATGATGTTGTTTTCAGCTATAAAATCTGCTTTTGCAGGTTTTTTTACAATTAGTTTGGCTCCTGATAATCCTTTACCTAAATAATCGTTTGTGTTACCTTCTAAAATAAATGATAAACCATGTGCTCCAAATGCTCCGAAACTTTGTCCTGCCGAACCTGTAAAGTTAATATTCAAGGTGTCTTCAGGTAATCCTAAATGACCATATATTTTAGAGATTTCGTTACTTACAATAGCACCTACGGTACGGTTTATGTTATTTATAGGATAAGCAAGCGTCATTTTCTCTTTTCGATATAAAGCTCTATGAGAATCTTTAAGTATTGTAAAGTCTAAAACGTTTTCTAGGTTATGGTCTTGGCCTTCTGTATTTCTTACAGGAAGTTTGTTGTAAGTTGAAGGTCTGTGCAATATACTTGATAAATCTAAGCCTTTTGCTTTATAATGTTTAATAGCTTTATTAGCATTAATTTTATTGGTTTGACCAACCATTTCTGCTAACGTTCTAAAGCCTAGTTGCGCCATAATACCTCTTAATTCTTCAGCAATGTAGTAGAAGAAATTAATAACGTGTTCTGGTGTTCCTTTAAAGTTTTTACGTAATTCTTTATCTTGAGTTGCAATTCCTACTGGACAAGTATTTAAATGACACTTACGCATCATAATACATCCTGAAGCCACTAAAGGTGCAGTTGCAAAACCAAATTCTTCGGCTCCTAATAATGCGGCAATTGCAACATCACGTCCTGTTTTTAATTGGCCATCACATTCTACAACAATTCTACTTCTTAAGTTGTTTAAAACTAAAGTCTGTTGCGCTTCAGATAAACCTAGTTCCCAAGGTAAACCAGCATGTTTTAATGAGGTTAAAGGAGAGGCTCCTGTTCCACCATCATACCCTGAAATTAATACGACATCAGCTTTTGCTTTGGCTACACCGGCTGCGATTGTACCTACACCAACTTCCGATACTAACTTTACGTTAATTCTAGCTTCGCGATTTGCATTTTTTAAATCGTAAATTAATTGCGCTAAATCTTCAATAGAATAGATATCATGATGTGGTGGCGGTGAAATCAACCCTACAAAAGGTGTTGAGTTACGTGCCGAGGCAATCCAAGGTAAAACCTTTTCACCTGGTAGTTGTCCACCTTCACCAGGCTTAGCTCCTTGAGCCATTTTAATTTGAATTTCTTTGGCGCTAGAAAGGTAATGTGATGTTACTCCAAAACGTCCCGATGCAACTTGCTTGATAGCAGAGTTACGGCTATCGCCATTAATATCTTTTTGAAAACGTTTTCTGTCTTCTCCACCCTCACCAGAATTAGATTTTCCTCCAATTCTATTCATAGCTATAGCTAAATTCTCATGTGCTTCACGAGAAATAGAACCATAGGACATGGCTCCGGTTTTAAACTTTTTAACAATTTCTGTCCATGGCTCTACTTCATCTAAAGGAATAGGGTCTAGGTTATCAAACTCAAATAAACCACGAATGGTCATTAAGTTTTCAGATTGTTCGTTTATGGCTTTTGCGTAAACATCGTAACTTGCCTGATCACTTAATCTAACAGCCTGTTGTAGTTTTGCAACAGTTGTAGGATTAAATAAGTGACGCTCACCATTACGTCTCCATCTATAATCTCCACCAATATTTAAACCTAAGTTTTTATCGATAGCATTATCTGGATACGCTTGTTTATAACGTTGGTCAATTTCTTTTTCAATTTCATATAAACCAATACCTTCTATTCTTGAAGCGGTGTATGGGAAATATTTTTCAACAAATTGAGAATTGAAACCAACTATTTCGAAAATTTGAGAACCTCTGTACGAGTGCAGTGTAGAGATCCCAATTTTGTTCATTACTTTTAAAATACCTTTTCCAATAGCTTTATTGAAATTATCGACTGCTTTTTGCTCGTCCATACCAGTTATGAAGCCTTCTTTAACTTGCATTCTGATAATTTCGTTAACCATATAAGGGTTTATTGCACTAGCGCCATAACCAAATAAGGTTGCAAAATGATGTGGTTCACGAGGTTCTGCCGATTCAATAATAATATCGAAATAAGAACGCTTGCGTAAACGATTCAGTTGATGATTGATATAAGAACACGCTAATAACGCTGGAATTGGAGCAAAATCTTGATTTACACCTCTATCAGAAAGAATAATGATATTTGTTTTTCTTTCTAAAGCTTTTTCAATTTGAATGATGATATCGTCAAGAGCATCTTCTAAACCATTCATACCCTCAATTTTAGGGTATAGCATTTGAATAGTTTCGGTTTGGAAACCATCAATATCAATAGTTCTAATTTTTTCTAAATCGCCGTTTGATATAACGGGATTCTGAATTCTTAGTTTACGACATTGTCTTTCAGTAATACTAAAAATGTTTCTGTCCTTACCAAGATTTAAACTAATATCTGTTACAATTTCTTCGCGAATTCCATCTAAAGGTGGGTTTGTTACCTGTGCGAATAATTGTTTAAAGTAGTTTGAGATTAATTGAGGCCTATCTGAAAGTACAGCTAAAGGCGTATCAATTCCCATCGATCCTAAAGCTTCTTTTCCAACTTGAGCCATTGGCGTAATTACCTCTTGAATATCTTCAAAGGTGTAATTGAATAAACGCTGACGCGTTTTAATATCAATAGTTTCAATTGGACAAGTTTCGCTAGTGTAAGGCACGTCTTTTAAATGTAAACGTGTTTTATCTAGCCATTCTTTATATGGTCTTTCTGAAACTATTTTGCTTTTTATTTCCTCATCTTCAATAATTCGACCATCGTTCATGTCCACTAAGAACATTTTTCCTGGCTCTAATCGACCATGTTCTTTTACATCTTCAGGAGCCACTTCTACAACTCCAATTTCTGATGACATAATTAATTTTCCGCTTTTTGTAACCGTGTATCTTGAAGGTCTTAAACCGTTACGGTCTAATAAAGCACCAATGTAATCGCCATCTGTAAATGGTACCGATGCTGGTCCGTCCCAAGGTTCCATTATACAAGCATTGTACTCGTAAAATGCTTTACGCTCTTCAGACATTGTAGCGTGTTTTTCCCAAGCTTCAGGAATCATCATCATCATAATTTCTGGTAATGATCGTCCTGTGTGTGTTAATAATTCAACCACCATATCCATAGAAGCAGAATCTGATTTTCCTGGTAAAATTATTGGGAATAATTTGTCTATTTGCGGTCCGAAAACATCACTTTTCATGATTTCTTCACGAACACGCATTCTACTTACATTACCACGAAGGGTGTTAATCTCTCCATTTTGACACATGTGACGAAATGGTTGAGCCAATTCCCAAGTAGGCATGGTATTAGTTGAGAAACGCTGGTGTACTAAGGCCAAACGTGTAACTAAATCTATTTGTTGTAAATCGGTATAATATGGCCCAATATCTTCAGGCATAATAATACCTTTATATATTAAAGTTGTTGTTGATAAGCTAGGAACATAGAAATAACCACTTTCAGAAATTTTAGAGTTTCTAATAGTGTGTTCAGTTATTTTTCTAGCAGCGTATAATTTGGCTTTAAAAGTGGCCTCATCAATAGCTTCGGTTTTACCAATAAACAGTTGCTCTATATTAGGTTCAGATGCTAATGCAATTTGCCCTAATTGTGTAGAATCTACAGGTACTTTACGCCATCCTAAAATGGAAAGTCCTTGCGCTTCAACTTCCTTTTCAAAGGTCGTTTTACAAAAAACATATTGATTGTCTACCTTAGGTAAAAATACCATACCAACGGCATATTCTCTTTGTTCTGGAATATCAAAATCACAAACGCGTTTAAAATAGTCGTGAGGGATATCAATTAGTAATCCAGCGCCATCACCGGTTTTTCCATCTGCACTTACACCGCCACGGTGCTCTAATTTTACCAAAATTTCTAATGCATCATGAATAATTTGATTTGTTCTCTCTCCTTTAAGATTACAAATAAAACCTGCACCACAGTTTTCGTGTTCAAATTCTGGCAAATAAAGTCCTTGCTTCTTAATCATAGTCAACAATAAATTAATTTAAAAACTTGAGTTGAAAAGCTAAGATACGTTCTACAATTTGAATTACAATAAAGTGTAATTATTATTTCGATTTTAGAAGACATTAGGAGATAAAAATAATTATATAACAATATTACTCCGCTTTTTTAATGAATATTCAAACCGTAAAATTTTGTTAATATATACGTATATCTGAATTTTTGTTAATGATTTATTTAATAAATGGAAATTATTGTATTGAATTCCGGAAAATACTGACAATAATTCAATTATTCTTGTTGTTGATAATTCAAAATTTCAATAATTTAATCAAACACCCCTAAAAAAACAGGGTAAAAAATAGAATATCAATAAAAGTATCTCAATTACCCCTATTTTTTATGGGGGTTAAAATATTTTCACATAGTTTAGCCTCGTTCTTAAGGAAAATTAGGTCTATAAAATTTAAGAAAACTAACTAACCAAAAATTAGATCTAAGAAATTAAATAACTTAAAAATAAAACAATGATGAAAAAAATTATTACACTTTCAATGCTTTTTGTAGCTACAGCGTTATTCGCACAAGAAGAAACTCCAAAACTATCTATTAGTGGTAGTGTTGATGCATATTACAGAGCAAATCTTACTGCTCCTAATGATGAGAATGCAATTGCACCTGGCTCATCTTTTGCCAACTTACCTGGTTTTGCTTTAGGTATGGCGAATGTTATAGCTTCTTATGAAGGAGAAAAAACAGGTTTTGTTGCAGATTTAGTATTTGGCCCTAGAGGTACAGACGCCATTTTTGCTTCTCCAATGTATTCTGCAAGTGGTAATATCGTTAATCAATTATATGCTTACTGGAATGTTAGTGATGCTGTAACTTTAACAATGGGTAACTTTAATACGTTTTTAGGGTATGAAGTTATTTCTCCAACAGCTAACTTTAACTATAGTACGTCTTACTTATTCTCTTATGGACCATTTTCTCATACGGGTTTAAAAGCTGATATCGCTTTATCGGATGATTTTAGCTTAATGTTAGGAGTAATGAATGATACTGACTTAACAGAATTTAACCCAACTGGTGATTATGCTTTTGGTGCACAATTAGGATTTAAAGGTCAATTCTTGAATTTCTTATTAGACCCTTCTTTTACTGAAATTGATTTTACTGGTGGATTTGATTTATCTGATAGCTTTTTCTTAGGAATAAATGCTGCTCATCTAACTGTTGAAGATGACGGTGGTACATTTACAGGTGTTGCTTTATACCCGCAATTAGCTACTTCAGATGCATTTAGTGTTGGATTAAGAGCTGAATATTTTTCAGAAACTGAATTTTTTGGAGCTATAGGAACTAGTGATGCTGATGGTGAAAACTCTGTTTTTGCTGTAACATTAACTGGTAGCTATTCAGTAGAGAATTTAACTATTAAGCCTGAATTAAGATTAGATAGTGCAAGTGAGGAATCTTTTATTGATAACGATTTAGCAGCTTCTAAAAGTTTAGGTTCTTTTGTTTTAGCAGCAATCTACTCTTTCTAAGAGAAAAAATAAAAAAAAGAGAATATTGTAGCAAGTTCTCTTTACATGGAGAACTTGCTTTTTTTATTAACTAACCAAAAAATTTTATTATGTCTATATTAAATATGCCCCTTTTAATTCAAGATACTGCCGCAATAGAAGGCGATATGGGAATGCTATGGATGCTTATCTCAGGTATCTTAGTATTCTTTATGCAAGCAGGATTCTTTTTAGTTGAGTCAGGAATGACAGATTCTAAGAATGCTGTAAACATAGCCATGAAAAACTTCCTTGATATAGCTGTTGGTTCTTTAGCCTTCTGGTTTATTGGATATTCTTTAATGTACGGTGCCGATATGGGCGGAGGTTTCTTCCACTGGGGAGGATTTACGTTTTCTCAAGGTGCTGCCGATTTATTCTTCCAAACAGTATTTGCTGCAACTGCTGCAACTATTGTTTCTGGTGCTGTAGCCGGAAGAACAAAATATACAACTTATGCTATTTTTAGTATTGTATTAACTGCTTTTATTTACCCTATCGCTGGTGGTTGGGAATGGAATGGTGGTTGGTTAAACAACACTGATGGTATTATGCCTGCTGAATTTATCGATTTTGCTGGGTCGTCTATTGTTCACTCTGTAGGTGGATGGGCTGCACTTGTGGCTGCTTGGATGGTAGGTCCTAGAATCGGAAAATTCTTAGATGGTAAGCCTGTTGAAATGCACGGTCATAACCAAATGTATGCTACTTTAGGTGTATTTATTCTTTGGTTAGGATGGTTTGGTTTTAACGGTGGTTCTCAATTAGCTTGGGGTGGCGATGATTCTGTTGCTGCGTCTCAAGTTGTATTAGTAACTAACTTAGCTGCTTCTGCTGGTGCTTTAGGTGCTTTACTTTTAACTTGGTTTAAAAATGGAAAACCAAATTTAGGAATGACTTTAAATGGATCGCTTGCTGGTTTAGTAAGTATTACTGCTGGTTGTGGAAACATGAGCGAAGGTGGTGCTGTATTAGCCGGTCTAATAGGTGGTATTCTTGTAGTATTTGCTATTGGATTTGTTGAAAAGAATTTAAAAATTGATGATGCCGTTGGTGCCATTTCTGTACACGGTGTTTGTGGTGCTTGGGGAACTTTAGTAATAGGTCTTTGGGGGATTGATGGTGATGCAGGAATTGGAATCTTTAATGGTGGTGGTGCTGCACAGTTAGGCGCACAAGCTATTGGAGTTTTAGCTTATGCAGCTTGGGCCATTGGTTTATCTTTTATTTTCTTATTTATAATGAAGAAAACAATTGGATTAAGAGTTACTGAAGCTGAAGAAATTGCAGGTCTTGACTGGACAGAGCATGGTTCTATCGCTTACCATGGTAAGAGACAAAGAGAGATTGAAGAGTAATCTTTTAAACAACAAAATAAAAACCAAAAGGTGCCTTAATAAAATAGGGCGTCTTTTGGTCTTTAATATAGACCCAATTAATAATACTGTTTATGGGTAATTATAACGAAATAAAAATTTTTCCTATTTTAACAAACTAAACAATATATAAGTTAATGAATTATGAAAAAAATTGAAGCAATTATTAGAAAATCAAAATATCGTGTTGTTAAAGAAGCTTTGCATGAAGTGGGTGTTAACTTTTTTTCTTATTGGGATGTAACCGGTCTTGGAAATGAAAAAACAGGACATGTTTACAGAGGTGTATCATATAGTACTAGTGATATTCAACGTAGACATTTATCAATCGTTGTGAATGATGATTTTGAAGAAATAACTATTAAAACACTGTTAGATTCTGCTAGTACAGGAGAAGTTGGAGATGGTAAAATATTTGTCTCTGATGTCAATGAGTGTTATAGAATAAGGACAGGAGAAAAAGGTGTTGACACTTTAAAATAAAAATCGTTTAAAATTAATATAATGGAAGGATTACTAACAACTAATAATGTATGGATGATGATCTGTACAGCGCTCGTTTTCTTTATGCATACTGGATTTGCATTTTTAGAAATTGGGTTAACTAGACAAAAAAATACAATAAACATATTATTTAAAAACATATTTATTATTACCGTTGGGTTATTGCTTTACTATATAGTAGGGTTTAACTTAATGTATCCAGGTTTTGCCGAAGATTCTTCAGGGATTTTAGGTTTTGCAGGATTTGGATTTGATGCGCCACTAACTGCCGAAGGTGCTTTAGACTTAACATATAATGAAGGCTATACCTATTGGACAGATTTCTTATTTCAAGGAATGTTTGCTGCTACGGCTGCAACCATTGTATCTGGAGCTGTTGCAGAACGTATGAAAATTGGAGCATTTATGCTTTTTACTGTAATTTATGTTGGTATTATTTATCCAATAGCTGGATCTTGGAAATGGGGTGGCGGATTTTTAGACCAAATGGGATTCTATGATTTTGCCGGTTCTACATTAGTACACTCTGTTGGTGGATGGGCGGCTTTAGTTGCGGTTTACCTACTAGGTTCTCGTATCGGGAAATTTGATAAAGAAGGGAAACCACAAGCTATTCCAGGACATAACATACCATTAGCAACTGCTGGTGTTTTAATTCTTTGGTTAGGATGGTTTGGGTTTAATGGAGGTTCTGTACTTTCTGCCGATCCAGAATTAACATCATTAACCCTAGTTACAACATGTTTAGCTGCCGCATCTGGTGGTGTAATTGCAGCATTTGTTAACTTTTTAAAATATAAGAATTTAGATTTAACTATGTTCTTAAATGGTATTTTAGGTGGATTAGTTGGTATTACTGCTGGTGCCGATGTTATGACTCCAGAAAGTGCTATTATTATAGGAGGAATTGCAGGTGCGCTTATTGTATTTGCTGTTGCTTTTGTAGATGCTATCAAATTAGATGACCCAGTTGGTGCTGTTGCAGTACATTTAATTTGTGGTATTTGGGGAACTTTAGCTGTTGGAATCTTTTCAACAAACCCAGAGCATTCATTTTTAGTACAGTTATTAGGAGTTGCTTGTTATGCAGCAATTTGTATTATATCGTCATTCTTAATATTCTTTGTTTTAAAG
>NZ_JBDWDG010000029.1:0-223503 GCF_039977455.1 Algibacter sp. | reverse complement strand
TTCGTCTTCTAGTTTACCGCTAACTAATAACTGGTCTCTTGTGTATATTCTTTTTTGATCTTGTTCATCATAAATTTTCAAAGTATGAGAACTAGTTCTTATGGGTGTAAATATCGTTTTTTGATAGAGTAATGCCACGTCAATACCTCTAATGTCGGGCGAATCATAATGTACAATGCCATAGCTTTTCTTGAGTAATAGAGAGTCGTTAACCAAATCTTCTAATACAGTTTTGTTTTCCACTTCGCAAACACCTAGAAGAGCTGGAGCATTTTGAGTGGTTTCTTGACCTATTTCAGAAATTACGCGCGACATATTTCTGATTTTATTAAGATATGCTTCTCCTCGATTTACTTTCAATGCCATCATTGGGCTGTACTCATCGAATTTATTAGGATCATTTATAGTATCAAATAAGTTTTCGAGATTGTAAAAAGCAACCGTATGTATTTTGAATGTTTTGTCTTGCGCATAGATGCCTAAAGACATAGTTAATACTATAATGATAGTATAGTTTTTTAAGAATTTCATTACGCAATACATAGATTTTATTGGTGTTAAATTACAAAATTTACAGTCAAAGTTTTTAAATTGTAATAAATATCGTAAATTTTATCTTTAAAAAAGTGACGATTTAAAAACATTGCGTTGCAAAACTACTTATGAAAAAAATTGCCTTCATTTTTTTATTTGGAATTTTATCCCAGCTTTTCCATGCCCAAAACACGGTAATTGAAGGTAGCGTGTTGGATGTGTTATCCTATGAACCTATTGAGGGTGTTACTGTTGAAATTGAAAAATCGAGTTTATTTAAGTTGACTGATGCTTTAGGGATATTCGTGTTTAAAGAAAATGTTCCGTTGGGTGAGCAAATTCTACGAATTTCAAAATCAGGGTTTATTACAAAACGTTATCCTATAATTGTAAATGTAGGACAAACAGTTAACATTTCAGATATGGTTTTAGAACGCGACCTATCACAAACAGCAGATTTGTTTACCATAACATTATCAGACGACGAGTTGAATGATGATGTAAGTGGAGCAGATAACATATCAGGGCTGTTAGCATCATCATTAGATATTTTTCAAAGAACCGCAGCTTTCGAGTTCAGCTCATCTTTTTTTCGTGTACGGGGTTTAGATTCTAAAAATGGCTCTATTCTAATAAACGGTATCGAAATGAATAAAACCTATAACGGTAGGCCACAGTGGAGTAATTGGGGAGGTTTAAACGATGTATTACGAAATCAAGAACTGACATGGGGTTTAACACCTTCAAACTATAATTTTGGTGGTGTACTGGGCACTACCAATATAAATGTAAGAGCTTCAAAAGCTAGACCAGGAAGCCGGTTAACCTATTCGTCCGCCAATAGAAGCTACACCAATAGGCTTATGGCAACTCATGCTTCGGGTTTGTTGAAAAATAATTGGGCTTACACTATTTCTATAGGCAGACGTTGGGGAAATGAAGGTTATCAAGATGCAACAAGTTATAGCTCAAATTCTTTTTTTACTTCCGTGGAAAAGAAAATAAATAACAATCATAGTCTTAATTTAACCGCTATTTATACGCCTAACCGCAGAGGTAAATCGTCGCCCAATACCCAAGAAGTTTTTGATTTAAAGAATATTAAATATAACGAATATTGGGGTTGGCAAGATGGTGAGAAACGAAATTCTAGAATAAAAGAAGTCAATGAACCCATACTTATGTTGAACCATTATTGGGATTTTAATAGTAAGGCAACTTTAAATACCAACGTTGCCTTTCAATTCGGAAAAATAGGGAATAGCCGATTAGATTATAATGGCACCGATTTAATTGATGGTTTCCCACAAGGTGGGGCTTCAAACCCGAGTCCGACCTATTATCAAAAGTTACCAAGTTATGCCGAGCGTAATTTTCCGGATAATTTAGGTGTTGCTTATGGTGCTTTAAAAGCGTTTCAAGATAATGGTCAAATAGATTGGAATGCAATGTACTCAGCCAATCTAGGGAATTCTCAAAATGGAGGGAATGCCATTTATGCCTTGTATGAAGACCGTGTTGATGATACACAAATTACAATAAACACTATTTTAACCAACCAATTAAATGATAATATTATATTCAATGCAGGAATACATTACAAATCTTTAAAATCTGAAAATTTTGCAGAGGTAATTGATTTACTAGGGGCATTAACTTATTTGGATGTTGATGGTTTTGCTACTCAAATTGACGAAGCACAAAACGATTTGTTAAACCCAAACAGAATTGTGGGTGTAGGAGATAAATTTAAGTATCATTATAATCTTTTTTCAAATGAATTAGGGATTTATGCGCAATCTCAATTCAGTTATAACAAAGTAGATTTTTATGTTTCGGGTAGTATGAAAAACACGACATATGAAAGAGAGGGTATGTATCAAAACGGTGGTTTTCCAGATAGTTCATTAGGTCGAGGTCATACGATTAGTTTTACAGGTTTTGGCGCAAAAGGAGGTGTTACTTATAAACTAACCGGTAAACACGTAATCGATTTTAATATTGGCTGTATTTCAAGAGCTCCAACCATTCAAAACACATATTCTAATTCTAGAGAAAATCATAATACAGTTCCAGATATTGGGAATGAAACCGTAATATCTATGGATGCGAGTTATATATTTCGTTCACCAATTGTAAAAGCTAAATTAACGGGTTATTACACTAAAATTGCAGATGCTAGTGAGATTTCTTTCTTTTTTGCCGATGGAATTGGAGGCGATAATACAGCTTTTGTTCAAGAAATTTTGCAGGGTATTGATAAAATGCATTTAGGTGGAGAACTAGGAGTGGAAGCCCAAGTAACACCTACTATTAAATTTAAAGGGGCTGCGGCAGTAGGGCAATTTACTTATGCTAATAACCCTAATTTATTTTTATCCACAGAACCGGATGATGAAGCAGAAGCCGCTGGATTTATAAACGGATTTAAAGATTTTGGTAAATCAAATTTAAAAAATTATAGGCTCGCCTCAGGTCCGCAATCGGCATTTTCTGTAGGTTTTGAATATCGGGACCCCGATTATTGGTGGTTTGGTGCAACGGTCAATTTTTTTAAAGATACCTATGTAGATGTCAGTCCATTAACCAGATCTTCTAATTTTAATACCGATTTTGATGGAAATGTGTTTAATGATTATGATGAAGATTTAGCCAGAGCACTTTTAAAACAAGAACGGTTTGAGGATTATATGTCGGTGAATTTGGTGGGTGGAAAATCGTGGAAAATAGGTAAGTATTACATTGGCTTTTTTGCAAGTATTAATAATGTGTTGGATGAAGTTTATAAAACGGGAGGTTTCGAGCAAGGAAGAAATGCTAATTATCGCGAATTGCGAGATGATAAAGCTTTGGATACTCCAGTTTTTGGTGCGAAATATTGGTATGGTAGAGGTGCAACCTATTTTTTAAATTTAAATGTTAGGTTTTAAGGTAATCCTAAATGTTTAATTAAGTTGTGCTGCCTGTTTGGGGTAGTAGTAAACATTTTGGTTCATGAATTCTTGAATATAAAATAGGAGAGCATGAATAAAAGCCCACAGGATTTAGGCTTGTAGCGGATAGCCTGACCAATGTGGTAACCTGTCTGCCGTTAGGCAGGCGGCCCCCAAAAAAAATAAAAATACGAGTTATGAATAAAATTTCAGTTTTTTTAAAAATCATGATTTTGGGAACGCTTTTTTCGTCTTGCGTAAAGGATGAAGATTATAGCACGCCAGAAATTTCGATTACAGAACCTAGTATTCCGCAAGAGCAAATAACCACTTTTAAGGCTGTAAAATCGCTTTATGAACAGGCTGTAAATAATGGGAATACTTCTGTGATTATTGACGATGACACCGATTTGTATATTGAAGGTTATGTGGTGTCTTCTGATAAATCTGGTAACTTCTTTGAAGAGCTAATTATTCAGAATAAAACGGATGATAGTAGTCCCGATACAGATCCTCGACTTGGTTTTAAAGTAGATATTAATGTGAGCAGCTTATCTGATACCTATCAATTTGGCCAAAAGGTATATGTGAAAATGGATGGATTAACAGTTGGAGAAACTAGCGGAGTGATAACTATTGGAAAAGGAAATGCCGTTCAGGTAGAGCAAATTCAACCGGCAGAATATAAAGATATCGTAATACGAAGCAATGAAATAGCAGAAATACAACCTAAAATTTCTGGGTTGGCCGATTTATCTGAGGCCGATGAAAACACCTTGATTCAGTTAGATAATATGCAATTAAATCGATTTGAACTCGGGGCTACCTATGCTAGCGAGTCGTTCGATGAGTTTGATGGTTTACGCTTATTAGAAAGTTGTGATTCTGGAATACAAATGATAATGCAAACCAGTACATTTTCCGATTTTAAATCCTTAATCATTCCGCAAGGTAAGGGTAGTGTAACCGGGGTTTTTAGTCGCGATTATGGCGATGATTTTAATGTGTTGGTGCCAAATAGTTCGGCAGACATTAATTTAAATAATGATACACGTTGCGATCCTGTAGAATTAACCTGTGGCATTGCCGAAACTGTTGGTGCTAGTAATTTACTACACGAAGATTTTGAAGATCAAAGTAATAATAAACCCGTTGAGATTGATGGTTGGACAAATTTTATGGAAAGAGGAACAGAAGCATGGGAAGGCTATTCGTCTACATCATCAAACGCATCGTTGGGGCGTTCTGCTAGATTTCAATCGGCCAGTTCTGGGGATATTAGTAATATAGGCTGGTTAATAACGCCTGCTATAAATTTAGATGATCAAGATGGCGAAACTTTACGATTTAAAACCTCTAATAGTTTGGCTGATAGTAGTTATATGGAAGTCTTGTATTCCTTGGATTGGGATGGAGTAGAAGCCAATATACTCACCGCAACTTGGGGTGTGTTATCGGCAGCTTATGTTGTTAAAGATTCCGATTCCTTTTCTGCTTGGTTTAATTCGGGTAATGTCGATTTATCTTGTATTTCAGGAACTATTCATATTGCTTTTAAGTACACTGGAAGTGGGCAAGATTCCTTTGATGGCATTTACGAATTAGATGAGATTAGTGTAGATTATAAGTTATAGTTTTAATTACACTAGATATATAAAATAACAAATATCTCTTAAAAATATATAAGTTTGCTATTTATAAATAGTCATGGATAAAAGTAGAAATATAAATAACATTATTAAAGCCGATTTATATCGACATGGGGGTTTAATTAACGTGCGAGACGGAAAAAAAACACCTGGTTTTCGATTTATGTATTATCTTCGAAAAGTATCTAATCATAAAAAACTTTCATTGTTAGGGATTTATTATAGAATTATATTTAGAAAGCTTACATTTAAATATGGCTATCAAATTGAAAGTACGACCTCAATAGGAGAAGGCTTTTATATTGGGCATTTTGGAACTATAGTAATTAATCGCGATGTAGTAATTGGAAAGCACTGTAACATAGCTCATTCTACAACAATAGGGAGTGCAAATAGAGGAAAGTTAAAAGGGTGTCCAAAAATTGGTGATAAAGTTTGGATAGGTACAGGTGCTGTTATAGTAGGGAATATAAAGGTTGGTAATAATGTTTTAATTGCTCCCAATTCGTTTGTAAATATGGATGTTCCCGATAACTCTTTAGTTATAGGGAACCCAGCAAAAATTATTTATAAAGAAAATTCTACAGAAGGATATATTAATTATATTCTTGAAGAAGATGTTTTGAAAAAATAAAAAAAACCGAACTAAATCCTAAAATTGTGCTAATCTTAAAGATTTCACATTAACTTTGCATATAAAGTAATCAATGACCATATTCGACGCCCTTTTTTTTCATTTCTTTCAGTATTACAAAATCAAAAAAAATAAGAAAGCTAATAATATTGCTACGTTTTACGTAACTGGTTTACAATGCAGTTTGCTATTGCTTTTAGGCGTGTTTTTTGCAGGCTTTTTTAGGCAAATGCATGTTAATACCATGTCGGCACCTAAAGCATGGACTTTAATTATATTAGTTTCTATTTTTCTTTATTTTAAAAATTGGATGCAATATGGTGGTAGAAAACGGAAGGTGTTAAATGCTAAAATGTTAAAAAATAAAAAGTTATCTTATAATATTTATGTGCTTTGGTTATTACCACTTGCAATATTAGGGTTGACTTTTGTGCTTTTTCAAGCCATATAATTATTTCTTCAAAATAATGTAAACTGGAAAATGGTCGCTGTAACCACCTATGTATTTAGGTCCAGCATACGTTCTATATGGCGATCCTTTAAATGGCCCTTTAAATAGCTTTAAGAAGTCTTCATCAAAAATATTAGCTTTGTAGAATTCGAATTCGTTTTTAGAACTCTTAAAAAAATTGGTAGAAACTAATATTTGATCGAAAACAAACCATTGGCGCCTATGTTTTACCGAGCCCCGAGTAAAAGACCGTAAGGTTTCCATTGGGTTATATAAGCCATAATTGTCTACCAAACGTTTAATACTAATGTTTTGTGGGGTGTCGTTAAAATCGCCTAATACCAAGATTTTAGCATCTTCATTTTCTTTTTTTAAAGTTTCAATAATATCGCTTACTTTTTTTGAAGATGCCAAACGTTTTAATTCTGTTTCTTTTTGACCTTCTCGTCTAGAGGACCAATGGTTTACAATAATATGAACATTTTCGTTTTCTAAAATTCCAGAGACTAATAAAACATCGCGTGTGTAATCTTCAGAACCATCTAGATCAGTTAACGCGATTGTAAAAGCTTCAGAATGAGTTACTTTAAATACTTTTGTGTCGTATAATAAGGCTACATCTATACCACGTTCATCCTTTGAATCAAAAAGGATATAGCTATAATTACATGCTTTTAAATGTTTAGAGGCAATTAAATCTTTAAGGACTGTAGCGTTTTCTACTTCGGATAAACCAACCAATGCTGGGTGTTTTCCTGTTTCTCGTCTACCAATATTAGAAATGGCATAACCTATTTTTCGTAATTTATTTTGGTAACGTTTAGGGGTCCATTTTTTAATAGACCTCGGCAAAAAATCATTGTCATGTTTAAATTTGTTGTTTTTTAAATCAAATAAATTTTCAACATTATAAAACGCCACAACTTGCATATCTTGGCGCATAGGAATATCATCAAAAGGTTCTGTCATAAGTCAAAAATATGCTAAAAATATTTAAACAAATAATAATCATTTTTTAAATTAGACGTTGCGATGTAGTTGGGAATAATTTGGAAGTTTTTATTTTATTGGTATTAGAATTAATCGAATTATAGGCGAAAAATGGAATTAAAATATTAAAAATAAAATCATGGCAATTGTGTAACTTTGTATTATGATAGAAGAGAAAGATATTTCTTTAGAACGCGCAGTGTTAATTGGCGTTATTACTAAAGACCAAAATGAAGAAAAGTCTAAAGAATATTTAGATGAATTGGAGTTTTTAACCTATACCGCAGGTGGATATGCTATAAAACGTTTTACGCAAAAAATGGATATGCCTAATCCAAAAACCTTTATTGGTACAGGTAAAATGGAGGATGTTCGTCAATTTATTGAAGATAACGACATAAGTACCGCTATTTTTGATGACGAGTTATCGTCTGCGCAAGAACGAAATATTAGTAAAATACTAAACGTAAAAGTATTAGATAGAACTAATTTAATACTCGATATTTTTGCACAACGAGCGCAAACAAGTTATGCTCGAACTCAAGTGGAATTAGCGCAATGTGAATATTTACTGCCACGTTTAAGAGGGATGTGGACACACCTTGAACGTCAAAAAGGGGGGATAGGAATGCGCGGACCTGGTGAAACCGAAATTGAAACAGATAGACGTATTGTACGCGATAAAATAGCCTTGCTTAAGGCTCGTATTAAAACCATCGATAAGCAAATGGCCGTTCAACGTGGTAACCGTGGTAAAATGGTACGCGTTGCTCTGGTAGGGTATACCAATGTGGGGAAATCTACGCTTATGAATGTTGTAAGTAAAAGTGACGTTTTTGCCGAAAATAAATTGTTTGCAACTTTAGATACCACAGTGCGTAAAGTCGTTATTCAAAACTTGCCATTTTTATTAAGTGATACGGTAGGGTTTATTAGAAAACTTCCAACCCAATTAGTAGATAGTTTTAAAAGTACACTTGATGAGGTTCGGGAAGCCGATTTGTTATTGCACGTGGTGGATATTTCTCACCCTAATTTTGAAGAGCACATCGCATCTGTAGAGAAAATATTAGGAGAAATAAAAAGTGGTGACAAGCCAACCATTATGGTGTTTAATAAAATTGACGCCTATACCGCAGAACCTTTGGAGGAAGACGATCTGCAAACCGAACGTACCGAAAAACACTACTCGCTTGAGGAATGGAAAAGCACATGGATGAGCAAAGTGGGGAATAACGCTTTATTTATTTCTGCCTTAAATAAAAAGAATTTAGAGGATTTTAAAAAACGCGTTTATGATGAGGTTCGCGAAATTCACGTTACGCGTTTTCCATACAATGCATTCTTATATCCAGATTACAATTATGAAGATATGGAATAGATAAAACCACAGATGGTATTTCTTAAAAATTTATTTCGAAATAAATGGGTGAAATGGGTAAGTGTTGGTTTCATATCCGTTTTAATATTTTTTATAAGCCTATACATTAGTATTTATTTGGGTGCTTTTGGAAAAGTGCCAACACCTGCAGAACTAAGTTTTATTAAGCAAGAAGAAGCTACTCAAGTTTTAGATGAAGAAGGGCAACTTATTGGTAAATATTATGTTTATGATAGGCAGCCTCTGCATTATGAAGATTTACCAAAACACCTTATTGACGCCTTAGTGGCAACTGAAGACGTTCGCTTTTTTGAACATGATGGTATTGATAATGTGAGTTTAATGCGGGTATTTGTAAAAAGTATTTTACTTCAAGATAAATCTGCTGGGGGCGGAAGCACCATAACTTTACAGCTAGCAAAAAACCTATACGGAAGAACTAATTATAGGTTTTTTAGTATGCTAATCAATAAATTTCGAGAAGCTATAATTGCGAAACGTATTGAAACCATATACTCTAAACATGAGATTCTTACCATGTATTTCAACACGGTGCCTTTTTCTGACAATACCTATGGCATTGAAAGCGCAGCGCGAAAATTTTTTAATAAACCAGCGTTTGAACTTACAATAGGTGAAGCGGCCACTCTTGTTGGTTCCTTAAAAGCTAATAACTATTACAACCCAAGATTGCACCCACAACGAAGCGTGGGTAGGCGTAATGTTGTACTCAGTCAAATGGTAAAGTATGGAAATATGTCTCAAGATTCTGCTAATCATTACGCCAATAAGTCATTGGGGCTAGATTACAAATCGTTTAACCACGATGTAGGTATTGCGCCTTATTTTAGAGCACAGGTTAAAAAAGAATTGGCGGTTATTTTAGATAGTATAAAAAAACCAAATGGCGAAGCTTACGATTTATATCGCGACGGACTTATAATACACACGACTCTGGATTTGGGTATGCAAAAAATGGCCGAAGAGGCCATGAAAGAGCACCTTATCACCTTGCAGCAGAGTTTTGAGCGTTCTTACGGAAGTGCAGCCCCATGGCAGAAGAATAAGAAATTAATAGAAGTTGCTTTAAAAAAACTACCGCAGTATAAGGTATTTAAGGAAGCAGGTTTAACTGAAGGTCAAATTAGAGATTCGCTTTCTAAAAAACAAGATACCCAATTATTTCTATGGGAAGGAGATACTATTAAAAAGGCGAGTGTTATAGACAGTTTACAGCATTATTTGAAATTTTTAAATACAGGTATGTTAAGTATTGCCCCTAAAACGGGAGCTATTAAAGTCTATATTGGAGGGATTGATTATCGTTATTTTAAATACGATCATGTGTCGCAAAGTGAACGTCAAGTTGGTTCTACATTTAAGCCTTTTGTTTACACGGCAGCCATTGAAAATGGGATGAAACCATGCGCATATTTTTCTTTGGCTGAAGTTACTTATAGTAATTTTAATAATTGGACACCGTCAAACTCTGGCGGTGAAAATGACGATCCGCACCTTAATTATAATCTAGAAATGGCGCTGAGTAATTCTGTTAACACTATTGCTGTAAAGGTTTTAAATGAGGTTGGAATTCCAAAGGTATTAGAGCAAGCAAAGCGATTGGGAATTAAAAAAGAGTTGCCTAATTTACCTTCTATAGCGCTTGGTGTTACTGAAATTAATTTAAAAGAGCTTACAGGTGCTTATGCTAGTTATGTAAATGATAGCAAACCGGTTAAGCCATTCTCAATTACTAAAGTCACAGATAGAAATGGAAGGGTTATAGCTGCCTTTGAGCCAGATGTTGCAGAACCTGCTTTTAAAGATTATACTCGCCAAGTTATGCTAGAAATCATGCAATCTACAGTTAATAAAGGTACGGCGTCTAGATTAAGATCAACCTATGGATTAAAAAGTGATATTGCTGGAAAAACCGGAACTACCCAAGATAATAAAGATGGTTGGTTTGTTGGTATTACGCCAAAATTGGTAACCGTAACTTGGGTTGGAAATGATAACCAAGCCATAGGTTTTAAAACAACCGGATTAGGGCAAGGTGCAAATTCCGCACTTCCAATATTCGCGAAGTTTTACTCTAAATTGAATAAAGATTCCAAGTATAACGGCATAACAAAAAGTTATTTTGAAACACCTTCAGATAAAGTAGTTTCCGATCTCGATTGTCGTGAAGAAAAACGAGATGGATTTTTAAAAAGAATTTTCAGTGGTAAAAAGAAAAAACGGAAATTTAAGGGCAATAAAAAATAGTTAAAATAATAAAAAAACGCACATCAATTGATGTGCGTTTTTTTATTTCTTCCGTTAAGGCAAAAGTTATTAGAATTTATAACTTAAACCAATAGTATAATAAGATTGTAATTTGTTGTCTACAGAATCAAAAGTTTCAGAAGGGTTACCACCATCTGCTATCGGTAAATTTTGGATGTAATTTAAAGCCTCTTGTTTGTTGCTTCTTAATCCAAAATCGAAACCAACACCAATCATTTTCCATAACGTGTAGCTAAAAGAGTTTGTCCATGTAAAGTTCGATAAATCTCCAGATTTGTAACTTTGGAATGTAGAGAAGTTTGTTTTGAAGTTAATAGCTCCAATTTGTCTTGTATAATCTGCAACAATTTTAGCGCCTAAAGATGAATCGAAAACAGAATCGCCATCAGCAAATACAAAGTTGTAGTTTAATGGGTGAACAACTACGATTAGGTTTTCAATAGGTGTCCATGTAGCACCAATACCAATATCTAAATATCCAGGATCGTTGAAGTTATCTAATAGAGTTGTTCTATATTCAGCTAATCCAGAAACAGCCAGTGTTTTAGTAATATTTCTACCGTATAAAGATGAGATGTTAAAAACATCAGTAGAAGGCTCAAAACTATCGTCTGCATCCGTTCCGTTGTCTTTATTGTCTAGTTTTATCCAGTTTAAATTTGTATTTAATGAGTTTCTCCAGAAAAATTTGTCTTCAATTAAATTAGCAAAAGCATTTACAGTGAAGCCAATGTTACCAGAAGCATTATTAGGAGTGCCTTGAGAATACCAATTGTTAAAGTTAGATAAGTTTCCTCCAATTGTACCAAAAGCACCTTTTCGCCATCCTGGAATAGCATTAATTTTGGCTTGTAAAGCGTTAGCTTCAGCTTGAGCAGCATCTGCGATAGCTTGTTTTTCAGATTTCTGAGCTTGTAGCTCTTCTTTTGTTTGGGCGTTTATTGATAAAACGCTAACAGATAATAATAAAGTGAAAAATAATTTTTTCATAATTTTAATTTTTGTTAAAAATTTTTACAAATATACCTTTTAGACGCATCTATAATTGTTTTGTCACAAAATAATTACAATTTTTTAAAAAGGGGAACGGAAGAACAAGCCTCTCCATACATAATAGACTTAGCTACAGTTTGTAACTTGTTGGAAAGCATGATGTATGCGTTTTGAGGTACGGGTTTATTTGAACAGCCTTTTATTATTATAGGCTTGTTTTTAAAGTCGGAAACATCGATAGTATTGATGATGTCTTGATAAATAGAAGTTTCTAAATTATCCAAATTACCAACTATTGTTTTTTTAGCATAAGGTTCTAGCTGAATACTTAAAAACATGTAGGCCCAACCCGGAATTATGGCATCGGTACTACACGTTAATGCTACATAAGCATCTTGATATTGGCTCCAGTCGAACGCTTTAACTTGCGCTCTAAAATCTTTTTCTCGAAGCACAAATCCTTCAAAAAGCCAATCTTTAATATCAAACAATACACGATTACCTTTAGGATAGTAATCCTCAAGGTCTATGGTAACTAGTTTGCTATTCGCTACGCGATTTATAATCTCGTCTTTCAAGAATGTAAGTTGTTTATTTGTGTAAAATTTTGTTAGATGTACGGTTTACTAAAGACTAAATATAGCAAGCTGAATTAAAGCATACCTAACTCTAGCTTCGCTTCTTCACTCATTAACTCTTGTGTCCAAGGCGGATCGAAAGTAATTTCTACTTCGGCATCTTTTACTTCGTTAAGGGATTTTACTTTTTCTTCAACTTCTAAAGGAAGCGTTTCAGCAACAGGACAGTTTGGTGTTGTTAAGGTCATTAATATTTTAACATCGTAATCCTCGTTTACAAATACATCGTAAATTAATCCTAATTCGTAAATATCAACAGGAATTTCTGGATCGTAAATCGTTTTTAGTACGTTTACTATTTTTTCGCCTAATTCGGCAGTATCTATGGCTTCGCTCATAATAAACTATTTTAACTGTGTTTGGTATGCTATGGCATACATTTTTAGTTGTTTCACCATACTTACTAAACCATTAGCTCGTGTTGGTGATAAATGTTCTTTTAAACCAATTTTATCAATAAAATCGGTATTGGCATCGATAATATCTTGTGGATGCTGATTTGAAAATGTACGTATTAAAATAGCTATGATGCCTTTTGTAATTATTGCATCACTGTCTGCGGTAAACTCTATTTTATCATCGTTCATTTCTGCATGAACCCAAACTTTACTTTGGCAACCTTTTATAATGTTGCTTTCAGTTTTATATTGTTCATTAATTAAGGGTAAATCTTTCCCTAAGTCAATCATATATTGGTAACGCTCTTCCCAATCTTCAAACATTGAGAACTCGTCTATTATTTCGTTTTGAATGTCTTCAATACTCATAGGTTACTTTTTATACAAAAATACAATAACAAAAGTTCCTAATCAATGTTTTCGGATATTGATAGTATTACTTTAACAAGTTCAGCAATTGGTTTAGGTGGGTTGCCATGGTCAAAAGCCTTAGTTTTATAGGTTCTGCCATTATGAATAATGGTTAAATTGGCAATTGCAGCGCCATCAAACAAGCGTTTTTCTGATGGTGCTTTTAAGTTCGAGATATTTTTAATATCAATAGAATTTAATGCTTTTACAATATTTTCCCAATTGTTTTCACTGCAAGGTTTTATAAAGGGTGATTGGTCTATAGCATCTACTATTGAAATATTTTTATAATTAATATTTATTAGTCTATCAAGTCCTCTTGATTTAGCAGAATATTCGATTGTATAATTTTCTTTGGCTTGTTTCTTATTAGAAATTTCTTTTGAAGCTTTGATTAAAATCGCATTGTTTTTTCTCAAACTCATTTGGTTATCTGTAATAGAAAATGAATTAACTTCGGCTAATGCCTTTAGTAATTGCTCTTCAATATTCATGATTTCTTTACAGTACATTTTTGTTGAAGCTAATTCGCTAAATTTTATTGTGGCTGTATCCGTAAAATAATTGCCAATAAAACGATTGCACCCTGTAAATCCAGAAACCTTGTTATTAGCTTCATTAAAGGTTATAGTTAAATTATCAGGAAGATCTTTATTAGTACCTATTAATGATATGATATATGTCCCTGATAAATGAATTGTTTTTTGCTCGGGATTATCTTGGGTCTTTGATGTTCCTTTTTGGGAATTACAAGATAGTAGTGTAAAAATAGTTAAAATAAGGCTTGAAAATTGTATTAATTGCATGGGTTTAATGTTTTAAAAATAGTATGCAAAAAAGACGCCAAAGTTGGCGCCTTTTAAATATTTATAAGAATGGGCTTAAAGTTAGTTTCCTACCATTGCAGCTCTTGGGCCACCAGAAGTAAAAATAGCTCTCATTCTATTACGTTGACCATCAGTAAACATATACATACAACTATCATAAGTGTAATCCATATAATTCATAGTCATATCAGCAGATTTACAGCTCACCGAAGGGAATGTTGGACAACCTCCATTTGAAGCGCCAGCAGTTGGCGTATCTGTGACGAAATCATCTCTATTACATTTTCCATCTCCCCAAATATGACGTAAGTTAAGGTAATGACCAACTTCATGAGTAGCTGTTCTACCTAAACCGTATGCGCCACCGGTATTTCCAAAATAGTCACCACCTAAAACAATGCCATCAGTTGCTTGGTTTCCACCAGGAAATTGAGCATATCCTAATATACCTCCACCTATTTCGCAAACCCAAATATTCATATGAGTTTCTGGAGTAATTGGTGGATAAGCGCTTTTTACAGAATCATTTGTGCCCCAAGAAGATTTTGAATCGTTGTGTCTAAAAGTCCCTGCTAATGAAAAACTAAATTCTGCATCTGTAGCATCATTTACAAATGTAGTACCTGAGGGAAGTTGGTTAGTATTAATATCCCTAAAGTCTGAATTTAAAGTTGCCATTTGAGAATTTATTTGAGCATTAGAGATACTGTTGGCATCTGGATATACAATATGTATATAAACAGGAATGTTGATTATACCTAAATTGTCTTCAATTGGTAAAACATCAACATCTGTTTCTCCAGACCCTCCTCCTGATCCGCCTCCTGCAGTTGGTGGTTTTCCTTTGGCTGCAAGAAACTTTCTTGTGTGGTGTTCAACCTCAAACATTTTTTTCTCCAAACCTGGATTCTCGTTTAATTGACGATTCAAGTTTGCCATGGCATAACAAGATCTTGTGCTTTCTTTTCCTTGAGTTTGTTTTGATGCTTCCTCAGTGTCAATATCGGTGTAAACGTAAAAATCACTCATGTCAATTTCTTGGTCTTGAGTGATTTCATTTTTGTCTTCATCACATGCTGTGAATAACAGGGCTACAGCGGCCATGCTTAAAAGTAATTTTTTCATTTTAATAAAAATTTGAATTAGTCGTTGCTGAAGATAAAAATATTTTGAAGAATATTTTATAAATACGCTAAATAATTGTTAATTATTCGACAAAACACATGTTAGTGTTATATAATTAACAATTTAAACTATCCAGTATTGTTGAAGTACTAATGAGGTGAATAGGATAAATAAATTATGCTAACATGATTTTTGCTTTTTTTATACCTTCTACTAAAACATCTATTTCGGCAATGGTGTTGTAAAAGGCAAAAGATGCTCTAACGGTACCAGGAATTTTATAAAAATCCATGATGGGTTGGGCGCAATGGTGCCCTGTTCTAACTGCAATGCCAAGTTTGTCTAGAATGGTGCCTACATCGTATGGGTGAATACCATCGAGATTGAATGAAATTACTGAGGTTTTGTGTTTTGAAGTACCGTAAATTTTTAATCCGTCTATTTCTAAAAGCTTTTTTGTGGCGTATTTTAAAAGCTCGTTTTCATAATTGGCAATGGTTTTGAAACCGATACTGTTCATATAATCTAACGCTGCTCCAAAGGCAATACCTCCGCAAATGTTAGGTGTTCCGGCTTCGAATTTATGTGGTAATGCGGCATATGTTGTTTTTTCGAACGTTACTTCTGCTATCATTTCGCCACCACCTTGATAAGGGGGTAATTTATTTAGCCATTCTTCTTTTCCGTAAAGCATGCCAACACCTGTAGGTCCACAAATTTTGTGTGCTGATGTTACATAAAAATCAGCATTTAAGGCTTGTACATCTGGTTTTATGTGTGGTGCCGATTGTGCCCCATCAATTAAAACGGCAGCACCAACTTGGTGTGCTTTTTCGATGATAAATTCTATGGGATTTATGGTGCCTAATGCGTTTGAAATATGATTGACAAATACAAGTTTGGTATTTGGGGATAGTAATTTTTCGAATTCTGAAATGACCAATTCGCCTTCGTCATTCATTGGAACGACTTTTAAACTAGCGCCAGTACGTTCGCATAACATTTGCCAAGGTACAATATTACTATGATGTTCTAATGCAGATACAATGATGTCGTCACCTTTTTTTAAAAGGGATGAAAAACCATTTGCCACTAAGTTAATACTGTGTGTAGTACCCGATGTAAAAATGATTTCGTGCGCAAACTTAGCATTAAAATGTGCTTGTATTTTAAGGCGCGCTTGTTCGTATAAATCGGTTGCTTCTTGACTTAATGTATGCACACCACGATGTATGTTTGCATTGTAGTTTGAGTAATAATCTACAATAACATCGATAACTTGTTGTGGGGTTTGCGATGTGGCTGCATTATCAAAATACACTAAAGGTTTGCCATTTACTTTACGAGAAAGTATCGGGAAGTCTTTTCGTATGTCTTCTACATTAAACATGGTGAATGATTTAGCCCCGATTGAGGCATTTGTTGGAGCTCCTCGCAGAGAGCGACTGCCGAAAGCGGGATTAGCTCCAAATAAAAATTTTACTAAATTCTTAAATAAGATTCCCTCTTTCGAGGGAATGATAAATTATATTATAGATCGAAACCAATGTTTACGCCTAATTTGTTGGCGATAATTTTGGTAATACGTTGCTTTAATTCTGGTATTTTAACTGAGTTTAGTACGTTATTACTAAATGCAAACATTAAAAGTGCTTTGGCTTCTTTTTCTGGAATTCCTCTAGATTGCATGTAAAACATGGCACTTTCGTCTAATTGCCCAATGGTACAACCGTGAGAACACTTAACATCGTCGGCAAAAATTTCTAATTGCGGCTTGGTGTTTATAGACGCCTTGTCGCTTATTAAAATATTGTTGTTTGCTTGAAAAGCGTTGGTTTTTTGGGCTTCTTTATTTACAAGTACTTTACCGTTAAATACACCTGTAGATCTATCGTCGAAAATACCTTTATAATCTTGGTGACTTTCGCAATTGGGTTCTATATGATGCACAAGAGTGTTGTGGTCTACATGTTGTTTGTTACCAATTATGGTTATACCTTTTAGTGTTGAATCGATACGTTCGCCTTCTTGATAGAAGTTTAGATTATTACGTATTAATTTACCACCAAAAGAGAAGGTGTGTACCGAGGCAAAACTTTCTCTACTTTGTTTAACGAAAGTATGGTCTATTAAAGTCGCGTTTTCGTTGTCGTTTTGAATTTTATAAAAATCGACAATGGCACGTTTACTAGCAAAAATTTCAGTAACGCTATTAGTTAGTACAGCATTATCTGTTAAACTTTGGTGACGTTCTAAAATTTGTACATGTGAGTTCTCGCCAACTACAACTAAATTACGTGGTTGTAACATGGTAGCAGACTCGTTTCCCGTTGAAAAATGTAGAATTTGAATTGGTTTTTCTACTATTTTATTTTTAGGAATATGGATATATGCACCCTCGCAAGAAAAGGCAGTGTTTAAGGATGTTAAACTGTCTTTTTCGGCCGCTTTATTAAAATAGTTATTAATAACTAATTGGTATTTGGGTTTGCTTAATGCTGCAGACATTAAACAAACATCGATACCATCGTGTGTGGTTTGAGACAAATGCGAAGCATATTTGCCGTCTATAAAAACGATTTTATAAGTATCGATATCGTGGATAAAGTACTTTTTAATATCCTTAAATTCTAGGGCGTTTTCTTGTTTAGGAAAAACACTATAATCTTCTTTTAAAATACTATTTAAAGAGGTGTATTTCCAAGCTTCCTCTTTTTTAGAAGGGAAACCTTTATCTTCAAATATTTTTATAGCATCAGTTCTAACATCATGCACATAGCTGTCTATATCAACTTTGTTTTCTAATGCTAAAAATGACGATACTAATTTTTCTTTTAAATCCATTGTTTTCAGTTTTCAGTCGTCGTCTCAGTTTTAAATAAAAGAAAAACTAAGATTGAGACTGTTTACTATGTTTTGATATCTTAAGTAATCAGTTTTTGGTGAGCTACAGCAAACCGAGACTGAATACTGAGACTGTTTTAAGCGTTTACTTCTTCTTTAATCCAGTCGTAACCTTTTTCTTCTAATTCGTGCGCTAGTTCTTTACCACCAGATTTTACGATACGACCATTGTAAAGTACGTGTACAAAATCTGGAACGATATAATCTAACAAACGTTGGTAGTGCGTAATTACAACAACAGCGTTGTCTTTACTTTTTAATTTATTTACACCGTTAGCTACAATACGAAGCGCATCGATATCTAATCCAGAATCAGTTTCGTCAAGGATCGCTAATTTAGGCTCTAACATAGCCATTTGGAAAATCTCGTTTCGTTTCTTTTCTCCTCCAGAAAAACCTTCGTTTAATGAACGTGACAAGAATTTTCTATCTATTTCTAATAGCTCAGATTTTTCACGAATCATTTTAAGCATGTCTTTTGCAGGCATATCCTCTAAACCTTTTGCTTTACGTGTTTCGTTTATAGCTGTTTTCATGAAGTTAGTAACAGAAACTCCAGGAATTTCTATAGGATATTGAAACGATAAAAATACGCCTTTATGTGCGCGCTCTTCGGCAGCTAATTCCTCGATATCTTCACCGTCAAAAATAATATTCCCCTCGGTAACTTCGTACTCTTCCTTACCAGCAATAACAGAGGCTAGTGTACTCTTACCAGAACCGTTAGGTCCCATAATAGCGTGCACTTCGCCGGCTTTAACTTCAAGATTAATACCTTTTAAGATGCTCTTATCTTCAATGCTTGCGTGTAAATTATTTATTTTTAACATACTTTATATTTAAAATTCCAAATTCAAAATCCCAAGTGATTACTTCTGCTATGGACTTTAGAGTTTGTAGTTTATTTTTTATTCTAGTTAGTTCTCTAATTTTATAACTTTATTGTTTTCTTTAGGTGTAGGTTGAACGTTTAAGATTTCCATAATTTCAACTTTATTGTCCCAAAGAATTTTTTCGTCCTTTTGATTTGTAACTTTCCCTCGTATTTCAACAAGAACCATATCTGTTGGTTCTGTTTTATAACCTTGGGCTTGCTTATCTAATTCCTTTAATTTATCTGTAATTAGTACACCGTAAATATTGCCATGTGTTTGTAAAACTGCAGCGCCATCGTAATACACAAATTCACCTTTTAAAAGCGTAAGTCCGTCATTTTGTTTTGCGGTTTTTTCTTCTAATGATGAATTACTAGTGTCTTGGTTTTCAGATTTTGAATCGTTTTTACAGCTTGTAAATACTGTGATAGATACCAATAAAATTAATAATACTCTTTTCATAAATATTAATGTTTTCAGTTAAATTGATGAAATTCCTACCTGAGCGGGAATGACAAAAATTTTATCCAACACTTCCTTCTAAACTAATTTCTAATAATTTTTGAGCCTCAACAGCAAATTCCATCGGTAATTTGTTTAAAACCTCTTTACTAAACCCGTTTACAATTAATGCAATGGCTTTTTCTGTATCGATACCACGTTGGTTACAGTAAAAAATTTGGTCTTCACCAATTTTACTAGTTGTTGCTTCGTGCTCTATTTTAGCTGTTTTATTTTTAGCTTCAATATATGGGAAGGTGTGTGCACCACATTCATTACCCATTAATAAACTATCACATTGCGAAAAGTTACGTGCGTTATCTGCTCTAGAATTAATTTGAACTAAACCACGGTAACTGTTTTGAGATTTTCCTGCTGAAATTCCTTTTGAAATGATTGTCGACTTCGTGTTTTTACCTAAGTGAATCATTTTTGTTCCGGTATCGGCTTGTTGGTAGTTGTTTGTTACTGCTATGGAGTAAAATTCTCCTACCGAATTATCACCTTTTAATACACATGAAGGATATTTCCAGGTTACAGCAGAACCGGTTTCAACTTGTGTCCATGAGATTTTTGCGTTCTTTTCGCATAAGCCTCTTTTGGTAACAAAATTGAAAACACCACCTTTGCCTTCGGCATTTCCTGGATACCAGTTTTGAACGGTAGAATATTTAATTTCCGCATCATCCAAAGCAATTAGTTCTACAACGGCAGCATGCAATTGGTTTTCATCGCGACTTGGTGCTGTACAACCTTCAAGGTAACTTACATAACTACCTTCATCTGCAATTACTAATGTTCTTTCAAACTGCCCTGTTCCTGCTTGATTTATACGGAAGTATGTTGACAATTCCATAGGGCAACGTACTCCTTTAGGAATATAACAGAAAGATCCATCACTAAAAACGGCTGAGTTTAAAGCGGCATAGAAATTATCTTTTTGTGGCACAACGGTACCTAAATATTTTTTTACAAGTTCTGGGTGCTCTTTTATAGCTTCAGAAATACTCATAAAAATAATACCTTTTTCGCCTAAAGTTTTCTTAAATGTTGTAGCAACCGAAACAGAATCGACCACAACATCCATGGCTACATTAGCCAATTTTTTTTGTTCGTCAATCGAGATACCTAGTTTAGCAAATGTTGCTAAAAGTTCTGGGTCTACCTCGTCTAAACTATCGTATTTTGGTTTGCTATTTGGTGCAGAATAGTACGAAATAGCTTGAAAGTCAGGTTTTTTATAATGTACATTTGCCCATTCAGGCTCAACCATTTCTTTCCAGGCTTTAAAGGCTTCTAAACGCCATTCGGTCATCCATTCAGGTTCTTCTTTCTTTTTAGAGATCGCACGAACAATATCTTCATTTAAACCAATAGGAAATGTATCAGATTCTATATCCGTATAAAACCCGTATTCATATTCTTTGGTTTTTAATTCTTCGCGTAAATCGTCCTCGGTATACTTCGACATATTATTTTCTTAATTTATAATGAAAATGATTCGCCACATCCACAAGTACGGTTGGCGTTAGGGTTGTTAAAAACGAAACCTGTTCCGTTTAAACCTCCTGAATATTCTAATGTTGTACCAATTAGGTATAAAAAGCTTTTTTTATCAACTATGATTTTGATGTCGTTATCTTCAAAAACTTTATCGCCTTCCTGTTGTTCCTTATCAAACTTTAAATCGTACGATAATCCAGAACAACCTCCACTTTTTACTCCAACACGTACATAGTCATTAGTTGGGTCATAACCATCGTCGGTCATAAGCTCAACCACTTTCTTTTTTGCTGTTTCAGAGACTTTTATCATATTGTTTTATTATTAAATTTAGAGGTGTATTAATTTATATATTAAGACAGTTTCTAAATAGAGCACAAATATACAATATAAGTCCCTGAAAATCGAATAACCTAACATTATATTAGTATATAGTTTGATAGGTTTTACTTATCAATTAACAATAGTATGATTTCTAGGTTGATTCGTGCTAAATAATAGGTGTAATATGAAAATAAATTTAACGGGTTAAGCTGTTTTTTTGTGAAGAATCTGATCCGTTAATTCACTACTTTCTGTGTTGTAATAAGGTGTAATAATCCCGTTATTTTCATATTTAAAATAACCACGACAAGACTTACATATAAGTTCGGGTGTGTTAATTGTAGCTTCAGTTAAGCGGAAATAGTTATGGCCATAGGCCATGCAAAACGCATTTAAAGTAGTTTTGTTCATGAAATGAAAGATTTGGGGACTGTAAATCTAGTGAAAAACTTGTTAAATCGGATAAAAACAACTTTATTTTCGATGAAATACAATAAAAATGTAGTCTAATACTTTAATTTTGATTTAATTTGCTATGAAGTCATAATCTGATAGTGATAGTAGGAATGTTTTTAAATCGGCTTTATCGCTATCAGATAGGCGAACACCACCTTGGTTTTCTTTTTTCATTAAGGGGTCTATGGTTGCTGAGTTTCTTAATCCTTCGCTGTAATGATTAATAACTTCATCTAATGTAGAAAATCGGCCGTCGTGCATGTATGGGGCGGTAAAGGCTAGGTTTCTTAATGAGGGTGATTTAAACTTTCCGTTATCGGCAGGATCGCCTGTTATGGCGCCTAATCCTAAATCAGTAAAGGTGGTGTCTAGACCATTATTATGAAATGTGTTGTCTGTCCAAAGCGGATTTTTATCACTGCCATGACAATGGAAACAATCGCCTTTCGTTTCGTCCATAAAAACGTTAAAGCCATTAAGCTCGTTAGAAGTTAATTCAATTTTTCCTAAAAGATATTGGTCAAATTTAGAGTTAGCAGAAACTAAGGTGCGTTCAAATTGTGCAATGGCTTTTGATACTATTGTAGAATCGATATTGGAGGTGCCAAAAGCGTTTTTAAATAGGCTTGGATATTCTAGGTGGTTTTGAAGTTTTAGCTCGACTTCCTTCCAATCGCTATTCATTTCTGTTGGGTCTGAAACTGGAACAAATACTTGATGCTCTAAACTAAACGTGTTGCCGTCCCAAAAGAATTTTTCATTGTAATTCCACGCTAGGTTAAATAGTGGCATTGAATTTCGGGTGCCTAAGTCGCCATTTATACCTTCGCTAAATTTGGCCGAATCTGAAAATGCATGTTGTGGAGCATGACAGTCTGCACAAGCCTGCGTGTTATTTCCAGATAATATAGGATCGAAAAATAGTTTTTTCCCTAGTGCAATGCCTTCTACTGTTTGTGGATTATCAACAGGAATTAGTGGTGCTAATATATTATCTTCAAATAGTTTAGGGATGTCTATAGGGTTTGGCATTGCCACGTATTGTTCTACTGATTCATTCTCGCAAGCGAAACAAATCAGTAAAAAAAGCATAGTATGAAATCGCCATTTTTTCAAATGTATTATTGATTTACAGATTTTAAACTAAACACATTTTGTCCGTTTTTATGCATCATTATTTGTGCTTCCGAATTGGGCATTAGTGTTTGATTTAGTTCATTTAAGTTCCAGGTATATGGTGTTTTAAACCACTCGGCAATATCCATTTCAATATTAAAGATTGCGTTATCGGTTATCGTTGTTGGGCCTAGATTTACAATTATAAAAGTATCTTGTGGGAAGCTTAAGGTTTCTCCAAGATTGTTTACCGCTCGAATAGCATGGTAGTTAAAGCCTTGTTCTTCATTTGCTTGGTTTAAAAATTTTCCATCAAATTGCATATAATGGTAACCGCCACCAAGAATTTCTGGTACAATCCAAGAGGCTGTGTTTAAATCGGTATAATTGTTGGCATTATCTTCATTATTAAACCCGAAAGTAAATGAGATATTGCTGTATTCGCCTGTTGTTACAAACTCTGCAGGCATAAAGCTTAAGTTTTGGTTATTGGTAACATCTACGAGGTTGTAGTCTTCTAAAACGATAGTGTTTCCATCAGTTTTATGAAAAGTGATTTTTGAGATAAGATAGCGTAATCGTTCAATACTTAATTGGTTTCCATATTCATTTGTAAATTTTATGGTATTGAAATCGGAATTTGTAACCGAGGTTCCATCCCAATTATGGCTAAAACTGAAGGTTACGTTTGTTAATTCGACTTTATCACCATTACTGCATGCTGATGATATTATTAATAAAATAAGAAGTAGTAGGGAAATGCTTTTCATTTTATGCAATTAATTTAATTTATATATTAGTAAATCTGAAAATCCGTGGTTAGTTGAGAGATCAAAGTTGGAACTACTAGTGTCGCCCACTACTATGATGCTTTTGTTGTTTAGTTCTACAGCATCATAAGCGAAATCAATTTCAGTGCCTCCTATGGTTTTTTGCCATAGCAGTTTGCCATTAGTATCTATCTTTAGTAGCCATGCATCATTTTGACCATAATTATTGGTTACATCTCCGTCCATGCTTCTTGAATTTCCTGAGATTATGTAATTATTGTCTTCCGTTTTAGAAATGGATTGTGCGACGTCAAAACTAGTTCCTCCAAAAGATTGTTCCCAAATTAGGTTTCCGGTTGGTGATATTTTTATGGCCCACAAATCAGCAGCCCCTTTATTAATAGAAACGTGGTTATCATTGCTTCTAGTATTGCCAACAATTATATAGTTTCCATCCTCCGATTTTACTATAGCTCTAGCTTCATCGGTTTGGGAGCCTCCAAACGATTTTTCCCAAAGCAAAGCTCCTGTTTCAGATATTTTTACCACCCAAAAATCATAGGTGCCAATATTGCCTGTTATATCCACGTCGTTGCTGTCTGACGATCCTACTAGTAAAAATCCGTTGTCTTCTGTTTGAATGACATCATAAGGCGTATCGGTAAATGAGCCTCCGTAATAGTTGCGCCATTCAATTTCACCTAAAACATTTATTTTAATGGCCCAATAATCGCCTCCAGCATGTTGAATTTTTGAAAATTTCGAACTAGAATCTTTGCTGTTTCCTTCGCCATTAGATGCTGAAACATCTAATACACCAGTTAATAGGAAGCTGCCATCGTGTGTTTCGATTATGGAGTTTCCGATGTCTGCACCTAAAAATCCATAGTTTTTTTGCCATAGCTTGTTACCTGAAACTGTTAGTTTCAATACCCAGAAGTCGTGTGCCCCGTAGCTGTTTGTAATATCTCCATCGTTACTTTGGCTAAATCCAATAACAGCATAGCCACCATCTCTTGTTTGAATAATATCGTTGCCTCTATCATCACCAGTTCCGCCATAGGTTTTTTGCCATTCAAGGTTGTTGTATTGGTCGTATTTAAGTATCCAATAATCAAAAGATTTATTGGTTTTATTAGAAATGTCACCATCTAAACTTTGCGTATAGCCCAAAATTGCATAACCACCATCTATAGTTTTGGTAATGGCTTGAGCGCTTTCGTTATTTGTTCCTCCTAAGGATTTTACAAAATCAACAGAAAAGGAATCTGTTTTTGTTTCAAATGATTCTTCAGTTTTAGAGCAGCTAAAGCATAAAAACGCTACAGCAAGTAGATTAACTAGAATATTATTATGTTTTGAATAAATGGGCATAATCACACTATTAGGTACCACTTTTTCTGATGATAAATAGGCCTTTTTCTATGTCGCTAATAATAATATTTCCACTAGAAAAATAAGGGTAGATACTCCATGCTCCATTAAATTCGGTGCCATTGTTAGGCGGGTAGGTGTCGAAATAGCCAATTTCTGTAAAACTTTTATTTTCTATGGCAGAAATATTCAACATGCGTACTCCTGCTCGGTAATTTGCAAAATAATAGGTGTCGTTTTTTATATATCCATTGTGGTCTATTGCAGTGCTTTCCCCGTAATAATCAAAATGAAAAACAGGATTGTCTAAATCTGTAAAATCAAAAACAATAGTTCTTGTGTTGTTTCCTGCTCTTGCTTCGTCTAGCTCATCACCTAAAATAAAATATTTCATGTCTTGTGTAAACCACCCTTGGTGGGCATACCACACATTTGCATAGCTTATTGTCGAAATTATAGTTGGATTTGCTTTATCTGAAACATCTGCAATAACGACTTCGTTTTCATTACTGCCTACTAGTATTTCTTTACCAGTATAATCACTATCTGGTCCATTATATGTTACTACTTGGGCATCGTGTGAATAGCCACCTTGACTAAAGCCACCTTCTGAAACAGGGTTTTTGGGGTCTTGAATATTAATAAAAATAGGTCCGCCAAGATAGGTTGAGCTTCTGTTAGCACCTACAATATAGGCGTATCCCGAATCTTCGTTAATTACTATGTTGTGTGCTTTGCCAAACTCGGTAAAATGTGTATCGGCGGTAAAGGTTTCTGGGGGATTAGGTACGTTTCGTAACCGCGTTAAATCAAATACTTGTAAACCATGATCGTCATTACAAGTTGGGTCGTTTCCTAGGCTACAGTCAGCTACAATAAAAGCATGGTCTTTATATACTTTAACATCTCGCCAAGGACTGCTTGAGGTTGCGGTAGGAAGGTTTCCTAAATAAATAGGTTCGTTTGGTTTTGTAATGTCTACAAAAGCAGTGTTGTGTGAGGTTGCCATTAGAGCGTATTCTTTTCCTGTTGTAGGGTCTGTCCAGCCCCAACAATCATTTCCTGCACTAGCTTCAAAGGTTGTTAATGGAATGTTGGCCATTAAATCGTAGTCTTTACAAGGATAAATATCGGCAAAACCATTTTGACAAATAGCTAATGGCGTATCTGCAGGATTAACAAAGCCGTCATCACAAAAATTTCCAATACCATCCTTATCATCATCTTCTTGGTTTGGGTTGCTAACAAAAGGGCAATTATCAAAATCATCTAAAATGCCATCATTATCGCTATCCACTACAGGCGGTGTTTCATAAGGCTCATCATTACAAGATTGCGCATTAAGAACAAAAAAACACACAAGAATTAAGTAGGGATAAGAGCGTAAAAATGTCATTATTAGATGTATTAAAATGCTAAATAAATATTAAAGATAGTAAAAACAAATATAGCTTCTTATTTTTGCATTATGATAGAAGATAAAAACCAACAACGAACACAATTAAGTGACCTAGGTGAATTTGGATTAATTGACCATTTAACTAAGCATTTTGAAATTAAGCAAACCTCTACTGTTAAAGGTATTGGTGATGATGCTGCGGTTTTAAATTTTGAAGATAAAAAAGTAGTGGTTACTACCGATTTATTAGTTGAAGGTGTGCATTTTGATTTGAGTTATGTGCCTTTAAAACATTTAGGGTATAAGGCAATAATGGTTAATCTATCTGATGTTTATGCAATGAATGCTACAGCTACTCAAGTTACGGTTTCTATTGCGGTTTCAAATAGGTTTCCTTTAGAAGCTTTAGAAGATTTGTACGCTGGAATAGAAGCGGCATCGGCTTTATATAAAGTTGATCTTATTGGTGGAGATACCACCTCTTCAAACAAAGGATTATTGATTTCTGTTACAGCTATCGGAACTATTGAAGCCGATACCGAGGTTTATAGAAGCGGTGCGAAGCCAAACGATTTGATTGTTGTTTCTGGAGATTTTGGAGCAGCTTATATGGGGCTTCAAGTTTTAGAACGCGAAAAGGAGGTTTTTAAGGTGAATCCTAATAGTCAGCCAGATTTAGAAATGTATTCCTATATAATAGAACGACAGTTAAAGCCAGAAGCTAGACAGGATATTGTTAAATTACTGAAGGATTTAGATGTAAAGCCAACATCTATGATAGATGTAAGTGATGGGTTGTCTTCTGAAATTATTCATATTTGTAAACAAAGTGGAGTAGGGTGTGATTTATATGAAGACAAAATTCCATTAGATCCTCAAGTTATTTCGACTTGCGAAGAATTTAATATTGATAGTACTACGGTTGCTTTAAATGGAGGGGAGGATTATGAGTTACTTTTTACAATTGCGCAAGACGATTATCCTAAAATAAAAGCAAATCCTAATTTAACGGTTATTGGCCACGTAAAAGAGGCGCGTGAAGGTTTGCATTTAGTGACTAGAGCAGATACAAGAATCCCTATAAAGGCTCAAGGGTGGAAGGGATTTAATGATTAAGCTATACGTAGTTTTGTTTCGTTTGTAGCTAAACCTTTTTTAATTTTTTTGTTTTTCCTTAGAATGCGTTTATGATGTATGCGTTCTAAAACGTCGTTTATTTCTTTGTATTTCGGTGTCAATGCTATTAAATTGCCGTTTCCACTTGTAGTAAGTTCTCTTTTGCAGTATTTGCAGGTGTATTCTTTTACATGATAAGTAACGTGTCTAGTTATTTTATAGTCATGTCCAAACACCTTGCAATGGATGTTTTTCATTGGGTTTATATATTAATTAATTTTAGAGAGTATTCTAAAAGTATTAAAAATCAGTCTATTAAAATAATTAGTAGTTAATTAATCGACGAAGAGAGGTTTTTGTTCTTTAAACGTTGCGTTCTGGCGTTGTGAATTCTTTCAAGAATAGCGTTTATCTCCTTAAATTTTGGAGTAAGCTCGGTTAAACTTCCATTACTGTTTGTTGTAAGTTCTGTTTTGCAGTGTTTACAAGTGTACTCTTTTACATGGTAGGTTACGCGCTTGGTAACCTGATAATCATGACCAAAAAGGTTGCAATACATTTTTGGAATTGAATTAGGTTTTTTCATAATTAGATTATTTGGGTTGTATAAATTTACTACAAATTATCTAATTAATCGATAAAAAGATGATATTATTCGATAAAATGCATTATTTTGTGCAAAAATTCCTCTTTATTTTCGATATGGCTCATGTGTCCACCGTCAAATTCTACAAGGTTCACATTGGTATTTATGGATTGAGACATGAGGTCGCTAAAACTTAAAACAGGGTCTTTTTTGCTAATAATAAGCATAGATTTGTAAGGCCTCCAATGAAAAAAATGTGTGCGGTCTTTTCTTATTTTCATGCCTTCTAGTGCGGCAATAATTCCTTGAAGTGGTGTTTGTTGTGCTTCCTTTATTAAATTTTTAATATTTTCGGCAAATGTAGTACGGTTTTTGGGACTAAATAAGTTGCCTATAGCTAATTGTATAAAGGTCTTGTGGTTTTTTTTAACGGCTTGTATTGCGCGATCTCTATTTTTTTTTCTTTCGGGTGAGTCTTCCTTAGGGGTTGAATTCATTAAGCATATACCTTTTAATGTTTCAGGATTTTTTTCAGCTAAAGCGAGTGCCACATAACCACCCATAGAATGTCCAACTACATAAAATTGCGAAACCATTAAATGGCTTAAAACCGCTTGAACGGCTTCGGCCATAAGTTCCATGGTATGTACATACCCTAAACAGCCCGTTTTGCCATGACCTAATAAATCTATAGTGACAACTCTATTGTTTTGTGATAGTTTTGGTATAAACGGATTCCACATCGAAGCATTTTCTAGAAAACCGTGGAGTAATACTAGGGTGGTTCCTTGGCCCTGGTCGGTGAAAAAAATCTTTATGCCTTTATAGTCTAAATACATGTTTTGCTTATCTCAGGCAAAGATAAAGTCAACGGTATAAATAAGCTAAGATTTTACTCTTTTAATGGCAGTAAATGCTTTGTCAACAAACTCGTCTTCAACTAAAATGGTAAATTCGTTGGTAGTAGATAAAACTTCATAAAGTACAATGCCTTCCCATGCTAATCGTTTAAAAAAATGATAGTATAAACCAGCTATTTTAGAGTTGTCTTGAGGTAAATTTATGCTAATTGCCGATAAGTTTTCTTGAATAGCAATAAAATTTTCCTTCTCTAAATGATGATTAACAAAATCGTTTAAACTGCTAGAAACAACTATATTACTTTCATGAATACCTCTTGTGAAGGCATAAAATAGTTTTTCTTCGGTGTTAATGCGTTCTAAAATTTTGGCATGATTATCTATTAAGGTTGTTGAGTTTTTTACTGTAAAATCAGTTAGGTTGGAGCGTACTGTAATGTCGCCTAGATTTTGTATTACTCGTTTCATTTTAATAGAGTTACCTAGGGTAACGGGAGGATTATAGCGCCTTAAAGCCATCATTATAGCTCCGGGCTTTACGTCCTTTTTAAGCATTTTGCTTATCGGTTCTACAAGCTCTATGGCAAGGGCACTAAAATTTATGATGTTTCTTGATAGTGCTTCTTCTAAATAAGGTTGCGTTATTAAGATATCTTCAACGCAGTTTGATACCGTTTTCATGTCCTTAAATCGTCTTTAGTGTTAATTATTTAACAATTTGTGTAAAAATAACTTTTTTTTATTAAAAATATCGTTGTTTGGTAAATGAGTTATAGTTTTGCTACTCAAATTAGTGAAAATGAAAGTATTAAAATTTGGTGGAACTTCGGTAGGCTCAGTGAAAAATATGAGCGAAGTGAAAAATATAATAAACGACGGCAGTAAAAAAGTAGTTGTTTTATCTGCAATGTCCGGAACAACAAATCAATTAGTTGCTATTGCTAGCGATATTAGAAATAATGAACCTAATATTGCAATAGATAGAATTAATAGTTTATTAAAAACCTATTTTGTTACTATTGATGAGCTTTTAAATGACGCAGAATTAAATAGTGATGTTAAAAATTATGTATCAAGCGTTTTTGAGCTTTTGGTTGAAAGTACAAATCAGGTTTATTCTGAAACCTTAGAGAATAAGATTTTAGCACAAGGTGAATTGCTTTCTACCTATATGTTTAATAGTTATTTGAAGCAAGAAGGTGTAAGTTCTACATTATTACCTGCGTTGAGTTTTATGCGTATTGATGACTTTAAGGAGCCGGATACCGATTATATAAAAACAGAATTCGATCGTGTATTTCAGGCGGCAGATGATTCTGATATATACATTACTCAAGGATTTATTTGTTTAGATAGTGCTGGCGAAATCTCTAACCTACAACGTGGTGGTAGTGATTATACAGCTACTATTATAGGTGCAGCTTTTAAAGCAGAAGAAGTTCAAATTTGGACGGATATTGATGGTATGCATAATAACGATCCAAGATATGTTGATAATACAAAAGCTATTTCAAACTTATCGTTCGAGGAAGCTGCGGAGTTAGCTTATTTTGGAGCAAAAATTTTACACCCACAAACTGTTACACCTGTTAGAAAAGATAGTATTCCGGTTAGGTTGAAAAACACTATGAAGCCAGATGCTCATGGTACTTTGATTTCAAATAGTACTACTGGGGACGGTATTAAAGCTATCGCTGCAAAGGATAATATTACAGCCATAAAAATTAAATCGGCTAGAATGTTGCAAGCTCATGGTTTTTTGAAAAAAGTTTTTGAAATTTTTGAAACTTACCAAACATCAATCGATATGATTACAACCTCTGAGGTGGCTGTGTCTTTAACTATTGATGATGATAAAAACTTAGGTGAGATTTTGGCAGAGCTAGATAAAATAGCATCGATAGAAGTTGATCCTAACCAAAGTATTGTTTGCTTAGTAGGAAACTCTGTTGTGAATCATCAAGAGACTTACAAGTTGTTTCAAATACTGCAAGATGTGAAAATTAGAATGATTTCCTATGGTGGAAGTAATAATAATATTTCCTTATTAATTGATTCTAATGATAAAATTAAAACATTACAAAAACTAAACGATTATTTATTTGAATTAGTCACTCTGTAACATATAAGAATTTAGTATTGTAAGCAAAAGGGTCGTTTTTAAAACGACCCTTTTTATTTTTTTATGAATTCATAATAGATTCAATTTCTTCAATTTCTATTGGGATGTTTTTCATTAAATTAATAGGTTCTCCTGTGTTTTGAATAACGACATCGTCCTCTAATCTTATTCCAAATCCTTCATCTGGAATATAAATTCCAGGTTCTACAGTAAATACCATATTGGCTTCCATAGGCTCGGTTAGTATACCATAATCGTGGGTGTCTAGTCCAATATGGTGGCTCGTGCCATGCATAAAGTATTTTTTGTAGGCTGGCCAATCAGGATTTTCATTTTGTACATCGGCTTTGTCTAATAATCCTAAATTTAATAACTCGCTAGTCATCAATTTGCCAACTTCTTTATGGTAAGCTGCCCAATCTGTGCCTGGAATAAGCATATTGGTGGCTTCATTTTTAACACGAAGTACAGCGTTATAAACGTCTTTTTGTCTTTCAGAAAAACGACCAGAAACAGGAATACTTCTTGTCATATCACTAGAGTAATTAGCATATTCTGAAGCTACATCTAATAAAATTAAATCACCAGCATTACATTGTTGGTTGTTTTCTACGTAATGTAAAACATTAGCATTATTACCAGATGCTATAATGGGTGTGTAAGCAAAGCCTTTAGATCGATTTCGTAAAAATTCATGCATGAATTCTGCTTCAATTTCAAATTCCCAAACTCCAGGTTTTACAAAATCTAAAACTCTGCGAAACCCTTTTTCGGTAATGTTACAAGCGTTTTGAATCAAGTCAATTTCTACAGGGGCTTTAATGGAACGTAAACGTTGCATAATAGGGTTGCTTTTAGCTACCGAATGCGCAGGGTATTTGTTTTTCAACCATTTTGTAAAACGGTCTTCGCGGGTTTCGGTTTCAATATTAGCACGGTAGTGTTCATTGGTATTAATGTATATGGTGTCGCATTGGGTCATTAATTCAAACATGATTTTTTCCATCTCTTGTAACCAATACACCGTTTTAATACCGCTTGTTTCAAAGGCTTTTTCTTTAGTTAGTTTTGCGCCTTCCCAAACTGCAATATGCTCGTTGGTTTCTTTTAAAAATAAAATTTCACGATGTTGCTCTTTTGGGCAATCAGGAAAAATTACTAGAATACTTTCTTCTTGATCTACACCACTTAAGTAAAAAATATCGCGGTGTTGCTCAAAAGGCATCGTGCTATCTGCACTTATAGGATAAATATCATTGGAGTTAAAAACAGCTAAACTATTAGGTTTCATTTTAGCTTTAAAGTGTTTTCTGTTTGTTTCAAAAAGCGACTTATCTATAGGTAAATATTTCATGTTTAATAATGTTTATTTTTATCACTGATGTAAATGTATAAATAAAAAGTAGATTTTTATTTGCTATATTTGATAATCCCTCGTCAGTATTAATTAAATTTTAAAGTTATGTTTAGAAAGTTACCATTAAAATTAATGTTTGTGGCATTAACTTTTTTAATGAATTTATATACTGTTTCTGCTCAGGTATCGCTAAAAGAAATATCGCTAAAGGAACAAATTGATAATTCTAGTTTGGTTGTTGAAGGGGAGGTTGTTTCGCAAAGATCTTTTTGGGATGAGGCACATGAAAAAATTTACACAGCTTCGACTGTTAATGTTTACAAAGTATTTAAAGGTGAAGTTTTACAGCAAATAGAGATTGTAGAATTAGGTGGAACAGTAGGGTTAAATGGTTTAGTCGTTTCACATGGTTTAAATCTTAAAAAAGGAAATTTGGGGGTTTTTACGCTGTACGATAGTAACTTTAAATTAAAAGCAACTACCAAATTAAAGCAATTTAAAACTTATAGTGCGGTTCAAGGTTTTTATAAATATGACTTAAATAATGATGCTGTAGCTAATGTTTTTGCTAAAACAGATGGTATTGAAACGTCGTTTTACAGAAAGCTAACAAAGTTGACAAAAATTAGTTATAAAGAAGTTGTTGCTTTTAAAGCAGCTAAAGCTAGTCAAAAAAATGCAGCCGTTTTAATCCCGTCAGGAATATCTTTCCCAAGTACACCTGTTACAGCAGGTACAAAAACAGAGTTGGTAATTACAGGTTCTGGTTTTGGAGCAGTTCAAGGTAAGGTTGGTTTTAGAGATGCCGATGAGGGAGGTGCGGTTTTTACTGATGCCTTGGATACGGAAATTATATCGTGGTCCAATACAGAGATTAAAGTTTATGTACCTAGTGTTGCTGGTACTGGTAATATTCGTGTTACAGATTCAAATGGAGTTAGTAGTACATCGTCTGGTAGTTTAACCGTGACTTATGCTACGGTAAATGCTGTGTTTGAAATTAGTGGGGAAAACCAAGCTTATGAAGCACAGCATTATGATGATAATGGACAAGGAGGAAACACATGGTCGTTTTATACAGATTTCTTTGCAGATACGGTTCATCCCGGAGCTAAGGCGTCTTTTGAAAGAGCCTTGGAAAGTTGGAGGTGTGAAACTGGTATAAATTGGATTATAGATGAGAATGCCACAACAGAGAGTGATATTTCCGCTGATAGTCATATTATAAGATTTGATAATGGATCTGAGCTTGAAGCTGGTGTATTAGGGGTAACATATACGTCTTTTGGTGGTCGATTTTGTTCTACAGGTGTTATTGCTTATGTGGTGGATATTGATATGGTTTTTGATAAAGAAACGAGTTGGTATTTTGGTCTTGATGGTGAAACATTAGACGCTGGAGAATATGACTTTGAAACCGTAGCCTTACATGAATTGGGGCATGCGCATTTGTTAGGTCATGTAAACGACGGCTCAAATGTTATGAATTTTAAACTCTTTAATAATGTTATTAATAAGACTTTAGATACCAAAAGTATAGATGCTGCAAATAGTATTCATTTAAGAAGTACAACAAACCAAGTGTGTGGCAATAGTCCATCAATTCCTTTAATGACAAATTATTCGGGGTCGTGTGATTTGGGTGTTGAGGATAGTAGTTTAGAGAATAGTATAGCTATTTATCCTAACCCTGCTAAAGAAGAATTCTTTATTGAGTCTTCTGTATTCAATTTAAATAAGGTGGTTGTTTACGATGTTGGAGGAAGAGTTGTTTTTCAACTTGATATTCCAGATAATACCAAGTTGATACCTGTGAATTTAAGTGGTGTTTCAAAAGGGTTGTATTTTGTTAATTTGTTTTCTCCTGAATCAAATTTTATTTCTAAAAAGCTGATTTTAAAGTAGTAATAATTATTTATTTTTGTTTTTTTTATTGGTTTTAGCATTTTTAAAAAGTCTAAAAGCATTATTTGCACGTAAATATTAATATTATTGATGCCGATATTAAAGGTGTCGCCAACCTATTTAAAATTTAGAGAATGAAAAAGTACACATTGCTTAGTTTGTTGATTATTATGAGTTTAGAGACTTTGGGTGCTCAAATTTTGTTAAAGCCGGTATCTTTAGAGAAACAAATTGAAAAATCGAGTTTAGTTATTGAAGGTGAAGTTATTGCAAAACAGTCTTTTTGGGATGCCAATCACGAAAAAATTTATACTGTAAATACAGTAAAGGTGTTTAAGGTTTTTAAAGGAGATGTAAAATCTGTTGTGGAGATTATTACCTTAGGAGGTGTTTTAGGTAATGAAGCCCAAGTAGTATCCCCTAGTTTAGATTTAAATGTAAATGATGCAGGTGTTTTTACATTATATGATAACAACCTGAATTTGGGAGCTTCTAGTGTTTCTAAAACTTCTAATTTTTTGCCTTATGGGGTTTCGCAAGCTTTTTTTAAATACGATTACAATAATGATTTAGCCTCAAATCCATTTAACACGAAACAAGGTATAGAAAGCACTTTGTATAAAGAAATACAAAGTCGTACAGAATCCGATTTTATTGAAGTTGTTGCTTTTAAGGTTCAAAGTAAACTTTCAAAATCTAACGATGCAAAGTTGTTTGAGGTTGATAATTTCTCTCCTAGCACTATTTCGGCTGGTACGAAGTCTGTATTAACTATTTCTGGGTCAGATTTCGGTTCGGTTAAAGGAAAAGTAGGGTTTAGAAATGCAGATAATGCAGGAGGTAATTTTGTAGATGCTCTAGATTCTCAAGTTTTAACTTGGTCGGGTACTGAAATTACGGTTGAGGTGCCTTCTCAAGCTGGAACAGGCGAAGTTAGAATTACTCATAATGATGGCAGTAGTTTTTTAACCTCTAGTATCTTAACAATTAATTACGCTCAAAATAATATAATTACTAATAATACAGCTTACCCTACACAACTTGTGGACGATAATGGAAACGGTGGTTATACTTGGCAAATGTCGGCGCATTTAGCTGGAATAAACGGGGTGGCAGATGCTTTTAAGTTGGCCTTAGAAACTTGGAGTTGTGAAACAGAAATGAACTGGGAGTTGGATGAAGTTAATTTAGCAAGCAACGCAAACGCTATTCACAAAGCGGTTAATGATAATAAAAACGTTATTGCTTTTGATAATAGTTCAAGCTCTGATCCAGATGAGCGGTTGCCAGATTTAGTGCTTGGTCAAAGAACAAGCTATTATGTTTCATGTAGCGAAACTATTAATGGAGCCTCTAGTTTAGTATGGTATGTTAAAGAGTTTGATATTGTATTTGATGGGGACGCAAGTTGGAATTTTTCTAATAATCCACCATCAACTACACAATTTGATTTTCAAAGTGTGGCACTTCATGAGCTAGGACACTGTAGACAAATAGATCATGTTATTGATACCAATGACTTAATGCATTTTGATATTGCTAAAGAAGAGGTGATTAGGACTTTAAATAATGATAATAAGGAGGTTTCTCAAATAGTACAGGACATTAGTACAAATCAGCCTATATGTAGTCAGTCTGAATTAGTGGATTCTCCTGCAAGTTGTTCTTTAAGTGTTCAAGAAGATATTTTAGCTGCAGGAATTACAATGTATCCAAACCCTACAAAAGGTGATTTGTTTATTAGTTATGACGGTGCTATAAGTTTAGATAAAGTGGTGGTTTACGATATTAGTGGAAGACTTATTTCTCAAAATACGATGTCAAATTCAACGGGTTTAAAAACTATTAGTTTAAAAAGTGCCTCAAAAGGCATGTATTTTGTAGATATGCATTCAGGTAATGCTGTTTTAACCAAAAAGCTTATTATCAATTAGTACTTTTATTCATAAAATATTATTCTAAAAAGGAGGTCTGCTATCAATAGGTCTCCTTTTTTTTAGTTAGTTAGGTTATAGTGGAATCAGTATTTTAACAGAAAGACAGTTAAATAGATATTAAAATATAATAATGTTTTAGTTATTCTTGATTTATGTGTTTTTTTATTAAGGATAATAAATTTCTTTAAAATCATTCTAAATAAAGAAAACAGGACATTTGTTATTTGTCTAAGAGAGCATCCATACCTACCTTTGTTTAAATTAAAATAACAACTTCTAAAATAATGGGCGGATTTTTTAAATCTTCGATTGGAAGAAAAGTAGCCATGGCGCTTTCTGCATTCTTCCTTATGTTTTTTTTACTTCAGCATCTTTTTATAAACATGTTATCTGTTTTTAGTCCAGATGCATTTAATGAAGTATCACACTTTATGGGTACAAACCCACTTGTGCAATTTGCATTGCAACCGGTATTAATTTTTGCAGTAGTATTCCATTTTATAATGGGGTTCATTCTAGAGCTTAAAAACAAAAAAGCTAATGGAGTGGTATATGCTAGAAATAATGGTGCAGCAAATTCTTCTTGGTCTAGTCGTAATATGATTTACAGCGGACTAGTAATTTTAGCTTTTATCGTACTACATTTTATTGATTTCTGGATTCCAGAGATTAATACAAAATATATTGTAGGTGATATGTCTGGGCTTCATAATGGTGAATTTAGATATTACCACGAATTAGTAGAGAAATTTCAAAACCCATTAAGAGTAGGGGCTTATGTAATTTCATTTATCCTTCTTGGATTACACTTAGCACATGGTTTTACTTCTGCTTTCCAATCTATGGGATCAACAGCTGGTCGTAAAAAGAATTTACAAACATTTGGTAAAGCTTATGCAATTATACTGCCTTTAGGTTTTATAATTATTGCGCTTTTTCATCATTTAATTAATAACCATTAATCTTAAAACTATGGCTTTAGATTCAAAAGTACCTCAAGGTCCACTTAAAGATAAATGGACAGATTATAAAAATCATATAGATTTAGTAAACCCTGCAAATAAACGTAATATCGATGTTATTGTTGTTGGAACTGGTCTAGCAGGTGGATCTGCCTGTGCTACTTTAGCAGAATTAGGATATAACGTAAAAGCATTTGCTTATCAAGATTCTCCTCGTAGAGCGCATTCTATTGCGGCACAAGGTGGAATTAATGCAGCTAAAAACTATCAAGGCGATGGCGATTCTACATATAGGTTATTTTACGACACTGTAAAAGGTGGCGATTATCGTTCTCGTGAGGCAAACGTTTATCGTTTGGCCGAGGTTTCTGCAAATATTATAGATCAATGTGTGGCTCAAGGTGTTCCTTTTGCTCGCGATTATGGTGGATTGTTAGACAACCGTTCATTTGGTGGCGTTTTAGTATCTAGAACGTTTTACGCAAAAGGACAAACAGGTCAACAATTATTACTAGGTGCTTATTCTGCAATGAATAGACAAATTGCACGTGGAAAGATTGAAATGTTCAATCGTCACGAAATGTTAGATGTCGTTGTTGTTGATGGTAAGGCAAGAGGAATTATTGCAAGAAACTTAATAACTGGCGAAATTGAGCGTCATTCTGCTCATGCCGTGGTTATTGCCTCTGGTGGATATGGAAATGTGTTTTTCTTATCAACTAATGCTATGGGTTCAAATGTTTCTGCAGGATGGAAAATCCACAAAAAAGGGGCGTTCTTTTCAAACCCGTGTTATACGCAAATTCACCCAACTTGTATACCACGTTCGGGAGATTATCAGTCTAAATTAACTTTAATGTCTGAGTCTTTAAGAAATGATGGTCGTATTTGGGTTCCAAAAAATATGGAAGATGTTATGGCAATTCGTGAAGGTCGTAAAAAACCAACAGATTTGTCAGAAGACGAAAGAGATTATTACTTAGAAAGGCGTTACCCTGCATTTGGTAACCTAGTACCTCGTGATGTTGCCTCTCGTGCAGCAAAAGAGCGTTGCGATGCTGGTTATGGTGTAAATGCTACCGGTGAAGCTGTGTATTTAGATTTTGCTTCTGCCATAGACCGTTATGGAAAAGAGCAAGCAAAAATTCATAATATATCAAACCCTTCTAAGGAAAAAATATACGAATTAGGACAAGCCATTGTTGAAGCGAAATATGGAAACTTATTTCAGATGTATGAGAAAATTGTAGATCAGAATCCATACGAAACACCAATGATGATTTACCCTGCGGTACACTACACAATGGGTGGTGTTTGGGTAGATTATAACTTAATGACTACCATTCCTGGATGTTACTGTATTGGAGAAGCTAATTTCTCAGATCACGGTGCCAATAGATTAGGAGCCTCTGCTTTAATGCAAGGTTTAGCCGATGGGTATTTTGTATTACCTTATACTATTGGCGATTATTTAGCCGATGATATTAGAACTGGAAAAATTTCAACTGAAAGCCCAGAGTTTGAGGCTGCTGAAAAAGAGGTTACAGATAGAATTAACTTCTTTATTAATAATAAAGGAACAAAATCTGTAGATTATTTCCATAAGAGATTAGGGAAGGTAATGTGGGACAAAGTAGGAATGTCTAGAAACGCTAAAGGCTTGGAAGAGGCAATGGTCGAAATTAAGGCTATTCGTGAAGAATTCTGGAAGGAGGTTTCTGTGCCAGGATCAGCAAATGAAATGAACCCAGAATTAGAAAAAGCAGGAAGAGTTGCAGATTTCTTAGAGCTAGGAGAGTTATTTGCTAAAGATGCCTTAATGAGATCTGAGTCTTGTGGAGGTCACTTTAGAGAAGAGTCTGCTGAGTTAGATGGCCCTCAAAAAGGAGAAGCAAAACGTAACGATGAAGAATTTGCTTTTGTAGCTGCTTGGGAATATAAAGGGGAACCTGCAGATGCTGTTTTACACAAAGAAGAATTAGAATTTAAAGATATAGAACTAAAACAACGTTCATACAAATAATAAAGACATTATGAATTTAACACTTAAAATTTGGAGACAAGCCGACTCAAGTTCAAAGGGTCAAATGGTAGATTATAAAGTGACTGAAATTTCAGAACACATGTCTTTTTTAGAAATGATGGATGTTTTGAACGAGCAGTTAGTAAATTCTGGTGAAGAGCCAGTTGCTTTTGATCATGATTGTCGTGAAGGTATTTGCGGTATGTGCTCTATGTACATTAATGGTGAGGCTCACGGGCCAGATAGAGGTGTAACAACCTGCCAATTACACATGAGAATGTTTAAAGATGGCGATACCATTACAATCGAACCTTTTAGAGCAGCAGCTTTTCCAGTAATAAAAGATTTAGTAGTTGATAGAAATGCATTTGAACGTATACAACAAGCAGGTGGTTACATTTCTGTAAACACTTCTGGTAATACACAAGATGCAAACGCATTACCAATTTCTAAACATGCTGCCGATGAGGCTATGGATGCTGCTACTTGTATTGGTTGCGGTGCCTGTGTTGCTACGTGTAAAAACTCTTCTGCTATGTTATTTGTAGGTGCCAAAGTATCGCAATATGCGTTACTACCACAGGGGCAAGTAGAAGCTGCAGATCGTGTGCAAAACATGGTGGCGCAAATGGATTTAGAAGGTTTTGGAAACTGTACAAATACTGGGGCTTGCGAAGTAGAATGTCCAAAAGGAATTTCTTTAGATAACATTGCAAGAATGAATAGAGAATTAATGAAATCTGCTGTTAAGTAGTTCGATTTAAAATATATTTCAAGCCCATATCAACTTGTTGGTATGGGCTTTGTTATTTGTTTACTAATAGTGTTTATGAATAAACTTCGCCTAATTCTAATTTTTTACATTGTTTTTCAAGGATCGAGTGTCTTGGCTCAAACAGAATCGGCTTTGGAGTATGCGTTTGATAAAAATGCCTTATTAAAACATGTTAAATCGTTATCTTCTGATGCATTTCAAGGTCGAAGAACAGGTGAAAAAGGCGCTTTAAAGGCCCGAAAATATATTGTTAATCAATTCCATAGGTTACAAGTAAAACCCTTGGGTAGCTCGTTTGAACAAGCGTTTACTTTCCATAGAAGCGGTAAGCAGTATAAAGGGGTTAACATATTAGGGCGTATTGAAGGCCTGGAGTTTCCTAATAAATATATTGTAATAAGTGCGCATTACGATCATGAAGGTGTTAAACAGGGCCATATTTATAATGGTGCAGACGATAATGCCTCTGGAGTAAGTGCTTTATTCGCTTTCGCGGAATATTTTGAAATACACCCACCAAAACATACCGTTATTTTAGCTGCTTTTGATGCTGAAGAGTTAGGCCTACAAGGCTCTAAGTATTATGTAAATCATTCTATTGTTCCTTTAAAAGATATTGTTATTAATTTGAATTTAGATATGATAAGCCGAAGCAATAAAAATGAGTTGTTTGCTGTTGGTGGATCTTTCAATAAGAATTTAATGCATTTAATTTCGAAGGTGAAAACGTCGTCTAAAATACAATTAGTTACTGGTCATGATGGCTATGATAGATTAGAAAATTGGACCTATACTTCCGATCATGCTAATTTTCATAAAAAAAACATTCCGTTTTTATACTTTGGGGTCGAAGATCATAAGGATTATCACGAACCTACAGATGATTTTGAAAACATTCATCCAGAGTTTTATACCGAAGCTGTTAAAACAATTATAACTGTTTTTACAGATGTCGATAAGGTTAAAACGCACTTTTAAAAATAGGCTTTTAGTTGAATAGATCCGGAATGAATCGTTCGACTAGTTTCTGTTTTTCTACCAAAATAACTCAGGTTTAAATCTAAAAATTTGGTTAGTTTTTTTTGTGCTAATAAGCTCCAAGTAAAGTTTCTTCCAGGTTGTAGGCCTTCTAATAATTGGTATGCTACAGGCGTATTGGAGTTTCCTGTGTAATCGTTAGAAAAGTAATTAAATTCGCCGTTAATAGCGCTTTGTTGGCTGCTTGCTAAACTAAAAGACACGCCGTAAGTCTGTTGTTTTAAAGTTTCTAAATCGCCAATAGTATTGTTTTTACTTGCGTATTGGTAAAAAATATCGAAGCTAGAATTATCGTTAAATAAATAAGAAAGCTTAGGGTTGAATCTAGCCTCATCAAAATTATAGTTTTTACTAGCAAAATTTTCGCTTATACTCTCATTAGTATCAAAGGCAGAAAGCATATTTACTAACCAGTTTGCAGATAATTTATGATTAAAATTAAACTGGTGGCTTTTTAAACCATTCTCTATAAAACCAACCGATAAGATGCTTCTTGTTGTGTTTTCTAAAAATGTATAAGAGGTAGTGTAACGTTGTTTTCCTCTATTAAAAAATAAAATGTTTCTAAAGTTTAATTGTAAACCTAATTGGTCCTCTTCGCTATTATTAAAAGGATTCAAATTAAAATCACCGCCGTCTCGTTTTACTTTTCTATCAATTAAATAACTAGTTTGATTGTAAAAATGCGCCCAGAATTTTTTAATTTTTTTGTCTGAAACCGACCATTGTGCGGGGTTTATAGTAAGGGTTTGACTCAGTCTGTTTTGATGTGTTTTTATATAAACTTGATTAGGAAGTAGCACGCGAATGTATATACCTTGGTCTTGAAATTGAGCAATCTCAAATTCTTCAAGCTCCTGAATGCCGTTTTCGTTATAATCATTCCAAGTGTATGTACCTTGTCCTGCTTCAACTTCTACATAAGTGAAATCTTGCTGTGCTAATTGTCCAGAATTGGTTTCAAAAATTGTGTTCCACTGAAAAATTTGATTAAATAGTTTTTGGTTAAATTGTAATCTGGAGTTTATAGAGTTCTCATCGTCTAACGCGTCATCAGTATTATTTAAGGTTCTGTAATTGGCGTATAAAGATAAATTCGTGTTTTTGTTTTTAATAAGTCTGGAGTCTAAATAAAAGGTGTTGGATGTATTTACTTTTTGCAATTCATTATTTCTAATACTGTCATTTACGCGATTTTTATACCCGATTTCTGTAAAAATATTTGTGCTATCTCCTATACCAACAAACACTTCGTAAGATTTAAATTTCTGACTTAAAGCCGTAAGTTCTTGCGTGCTAATATTACGTTGTTTATTATCTTCAACAGCTAGTCTTGTGCCAATCCAACTATTTTTCATGCTATATATAATACGATTATAAGACCTTAAAAATGTTGAGGTGTTTGTATTGGAATCCGCATTTAAAAAACTAGAAGATGATAAAATGTTGAATTTATTTAAAAACAGATTAGCAAAGGTAATATGTCGGTTTCCATTAAAACCATCAGAAAAATTTAAATGTTCAAATTGGTAATTGACGCTCCCTTTTTTATGATGAGATAATCTTAAACCAGAATTTAATAGGATTTGATTACCTAAATTTAGTTCAATGACATTAGTGTTATCTATATCTAAATTCCAGTCGCGGTTAAATTCTGGATTATATAATCCTTCAATATTTCGGTAGTTAGAACTGATGTAATCACTATCCAAATAGGCATCAATAGTCCAAAGGCTATCTTTTTTTATAAGGTTTTGATTGATTTTAATTTTCCCTGCAAAACCATCGTTATTATCGTCGTTTATAGTTGAGAAAGCATTCAAATCATTTTTACTACCCGAAGCCTCGAAACTTATATTTGTTTTTTCCGAAGGTGAATAACTACCATTTAAAACCGCAATTTGTAGGTTAGTTGGAGCTACTAATTGAACAATTGGGGCGTAGTTTCCTTGGTTTACGCCAACATACTCATAAATGTTATTAATCGCATTTATATTACTTAATGCATAATCACCTTGATTATCGCCTACAAAAGTGAAAGTTACTCGATACAAGTCATCATCCGGATTGTTAGAAAATTCAAAACCTTCAACAGTGCCAAAAAGTGTTTTTTTATATAAAATGCGGTTGTCGTTTAGTTCATCTCGAACTTCCGATGGTGCTACCATTAACGACTTATCATCGCCAGCATTGGCAAGAATTTCAACTTGTTCTTCTGATAGGTTTTGTTGTAAAGGCTGATTTTTAGCATCATTTTCAGAATACATCGAAACCCCAATTTTTAGCTTTTTACTTTCGTAATTTCCACCACCATATCCAACAAATCGCGAATAATTCCGGTCGCTATATTGGTAATCGACAGTTATTCGCATTTCGGAAGTTATCGGATATGTCGAATTAAAAATAATTTCACCTGCATTGTAATCAATAATATAATCTTGGTCTTCGCCACGTTTTATTGGGATTCCATTTACATAAACTGTTTCGCTACCAGAAACAATAAGTACAAATAATTCGCCATTTGGCCCTTGAAGTTTGTATGGTCCCTGGTTACCTTCTAAAGCTGTAAACTGACTCGTGCTAAATTGCCCTCTAACCAAGGCACCTGCAGCAAATAAATTAGTGCTGTTATCCGTATGTCCTAAATTCAAGTTGAAATTTAAACCTTGTACACGTTTTGAAAAGCTTGAAAAATAGGAATTGGTATTTTCTAAATCGATGTCTCCAGCACGAATATTCCAGCGGTCGCTAAATAATTCGATAAATACTTGGTCAAACTCATCTAGGCGCTGGCTATATCCACTTTCTTGCAGCGGAATGTTAGCATCTTGAATGGACGCTCGCAAAGACACCTTATCATTTAACTTTCCTGTAATTTGAAGGTCTAATTCGCTGTTTAAAACCGAATTTTGATTGTTTCCAACAGTAACACCTCGCGATATGCTTCCAGAGGTTGTTAGGCCATCAAACGGTACATAGGTTTTATCTGTATTAGGTTGTTTTAATTTATATAAAGTTTGGCTGGTGCTATTGTTTTTAACAATAATACCCGCATCAAGCTGTTGGTAGGTTTTTGTTAAAAATTCAGGGAATTTTAGGTAGTTTATAATTATGGAGTCGGTATCAATAGATTTTTTAAATTTTAAAATGGCTTTAGAAAAATCAACCGAATAGTAGGTGGAATCTATAGGTGTGTTATCCTTTTTTTTAATAAAAAAGTAATTAGAATTAATGCTTACGCTATCAATTATAATGGTGTCTTTTACAGCATATTTTTTAGTTTTATAGTTGGACGATGGGTTTTGCGAAAACCCGCAAAATCCTATCAAAACTATAATTAATGGAATTATATACTTCATTAAGTATGTAAACTACAAATTGTTTAAAATATTTTGTTGATACTTTTCGTTAAATCTGCTGTAAAATGATGGCGTAAAAGTAATGTATTATTTATTTTAGCTGAAACAATGCGCTTTATATAAAAAGTGTAGTGTCCCGACAAAAGGTCTGGGTCTTTTAAATTATAAATAAAATTCTAATGAAAATTATATCCTATAACGTAAACGGTATTCGTGCAGCCATAAATAAAGGTTTTATCGATTGGTTAAAAGCTGCAAATCCAGATGTTATTTGTTTGCAAGAAATAAAGGCCATGAAAGAGCAATTAGATTTAAGCCTTTTTGAGGATGCGGGTTACAAATACAACTATTGGTATAGTGCCCAAAAAAAAGGATATAGTGGTGTGGCTATTTTAAGTAAAACCGAACCCGATCACATTGAATACGGAACCGGAATTGAGTCTATGGATTTCGAAGGCCGAAATATTCGTGCCGATTTTAATGGGGTTTCGGTAATGAGTTTGTATTTGCCATCGGGTACTAATGATGCGAGATTAAACCATAAATTGGAATATATGGATCTGTTTCAGGAGTATATAAACAATCTTAAAAAAGACATTCCAAACCTAGTAATTTGTGGCGATTATAATATTTGTCATGAAGAAATAGATATTCATAACCCAAAAATGAAAGGGGTATCGGGATTTTTACCAGTGGAGCGCGAATGGATTGGAAATTTTATAGAAAGTGGCTTTGTCGATTCGTTCAGGTTTATTCATCCTGATTTACAGCAGTATAGTTGGTGGAGTTACCGTGCTAATTCGCGCGCTAATAATAAAGGTTGGCGATTAGATTATGCCATGGTTGCGCAACCTTTACAAGAAAACATAAAAAGAGCCGTTATACTGTCTGATGCAGTTCATAGCGATCATTGTCCTATTCTGCTAGAAATTGAAAATTAATAACAAATTAATGCCAAACAACATGATTAAAAAAAGCATTTTTACAGTATTCACTCTTGTATTATTAGCATCTTGTGTGTCTCCAAAAATATATAAAGACCTCGAAGCAAAGTATGCTGATTTAAAAAAAGAGAATCGAAAATTATCCACAAATAACGAAGCACTATTAAGTGCAAAAACAGCAGCGGAAAATGAATTAAAACAATTACAATCGGCTTACGACGAGGCTATAGCGGAACGCGATAGGTTACAAGGTGAGTATAACGCAGCGAAATCAAATTTAGATAATATGAAGGCGTCTTACGATGCTTTAGAGAAAAATAGTTCGGCATCCATTGCTGCAAATTCTCAAAAAAACAGAGAGTTATTAGCGCAATTAGAAGCCAAAGAGCAAGCTTTAGCGGCAGAAAATGCACGTTTAGAAAAGCTTAAAAAAGAATTGGAAAACCGCTCTAACCGTGTAGCAGAATTAGAGCAAGTTATCGCATCCAAAGATGCTGCAATGACAGCACTTAAAGACGCCATTTCTAGAGCTTTAACCGATTTTGAAGGTAAAGGATTAACCGTAGAGCAGCGCGATGGAAAAGTATACGTGTCCATGGAAAATAAACTACTTTTTAGTTCAGGGAGTTGGGCTGTTGGTTCAGAGGGTACACGCGCTGTAAAGCAACTAGGTACTGTACTTGGGCAGAATCCAGATATTGCTGTTTTAATTGAAGGTCATACCGATAATGTGCCCTACAAAGGCAATGGGATTTTAACTAGCAACTGGGATTTATCTACCAAACGTGCCACAGCAATTGTTAATATTTTACGTCAAAATAATGATATTAATCCAGAGAATTTAACAGCAGCAGGACGTGGCGAATTCGCACCGGTGGCCTCTAACGAGGCCAAGGAAGGTAAGGCAAAAAACAGACGTATCGAAGTTATTTTAACACCAAAATTAGACGAGCTTTCTAAGTTATTAGGTGAGGAGTAAAATTTGGGCGCTTGACTGCCGGGAGGCAGGTTACCACACGGGTCGGGCTTTAGTTCGTTGGTTTTTTTGTGTTGCATATGTGCAACAACACAAAAAGGGCTTCAACAAATACCTCAATCCCTAACGCATAAAAAACCGTTAAAAGCTAAAATGCCTTTTAACGGTTTTTTTTATTGGGATTAACACAGATTTAAGTTTTTTAGGAAAAAAAGGGGGTATAGGTTTTTTATATTTGTAACAATAAGTATAAATGCATCTTTTAAAATTAACTTAAAAAAACAATTATTTTTTTAGGGTTTGGTTGTCCCCTCGAGGGGGTTTTAGGGGTGTCGTTTTATAGCATTGAAATAAATCTAATTTTCCAATATATAGTATCCTTTCAATTAAAAAGATTTCCGTCTTCGCGGAAATGAAAAAATAAAAATTAATGAAATACACAACACTACCCAACACCAATATAAAAGTTAGTAAAATATGTTTAGGTTCCATGACTTGGGGAAACCAGAATACCGAAGCCGAAGGTCATGAACAATTAGATTACGCAATAGATCAAGGTGTTAATTTTATTGATACAGCCGAGTTATATCCGGTTCCAGCCACTGCCGAAATGAGTGGGCGAACCAGTAAAATTATTGGTACGTGGTTAAAAAAATCGGGGAATAGAGATAAAGTTATTTTAGCTTCTAAAATTGCAGGTCCCGGCGATTATACCGCACATATAAGAACAACAGGTTTTAGCCCAAGTGCTATAAAAGAAGCTATAGATTTAGAATTAAAACGCCTACAAACCGATTATATCGATTTATACCAACTGCATTGGCCAGAGCGCGATACTAACCGCTTTGGGATTAGGGATTATAAATTAGATTCTAAATGGGAGGATAATTTTAATGAGATTTTAAATAGTTTAGATGCCGAAATAAAAGCAGGGCGAATAAGAAATATAGGGGTATCTAACGAAAATGCCTGGGGAACTATGCGTTATTTAGAGGAATCAAAACAACATAATTTGCCAAAAATTTCTACCATTCAAAACGCATATTCTATGTTAACCAGATCTTTTGAGGGAGATTTGGCAGAAGTTGCTTTAAGAGAAAATATAGGGCTATTAGCCTATTCACCTATGGCATTTGGTGTGCTATCTGGTAAATACATAAAAGGAACTGCGGCCGATGATGCCAGGCTAAAATTATTCCCAAGGTTTGCAAGATATAGTGGAGAAAGAGCTAGCGAGGCGGCTAAGAAGTATTTAGAAATTGCAGAAGCTAATAACATAAGTTTAGCGCAAATGAGTTTAGCATTTGTACACCAACGTCCTTTTGTTACCAGTACTATTATTGGGGCAACCAAAATGGAACAACTTAAAGAAAATATTGAGAGTATTAATGTGACGTTGAGTGATGATATTTTAGAGCAAATTGATGCCGTTCATGAGGCTATGCCTAATCCAGCGCCATAACTTTTTGATTAATGTATTTCCTGTCGCGAGGCTAATGGTTATTCATGATAGCGGTAAGTTAGAGGTATAAGTTATATTCTGGTATTAAACGCATATTATGAAAAACAAATTATAAAAATAGCATACGAATCGAAATCCGAGCTTTGTTTAAAATGAAAACAGGGTGTATAAAAAACTAAAAACCACACTGTTTAGTGTGGTTTTTTTTTAGTTAGGGAAATTAATTAATATTGGATATCTATATAAATAAAAAATTTATGTCTGTGTTTAAAACTGATGTAAAAGTAACCCTAATAGATAGTGTAACCATAGCCTAAAACTAGGTTTTAGATTATAAGACGAAATATTCGTTTAAAAACTTTTCTGGTAACATGTTGTCGGTTTTGATGTTTTTTATCGATTATTTCGGTCGACCAAGTTAACCCTAAATAGAATTTAGGTGTTGGTTTTTTGTTTTTGTTTAGCGCCGTTTAATAAAAGACTTACAACAGTATTCTAATCATTCAGTTTTAGTAATTCTTCTAAATAATCACGCGTGTTAGATAGTCTAGGTATTTTGTGTTGTCCCCCAAGTTTATCATTACTTTTTAGCCAGTTATGAAAAAGTTGAGGTCTAGCAATATTGATTTTAGGTTTGTTTAGTGTAATGTTATTGTAGCGTTTTGCTTCATAGTCGGAGTTTAAAGCCTTTAAAGCATTGTCAAGCAGTTCATTAAAATAGTTGATGTCTTCCGGAGGTGTTTTAAACTCAATTAACCATTCGTGGGCTCCTTTTTCTTTACCTTCCATAAATATGGGAGCTGCTGTAAAGTCTACAATTTCGGATTTTGTGCGCTTGCAAACCTTTTTTAATGCATGTTCAGCATTTTCAATTATAAGTTCTTCACCAAACACGTTTATATGGTGTTTTGTTCGGCCAGAAATTTTTATACGGTAGGGGTTTAATGATGTAAACCGAATGGTATCTCCAATTTTATAACGCCATAAGCCGCCATTAGTCGTGATAATTACGGCGTAATTTTGGTGTAATTTCACTTCACTAAGAGGAATGGCATGTTCTTGAGGAGTTGCATAAATGTCCATAGGAATGAACTCGTAAAAAATACCGTAATCTAGCATAAGAAGTAATTCTGATGAATCATTTCGATCTTGAATAGCAAAGAAGCCTTCAGAAGCATTATAGGTTTCATAATATTTAAAACCAGGTTTAGGAAGTAGTTTTTTATATTGGTCTTTATACGGTGTAAAACTAACGCCACCATGAAAGTACACTTCTAAGTTAGGCCAAATATCATGTAGGTTTTGCTTCCCTGTAGTTTCTAAAACATTATTTAATAACACAAGCATCCAAGACGGTACGCCCGCTAAACTAGTAACATTCTCATTGATAGTTTCGTTTACAATGGCTTGCATTTTATGTTCCCAATCGTTCATTAGTGACACCTTATTACTTGGTGTGCTACTAAATTCTGCCCAAAATGGCATGTTATCAATTAAAATAGCAGATAAATCACCATAAACGGTACCTTTTTCTTTATATAATTCTTTGCTTCCCCCAAGGCGTAAACTTTTACCATTAAATAATTGTGAGTCTTCGTTGTTGTTTAAATACATACAAAGTAAATCTTTACTTGCTGCGTAGTGGCAATCTTCTAAGGACTCTTCACTTACCGGTATAAACTTACTTTTTGCTCTGGTAGTTCCACTAGATTTTGCAAACCATTTTATGGGTGTTGGCCAAAAAATATTGCTTTCTCCTCGTCTGGAGCGTTCAATATCATCTTGCCAACCATCGTAATTTTTAATTGGAACACGCTCTGCAAATGTTTTATAATTTTTAATAGAAGCAAAGTCGTATTGTTTGCCAATTTCGGTGTTTTTAGCAAAATCTATTAAGCTTAAAAGTAGTTCGTTTTGCACCTCGTTCGGATATTTTAAGAACAATTCAATTTGATGAAATCGTTTTTTTAAAAACCACGATGCAATAGAATTTACTAAGGGAATTGACATATTTATTCTATCTTTATTTTTTTAAAAATAATACTTTTTTTTATGACCTACCAAGGTGTTTTAACAAAAATGGCAACAGAGTTTGGAAGTCCTATTCAATACTACCTGGTTTTTGAAAATGATTTCATTAATATGAATCAATTAATAGGAAAAAATGTTACCATAGAGTTTATAAAATACCAATGTTTAAATTGCGGACTGGATAAACCTATATTTAGGCAAGGTTTTGATAGACAATGTTTTTATGATACCGCTAGAGCGGGCGATTGGATTATGCGACCAGAATTAAGCACCGCACATTTAGGGATTGAGGACCGTGATTTAGAGTACGAGAAAAAGGTGCAATTGCAACCACATATTGTTTATTTGGCTAATTCTAGTAATGTAAAAGTGGGTGTCACTAGAAAAAATCAAGTGCCAACGCGTTGGATTGACCAAGGGGCACATGAAGCTATCGAAATTGTTGAGGTTCCCAATCGTTATTTGGCAGGAATTACAGAAGTAGCTTTAAAAGATTATGTTGGCGATAAAACCAATTGGCGAAAAATGCTAAAAAATGATATTGAAGACGAAAACCTGTTAGAATGGCGAGAGCGTTTAAAATCCCATATTCCTGGTGAGGCTGCCGATTATTTTATAGAAAACAACAGTGAAACCAATATAGATTTTCCTGTACTTCAATATCCAGAAAAACCGAAGAGTTTAAATATTAAAAAAGAATTAAAGTATACCGGAAAACTTGTTGGTATAAAAGGCCAGTATTTAATTTTTGAAGACGAACGGGTTTTTAATGTTAGAGCAAACGAGGGTTTGGTGGTTAATATAACTATTGAGTAATATATGGTTGTAGTGCTATAGCAAAGGAACTTTTTTGTTTACAACGTTCTATAGATATATAATAAACAAAAAATCCTCTTTACAATTGTAAAGAGGATTTTTATATCATTTTGAAACTAAAGACTAAATATCTTCTTGGTCTCTTAAATTTTGAATATAAGCTGCTTTTTGAACTTCACGACGTCTTTTTACAGAAGGTTTTGTAAAAAATTGTCCTTCTCTTAAGTTCTGCATTACTTTAATATTTCTGTGCTTTCTTTTGTAGCGTTTTAAAGCTCTCTCGATGTTTTCACCATCTTTAACTATTATTTTTAACATATGCCTTTATTTTAGTGCTTTTTCTGAAAATCCAAAATGGGATGCAAATTTGCGGTTTTTAAAAATAAAAACCTAATAAATTGAACTCTTTTGTTTTAGTTTACCCTAAATAGGTTCTTAATACTTTGTTTTTTGAGTTATGACGCAGCTTACGAATGCCTTTTTCGCGTATCTGTCTTACACGTTCGCGAGTTAAACCAAAAGCATCACCAATTTCTTGTAAGCTTTTTGGGCTTTTAACGCTTATTCCAAAATAATGACGAATAACTTCGGCTTCTTTTTCGGAAAGTGTATCTAAAACACGGTTAACTTCTAGGTTTAGCGAGTCTTTAAGTAATTTAGCATCAGGACTTGGTGATTCTTGCCCTGCAACTACATCATATAAATTTGATGTTTCACCTTCTTTAAATGGTGCATCCATTGACACGTGGCGACCAGAAATTTTCATAGACTGCTTAACATCGCTAACCGTTAACTCTAACGTGTTTGCAATTTCGTGTGCGCTAGGTGGCCTTTCGTGGGTTTGTTCTAAATGCGAATAGGCTTTATTTATTTTACTAATGGAGCCAATTTTATTTAATGGTAGTCGTACTATTCGAGATTGTTCTGCTAATGCCGATAGTATAGATTGACGAATCCACCAAACGGCATAGGATATAAACTTAAATCCTCTAGTTTCATCAAAACGTTTTGCAGCTTTAACTAAACCAGCATTTCCTTCGTTAATTAAATCGGGAAGAGTTAAGCCTTGATTTTGATATTGTTTGGAAACAGAAACCACAAATCTTAAGTTAGCCTTTGTTAGTGTATCTAATGCTTTTTGATCGCCTTTTTTAATGCGTTGAGCTAAATCAACTTCTTCGTCGGCAGTAATTAAAGGGATTTTACTAATATCTTGAAGGTATTTATCTAACGATTTAGATGCTCTGTTGGTAACTTGTTTCGTGATTTTTAATTGCCTCATATATAATATTTTGGTTGTTTAAGATTAAACCTAATTTATAATATAACTAAATAGTTGGAATAACCTAAAAAATCACTGTTTTTATTTAAAATGAGCGAAAATTGATTGAAAATAAGCTGAAATGAGCCGTTTTTTAGAGTTTTTTAGTGATTTTACAATAAAATCTTTAAAGGTTTGATGTACTGCTGACGCGAAATAGACTAGAGACTAATAGTAGCACTAGCCAATTAGTTCGTAATACAGATGGAAACGGCATCCTTTTTTAAGCCAACTAACTATAATTATGCTAATTAAAATAGGTTAAGGATTACCATATTGCTCATTTCTCGCAATGACAACTTTAGTAATATTCAATCCTTAGGGTGGGCTCAGGATTGTAGTAGCTTCCAAATATTATTTTACGGTATCTTTTTCCTTTTTACTTAATAAGCCACTAAGTACGTTTTTAACGGTTTCTTGAGTGTTTGTTTTTGTGGTAGTTGTTTTTGTGGTATCGCTGGTTTTGTTGTCTCCAATAATACCTCCTAAAACATCTTTTATGGTATTATTTTGTTGTGTTTTTGCCGAATCGGTTTCGGTTTTGTTGCTCCCTATAACATCGCCAATTAGACTTTTTACTTTGTCTTGGCCTTGGTTAAGGAGTTTTTGTTTTTCGATTTGTATAAGTTGATTGGTAAGGTTTGAAATGCCGCTTGTTAAATCAGTTTTAACGGTAGGGCTTGTAAAACTACCACCAATATTTGCCGTAACAGGTATGGTTAATTTGTTTACTTCGGTATCATTTATTTTGCCAATTAGTCTATTAATGTCACTGCCTAAATATTTTGCTGGTACATTAAAAATGGCACTATAGCTCATAGTTTGGTCGAAACTATGCGAGCCCGAAACGGTAATGGCAATATCTTGGTATTTAAAACCGAAAGGATTTACACTAACTTTTCCGTTGGCAAAGGATAATTTGGTTTTAAGATCATTTAAATCAAGTTTGCTAAAGTCGATAAAACTTAGCGAGCCTTCTAGTTTATTCATTAATTCGCTTTGGTCGGTGCCTATTCGTGTAGCGAGTAATTCGGCAAGTGCATCGCCAGATACGGTACCTAAATCTGGGGTGAATTCTTTATCTAATTTACCAGAAAGGTTAATATTTGTGTTTAATTTTCCTTGAAGAATTTTTGCAATAGGTGCTAAGCTTTTAAGTAATTCTAGATCTTTAAAAGATTGAGCAATATCAAAGCCGTCTGCCCCTAAATTTAAGCTAAATGATGGGGTGTCTTCTTTGGTTGAAATAGCGCCAGAAACAGCCAATGCACCATCAAAAATACTAGACTTTAGGTTTTCTAGTTTTGCTTGTTGATCTTTTATATAAAGGGTTCCAGTAACATTTTTAAGGTTTAAATTATCGTAAACTACGGTTTTAGCATAGGCATTTATGGTGCAATCTAAAAACGCTGGGATTTTTAAAGATTCGGCGTTACTTGTGGTTTTGTTTTCTGCTGGAGCGGTTTCACTTTCTGTCATAAAATCACTGACTTTAAATGTAGTTGAGTTTACATTAAAGTTACCTTTTAAGGTATTGTCGCTTAGTAAAAACCCTAATAAGTTAGATATTTTTCCATTGGCCTGAATATCGCTTCCGCCAGTTTTGGCATTAAAATTAGTTAACGAAACCGTTTCTGGGTTAAAAGTTAAATTGGCATCTGAAATATGAAAAGGATTAACAATATCTTCCGAAGAAAACACAAAATTAGAAATGCTTGCCGAACCATTGTTTTTTATGCGCGTATAGGCATTGGTTTCTATGGCATCCATATCGAATGCTGTATTAAGTTTTGCTTTTAATATACCGGTAAGGGTATTGTCTAATTCTATAGGATACGCTTTTGTTATGTTAGCAAGATTTAAAGTGCCATCTAAATAGGCGTTTACTAACATATTTTTAGTGATGTTTTTTATGGTTGCCGAAGATTTGAATACATCGTCATCAATTTTAAAGTTTAAAGTTTTAATATCGATGTACGTGTCATCTACGTTTCCTGTGGTGTTTTTTATTTCGGTGTTTATAACAATATTTTCCACACTTTTTGGCAAGTCAGGATATTTAAAAGACGCATTGTTGGATGTTATACTAATATCTAATTTAGGTATTGTAGTGTCCGAACTTAATCCCTTAATTATCCCTTTTACTTTAAAATCGCCAGAAGTTTGCACATTGGCAATATCTTTAGAATATGTTTTAGGTATAACGGCTAAGAAATTTTTAAAATCTGAACCCGGGTTTTCGAAAGTAATGTCGATATCTTGTCCGGCTTCTACAAGTTGTACATAGCCTTGAAACTCTAAAGGTAAATCGTTTATGTACCCTTTGTTTTCTTTAAAGGTGTATTTGCTATTTACTAAATCGAGACCTATTAATGCGTCTAACTTTACAGGATTACTGCTTAGGTAGTTTGCACTATCTAATGTGAAACTTACATTGGCTTCACTATAGGTATCAAGCTCTGAGGTTTCTGCAGAAAACGTACCATGCCCTTCGTGGTTTAACTCGGAAACGTGAATTAATGTTTTAGAAATATCGTCAATATAAGTTAAAGCACTGTTTTTTATTTGGTAGTCATCAATACTAAAGGTAAAATTACTAGAAGTAGTTTCGGTTGTTGGTGTGCTAGTCGTATCTTCCTTAGTAATGTCGTAATTATTGTTTCCTAATTTATCGGTTTTTAGTGTTAAAAGTGCCTCGTCTATATAAATTGAATTTATGGTTATAGGCTCTTCGCTAGCTGTTTTAAAAACTTCTTTAATAGACATGGTAAACGAAATATCTTTAATGGAGGCAAAAGTTTCGTCTTTAAATGGCTCTAGGTTTGTTATTACTAAATCGCTTACGCTTACGTGTGCCTGCGGAAAGCTTTTTATTAAGCTTAAAGACACATCGCTAAACTCTACATTTGCGTTTAGGTTATTATTAATAGTTTGTTTTACGATGTCTTTAATTTTTCCTTGAAAAGCAAACGGAATGGCTATTAAAAGTGCAAGTGTAATAAGTAAAGTGATGCCAATAATTTTTAAGGCTTTTTTCATTGTATTCGGGATTTGTATAAATATACGAGAGTGAATTATTTTAGGTCTAAGTAAACTAAAAGTTTAATATAATTTTAACCTAAGCACTAGTAATTTTAACGCATTCGGTATTACAACAAATCAATCTCTTCGTTTACTATTAACTTAAAACGTTTTCTAAAAAGGTATACACCTAAATATAATAATGGTGTATCGCAGGCAGCTACAATAACTTTAAATAAAAAGCCACTAACTAAAAGACCTTTAAAGTTTGCCCAATCTATAATGCCAAACGAACAGAGTAAAAATACAATAGTAAAGGTGTCTAGAAACTGCGAAAACCAAGTGGAAAAATTATTTCTTAGCCACAAGTGTTTGCCTTTGGTTAAGCGTTTCCAGAAGTGGTAAATTTGAATGTCTACAAACTGAGCAAACAGGTAAGTAAGCATACTTGCAAAAACGGCAATCATAGAGTTTCCAAAAACGGTTGTAAATGTTTTATCGCTTACGTAAGACCAAGGGGTTGCAGGAACCGCATCGGCCATAAAAATAATTAAAAGCGAAAATAAAGAAGCGAAAATACCAATGACAACCACATCGTTAGCCCGTTTTCTACCATAAATTTCACTTATTAAATCGGTAATTAAAAATGTAAGTGGATAGGGTAGTATGCCCACCGAAATTTCAAAAAGCTTATTGCCAAAAATTTCAAAATCGAAGGGGTACCAGTAAAAAAACTTTTGAAAAATAAGATTGGAAACCACCAACGATGTTATGAAAAGCGCTCCTAATAACAGGTATATACGTTGAGCGGCAAGTTTGTCTTTTAATGTCATATATGATTGTGAATAAATAGGCTCTGTAAATATAAAGGAAACCATTTACTTTTTATTAATTTGCCGCCCTATGTTAAAACCCAAAACATACCATATTGCTTTAGGAAGCAATAAAGGTGATAAATTTAAGAATTTACAAGATGCTATCGATACCATTTACGTGCGTATTGGTACTGTAAAACTAATTTCTAAAATTTACAAATCGCCTGCATTTGGCTTTGAAAGTGATGACTTTTTTAATTGCTGTCTTGTGCTAGAAAGCTATTTACAACCCCAAGAGGTTTTAGATTTGCTATTAAAAATTGAAAATGATTTAGGAAGAACTCGAACGCAAGCAAACACCTACGAAGCTAGAATTATAGACTTAGATATTGTTTTTGCCGAAAACGAGATTATAAACACAGCAACCTTGCAAGTGCCGCATCCAGAAATGGCTAAACGCAGGTTTGTTTTGTTACCGCTTAATGATATAGCTTCTAAACTAAAGCATCCGGTAAACAACACGCAAGTATCTGTTTTGTTGGACAACTGCGACGATGATTCGGTTTTAGAACCTATAAACATCTGGTTAAAAAACCCGAGTAAGCAACACCAATTTTCGAAGTTGAATTACATTGCTATCGAGGGAAATATTGGGGCAGGAAAAACAAGTTTAGCTACAAAAATGGCTCACGATTTTAACGCGCGTTTAGTTTTGGAGCGTTTTGCCGATAACCCCTTTTTACCTAAGTTTTACGAAGATGCAAGCCGATACGCCTTTACTTTAGAAATGTCATTTCTTGCAGATCGTTACCAGCAAATTAGCGACGACTTATCGCAACTCGATTTGTTTAAAGATTTTATCGTGAGCGATTACGATATATTTAAATCGCTTATATTTTCTAAAATTACTTTAAATGATGATGAATTTAATTTATACCGCAAGTTGTTTTACTTAATGTATAAAGATATTGCTAAACCCGAATTATACATTTACTTATACCAAAACACCGAGCGTTTACAGGAAAACATAAAAAAACGAGGTCGCGATTACGAGCAAAATATAGCCATTGAGTATTTAGAGAAAATAAACGCTGGGTATCTGGAGTTTTTAAAGACTCAAAAAGATTTTAATGTAAAAATAATCGATGTGTCTAATAGGGATTTTGTTGGCAATCGTGCCGATTATTTGTGGGTATTAAATGAAATTTCTGCCGAATAAAATATCGGTAGTGTTCATATGTTTTTCAGGTTCAATTAAACTTTTACTAGTTCATAGGGTCTAATGATTCTAAAAGCGCTAAATGAAATAACGCTTTGACCTTCCACAGAAAACCTATAATTAGTATGAAACTATTTAAAACGCTGTTCTCAATATTGTTTTTTACATCCATACTATCAGGGCAACAGCAATCTCCAAATATATTATTAATTATAGCCGATGATTTAGGTATCGACGCTGTTTCAGGATTTGGAATAGAAGAGGGTCTGCCGGTAACACCAACCATAGATGGCTTTCGAGAACAAGGCCTTTCGTTTACCAATTGTTGGGCAGCGCCACAATGTTCGCCAACACGAGCCGCAGTTATGAGTGGTAAATTTGGCATAAAAACAGGCGTTATGAGACCGCCTTTAGTGCTAGAAACAAGTCACACTTCGTTGTTTACTAAAATAAAAGAACAAAGCACTACCGATTATAGTATGGCTGTTATAGGTAAATGGCACATTGGTGGTAATAGCAGTAGTAATTATGGTCATCCAGCAGATTCTGGTGTGCCTTATTACGAAGGTATTTTTACGGCTCAAGTAGACGATTATTACGATTGGACAAAATTAAACGCCCAAGGTAACGAAGAGCAAATTACCGAATACGCCACTACGCATTTAACCAATAGCGCCATTTCGTGGGTTGACAATCAAACAAAACCTTGGTTTTTATGGCTGTCACACGTGGCGCCTCATGTGCCTTTTCAAACACCACCCGAAGGAACGTTTACCACAACACCTACAGACGATAGAAGTACGTATTTATCCATGATCGAAAATTTAGACTACGAGATCGATAGATTAATTAAAAGTATGGATGCCGAAACGCTAGAAAATACAGTCATTATTTTTATTGGCGATAACGGCACTCCAGGACGCGCTAATACCTATTGGCCAAACGGACACGCCAAAGCATCGTTGTACGAAGGCGGTGTTCGTGTTCCTATGATTATTACAGGGAAATCTGTAGCACGTGTTAATGAAGTTGAAGCGGGGTTAACCCAAGCTACCGATTTACACGCTACCATCTTAGAATTGGCAGGCGTGCAATTACTTGGCGGTACCGAAAATAGCCTGAGTCTTAAACCTGCTTTATCTTTTGCAAATCAAATAGCAAGACCTATAAATTATACCGATTTCGAAAGTAATAATACCGAATCTTGGGCCACAAGAACAGCGACGTATAAGCTTATTGAAGATGAAAATGGTAACCAGGAATTCTACAATATTGTTGATGACATTATGGAAGAAACCAATTTAATTGGAAACCTAACTACCGAGCAGGAAACCATTAAAAGCATGCTGCAACAAGAAGCCCAAGTTATAAGAACTGATTGGTCTTGTAATGATGGTATACAAAACGGTACCGAAACTACTATTGACGATTGTAATAACACCTGTGGCGATACCGATGTGTTAACTTACGATACTATTGATTGTTGCGGTACACCAATAAACCCAAGTGTTTATTACGAGTTTTTAGAAGGCAATCAGCGTGTGGTGTACTCTAATAATTACCCAAATCATAATTTTTGTTTTGTTGAAGACAGAACGCCAGAACCGTATTACCGACTTTATAAATTTGATTTAAATCCGGAATTATCAGGGACTACAACCAGTATTTCTAGAACTAATGGTAGGCCTGTAAACTATTTTGGTATCAGCCTTAATGGCGTTTATATGATGCCTGCACCAGCAACACCATTTATTTTTGAAGATAAAAATACTGGGGAATACAACTGGGATTGGGTGTTCGAGCCCACAACAAATATTGGCGATGGAAGAGATTTTGTAGGTCTAGATTGTGCCTCGGCACACGTAAATCCTAATTCGGGCTATCATTATCATGGTAATATGTTTGAATATGTCGAGGAGCTAGCATCTGGTATTTCAACAACCCAAACCGTACCTCAAGAGGTGTTACAAGTAGGTTGGGCGTCCGATGGATTTCCTATTCTATATCGATTCGGGCCCGATAAAGATGGCAACGTTAAAGAACTGTTTCCTAGCTTTCAATTAAAAAGCGGTTTACGTCCTGGAGATGGCGTTTCTGCACCTTGCGGACCGTATTCGGGGAAATATACCAACGATTTCGAGTACATTGCTGGTAAAGGCGATTTAGACGATTGTAATGGTATTGAAGCTTCGGTAACCTTAACCACAGCGCAAGGCCAAGAAACCTTTGAATATTACTATGTGGTAACTCAAGATTTTCCTCAAATTTCAAGATGTATGAAAGGGAATTTTAACGACAGCTTTATAAGTTCGGCAGGTGGTTTAAATGATACCGATGCCGATGGTGATGGATTTGTAACCGCTTACGATTGCGATGATACCAACCCCAATATAAACCCTTTTGCTACCGATAATCCTGAAACATCTTTTGATGAGAGTTGTGGCGCTAATTTAAGCACGCACGATGTCGATTTAGAAGATCTCGGGTATTACGTAAACTCCAATCCCAATAACGGGAGCTTTTCGGTAATATCGACGCATTTAGAAAGTTATAAGGCAGAGTTGTTTTCTATGTCAGGGCAAAACGTTAGTGAAACATCGGGTACTGGCGTTTTAGAGTTTAAAAACATAAAAAGCTCGGGTGTGTATGTGTTGCGTATTGTAAAAAGTGGCAGCGTATTAGGAACCCTTAAAATTGTTGTAAAATGAGATTTTTAATACTAATATGTATCGCGTTTTTTAATTCTAGTAATACGGGTATGGTGGCTCACGATTCTGTTTCGGCAACCTTTAATGTTATTGAAAGAGGGCATGTTTTAATGCTAGAAATAGATTTCGATATGGATAATTACCTAAAAATAAACCCGTCTAAAAATGCTGAGGTTACTAAAGCAGATTTTAGCACCTATCTAAATAAAACAACCATTTGGGAAATTGATGGCGACATACTTATACCGCAGGTTTTAAGCCTAAAACAGCAAGGGCATCATAGTAAAGTGATTTGTTTGTTATCTGAAACCACAAAACAGATAAAAACGGTTAAAATTACCAATGAATTTTTAATCGCTATTAGTGAGCATTCTAATATTATTAAGCTCGATATTAATGATAGCTTTAAAGATTTTAGGTTGCATAAAAAACGGAAAGTGGTTGAGGTGGTTTATAATTGAAACCACTTAAAAGGCTTTGTAAACCTAATTAAAATCAAGACTTCTTTTGATTTTTTTGTAACCAGATCCTAATGTCTTTTCGTAAAGAAATCTCAGGTTTTGCTAACGGAATGGTTTGCCCGAACTTTTTACTTTTATTAAATTTTGAAAACATAATTTTTTGCTTTTTCCAAACCTCAGGATACAACTCCAAGAACGTATTAAAAAAACGTTGTTCGTTAATTGTGCCTTCTAGTTTAGAAAGCACGTCTTTAAATATTTGTTCTTGGTCTATGATCATTTTGTTGGGGTTCGGTGAAAGGTGAAATTGTTTTTGATGTGGATTACGGTTAGTATATGAAAAGTAGGCGATTATGAAACACCAAAATTTCGGTTAAGCACGAACTCTGATAAGAGCCAAAACCTTTGAATTTAGTGCTGTTCCGCCTGTTTTTTTATATACATTTTTACCTGCTGGCTTTATTTTATTCCGTAAATATCTTGTCTTTGAACAAATGCTCTTTTTCCACCTTCTAGTATTTCGCAACAAATTTCTCTAGTTTCTTGTCTGTCTATTGAACCAGAACTTAAAACGTGAGATTTTATGCTAGTGCTTTTCAATGGAATTATTAATTCTGCATCACCCAATACAGCAATATTTGCATTATGCGTGACTATAATAACCTGCCTTTGCTCTTTAATTTTCCTTAAATTTTTGACTATTGTTTTGTAAATGAATTCACTATCTAAATTGTCTTCTGGCTGGTCAATAATTAATGGTTTGTTGCTATCAGAAAGCATAAGAATACCTAATAGAACAGAATGTTGTTGACCTAAAGATAATTGGGAAATTGGTTTACTGTAATACTTTATGTCACCACTTTCCTCTTTTATAGATTTCGTTACAATAATCGAAGGAAAGTCTTCAAAATGAAGAGCTTCATATTCCTCAAAATTGTTTTCCTTTATTGTTTTGTCAATTATACTAGTTGCCTCTATATCGGAGAGTAATTGATTCCCTTCACTATCATAAATTGCTGTTAAAATGTCTTTATTACCATTTTTACAAGCATCTACAAAATCGAAAGGAGAGAGGTTTTCTGAAATCACTTTGGATTTTTTCAAATTTCTCCAATCCATTTTAGACCTCAACAAAGCATCAAAATCAGGAGAGAACTTTCCTTTCTTATATTTTATTGAAATAAAGAAACCATCAATTGTGTTTTTCAAATCTGCATTTGCCTTTTTAGCAAACTTGTTCCGTTCTGTGTATACATCATCTTTTAACTGAATTCTTTTAGCTAATAAGGTTTCTCTTTCAGTAGCCAACTCTTTTAGTTTTTTCTTGTCTAAATTCAGTTTGGCTATTATTTTTTGATAATCTACAATGTCCTTAGATATTCGATTTATTTTACCTAAGTCAAACGGAATACCTTGTTTTTCTAATTCAATTTTTTTAGTATCGATTTTATCTTGAATTGATTTCTCTTTTGCTTTCCAATTATTAAGTTGTTCATTAAGCTCTGCTATTTTGGTGGATAGTTCTGCATTTAATTCACTTGACTTCGCTTTGACAACCTTTGAAAAATCTGAAACAATCTCTTTAACTTTTTTGAAATAGTCTTTTCCTACAATAATATCTGTATCAACCAATGCTTCAAAATTGGTAAAGGTATCGTCATCACTCAAAATTTCTTTGTAATTTTTGATAAGTTGTTTTAAGCTATCTATTAACTCACTTCTTATACCTCGCTCTTTGATTAAAGCATTTTGATATTTGACTAATTCACCTGCTTTTTCTTTTTGCAGTTTTTCTAATTTTTTCTGTTCATTTTTTAGTGCCTTTTCGGTTTCTTTAAAACTTAATAACCCTATTCTTAATTTTTTTGATTCACTTTGATTTTCAAGTAACAAGGAAATTAATTCGATATCCTCTAAATTCTTAGTTCCAAGTTTTAAGAAGCCATCTAAGAAGTTAATTAAAACTTTAGGATTTTCGTCACTATGCTGAATTGTGTCAGCTGTTTCTCCTTGACCATAAGTTTCTATATCTACTTTTGAAATTCCATTTATTGGGTCTGTGATATTTTGCAACTCACTGTTTTTCTCTCTTGTAAAATCAATTATTTGATTAGCTTCATCAATATATTTTAATTTAATTTTTTGAGGCCAAACATCTGAGTCAACAACAGTAGATTTAGATTTATTACCTGATGTCTCTCGAATTATTTCTAATAATGTCGATTTTCCAGCACCTCTACTACCAATAATGCAAGTAAGGTTATTGCTAAGTTTTACATTAATACTATCTAGCAATCCACCTTCAATTTCAATACTTTGAATAATAGGACGCATTTCGGGTACTTCATTTTCTAATCTTATTCTTGATTCGTGAGTTAGTAAAGCAATCTTTATCGAATGATAATTTAAATCATCAACTTTAAATCTTGTTAATTTAGTTTCGCCTTCTGCATTTGTTCCCAGCTTGTCTAATGTATGTGCATCAGAAGACATTAATTTAGGAAGTGTATAACTATCATCATATTCTAAGTGTTCTCTTCGCAGTTTTAAGAGTCTTTTCCTGTCTGGACTGTCATCTAAATCAGTATAGAAATTTAGACTTGTTCTTGAACTAATCTCTAAACCATACAAATTTTCGTGCTTTAAAATTTCTTCAATAGGTGGTCCAAATCGCCCAATTGTTTTTTCAAATCCAGATGATAATTCTATATGCGCAAGGATTCCAAATCCGTTATAGTTTTTTGCTAAATTTAAGCATTCAACAATTCCTTGATTGCAAATCTTTTTATCTTCAGTTATAGTTAAGTTTCCGAAAAAATCTCTCAAGTTTTTATAAGATTCAAAATAAACTAATAAATGCCCTTGAGTTGTACTTAATTCAACACCTGGTAAAACAAGAATATCTTTCCCTTTAGCGTATTCTATTGCAGTATGAGAATTATGAATTTCATTATGGTCAGTTATACTAATTATACTAAGTTTTTTTTCAATTGCGGTATCAACTATTGCAATTGGAGTCATTAATGTATCATTAACATCAAATGAACCAAACTCACCAAATGAATGAATGTGTAAATCAGCTCGTAAAAATTTAGCTCCTATGTTTTCCATTTATTGTAATTGATTTTTAGCTCAGGTCTCGTTTTTGTGCTTGCAGGTAACTCGTTAAATAATAACTTTTATTACTCATATCCTGAAAATATATCAGGATAAAGCAAGTTTTTTGCTCTTGTTACCTCGTAAATATAACCAATTCCTCCTACAAAAAACAAAAAAATCCCTTACAGGAAAATCCGTTTATAAAGACCTTCCGATAAGGGATTTTGTTATAAGCTATAAAGTTTTAATCCTCGTCCATTTCCATTACTAAATTAGCAATAAGTGAGGTCCATCCGGTTTGGTGTGAGGCGCCAAGGCCTTTACCGCTATCGCCATCAAAAAACTCATAGAAAAAGTGTTCGTTTTTAAAATGTTCGTCTTTTGTAAATACTTGGTCGGCATCCTCAGAGTGGTACGGGAATTTACCATCTTCATTGGGTTCAAAAAGTTTAATAAGCCTTTTGGTTAGCTCGTTTGCAATTTGCTTTAAATTTAGCTTGTTGCCAGAGCCTGTAGGGAATTCGTATTGGTACTCGTCGCCATAAAAGGTATAGTATTTTCGTAACGATTGAATAATCATATAATTTAATGGCATCCAAATAGGTCCGCGCCAATTGGAGTTACCTCCAAACATGTTGGAGCGACTCTCGCCAGATTCATACTGTATTTGATGACGCCCATGATGCTGAAATACAAAGGGGTATTTTTCATGGTATTTTGAAAGCGATCGGATACCATAATCTGATAAAAATTCGTCTTCGTCCAACAAGCGTTTTAACAAATGCTCTAACCTAAACCCGCGCATTATGGAGAACATAAAATTACCATCTTCATTGGTTTTTTCTAAATTAGAAATTAAAGAGGCTAAATCGGGTCTGGTTTTAATAATACGGTTGGCACGAAATCTAAATTCTTTTAAATCTTCGAATAAATCTTTATGAATAATTTCTACGGCAAACATAGGTATAACTCCTACTAAGGAGCGTACGCGTAAACGATCGGTGCTGCCATTATCCATTTCCACAACATCGTAATAGAAATTATCATGGTCGTCCCAAAGCGAAATATCCTTTTTACCAATATGGTGCATGGCCCAAGCGATATTTAAAAAGTGTCTAAAAAAGTTTGCTGCCGCTTCCTCGTACACTTTATTGGTTTCGGCAAGTTCTAAGGATATGCGTAACATATTAATAGAAAACATGGCCATCCAACTGGTGGCATCGGCTTGTTGCATACGGGTTATACCTTCGGGCATGTGGTTTCTATCGAAAACCCCAATGTTATCTAGTCCTAAAAAGCCACCTTCAAAAAGGTTGGTGCCGCTTTTATCTTTTTGGTTTACCCACCAGGTGTAATTTATTTGAAGTTTTTGGAAGGCTTTTTCTAAAAACTGCCTATCGCCTTTACCTGTTTTTGCTTTATCTTTTTCGTAAACTTTCCATACGGCATACGAGTGTACCGGTGGGTTTACATCGCTAAAATTCCACTCGTAAGCCGGAATCTGTCCGTTAGGATGCATATAGCTTTCTTCTAAAAACAATAGTAACTGCTGTTTTGCAAAATACGGGTCTATTTCTACAAACGATGCCATATGAAATGCTAAATCCCAGGCGGCATACCAAGGGTATTCCCATTTATCGGGCATGGAAATAATATGGCGGTTGGTAAGGTGTTGCCAGCTAAAATTTCGCATGTTGGTACGTTGTGGTTTGCCTTCTCCTGGGCCACCAAATAACCATTTAAAAACATCGAAATAGTAAAATTGCTTGGTCCATAACAAGCCAGAAAATGCTTTTCTTGCTAGTTCCTGTCTTTGTTCTGGTAAATCCTTTTGTATAATGTCGCTATAAAAATCTTCGCACTCTTGTATACGTTGGTTAAAAATAGCATCGAAATCTGACCAAGGATCATTTAAAGGGTCTTTGCTGAGTCTTACTTTTACGCTTTTTTCTTCGCCGGCTTTTAAATTAAATGTATGCCAAACAGCCATTTTAGATCCCGTTTTTTTAGGGTTGACCGTTTTTTTGCTGTTTACAACATGCTCGTGAATACCATCTTTAACATAGGGCACATCGTTTTTTATATTGTAAATGCGTTTGTTATTGGTTTCGTTATCGCAAAATAACTGCTCGCCACCTTCGTTATAAAAATAGTAGTCGCCATTTCGCGGGCTACTAGATTGTGCTGCGAAGTTGTTGGTCGATTTTATGGTTGGGCGTTCGTGCTTTATATTGTGTTTCCAGAAATTCCGGAACCAAAAGTGTGGTAACACATGAATTTCGGCCGCTTTATCACCTCGGTTAACTACCGTTACTTTCATTAAAATATCATCGACACCAGCTTTGGCATATTCTATAAAACAATCAAAATAGGCATTGTTTTTAAAGCAACCGGTATCTAAAAGTTCGTATTCGTCTTCGTGTCTGCCTCGTGATGCATTAACGTTTACCAAGTCCGAATACGGAAATTTGCTATGCGGATATTTATATAGGTATTTATTGTAGGTGTGTGTTGGTGTAGATACCTGGTGGAAATAAAGTTCTTTAACATCTTCACCGTGGTTACCTTGGTTATTGGTAAGCCCGAATAAACGCTCTTTTAAAATGTTGTCGTTTCCGTTCCAAAAGGCTGGTGCTAAACATAAAATTTCTCTCGAATCGCAAAAACCACCAATGCCTTCTTCTCCCCAGCGGTAGGCGTTACTTCTAGCTTTGTCGTGGTCTATAAACTCCCATGATTCGCCATGGTCGCTATAATCTTCGCGTACCGTTCCCCATTGCCTTTCTGCCAAATATGGACCCCATTTTTTCCAGTTTCTGTAATTGTCATCAACTTCTAACCGTTCTGCTTCTGGATTTTTATTAGCCATAAAATAAATATTAATAATTTCTGAAACAATTTAGGTAAAATAATTGCAAGAATTATTCAATTAGGGCTCTGTTTTTTAAGTATTATCTATTTGGAATTTTTTACTGTGTTCTTTTAGTAGCTTGTTAAGAACGCCGTTTTTTATTTATTGAATTGCTATTTTAAAACACTTTAAAAGGCTTGTTTTAGGCGTGTGTAGTCTTTAAAATAATGTGTATAAGGTTGTTAGGATTTGTCCTTTATTGTGTTCTAAAATATAATCGTCAATAATTTTTTGGTCTTTAATGGTTAAGAAAAAAGGCGCTTCTAGAAGGTTTACACCGCTATTTTTTTTGATGCGAATGCCTTGACCAGAAATAATATCTTTATTAGGGGTGAATTCGCCATTGGGTACATGCTCGGTAAGGATAACGTATTTGTATTTGGTGATTTTCTGGACGACCTCCAAAATTTCGGCGGTAGATAAATGCTGTAATACTTGCCTAAGAATAATGCAATCTGCTTCCGGAAGTTCGGCTTTGCAAATATCTAAACAAACAAATTCTAGATGCTCTGCTTTAAAGGTGTTTTGGTTTCTGTTAATAAGGCTTTCAACAATATCAATACCCTTATATTTTTTAGTGTGTGGCAAAATATGTTTGCCAATATTGAAATCGCCACAGCCTAAATCGCACACCACTAAAGGCGTATTGTGAGTTTTTAAAAAACCGATTATAGCGTTTAAATACGGTGTTATAATATTAGGATCGTGGGAGCCGAATCCTGAATAAAATTCGGACGTTTCGCCTCCCCAAAGGTTTTGCTCATAAATCTGACTCATAGCATCTTTAGTGGGCCATGGTGTTTTTGCTTTTTTTGGCATGGGTGCAGATTAAGAATCTATTAATAACCTATAGCTGTAATTTACTAAATAAGTCCCAAGTAACTACACCACAGCTTACCGAAATGTTTAAAGAGTGTTTTGTGCCAAATTGGGGGATTTCAATTACAAAATCACTTGTATTTACAACATTTTGAGCTACGCCTTTTACCTCGTTACCAAAAACTAAAGCGTATTTGGTATTGGCTTCGGTTTTAAAATTGTTAAGCATAATGGCGTTTTCAGCTTGCTCTATGGCGCATACCTTAATGTTGTCGGCTTGTAGTTTTTCAACTATATCTAAGGTGTTTTCAGCATATTCCCAATCCACAGTATCTGTGCTTCCTAATGCTGTTTTATGGATATCTTTATGCGGCGGCTTAGCAGTTATGCCACAGAGGTAAATTTTTTCGATTAAAAAAGCATCACTAGTTCTAAAAACCGAACCAATATTATTTAAGCTTCTAATGTTATCCAATACAATAATTAATGGTGTTTTTTTGGCGTCTTTAAAAGCATCAACGCTTAATCTATCTAATTCGCTATTTTTAAGTTTTCGCATTAATAATATTTTTTTTCTTTTCCGCGAAGACGGAATCCTTTATTTGTTGAAATCTCGTTCCAATTGTAGATAACTTCTAAGGAATCAACCTTAAAAAACATGAAATTAATGGTACATTGCAAGCTACAATTTTGGTAAAAATAACACTTATAAATCACTTTCTCGATGAGATTATCATCTTCATGAGAATGAAAAAAGGTTAAATGAAAAAAGCAAAAAAAGTAACACCGTTAATGAAACAATATAATGCTATAAAAGCAAAGTATCCCGATGCTTTATTGTTGTTTCGTGTGGGCGATTTTTACGAAACCTTTGGTAGCGATGCTGTAAAAACTGCTGGCATTTTAGGCATTATTTTAACCAAACGTGGCGCAGGTAGTGAAAGCGAAATTGAATTGGCAGGGTTTCCGCACCACTCGTTAAATACCTATTTACCAAAATTAGTAAAAGCTGGTGAGCGTGTTGCTATTTGCGATCAGTTAGAAGACCCAAAGCAAACCAAAAACATTGTAAAGCGTGGTGTAACAGAATTGGTAACGCCTGGAGTTGCTTTAAACGATGAGGTTTTAGTGTCTAAGTCGAACAACTTTTTATGTTCGGTGTATTTCGATAAAAAATATATAGGGATATCCTTTTTAGATATTTCTACGGGCGAGTTTTTAACATCGCAGGGTAATGCAGAATATATTGATAAGTTGCTTCAGAATTTTGGTCCAAGCGAGGTTTTAGTGTCTAAACAAAAGCGGAGCTTATTTAATAAGACTTTTGGAGAAGATTTTCATACCTTTTATTTAGAAGATTGGGTGTATCAAACCGATTATGCCTATGAGACATTAACCAAACACTTCGATACAAAAACCTTAAAAGGATTTGGTATAGAAGATTTATACGAAGGTATTATAGCTTCGGGTTCCATACTGCATTATTTAGGTGAAACCCAGCATCATAAATTACAACATATCACTTCCGTTTCTAGAATTGCTGAAGATGATTATGTGTGGATGGACAGATTCACAATAAGAAATTTAGAACTTTATAACTCCACAAACAACAATGCGGTAACGCTTTTAAATGTTATTGATAAAACCATTTCGCCCATGGGAGGAAGGTTGTTAAAACGTTGGTTGGCGCTTCCTTTAAAAAATGTTGAAAAAATAAAACAGCGCCATGAGGTGGTTAGTTTTTTAACTAAAGAGGAGGCTGTGCTTCAAAACATTCAAAATCATATTAAGCAAATTGGCGATTTAGAACGTTTAATTTCTAAAACAGCCACTGGTAAGGTGAATCCGCGAGAGGTTATTCAGCTTAAAAACTCCTTAGAAGCTATTGTACCTATTAAAGAATTGGCTTCCAGTTGCGATAATGAGTCTTTAAAAATTATTGGCGATACATTACAAAGTTGTCAAGTATTGCGCGAAAAAATAAAGGAAACAGTTAATGAGGATGCGCCTGTAAATGTTTTAAAAGGTAATAGTATTGCACCTGGTTTTTCTGCTGAATTAGATGAGTTAAGAGGCTTGTCGAAATCTGGAAAAGACTATTTAGATAGTATGTTGGAGCGCGAAAGTGAGCGTACCGGTATTACATCGCTTAAAATAGCATCCAATAACGTTTTTGGATATTATATAGAAGTAAGAAACACCCATAAAGATAAAGTTCCTGAAGAATGGATACGTAAGCAGACTTTAGTCAATGCAGAGCGTTACATTACCGAAGAACTTAAAGAATACGAAGCCAAAATATTAGGTGCCGAAGATAGAATACAAGCCATAGAACAGGAGTTGTTTGCTAAATTAGTAACATGGTTAAATCAATATATAAAACCTGTACAGCAAAATGCCTTTTTAATAGGGAAAATAGATTGTTTGTGTGGGTTTGCACAATTAGCAAAGGATAATAATTACATTTACCCAGCGCTCGATAATTCTTTCGATTTAGAAATTAAAGACGGTCGCCATCCAGTTATTGAAAAGCAATTGCCAATAGGAGAACCTTACATTGCTAATGATGTGTTTTTGGATAGAACCGGGCAGCAAATTATTATGATTACGGGTCCGAATATGTCTGGTAAATCGGCCATACTGCGTCAAACCGCCTTAATCGTGTTGTTGGCTCAAATAGGTAGTTTTGTGCCTGCTAAAGAAGCAAGAATAGGATTGGTGGATAAAATTTTTACTAGAGTTGGTGCAAGCGATAATATATCGATGGGTGAGTCTACGTTTATGGTAGAAATGAATGAAACAGCGTCTATCCTTAATAACATCTCCGATAGAAGTTTGGTGTTACTTGATGAAATTGGTCGTGGAACGAGTACTTATGATGGGATTTCTATTGCATGGGCTATTAGCGAATATTTACATGAGCATCCTGCAAAACCAAAAACATTGTTTGCAACGCACTATCATGAGCTTAATGAAATGAGTGAAACTTTTGAGCGCATAAAAAACTTTAATGTGTCGGTAAAAGAGTTAAAGGACAATGTATTGTTTTTAAGAAAATTGGTTGAAGGGGGAAGTGCGCATAGTTTTGGTATCCATGTGGCAAAAATGGCAGGTATGCCACAGCAAGTTTTGCATCGTGCTAACAAGATTTTGAAGAAATTAGAGCAGTCACATTCAAGTGAAGAGCTTACCGATAAGGTAAAAACGATAAATGATGACATGCAACTTAGTTTTTTTAATTTGGACGACCCTTTGTTAGAAAACATAAAAGAAGAAATATTACACATTGATATTGATACACTTACGCCCGTAGAAGCGCTTATGAAATTGAATGAAATTAAGCGAATGTTGATCAAAAAAAAGCAGGCTTAAAATTTTTTTAATTTATTTTTGCAAAAGGCTTTGGTATTCCTAGAATTATTTTAAATTTGCAACCGCAATAGCAATATTGCACGTTCATTAAAATGACTGCGAAAGTAGCTCAGGGGTAGAGCATCACCTTGCCAAGGTGGGGGTCGCGGGTTCAAATCCCGTCTTTCGCTCTGAAACTTTCATAAAATATACCAATGCTGAAGTGGTGGAATTGGTAGACACGTTGGACTTAAAATCCAATGTCCATTAGGACGTACGGGTTCAAGTCCCGTCTTCAGTACTAAAGCCTTATCTTTTATTAGATAAGGCTTTTTTTATTTAAAAATGTACTGCAATCTCGCATTCATATTTATTTTTAAAACAAAAAAGTAATCCAAGGATTAGGATTGACTTTATAAACATATTAAAACGGGGACCCGACGAAGTCTATTCCCGTCTTTATAAAAAGCCTTGTCAAAATTTTGATAAGGCTTTTTATTTAGGTAGAGTTTAGGCTCTATAAATTGATGTTTTATTTACCCTTAGTTTATTGGAAATTAATTATTGGTTTTTACATGCAAATCCTATTACAGAATACTTAAACTCTTGTTAATTAATGACTGTCATTTCAAAATTTTGTAACTTTACAGGCAGTATGAAACAAGTATTCCATAAAATAATAGCTTTGGTCATGGCTTTTGTAGTGTTATTCTCTACCATGTCATTTGCGCTTAATATGCATTATTGTGGAGATACTTTGGTTGAAACTGCTATGTTGCTTAAAGCGGAAGGATGTGGAATGGACATGGAGAAACCTTCAACCGAAGGTTGTTCTATTACAAAAAAGAATTGTTGTAATGATGAGCAGTTGGTTGTTGATGGTCAAGATGAACTACAAGTGCAAGTCGACAAAATTTCTTTTGAGCATCAAGTAATCATTGCTTCCTTTGTTTACACTTATATTAACCTTTTTGAAGGTTTAGATAATAAGGTATTTTCTTTTGAAGAATACAAACCACCTCTCGTCATAAAAGACATCTTCAAGATTGACGAGACTTATTTAATTTGATTTTTAAACGATAGACTGTTTTATCCTATGGCTGTATAATGTCATAAGGATAATTTGTTGTATGCGGTGTTTTAATAACGCCATTGTCTAACTGTTTAATAATCAAAACTAATGCTGAATAAAAGCATCAAATTTTTAATAGAAAACAAACTCGTAGCGGTGCTGTTACTCGTCCTTTTTGTTGGGTGGGGAACAGTAAATGCACCTTTTAATTGGGATACAGGATTTTTACCTACCAATCCTGTGGCTGTAGATGCCATTCCGGATATAGGAGAGAATCAACAAATTGTATTCACAAAGTGGGATGGTCGTTCGCCTCAAGATATAGAAGACCAAATTACTTATCCGTTAACCACATCCTTATTAGGGATTCCTGGAGTTAAAACCATTCGTAGTTCTTCTATGTTTGGATTTTCAAGTATTTATATCATTTTTGAAGAAGATATAGAGTTCTATTGGAGTCGCAGTCGTATTCTTGAAAAACTCAACTCATTACCAAATGGGTTATTGCCAGAGGGTGTTAATCCTGCATTAGGACCAGATGCTACAGGTTTAGGACAGATATATTGGTATACGCTTGAAGGTCGCGATGAAAACGGGAATGTTACTGGTGGCTGGAATTTACACGAACTGAGAAGTATACAAGATTACTACGTTAAGTATGCCTTGTCTTCTGCAAGTGGTGTTTCCGAAGTGGCTTCCATTGGTGGTTATGTCCAGGAGTATCAAGTGGATGTTAATCCAGAATTGATGCGTCAATATAACATTGGTTTGAACCAAGTTGTAAAAGCGGTTAAAAGTAGTAACCAAGATATTGGTGCTCAGACTTTAGAAATCAATCAAGCTGAATATTTAGTTCGTGGTTTAGGTTATTTAAAATCTGTTGAAGATATTGAAAATGCTGTAGTGACTTCCGAAGATTTTACTTCAATTAAAATTAAAGATATTGGTAAAGTAGCATTAGGTCCAGCAACACGAAGAGGTATATTAGATAAGGAAGGAGCAGAGGTTGTTGGTGGTGTTGTAGTGGCACGATATGGTGCTAACCCAATGGAAGTCATCAACAATGTAAAGGTTCAAATTGAAGAGCTAGAAGGCGGATTACCTTCAAAAGTTTTGGCAGATGGACGAAAATCTCAATTAACAATTGTTCCTTTTTATGATCGTACCGAACTTATTGAAGAAACATTAGACACGCTTAATGAAGCCTTGACACTAGAAATATTAATTACCATTTTGGTTATTATTGTTATGGTGTTCAATTTAAGAGCTTCTATTTTAATTTCAGGGTTGTTGCCTGTTGCAGTATTAATGGTATTTGTTACCATGAAACTATTTCATGTAGATGCCAATATTGTAGCGCTTTCTGGTATTGCTATTGCTATTGGAACTATGGTAGATGTTGGCGTTATTCTTGCCGAAAATGTGATTCGACATCTCGATGATGACACATTACGATTACGAGAAGATGGTACTGCCTTATCCACAAATGAGGTGGTTTATAACGCAACCGCCGAAGTTTCTGGGGCAATTTTAACAGCAGTATTAACTACAATAATCAGCTTTGTGCCTGTATTTACTATGATAGGTGCCGAAGGAAAATTGTTTAGACCTTTAGCATTTACCAAAACGATGGCATTATCAGCATCTTTGGTTGTTGCCTTGTTTTTAATTCCACCTTTTGCAGCTTATTTATTTCGAAAAACAGCACTTAAAAGCTCGTTTAAATACATTGTAAATGGTGTTTTAATAGTTGCTGGAATCGCAGTTGTGGGTATTGGATATTGGTTAGGAATTATTTTAATTGCTTTTGGTATTACAGGTTTACTTGGAGTTTTGGGTAAATTAAATAAGAAAAATAACAACCTTATAAATATTATTATTTCGTGTACTGCCATTATATTTTTACTAGCCGAATATTGGAGGCCATTAGGCTTTGACAGAAGTGTTCTAGTAAACTTAATTTTTGTAGCGATTATTTGCTTCGGAGTTTTAGGGATATTTTCAATTTTACGACGGTATTATGGACAAATTTTAAATTGGGCATTAGCAAACAAGTTATTGTTTTTAATGATTCCTGCAACTGTGCTTGTTTCTGGAGTATGGATAATGAATAATACAGGAAAAGAATTTATGCCATCTTTAAATGAAGGCTCTTTTTTGTTAATGCCAACGTCTTTGCCACATTCTGGTGTTGAAGAAAATAAACGCGTGCTACAGCAATTAGATATGGCTGTAGCCACCATTCCAGAAATTGAAACCGTAGTGGGAAAAGCAGGAAGGACAGAATCGGCTTTAGATCCTGCACCTTTATCGATGTATGAAAACATGATTCAGTATAAGTCAGAATACATGCGAAATGCCGAAGGGCAAATACAACGTTACAAAGTAAATAATGATGGCGCTTTCAAGTTGAAAGACGGAAGGTTTATCGCGAACCCTAATACTTCAGAACATGCTGTTTTTACTAACGTTAAACATACTCAATTAATAGAAGATGAAGATGGGGAATTCTATCGAAATTGGCGACCAGAAATTAATAGTCCTAATGATATATGGAAAGACATAGTTAGAGTTACCAAATTTCCTGGGGTTACTTCTGCACCAAAATTACAACCTATAGAAACTAGATTGGTCATGCTTCAAACAGGCATGCGTGCACCCATGGGCATAAAAGTAAAAGGACAAGATTTAAAGCAAATTGAAGCCTTTGGTATGCAATTGGAAACTCTGTTGAAGCAAGCTGAAGGCGTTAAGGTTGAAGCTGTTTTTGCCGATAGAATTGTAGGGAAACCGTATTTTCTAATTGATATTGATAGAGAAAAAATCGCCCGTTACGGTGTGTCTATTGAAGATGTGCAAAGTGTGCTAAAAGTAGCCATTGGCGGTATGGCTATAACGCAAACGGTTGAAGGACGAGAGCGTTATACTGTTCGAGTACGTTATCCTAGGGAGCTGCGAGAAAATCCAGAAGATATAAAAGGTATTTATATTCCTGTTGAAAAAGGCAGTCCTGTTCCATTAAGTGAATTAGCAACTATCCGGTATGAACAAGGGCCGCAAGTTATAAAAAGTGAAGACACCTTTTTAGTTGGCTATGTGTTGTTTGATAAATTAGATGGATTTGCAGAAGTAGATGTTGTCGAAAATGCGCAAGCCTTGTTTCAGCAAAAAATAGATTCTGAAGAATTAACGGTCCCAAAAGGTATTAGCTATACATTTACAGGAACTTATGAAAATCAATTAAGAGCAGAAAAAACATTGTCTGTTGTTGTGCCTTTAGCACTAGCTATTATTTTCTTGATTTTGTATCTCCAATTCAAATCTGTTCCTACCTCACTCATGGTGTTTACAGGGATAACTGTTGCCTTTGCAGGTGGATTTATTATGTTATGGCTTTATGGTCAAGATTGGTTTTTCAATTTCAGTTTATTTGGCGAGAATATGCGAGACCTTTTTAATATGAAAACGGTCAATTTAAGCGTCGCAGTTTGGGTTGGTTTTATAGCACTATTTGGTATCGCCACAGATGATGGCGTTGTTATGGCAACATACCTTACACAAACATTTGAGCGAGAAAAACCTTCAGATAAAAAGAGTATTAGAACTTCCGCTTTACAAGCAGCCGAAAAACGTATTCGCCCGTGTTTAATGACTACAGTAACTACCATTTTAGCGCTGTTACCCGTTTTAACATCCACAGGAAAAGGAAGCGATATAATGATACCTATGGCAATTCCCATTTTTGGAGGCATGGTTATAGATATCACCTCTTACTTTATTGTACCTGTTTTATATAGCTGGAGAGAAGAGTTTCTTTTAAAAAGAATAAGGGAAAAAGAGAATAGAAGTTAGACAAAAAAATAAATAATGAAAAATTTCAATAAACATATTGTACTCAAAACAGTCTTTATTCTTTGTTCTTTATGCTTTGTCCTAGAAGCAAATGCACAAGAATTAGAAACACTTATTAATGAAGCATTAACTAACAATCCTGAAATTCAAAAGTTTGAATTACAGTATAGAAGAGCTACTGAAAAAGTGAATGAGGTCAATGCCCTATCTAATACCGAATTTAGTGTAGGTTATTTTGTAAGCGAACCAGAAACCCGAACTGGTCCGCAACGTTTTAAACTTTCAGTAAAGCAGATGATGCCATGGTTTGGAACAATTTCTTCACGAGAAAATTATGTGAGTTCATTGGTAGATGCAAAATATGAAGACATTGTTATCGCGAAGCGAAAATTGATGGCATCGGTATCGCAATCCTATTACAATTTAAACGCCAACAAAGCGAAACAAAAGGTGCTCATTGAAAATATAAAATTACTTGATACCTATGAAACATTGGCGTTAAGCTCTGTTGAAGTTGGTAAAGCTTCAGCAGTAGATGTATTACGATTACAAATGCGTCAAAATGAAATGCAACAACTATTAGATGTTTTGAGACAACAATATTTATCAGAACAAACTAAATTGAACAATCTTTTGAACAGGGACAATGATGTTGCTGTTACCCTGGTTGATACTTTAATGATGCCTTCGGGAGCGGTTGAAATCACTTCAGGAAATTTAGAATTACATCCTGAATTGTTGAAGTATGATAAACTTTATCAATCGATAGAGCAGTCTGAATTGCTAAACCAAAAAGAAAGTAGCCCTATAATTGGTTTCGGTTTAGATTATATCAATGTTTCTGAAAGACCAGATATGAGCTTCACGGATAACGGAAAAGATATTGTAATGCCCATGGTTTCATTGTCAATTCCAATTTTTAATAAAAAGTATAAATCTCTCACCAAGCAAAATGAGTTAGAACAGCAAGAAATAACAGTTCAAAAGCAAGAGCGCCTAAATACTTTGGAAACACTTTTAGATAAAGCTGTAAACAATAGGGTTTCAGCAAGAATAAGTTATGTAACCCAAACCAAGAACTTAAAACAAGCAAAGGATGCAGAGAGCATATTAATTAAAAATTATGAAACAGGAATGATAGATTTTAATGATGTTTTGGATATTCAAGAATTGCAATTGAAATTCCAGATGAACCAAATAGAGGCTGTTAAAACCTATTATATTCAAAGTACTATAATTAATTATTTAATTCAGTAAACAATGAAATGAGCAGAGGTATTATAATAATTCAATTCAAGGTTTTTATTAGCGAATTATATCCTGACCATTTGGAAAAATAAATAACAACAGATGAAACATACATATCACATACACGGAATGACTTGCAACGGTTGTCGCGCTCATGTTGAAGCAACACTTTCAAAAGTGGAAAATGTTTTAAAGGCTTCTGTTAATTTCGAAAAAGCAGAAGCAACAATTGAAATGGAATCTCATATTCCAATTGAACGGTTTCAAGACGCTTTGAAGAAGGATGGTGGAAACTATAGTATTCATAGATTAGGGGAACATCATCATGCCAAAGAAGAAAAGGATAAACAACCTAAAGGTAAAGGTACAGGTGTGTTTTATTGCCCAATGCATTGCGAAGGCGATAAAACCTATAATAAGCCTGGTGATTGTCCTGTTTGTGGTATGGATTTAGTCGAAGAACAAAATCTGTCCACAACATCATCAGAGCAATGGACGTGCCCCATGCATCCAGAAGTTGTAAAAGATCAATCTGGAGCTTGCCCAATTTGCGGAATGGACTTGGTGCCAATGGAGGCCGATATTTCAGCAGAAGAGAAAACCTATAAAAAGCTATTAAAGAAGTTTAAGCTTGCATTAATATTCACATTACCGGTTTTCTTAATCACCATGAGTGAAATGCTAACCAACAATCCATTGAACGAAATAATGGAACAGAAATACTGGAATTGGATTCAGTTTGCGTTATCCATTCCAGTTGTGTTTTATGCTACCTGGATGTTCTTTGAACGTGCTTATAGAAGTATAAAAACGTGGAATCTTAATATGTTTACACTTATTGGTATAGGTGCTGGTGTAGCTTGGTTATTTAGTGTTTTTGGTATGTTTTTTCCAAATATTTTTCCAAGTCAGTTCCAAACGGAATCTGGTGCAGTACACGTTTATTTTGAAGCAGCAACCGTCATATTAACATTGGTGCTTTTAGGTCAACTTTTAGAAGCTCGCGCACATAGTAAAACCAATTCGGCAGTAAAAGAATTATTAAAATTAGCGCCCAATAAAGCTATAAAAGTAGTAGATGGTAAAGATGTTGAAGTATCCATAGATGCTATTGAATTATATGATATTCTTAAAGTTAAACCAGGTGATAAAATTCCTGTAGATGGTGAGGTAATAGAAGGCGATACAACTATTGATGAATCTATGATTACAGGAGAACCCATTCCAGTTAATAAAACAGTTAATGATAAAGTAAGTAGCGGAACGATAAATGGTAATCAATCATTTTTAATGAAAGCTGAAAAAGTGGGAGGTGATACACTACTCTCGCAAATTATCCACATGGTTAACAATGCCAGTAGAAGTCGTGCGCCAATCCAGAATTTAGCCGATAAAGTATCAGGATATTTCGTGCCTATTGTCGTTGTTATCTCTGTACTAACGTTTGTGGTTTGGGCTATTTGGGGACCAGAACCCGTTTATGTTTATGCATTTGTTAATGCTATTGCAGTATTGATAATTGCGTGTCCATGTGCCTTAGGTTTGGCAACACCTATGTCGGTTATGGTTGGTGTGGGTAAAGGTGCTCAAAATGGTGTATTGATTAAAAACGCTGAAGCGCTCGAAAAAATGGATAAGGTTACTACGCTAATTGTAGATAAGACAGGAACCATTACAGAAGGAAAGCCATCCGTTGAAAAAGTGGGGTCTTTTGATGATGGTTTAACCGAAAATGACATTCTTAATTACATTGTTTCGTTGAACAGAAATAGCGAACATCCATTAGCAGAAGCTACCGTTAGCTATGGTAAAGAGCAAAATGCTGACATTTTAAAGTCCGATGATTTTAGTGCAGTTACAGGTAAAGGTGTAGAAGGTACTATAAATAATAAAAAGGTAGCATTGGGAAATCCTAAGATGATGGATTATGCCAATGCAGCGATAAGCTCGGAAATGGCTGAAGCGGCTAAAACCTATCAAAAACAAGGTAAAACAGTGTCTTATTTATCAATAGATAAAACAGTTATTGGTTATGTGGTAATAGGTGATAAAATTAAAGAAACAAGTGCTAAAGCCATTAAGAAACTTCAGGAAAAAGGTATTGAAGTCCTTATGTTAACAGGCGATAATCACGATACTGCACAAGCAGTAGCATCAGCATTAAATCTTGCCGATTTTAAAGCTAGTATGTTGCCTGAAGATAAACTTAGGGAAGTAGATAAACTACAGGGAAAAGGAAAAGTGGTTGCTATGGCAGGCGATGGCATTAATGATGCACCAGCATTGGCTAAAAGTGATATAGGTATCGCCATGGGAACAGGAACATCTGTAGCTATTGAAAGTGCTATGATTACTTTGGTTAAAGGTGATTTAGATGGTATTGTAAAAGCAAAAAATCTAAGTCATGTTGTAATGAAAAATATTAAACAAAATCTCTTTTTCGCTCTTGTCTACAACACATTAGGTATACCCATTGCAGCAGGAGTGTTATTTCCATTTTTTGGAATATTATTATCGCCAATGATTGCTGCATTAGCCATGAGTTTTAGCTCTGTTTCGGTTATTGGGAATGCATTGAGATTAAGGAACAAAAAAATATAAAAATGAAAAAATATATAATTTACGTAGGGATATTTGCAGTTGGAATGTTGTTAGGATGGCTGCTCTTTGGCGGGTCCTCAAATATAGAATCAGAACACAATCATGATGCAGCGACAGAAACCAACCAGATGTGGACGTGTTCTATGCATCCACAGATTATGCAACCAGAGCCAGGGGATTGTCCAATTTGTGGTATGGATTTAATTCCTGTGGCGAGTAGCTCTGAGGGTCTATTAGCAGACCAATTCAAGCTTTCAGAAAACGCTATGGCATTGGCAAACATTCAAACATCAATGGTTGGTCATGGTAAATCAGAAGATAATACAATTAAATTATCGGGAAAAATTGTAGAAAATGAAGACGCTAATGCAGTTCAAGTCAGTTATTTTTCAGGAAGAATAGAACAGCTAAATGTGAGTTTTACAGGCGAAAAAGTAAATAAAGCACAATTATTAGCAACTGTTTACTCTCCAGAACTATATGCAGCGCAACAAGAACTTATTACAGCGGCTTCAATAAAAGAATCGCAACCTTCATTGTATAAGGCAGTACGAAACAAATTAAAATTATGGAAACTCTCTGAAAGTCAAATTAATCAAATTGAAACTTCTGGTTTGGTTAAAGAAAACGTTCCGATTTATGCAACGGTTTCAGGAACAGTTTCTGAAAAGCTAGTAGAACAAGGTGATTTTGTTAAACAAGGTCAGCCTTTGCTCAAAATAGCGAATCTAAATACGGTTTGGGCCAATTTTGATGTGTATGAAAATCAAATTAATTTATTTAAAATAGGGCAAGCCATTTCTATAACTTCCAATACATATCCTAATAAAGTGTTTAAAGCTAAGGTAGATTTTATAGATCCTGTTTTAAACACCAAAACAAGAACTGTAAAATTAAGAGCTGTACTTGCTAATAAACAGGATGCCTTTAAACCAGGAATGTTTGTTGAAGCAAAAGTAAAAGGAATCACTTCAAGTAAAGAGCCGGTATTAACTATTCCATCTACCGCAGTTTTATGGACTGGAGAGCGTTCAGTTGTATATTTAAAAACAGATCCCAATCAACCTGTTTTTGAAATGCGAGAGATAACTTTAGGTCATAAAATTGGCGATAATTATGAAGTGCTAAAGGGTTTGGAAATTGAAGATGAAATAGTAACTCATGGAACATTTACGGTTGATGCTGCGGCGCAATTACAAGGCAAGAAATCTATGATGAATAAAGAAGGCGGTAAAGTTATTACTGGTCATGAAGGCCACCTAGGTATGGAAAGGAATACTTCAATAAATAATGCGAGTCTTTATAATAGGAAAGAAAGAATAAAAGTGTCTAAGGACTTTCAGAATCAATTAAAAGTGGTTTTTAATGATTATATCAAATTAAAAGATGCTTTGGTGAAAGACGAATATAATAAGGTTATAACAGAATCAAAACGACTATTGGGTCATTTATCTAACGTGGAAATAAAGGGATTAAAAGATAAAGAGGCTCATGCTTATTGGATGTTATTAGAAAAAGAAATAAAAGCTTCAGCAACATCAATTTCAAATACTTCAAAATTGGAATCACAACGAAATCATTTTAAGCAGCTCTCATCCCATTTAATTGGAGCGATTCAGACCTTTGGTGTCAACGAAAAAGTCTTTGTTGAGTTTTGTCCGATGGTAGACGATAACAATGGAGCATATTGGTTGAGCAGGGAAGAAAAAGTAATCAATCCATATTTTGGTGGTGCAATGCTAACCTGTGGAGAAGTAAAACAAGTAATAGAATAACAATAAATAAATTTTAAAACAATGAAAAATGTAATTTTAAGTGTAGCTGTAATTATGGCTATAGGTTTAACGAGTTGTAAAAACGACACCAAGCAGGTAGCCACAGAAACAAAAACGGAAGTGTCTAAAAATATAGCTATGACAGATGTGTCTTTTGGTGTTAGAGGTAATTGTGGTATGTGTAAAAAAACCATCGAAAAAGCAGCTAATGCTATTGAAGGCGTTGCAAGTGCAAATTGGGATGTAAATAAAAAGAAAATTGATGTGTCTTTTGATGATACAAAAACAGATGTAATGGCAATTCACAAAGCAATTGGGGCATCAGGATATGATACAGAAAAAGTTTCTGGAAATGTTGAAGCGTATAAAGATTTAGCTGGTTGTTGCCAATATGACCATGATATGAAAATGAATCTAACTAGAAATGAAATGGTGGAGTAGATGTATAATTAATTAGATATGGCTTAAAAGCCACACGTAGTAAATTAAAAACTATTATTAAAGCCCATTGTTGTTATTATATGGGCTTTTTTATTAACTACAATTTGAAGTAATATTAAGATTTTAAGTAGGTATAGGTGTCAGACAAGTTACCTGTATCAAATTCGTTTTCTGTTAAATGCTGTTCACTAATTTTAACATATCCTAAGCTTTATAGATCGCTTTTATGTGTTTTATGTGAGTCATTTCGAAGCGGTTAAAACAATCTGGTTTTCAAATTAGAAAAACACTAGAGATTATTGTGAAAACTTAAAAGCTCACGTTTTAGAAATAATGTTAAGGTTTTTATGAATAAAAGGTATTCATGATCTTCAGCTTAAGGTGTAATTATAATATTGTATTTAAAGAATTGATTAAAATATACCAATATGTGATGTTAGAATTCTTTTTTTGTGTTAAAATTTAGGTGTATTCGTAAATTTTGTAATATATTTGGGAAATCTATAATTGGTTAACCAATTTGGAAAACCAAAAACTGAATTTTACGTCCAAAGGAATTTAAAACTAAAACTATAACTAAAATATTACATTATGAAAACAAAATTACCTTTAGTAAGACTAAGTAACAAAACGATTTGTAAAAGTTATTTCAGTAGAAATGTATAGCTTAATTGGGCAAAAAGTTATTTCAAAAACCAACTTGGTTAATAGTAAATTGGATATTTCTAATTTAAATCGTGGTATTTATATTTTAAAGGTAAATGCTACTGATGGAAGCTTAACTAAAAAAATAATAGTAGAGTAACCAGTAAAATAGTTTAATTAAAAGGCCTTTTTTTAAGATAAAAGGCTTTTTTTAGTTTACTAAAATTTAATTATGGTATCAAAAAATAGACGAGAATTTGTAAAAAAATCGGCCTTAGCCTTAGGCGCAATACCTATGTTAGGGTTTTCTAATAATGGGTTAAATTGGGTTAACGCTTCCAATAATGATGATTTGTCCGTGCATATTTTTTCTAAACACCTTCAGTTTTTAGATTATAAAACTACAGGTGAAATGGCGGCACGAATGGGCTTTTCTGGAGTCGATTTAACGGTGAGGCCAAAAGGACATGTATTGCCAGAACGTGTGAAAATAGATTTACCTAAAGCCGTTGCTGATATAGAATCTGGTGGTTCCCAATGTAAAATAATTACAACAAGTATTGAGAATGTGAATAACCCTCTCGATGTAGATGTAATAAAAACGGCAGGGCAATGTGGTGTTAATTGCTATCGCTCAAATTGGTTTGAGTATTTAGAAGACCATAGCTTAGAAGATTCTATTAATATCTATAAAAATCAAATAAAAGAACTTAGCGAGTTAAATGCACAGCATAATATTGTTGGTAGTTACCAAAATCATGCAGGTGTAAAAGTAGGGGCTTCTTTTTGGGAAATTAAAGCTATTTTAGAATTAGCAAACACCCAATTTTTTGGTACCCAATACGATATTCGACATGCGGTTGTTGAAGGCGGGAATTCTTGGGTAAACGGACTCAAACTTTTACAAAATCATATTAAAGTTATTGTTTTAAAAGACTTTAAATGGGGTAAGGTTAATGGCCAATGGAAAACTATTAATGTGCCTATTGGTGAGGGAATGGTTGATTTTGATGCCTATTTTAAAATACTAAAAAAGTATAAATTAAAACCTCCAGTTTCTTTGCATTTAGAATATGATTTGGGAGGCGCAGAAAAGGGACATACTACATTAAATGTTGATAAAAAAGTCGTTTTTGATGCCATGAAAAAAGACTTAAATGCTGTTCAAAAATTGTGGAATGAATCCTAATATTATAGTTGGTTGATATTAATACATAAACTTAAAAGAAATAATACTAATGAATTACTCCATTAATTTTAAATTCAAGAATACTATTTTAATCTATCTAAGTATTTTACTCCTTAGTTTTGGTTGTAAAGAATCCGCTAATACAAGCGTTAGCGGTATTAAAGTTGATAATATTCAGGCTTTAAATGAGGCGATTAAAGATGCTAAACCTGGAGATAACATTGTTCTAGCAAATGGTGTTTGGAAAGATGTAGAAATTAAGTTTAGAGGCGAAGGTACAAAAGACAGTCCTATAGTTTTAAGCGCAGAAACAGCCGGTAAAGTTTCTATTGAAGGTAAATCATATTTAAAATTTGGAGGTCAGTTTTTAGTGGTTCAAGGGTTGCATTTTAAAAATGGGTATTCGCCATCTAGAGCAGTAGTCGAGTTTAAAATAAATGATGATGAAATTGCAAATAATTGTAAAATAACAAATTGCGTTATAGAAGATTTTAATAAACTTAAACGCGATGATAGCGATTTATGGGTTAATTTCTGGGGTAGACATAACGAGTTAAGTAATTGCTATATTGCTGGCAAAACCAATAGAGGACCAACAATACGAGTTAATTTAGAAGGAATTGAAAGTATAAATAACTACCATCAAATTATTAATAATCATTTTGGTCCACGGCCTGTAAAAGGAGGACCAAGTGGCGAGACTATTCAATTAGGAAATAGTTTTACATCAATGGCTCCAAGTTATACTATGGTTGCCAATAACTTATTTGAAGAATGTAATGGAGAGGTTGAGGTTATATCAAGCAAAACCAACTTTAACGAGTTTAGAAACAATGTGTTTTATAAAAGTGAAGGGTCTTTAGTAACCAGACATGGTAATTATTGTACGATTGATGGTAACTATTTTATAGGAGATGGTGTTAACAAAAATTATGGGGGTATCCGAATTATTAACACCGGACATTGGGTAACAAACAACTATTTTTTTAACCTAAAAGGTACGAGTTTTAGAAGTCCGTTAGCTGTTATGAACGGAATACCAAAATCGCCACAAAACAGATATAATCAAGTTACCGATGTTGTGGTGGCTTATAATACTTATGTCAATTGTAGCACACCGTGGCAATTTGGTGTGGGTACAAATATTGATCTAGCCGAGGTGTTACCAAAGTCTGAAATTCGTTCGGCAAGAGCCATTAGAACTACTGTGGCAAACAATGTTATTTACAATGAAAAGGGTTTAGAGGCTATTGTAATTGAAAATGATAAAGCCGATGGAGTTACTTTTATAAATAACATAGTTGATAATAAAGGTGTTGATTTTAAGGATTTTGCTGGTGGAATAAAGGAGGCTTCGTTAACGTTAAAATCGCTATCTGAGAATATTAAAATTCCAACTGGTGTACCAAGTGATATTGAACCTTACAAAGGCTTTGATTTCGAGAATATAGAAACAGATTTATTCGGTAAGTCAAGAAAAGATAATAATAGTATTGGAGCTATAATTGGAGAAGATATTGCAAATCCTAATATTCTTGATAAATCTAAATACGGTACAGATTGGTTTTCAAATGAAAGTGAAGCCAAAACACCTGTTTATCACAAGGTTTCTAATGCTAGCGAGATTCAAATAAAATTAGATGCGGCAAATAATGGTGATATTATAGTTTTAAATCCGGGTGTTTATACGGTAGAGCAGTCATTAGTTATTAATAAAACGGTAACAATTCAATCTACAGATGGAGGGAAAGCTCAGGTTTTATTTTCAGGAGCTGTTAATACTCCGCTTTTTGCACTTAATCCTAAAGGAAAACTAACGGTTAATAATGTAGATTTAAAGGGAAATAATGGCAATTATGCTTTTGCAAGTTTAAAAGAAAACATGTCTAATCATTTTGGTTTATCAGTTTCAAATACCGAAATAAGTAATTTTAATTACGTTTTAAAGGTTTATAAAGAAGCCTTTGCAGAGCGTATTACTTTTAATAATTCTAACATTTCAGATTGTGCGAATGGTATTGAATTGTCGGAAGAAATTAATGATAAAGGAGATTATAACACCGAATACTTAACCATAGATAATTGTAAGTTCAATAATGTAAAAGCCAATGTGGTTGATTATTATCGAGGTGGTTATGATGAGTCTACAATTGGAGGAAACCTTCTCGTTTCAAATTCAACCTTTACAAATTGCGGCTCTAATGAAGAAAACCGTATACTACTAAATCATCATGGTATTGTAAATGTAAATATTACGGGAAATACTTTTAAAAATAATCCAGTGGCCTTTGTTTCAGTTTTATGGGGCGCAAAAAATAATTCACAATCCAATAATACCTTAAGTAATTCTGGGCAGATTAAAGTTCAAGAAAACTTAGAAATGAAGTTGATGTATTAGTTTTTATGGAATGTTTGGTATGTAAAATGGAGTAAACTATTTAAAGTTCAGATAACTTTAAACGCTTATTTTATAGGTATTTTCTTATTAAATTATGTTAAATTTAAGATTTAAGCATTATTTTTTTGTTAAAGTTGGAAATACTTATATATTTGGTAAACCAAATTGGTTAACCAGATTGGTATCATTTTTGATTTTGAGCCTTTATTATAGTACATGCCAGATTGAGAAATAGGTTTTTTTATCTCTGGAAAAGCAAAAAAAAATTACTATGGTTTAAGCAGAATGGGTACCAATCTTTGGGTTTTAACGATTGCTTAAAAATTAGAATCATTAGCGGTGTTAAACAACAGAAAAGCTATTCATGTAAAAGCGGGATTGAATAGTTTGTTTGATACTGCTAGTAATTCACCAATTAAATTTAAAAGAAACTATCCTGTTTTTGGGAGCTAAATTTTAAACTAAACTATGAAATTAAAAAGAACCTTACTTTTAAGTTTACTGCTTATTTCTTTATTTTCTTGTAATAATAAAACAGAAGCCGTTGTTGTGGATCATGAACAAGGAGGTCATCCAAATTTAATTTTGACAAAGGAAGGTGTAAAAGAGATTAGAGCCCAATTAGGTAATATTCCAATTTTCGATAATACCTTAAAGGAAGTAAAAGAAGAAATTGATGCCGAAATTAAATTAGGTATAGACACGCCAATCCCAAAAGATTATTCGGGTGGGTATACGCATGATCGTCATAAACGTAACATGGTTATAATGCAAAAAGCTGGTGTTTTATATCAAATTTTAGATGACCAAAAGTATGCAAAGTATGTAAAAGATATGCTAATGCAATACGAAGATATGTACAAAACCTTACCTGTGCATCCTAAAACAAGATCGTACGCTAGAGGCAAGTTATTCTGGCAATGTTTAAACGATTCTAATTGGCTGGTATATGTTAGTCAAGCCTACGATTGCGTTTATAATTACTTAACTGAGGAAGAAAGAAACAAATTAGAAACCAATTTATTTAAGCCGTTTGCAGATTATATTTCTGTAGAAAATCCACAATTTTACAATAGAGTACACAACCATAGTACATGGGGAAATGCTGCCGTTGGTATGATTGGTTTGGTTATGGGTGACGAGGATTTAATTGAGCGTGCCTTGTACGGTATTAAAGGCTTACAAATGGATAAAACTGCTAAAGATGATGATGGCGGATACATTAATAAGGATGGAAAAGCTGGTTTTTTAGCAAATATTGAAGAGCCTTTTTCTCCAGATGGCTATTATAATGAAGGTCCATATTACCAAAGGTATGCCATGTATCCTTTTTTAATTTTTGCTGAAGGTTTACATAATGTAAGACCAGAGGTTAAGATTTTTGAATATAAAGACGGGGTGCTTTTAAAGTCAATTAACGCCCTTCTAAATTTGTCTGATGGCGATGGTGATTTTTTTCCACTAAACGATGGTCAAAAAGGCATGTCGTATTACAATAGTGCGTTAGTAACAGCTGTAGATATCTCCTATCATTTTGGAGGTCAAGATCCAGGGCTGTTAAGTATAGCTAAACAACAAAATAAAGTATTGTTAGATGATTCTGGTTTGGCTGTAGCCCTTGGAATAAAAAATGGACAAGATAAGCCCTTCGAGAAAAAGTCTATTAACTTATCCGATGGGCCAGATGGAACACAAGGTGGTGTAGGTATTTTGCGTAATGAAGGTATAGAACTGGTTTTTAAATACGCAGCACAAGGTTCTAGTCATGGGCATTACGATAAATTATCGTATTCGTTATACGAAAAAGGCGATGAGGTTATTCAGGATTATGGTTTAGCACGCTTTGTAAATATTGAGCAAAAAGGCGGCGGAAATTATTTAAAAGAAAATAAAACTTGGGCTAAACAAACCATAGCTCATAACACCGTTACACAAAACGAAACTTCTCATTTTAACGGTAAATTTGAAACCGGTAATAAGTATCATCCAGAGTTACATTATTTTTCTTCAGAGAATGAAAGTGTTCAGGTAGCAAGTGCCATTGATACTCACGCTTATCCGGGTACAGAAATGCTTCGTACTATGGCAGTTATTAAGGATGAAGATTTTGAAAAACCTTATGTGTTAGATATTATGAAGGTAACTTCCAAAAAAGCAAACCAGTATGATTTTCCATATTATTTTTTAGGTCAGGTTTTGCAAACCAATTTTGACTATAAAACACCGGAAATACTAAAGCCTTTAGGGAATAAAAATGGGTATCAACATTTATTTATTGAGGGGGCTGCAAAGGCGCAAAGTAATAATAGTAAACTGTCTTGGTTAAATAAGGGTAAATTTTATACCTTAACTTCAGTTACCAATAATACCGATGATTTGTTATTTACTAGAATAGGTGCCAACGATCCTGATTTTAATTTAAGACGCGAGGCAGCTTTACTTTTAAGACGAAAAAATGTTAAAAACACAACCTTTGTATCTGCAATAGAATCCCACGGTAGTTATAGTCCGGTAACGGAATCAGCAGTAAATTCTAACAGTAATATAAGCGATTTAAAAATTCTTTTAGATAGCCAAGATTATACAGCAATTGGTATTACCAATGTAAAAGGTGTTTTTAAACTGTTTATTACGGCCAATACTAATACTCAAAAGGAAACGAAACATAAATTAGAAATTAATAATGAGAATTATGAATGGTCAGGTTCTTATTATTTCAAATAAAACAATCAACCTAAATTAAAAATTATAAACCTTCCCTAACGAGAATTTGATACTCAAATTAAGGATTATGTAGGGATGAATATTAACCTTTAAAATAATAATAAATATGAAAAGATTTAGTGAAAAGTACGTCATATCGAAAGACATGGAATGGGAAGACCTTGGTGGAGGTGTATCAAGAAAGTTTTTAGGTTACGACAACCAAATCATGATGGTAAGAGTGAAGTTTAAAAAAGGAGCATTTGGTTCTCCACATCAACATTTTCACACACAAGCTACTTTTTGTGCTTCGGGTAAATTTGAATTTGAAATTGATGGCGTAAAGAAAATTGTTGAAGCAGGTGATGGTATTTATATTGAGCCTAATTTATTACATAGTGCTCTTTGCTTGGAAGAAGGTGAATTAATTGACACATTTAGTCCGGTAAGAGAAGATTTCTTAAGTGGTGGTGATGTGTCCTATTTTGGTGAGAAATAGACTTAGGGAAAAACCTGCTATTATAACAATTTATTGCTTGTTAATGTGTTTTTTGATGCAGGAAGTATGGGTTACTATCCTAGTTCACAATTGGTAAGTAGCTCATGGATGGCCAAGAATGAGAACTTACCTTAAAAAATGTATATAAAAAGGTAAAGGAGGAAGCTCAATTGATGTTCTTATTCCGCTTTTACTTGGTTGTAAGCCTATAATGGAGGTTGCCAATTGTGGTCTTTATCCCTATAACAGGGGTTTTGTGGAGTAAAAGTGTTAAAGCCGTTTTTATTTTTTGTTAATACTAAAAATTAACATATATTTGGGAAACCAATTTGGTTAACCAAATTGGTTTCCCAATAAACTAAACAATTTACATTGGGAATTCTATAACTCAATGTAAATCCAGTTTTAAAAGTTTAATCAAACTGCACTTTTAAAATTTTTTTTGCTTTCGTTATTAAAAAAGTAAGTAACAAACTAAACTAAAAATCAAATTATCTTATTATGAATTTGAAAACTAAGCTTTTTTTTATGGTACTGTTGGTGTTCAACATTACCTTGTATGCACAGGGCACGCCCATAAAAGGTACTGTTGTCTCCGCTGCCGATAACATCCCTATTCCGGGTGTTAATGTTATTGTGTTAAATACCTCAACTGGGGCCTCAACAGATTTTGATGGGCTTTATCAAATTAACGCAAATAGTGGAGATGTACTGCAGTTTTCCTACATTGGTTATGTGTCTAAAACAGTAATTGTAGCCGATCAAAAAATAATTAATGTAGCTTTAGAAGAAGATATAGCACAATTAAACGAAGTGGTTGTAATTGGTTATGGTGATCAAAAACAAAAAAATGTTACAAGTGCCTTAACTAAAGTGTCTGGAAAAGCAATAGAAGATGCGGCTGTGTCTCGTGTTGAAGATGCACTTAGAGGTAAAGTTGCAGGTTTAAGAATTCAAACAGTATCGTCAGAAGCAGGTGGAGATCCTAAAATCACATTAAGAGGACCAGGGTCAATAACAGGGTCGTCATCACCACTTATTGTTGTAGATGGGATTGTGCTGGGAACAGATTCTGATATTTTAGGTTCAATTGATAATAATAATATTCAATCCATAAGTGTTTTAAAAGATGCCTCTTCGGTAGCTATTTATGGTTCACGTGGTGCAAACGGTGTGATTTTAGTGTCACTTAAAAAAGGTGTTGTTGGTAAAACAACATTTTCCTATAATGCTTTTACAGGATTTAAATTTGCAAAGAAAAATGATAACTTCAATACATCAATAGCCGACGAAAGGTTAAGGTTAGATGGGTTACAAGGTCAAGTAAACGCTATTTCAACAGATAGTCAAAACTATGATAGAATTATAGGTGACTATAACTCAGCTTACGCAGAGCTTGAGGCTATGGATTTTATAGCGTCTTTAGGCGATGGCGAAAAAAATTGGCAAGACGAGGTATTTGAAGGAGGTGTAATTAGTAGCCACTCTTTTGCTGCTAGAGGCGGAACAGAATTAACTAGTTATACAGCTTCATTAGGGTATCTTGAGGACGAAGGTGTAGCTCTAATAGATAATTTTAAAAAGTATAATGCTAGAATAAAAGTAGATAGTAAATCAAAAAACAAAAAAATTAAATACGGGGCTAACTTGCGTGTTAATTATAACGATCAAAATAAATTGCCAGCTCGATTTACAGATCCTTTAAGACAGTATGGGCATATTCCATTATATTTAAATGAAGATCATTTAGATTATGTTACTAACTTCTCTACAGATATTGGAACCCCAACAGATGCCGGTAAATTATTCGAAAACCTTGGTGTTGGTAGCTATGGCTTTTCAAGAGCTTTTGATCATGTTTTTACTGTAGACCCAAATAACCCAAGGGCAATTCTTAGAGATCCTATTACAGGACTTCCTGTAGCTAGCGATTTAACTTCTGGCGGTTTAACATTATCTACTACAAAAAATGTTCATCCATTAGTCCACTTTTTAGAACGTTCTAGAACTAAGAAAAAATTAAGTTTAAATGCATCCTCTTATATTGATTTTCAATTAGCAGATGGCCTTAGTTTTAAACAAACTGTTTCTAGTGTTTTTAGACATAATAAAACCAATGAGTTTGATTATTTATTAGGTCAAGAAAATAGAGATCAGGAATCTTACCGTTTAGAAAGGAGAGATGTTTTAAATCAATATACATTTGAGTCTCTTCTTAGATATAAAAAGGATATTGGAAGTCATAATTTTAATTCAATTTTAGGTTTCGAATACCAACAACGTGATTTTTATAGGCAAGAGTCTGAAGCTGTAGGGTATACAAACGATTTTAATAATAATATAGCTCTTGCAGACGGTGGTACAACTTACACTGATAATGGTACCGATAAGCTAGTATCTTATTTTGGAAGAATTGACTATAACTACAAAGAAAAATATTTAGTACAATTATCTGCGCGTGCTGATGGTAGTACAAGGTTTGGACCAAATTCAAGATTTGGATACTTTCCTGCAGCATCTGTAGGTTGGGTAATGTCTAACGAGAACTTTTTATCCAATAGTGATTTTGTATCGTTCTTAAAATTAAGAGCAAGTTATGGGGTTTCTGGGTCAAATGAAATTTCCAACAACATATTCGAGTCGCTTTACAGATTTGAAGAAACATTTGGTACAATTGGTTATAATGGAGAAACAGGTGTTAAAGGGTTAACATTAGCTAACCAAGATTTAGGATGGGAAAAAGTTATTGAGTTTAATCCAGGTATCGATGTTACATTTGGAAGAGGGTTAATGAATTTAACACTAGATTACTATACAAAAACAAGTGATGACTTAATTCTTTTTGCTCCAGTATCGGGTACGTATGGTACGGATAATTGGTTACAGAATTTAGGTGAAGTTAAAAATGAAGGTTTCGAAATAGAATTAAATTCTAGAATTATTACCAACGAAAACTTTAGCTGGCAGGCTTCTGGTAACTTTGCTTTAAATAGAAATACGGTTCAAGACTTAGGGTCTAACGAGCAAATTATTTCTAGAATAGATCAAGATACTAGACCTACCGAGTTTATTGCTAGAGTGGGACAACCAATAACATCTTTTTATGGATGGGTTTATGATAAGGAAATTCCATTGGAATGGGTTGATAATCCTTTTAATAGATTCAATAATGATTATGCCGATGTTTATGTAAAAGATTTAAATAATGACGGTATTATTGACGATGAAGATAGAACAGAATTAGGAAGTCCTTATCCAGATTTTACGTGGAACTTTAGTTCAGATTTCTATTATAATGATTTCGATTTATCTTTTCAATGGTCAGGTTCACATGGAGCGGAAGTTAGGGTTGCAGATTTAGATCAACTTTACTATGCAAGTGAATCGGCAGTGAATGAAGTAGCAAATTTTCCAGATGCAGATTTAACGGTGCATAGAAGGTTTACAGACGATCATATTCAAGATGCATCTTTCGTAACATTAAGAAATATTACCTTAGGTTATTCTTTACCAGATTCATTTACATCAAAGGTTAACATAAGTAAACTTAGATTTTATGTAACAGGTGAAAATTTATTTTACTTTACAGCAGCGGATTATGAAGGGTTTAATCCAGAAGCACAAGGACAAACATCAAACAATGCAAATACCGCATTAACTTCTGGTTACCAAAGAGGTGATGGTCCAATAGTGAGAACCATTTCAGCAGGGATTAACTTACAATTTTAATTAATTATGAAAAATATATATATAAATTTAATACTATGTTTTTCTTTTATGGCCGTTTTAGTAGGTTGTGAAAGAGAACTTGATCTTAGTAATCCAACAGCACTTTCAATTGAAGAGTTATTGCAAACGGATAATGGTTTCGAGTTATTGTCTAATGGAATTTTAGATGCCTACCAAAAAGTTCCTGCTAACGAGTTTTTGTTAGTAGAATTAAGGTCAGATAATGTAAGAGCCAATTCAGAAAACGGAAATTTCCCAGCAATTAATGCTTATAATGTAGATCCTAATAATGGCGATGTTGCTACGTATTATTCCAATAATATGGCAACTATTAAACATGCAAACACCATAATTGACAACCGCTTTTTAGCTCCTGAAAGTCAACAATATACTGTAGGTGAAGCTTATTTTATGAGAGCCTTATGTCATTTTAATTTGGTAAGAGCTTATCAAAATATTCCATATGTAGATAAAGTTTTAGATGTAACAAAAGGTGAAGCTTTAGATTATCCGCAATTGGGAGAAGCAGAAGTTTACGAGAAAATTATTGAAGACTTTAAAACTTCAATCGCATTTTTAACTGGTGTAGATCAAAATAAATACCGTCCATCGGCAGGTGCTGCCATTTGCTTAGCTGCAAAGGCGTATTTAAGTCAACCATCACCTAATTATAGCGAAGCAGAACTTTTATTAGCTTCAGTTGTAGAAAATAGTGCCGCTTTTGGATATGGTCTTTTAACTCAAGATAGAGAGGATGCAGTCGATCAAAATTCTGATGCTATTATATCTGATAAAGAACATTACTATGGTTTAGCTTTAGAGTATGGTCGTGTTTTTGGAAACGAATTTTCAGGTGGATTTACAGCAGATGCAGATGTGGTACTTGATGGGTCTTGGTCTAATAATTCTGGTTTCGAAATTAACAACGAAATAATTTTCTCAATTGCATATGATTTGGTAAGTAGTGATAACTATGTAACTAGCGATAGTGGTTTGGATGATCAAATAGAAACGGACTCAGAATCTCATAGTTTTGCTATGACCTTGCAAGGGCCTTCCAATGGTGTTAATATCGCGTCTTTAGATTTTTTAGATGTCATGACGCCAGAATTGCAACCAGTAAGGTTTCCGGTTAGTATTAAGGTGTTATCTTATAATCCTATTGATGAAACTAACGATACTTTTAATGATAAATTTCCAACCGATGGAGAAATTGGAGATAACGATTGGATTGTTTTAAGATATGCAGACGTTTTATTGCTATACGCCGAAGCTATTTTAGGCGATGTAGGTATTGATGGAAGCACAACCGATACTAGAGCTTTAGATGCATTTAATCAAGTAAGAACTAGAGCAGGTCTAGAGGAGGTAGTTAACCTAACTAAGCGCCAATTATTAGAAGAAAGAAGAGTCGAGTTTGTATACGAAAACCAACGATTATATGATTTGGTTAGATTTGGTCAAGCCGATGAGGTTCTTCAAAACTTTTCTAATGAGAACAGTTTGTTTTATACATCTGAAAAGAAATACCTTCCGTTTCCACAAAGAGAAATAGATAACTTACCTGGTTTTTATACACAAAATAACGGATACTAAAATCTTAACAATCATGAAAAAATATTTAATTAATTTAAAGTATATAGTTTTAGGAACATTTGTTTCTTTAACAGCTTGTGTTAGTGATGATCTTCCTGATGTTGGAGATTTAGAGGACATTACCGGACCAACACCTTTTTACAGTTTTACCAATGTTACAACCTCAGAGTTCGATTGTAACGAAGTAGAGTTATCGGCAAATTATGATTATAATTTTCAAGCAGGTTCAAATCTAGCGGTAAACGGTACTTCGTATCAATGGTCAATTGCACCGGCAGAAGGGGTATCCTTAATAAATAAAGATTTACCTGTATTAGAACAATTAATAGATGCAGAATTGGCAACAATTGTTGCTTTAGAAGCGGAGATTGCAAAGTTGAAATTTAAAATACCTTGCGAATCAGATTCAGCTAAAGTCGATGTTATGAATGCTTCTATTATTGAGTTAGAAGCTCAATTAGAAGCTGCTGAAAACAATCTTAGTGATGATGTAATTCAAAATGTAGCCGATTTAGAAAATCAGATTGCAAACTTACCACCAGCAACACTTCAAGACCAAGAGTTAATATTCTCTTTCCCTGGACCTGGCGAATATACTATTGGTTTAACAGTAACCGATAACCTTGGTAAATCTGATTATACAGAAAAAGGAGTAGAGGTTATTCAAGTGGTGCCAACAATACCTGTACCGGAAATTGGAGAACCTGGTTTTGATGATAATACTTTGTTTGATGGCACTGGCGATGGAAGAGATTCGTGGAGGGCTCCTAGTAGTAGTGCTTGGGGTAGCGTTTTTCAAATTAATACAAAATCCGAATTAGGTATTTTACCAGACGGTTTACAAGCCGCTAAATTTCCTGCGGATGGTACTCGAGTTGGTTATCAAGAAATCGAAGTAACACCTGGAGCGACTTATGTGTTAACATACTTTAGTGCTTTCGAAGAAAATGCTTATGGTGAATTAACCGTGTCTTTAATTGCACCTGGAACAGCTTCTCTTGCCGATGCCAGATTGGAAGCTAATATAGTGGCAACGAGAACTGATAATAACATTGGTCGTGTGGCAGATGTTTTTAAACAACATGCTATTACGTTTGAAGCTGGAGAATACGAGTCTGTTATTATTTTGCTAACAAATTCTGGTGTTGAAAGTAGATTAGATGCTTTTGCAATATCAGTAAAACAATAAATAATTTAAAACATTAATATTATGATTTATAAATTAATAAAAAAACAAAATAGAGGCATATTGGCGCTGTTTACTCTGTTTTTAGGTTTTATTTCATGTTACGATAGTGGTTACGACGAATTCGTTCCGCCAACTGGTAATGTAAATAATATTCAACCAAACACATTGTTTACAACTAGTACAAGTGCCGATGATACTATGTCATTTGTGTTTAGAAGTTATTCAACAGATGCCGTATCGTATTTATGGGATTTCGGAGATGGAAATACCTCCACAGAGGCTAATCCTAATTATACTTATCAAACAGGAGGTGAGTATACAGTAACATTAACGACCAAAAGTTCAGATGGTTTGGTTGCTGAAGATTCATCAGTTGTAGCTCCCATTTTTGTTGATTTTAATTTTTCTAAAATAGACTCAGAAGTTACTTTTGAAAACTTAACCTCTGGTGCCATGTCTTTAGTTTGGGATTTTGGAGATGGAGAAACTTTAGAATGGAGTGTAGAAGATTCAGAAGAAGATCCTGATTTTAATCCGATACATGTATATAAAACGGCTGAAACTTTTAAAGCAACCCTTACGGCAACCACCTTTTTAGGTGTTCAAGTTTCGGTTTCCAAAAACATAGAAGGGTTAGTATTGTCTACAATTCCAGATTTTACATTTGCCGTTTCTGGTTTTACCGTACAGTTTACAGATGCATCCATATTAGCCGTTTCTCATAGTTGGGACTTTGGCGATGGTAACACATCAACAGAGGTTAATCCAATGCACATGTATGCTGGTGAAGGTACTTATGAGGTAACATTAACTACCACAAATGATGCTGGAGTATCTAAAACCATAACAAAGAGCGTTCCAATTGGAGGTATTGAAGCTACTTTTGCTGCCAAAATTTTAAATGGAACTATGGATGAATTTACAGTAAATAAAGATGATAATAATGATGCATGGGAAGTAGATCCTCCAAATACATTAAAAGATGGATCTGATAGTCCTTATTTATGGGCCAATGCAGGTCTTAAGGCTTTAGGATTAAAAGCCGCTGGTATTACTACATCCGAGAATTCAGGGACCTATGCTTTAAAATTTAGTGGAAATGAACGTAGAGCATATCAGCCTTTTGCTGTTGAAGTTGGAGTAGAATATACTATTTCAATGTTTGTAAGAACGGAAACAGCAGATGATTTTAATGTATATATGTTAAATAATGAAGTTCAAGATGAGAATGATTTAGCAGGAAATAGTGATAAGGTATACACCGTGTCAGGAAATCCAAATTCATACGTAGAACATACCTTTACATTTACTGCTACCTCAACTACTGCTGTGTTTTATGCAGTCCCATTTAGTGGTGTAGATGGTAGCTCTGAAGTATATTTAGATGATATTTCAATTCAAACTCCAGGGTTTGACTCTTCTGGGCAGCCAACAGGTGTTACTGCAACCGTTGAAGCTAAAATTTTAAACGGAACCATGGATGAATTTACAGTAAATAAAGATGATAATAATGATGCATGGGAAGTAGATCCTCCAAATACATTAAAAGATGGATCTGATAGTCCTTATTTATGGGCCAATGCAGGTCTTAAGGCTTTAGGATTAAAAGCAGCTGGTATTACTACATCCGAGAATTCAGGGACCTATGCTTTAAAATTTAGTGGGGCAGAACGTAGAGCATACCAACCATTTGCGGTTGAAGTTGGAGTAGAATATACTATTTCAATGTTTGTAAGGACTGAAACAATGGACGATTTTAATATATATATGCTAAATAATGAAGTTCAAGATGAGAATGATTTAGCAGGAAATAGTGATAAGGTATACACCGTATCAGGGAATCCAAATTCATACGTAGAGCATACCTTTACATTTACTGCTACCACTACTACAGCTGTGTTTTATGCGGTTCCTTTTAGTGGTGTAGATGGTAGTTCTGAAGTATATTTAGATGACATTTCAATTCAAACTCCTGGATTCTAATTTTTATAAATTATAAATAGAAATGACAAACTTCCGAAAAGAAATATTAAGCATTTTATTGATAACATTTTTATCTGTAACAGCTATTAGCCAAACACAAAAAGATGGCAATACAGAATCGGATGTTAAAGTTGAAAAGAAAAAGAGAACAAAAAAGAAAAAGAAGAAAAAATACAAACTGCCAGATATTGATTTAAGCCATTGGAAAGTAACGCTTCCTGTAACTAATGAAAAGGGAAAGCCTTATGAAATTGAGCCACCAGAAATATTAGGTTTTGCTAATATCGAAGTTGCAAAACCTTATATGTATATCGATTCTACTCGAGGAGCCATAGTGTTTCATGCTATGCCTACCAATTCTAAAACGGCTAATACAAAGTATACACGTTCGGAATTAAGAGAGCAGATGGAACCAGGGAGTAATAATAAAAATTGGACTTTCGAAGATGGTGCATCTATGAAAGGTGTTTTACGAATGGGCGAAACTACTAGAGATTCTAATGGTAAATATCATCGGACCATTATAATGCAGATTCATGGTCGATTAACAAACGCACAACGTGATTTAATTGGTGAAGATGATAATAACGCACCTCCTATTTTAAAAATATACTGGGATAATGGAAAGGTTCGAGTTAAAACAAAAGTGCTTAAAAATTTAAATGCATCTGATGAGGAATTATTGCATGAAGATGCATGGGGTGATGATGAAGGCTTTAATTTTGAACAAGAAGTTGGGTTTAGGAAATTCGCTTTAGAGGTTAAGGTTTCTAAAGGTAAAATGGTGGTTATTTTAAATGGAAATGAGTATAAAGTTTACGAAGATATACATATGCGTCGTTGGGGTATTTTCGAAAACTACTTTAAAGCAGGTAACTATTTTCAATCAAGAGATGAAGGAGCATATTCTAAAATAGAGTATTACGAGTTAGAAGTAAGTCATTGATTTTAGTATACTTTAAATAAGACGTATGTTTGCTTTTTTTTAATTAAAAAAAAGACCTATAACCAACGATTAAATTAGTAAATATGAAATTAGAATCATTATCGGTAAGTGAAAATCAAATGGTGCAAAACACCATTATTGGCAAAATAAGAGATTTAATAAATTTTAAAAATCTTGAGCCAGGTGATAAATTACCTTCCGAAAGAATGTTGTCTGAAAAGTTTAAGGTAAGCAGAAGTAATGTTCGAGATGCCATTCAAAAATTGGAGTTTTATGGTTTGTTAAGATCCATTCCTCAAAGCGGAACGTTTGTCGCAAATATTGGAGTTATAGCCATGAACGGAATGATTGATGATATTTTAGGATTAGAGAAGCCAGATTTTAAGTCCTTAGTTGAAACAAGAATTTTATTAGAACTAAAAACAGTTAGGTTGGCAGCTTTAAGACGTTCAGAAGAAGATTTAGAGCGAATTAAAGATGCATTAGATGCTTATGAAGCCAAAGTGAATTTAGGTGAAGATGCCGTGCAAGAAGACTTGTTATTTCATTTAGCAATAGCTAAAGCAAGTGGTAATAGTACTATGAATACATTTATGTTAACTATTACTCCTCAAATTATTATGGATTTCGAAAAGTATCATGTTTGTGATAAAAGAAAGTCACTTGTTGGTATCCAAGAGCATAATGAGATTTACAAAGCCATTAAAAAGCAAGATACTGTAATGGCAAAACAAAAAATGAAAGACCATTTTAGCGTCTTATATCAATACTGTTATAATGTTAAATAAATAAAATTAAATTAGTAACAACCAGAGGTTCAAACCTCGTAAAAACCAAAAATATGAAATTAAAAGGTTTAAGATGGTGGGTTATAGGCTTAATTGCTTTAGCTACTGTTATAAATTACATTGATAGGCAAGCATTGCCTGTACTTTGGCCAGATATTGCTAAGGATTTGTATCCGGATAAAACGCCCGATGAACGAAAAAGTATTTATGCTATAATTTCAACTATTTTCATATTTTCTTATGCCTTTGGTCAAGCTATTTTTGGGAAAATTTTCGATAAATTAGGAACGAGAATTGGTTTTACCTTATCCATAGGGTTTTGGTCAATTGCAACAGCTTTACATGCCTTTGCAAAGGGTATTTTCTCTTTGAGTTTGTTCCGTGCGTTGTTGGGAATATCAGAAGCTGGTAACTGGCCTGGTGCGGCAAAAGCAAATGCCGAATGGTTTCCTACCAAAGAGCGTGCTTTTGCTCAAGGATTATTTAATTCTGGTGCAGCAATTGGAGGCATTATTGCCTTTCCAACTATTGGATTGTTATCTGTGTATTTCAGTTGGAATTGGATTTTTATCTTAGTAGGTATAACAGGGTTGTTATGGCTTATTCCTTGGTGGATTTTAGTAAAATCGCCACCTAAAAACCACCCTTGGATATCGGATGAAGAACGTGAGTATATTTTAACAGGACAGCAAAATCAAGATGAAAATAACGATGGAGAGTTTGATGAGGGTTATAACCCGGAAACAACCAAGATGTTATCACATAAGGAAAGTTGGGGTGTAATCATTGCATCAGCCGCATTAGATCCTATCTGGTGGTTATTTATTTTTTGGATTCCACTTTACTTAAACGAGGTTTATGGGATGGATGTAAAATCGATTGGTTTTTATGCTTGGGTACCTTATGTAGGGGCTATGATAGGTGCTTGGTTTGGAGGGCTTTTAGCTCAAAACCGTATAAAAGTGGGGTGGACAGTAAATAAAACAAGAAAGTTTGTTATCTCCCTAGGTTGTATTATAATGTTGCCTGCATTATTGGCCATGGCAGATCCAGGTGGACCTGTAACAGCTGTATTATTAATGGCCGTTATTTTGTTTGGTTTCCAAACTGCTATTGGAAATGTGCAAACGTTACCAAGCGATTTGTTTGGAGGTAAAACAGTAGGTACACTTTCGGGGTTTGCAGGAATGGCTGCTAAGTTAGGTGCATTTGGCTTAACTGCATTAGTACCTTGGCTAACTTCTGGGGGTAATTATACACCTGCATTTATTATAGGTGCAGCATTAGCAATTATTACCATGGCCAGTGTATGGATATTATGTCCAAAAATTGAGCCATTAAAAGAAAAATAAAATTTATAAAAATAATAGAATAATTAACGCAAATTTAAAGAATATGAGTAATTCAAATGGAAAAGTAGCAGTAATAACAGGTGCTACAGGTGGTATTGGTTTTCAAGTAGCAAAAAGATTAGGTAAAGACGGATATACTGTTGTATTAAATGGTATTGATGATGAAGCTGGAGCAAAAAGAGTAAAAGAACTTAGTGCGGAAGGAATCACCTCAGAGTATTATGGTTTTGATGTAACTAAAGAAGATGAAGTTTCAGAAAACATTAAAAAAATTGGTGAAAAATATGGAAAAATCGATGCGCTTATAAATAACGCAGGTGGTTTAGGAGGTCGTTCTAGATTTGAAGAAATGACTACAGAATTCTACAGATTCGTAATGGCATTGAATTTAGATTCTACATTTTTTGCTTCTAGAGCAGCAATCCCTTACCTTAAAAAAGGTGAGAATCCATCTATAATCAATTATACATCAATCGCTGGTTGGAATGCTGGTGGACCAGGTGCTGGTATTTACGGAACTTCTAAAGCCGGAGTTCATGCTATTACAAGAGCATTGGCTAAAGATTTAGCTGAATACGGCATTAGAGTAAACGCAGTATCTCCTGGTACTATTGATACTGATTTCCATAAGCAAATTAAATCTACTAAGCCAGAAGTATTCGCTTCATGGAAAAACAATATCTTATTAGGTAGATTAGGTCAACCAGAAAATGTTGCTTCTGTTGTTTCTTTCTTAGTAAGTGACGATGCTTCATTCTTAACTGCCGAAACTATTCAAGTTGGTGGTGGACAAGGTTTAGGAATCTAATTTTAGTAGTTAAGGTAAGGTATGAGAAATCATATTTTACAACCGAATATAAAAGCGCTATTGTAGAAATACAGTAGCGCTTTATTATTTTAAGTAATATAGCGTGCGTTTGGTATTATTAAATTAAGGGTGTTAAAATGACCTTAGAATAGTTATAATACGTTTAATTAGTAAAGGCCTAACAAGTATACTTTCCTAATTTTACCCATAATTATATTGGTTTACTTTCGTATGCTGTGTAAGCTATAAGATAATTGGACATAAAAAAACCACCTAAAAGGTGGTTTATATAAATTGTTAAAAAACTAATCTCTAATTAGTGAGTAGCTTTTAATTTCTCAGCTTCTTTTTTAATTGCATCTGCAGATTTATTAGCAGCTTCACTAGTTTTTTCTTTTGCATCATTTACAACTTCTCCAGCTTTTGCTCCAGCTTCTTCAACGGCATTACCTGCAGCATCAACAGCAGAGTTAACAGCGTCTCCAGTTGCATCAACAGCATTCTCAACAGCTTCACCTGCCTCGTTAGCTGCATTTTCTGTAGCATCTACGGCAGAGTCAACAGCATCGCCAGTTGCATCAGCAGCGTTTTCTACAGCTTCACCTGCAGCATCAGCAGCGTTTTCAATGGCATCTCCAATTGATTCGCCTTTTTTTGTGTCTCTACAAGACGTGAAACTTAGTGCTAATAATAGAATTGAACTTAATAATAATTTTTTCATCGGTTTTTGTTTTAGTGTTTTTTAATTAATTAGTTTTTAAATTTTGCTTTTATAAAACTCATCTTTAAGAACATATTATATACGTAGATAATCTAGTATTTGGATGACAGCTCCTTTATTCATTTCTATAAAAGCTTTATTATGAGACCCTGCTTGTTCTCTAAAGTCACAATCCGATATTAAACTATTAAGTGTTTTATTAAAATTTATTTGATTATCTATAACAAACATACCGCCATTATTAATTAAGGCTTGTGCTTCTGGAAATTTTACGTGATTATTGCCAATGATTATAGGAATACCAAAAACGGCAGGTTCCAAGGTGTTATGTAATCCTGTATTGCCTAAGGCACCACCAACATATGCAATATCGGCATAATTATAGATTTTAGTAAGGATCCCAATCGTGTCAATAATAAAAACTTGATGTTCTGCTATATTATGGTTGTCTTTTTCAGAAAACAGAACCGTTTTAGAATTAATTTTTTCCTGTAATTTTTTTATGCGATCTGGTTTAATATCGTGTGGGGCTATTATAAATTTTAAATCTTTTGAAACTGGAGAGTTTATAAACTCAGTAAATAAAGCTTCGCCTTCTGGCCAGGTGCTACCAGCAACAATACAAAGTTGATTGTTTTTAAAAGTTTCAATAAAATTTAATGAGTTATCTAGACTTAATTGGCTGTAAACTCTATCAAAACGCGTATCGCCGTTAACCGTAACTGATTTATAATTTAAAGATTCAAGTAACGCTTTTGAGGTTTCATTTTGAGTAAAAATATGTTCAAAAGCAAAAAGAGCTTGTTTTAATTGTTTTCCATAAAATTTAAAATAAGATTGCTCTTTTCTAAAAGCCGCAGAAATAAGGATGGCACGTAAATGTCTTGCTTTTAATTCATTTAAAAAATTGGGCCAAATATCATACTTAACAAAAATGGTAAGTTCTGGATTTAATAGATCTAAAAAGCGTTTAGCATTCCTTTTAGTATCCAATGGAAGATAAATAACCACATTAGCAATAGGTGAGTTTTTTCGAATCTCATAACCTGAAGGCGAGAAAAAACTCAGAACTATTTTATGGTTTTTATAATGTTTTCTGAGTTCTAAAAAAACAGGGAGACCTTGCTCATACTCCCCTAATGAAGCACAATGAAACCAAAGCGTTTTATCACCCTTTTTTAAGTTGTTTTTTAAAATTAGAAAGGTGTTTTTTCTACCAATAACGCCTTTTCTTAGCTTAGTGTTAAAGTGGGCTCCTAATTTTAACATAAGTCCTGTAAGATATATTCCTATGTCATATATTATGCTCAATATTTTTTCTTTTAGTGCTAAAATACATTTCTTTAAAATAAATACATTGGTTAACGTCTATCAATTTTGTAATTTTGTTTTTAGCAAACCCTAAAAAAGGAGGCGTACATATTAGTCTTTATTGTTGTTATATAATAGAATAGACTATAATTTTTTATACATGAAGAAAATTCAAATGGTTGATCTTAAAGGTCAATATTCGGGCATAAAAGATGCTGTTAATTCGTCTATTCAAGAAGTAATTGAAAATACAGCATTTGTAAACGGACCTGAAGTTCACAAGTTTCAAAAATCTTTAGAGGATTATTTAGGCGTAAAACATGTTATTCCGTGTGCCAATGGTACAGATGCTTTACAAATAGCAATGATGGGCTTGGGCCTAGAGCAAGGTGATGAGGTTATTACTGCCGATTTTACTTTTGCTGCAACCGTAGAGGTGATCGCACTGTTAAAATTAACACCTGTTTTAGTTGATGTTAATGAGGATGATTTCAACATTAATATAGAAGCCATAAAAAAAGCTATTACACCAAAAACAAAAGCTATTGTACCTGTACATTTGTTTGGACAGTGTGCAAATATGGAGGCTATAATGGAAATTGCTAAAGCACATAATCTTTTTGTTATTGAGGATAACGCCCAAGCTATTGGTGCAGATTATACAAATAGTAGTAGCAAAAAGGTTAAGGCTGGAACCATTGCAAATGTTGGAGCTACATCTTTTTTTCCTTCTAAAAATTTGGGGTGTTACGGCGATGGTGGAGCCATTTTTACTAACGATGATGATTTAGCGCATACTATTAGAGGCATTGTAAACCACGGGATGTACGAGCGATACCATCATGATGTAGTTGGCGTTAACTCTCGTTTAGATAGTATACAAGCGGCTGTGCTAAATGCTAAATTACCAAATTTAGATGCTTATAATAGGGCAAGACAAACGGCTGCAAGAAAATATAATGCCGCCTTTAAGGATATTGATAGTATAATAACTCCAAAAACCGTAAATAAATGTGATGGTATTTGCGAAACATGCGATTGTCATGTTTTTCATCAGTATACATTAAGGGTAAAAGGTGTAGATAGAGATGCTTTGGTAAAGCATTTAAACGAAAAAAATATTCCATGTGGGGTGTACTACCCAATTCCGTTACATAAACAGAAAGCGTATTTAGATGAAAGATATGTAGAATCTGATTTTGAGGTAACAAATCAATTAGTAAAAGATGTTATTTCTTTACCAATGCACACCGAGTTAGATGATGAACAAATTGAGTTTATAACAACAACAATAATAAAATTTATAAATGGATAAAATATTAGTTACTGGCGGATTAGGATTTATTGGTTCGCACACCGTAGTAGAATTACAAAACGAAGGTTATGAAGTTGTTATTATTGACGATTTGTCAAACTCATCAGAAAAAGTATTAGACGGTATTACAGCTATTACGGGGAAAACTCCAATTTTTGAAAAATTAGATTTAAAAGAAAAAGATAAAGTAGAACAATTTTTTGCTAGGCATGGTGATATTAAAGGTGTTATTCATTTTGCAGCAAGCAAAGCGGTAGGAGAGAGTGTGCAGGAACCTTTGTTATATTATGAAAACAATATTTCGACCTTAGTTTATATTCTTAAAGAATTAAAAAAGTTACCATCGGCAGGATTTATTTTTAGTTCTTCATGTACAGTTTACGGGCAAGCCGATGAATTACCAATAACAGAAAATGCACCAGTTAAGTTAGCTGAATCGCCATACGGTAATACAAAGCAAATAGGCGAAGAAATAATTAGTGATACCTGTAAAGTTACACCAAATATTAAAGCTATTGCATTGCGCTATTTTAATCCCGTTGGAGCACATGAGTCTGTTGAAATTGGTGAATTACCTATTGGAGTGCCACAAAATTTAGTGCCTTTTATTACACAAACAGGTATAGGTATACGTCAAGAATTATCTGTTTTTGGCGATGATTATCCTACACCAGATGGTACATGTATTCGCGATTATATTCATGTAGTCGATTTAGCAAAAGCGCATGTTATTGCCTTAGGAAGGTTGCTTCAAAATAAAAACAAATCAAACTATGAAACCTTTAACTTAGGAACAGGAAAAGGAAGCTCGGTTTTAGAAGTTGTAAAATCTTTTGAAAAAGTTTCGGGTAAACAGTTAAATTATAAAATAGTTGGTAGAAGAGAAGGTGATATTATTTCTGCCTATGCTGATACTGAAAAAGCGAATAAAGAATTAGGTTGGAAAACTAAATTGTCTCTTGATGATGCTATGCGCTCTGCATGGAAATGGGAACAGAAAGTTAGAAGCTAATAATTTTTAAATATAAAAAGTTCTTAAGGTCGCTAATATAGCGGCCTTTTTGTTTATAAGTATATATTGATTTTAGGTTCAAAAAGTAGAAGTTATTATCGGAGCTTACCTTTTTAATGAAAAAATATGAAAATTCATGAATTTTTATTTATACCTTGAAAGGAAAAGTTAGTTTGTAGTTTAACAATTGCAATTTTCGCTCTTACTAATTTCTTATTCATGACTAAGGGAATCAAATTATTTTTTGTATTTGTCTGTCTTTCTATTTTCATAAATAAAACGATGGCTCAAACTGCTGGAATAAATCTATCTCATGATGGGCATCAAAAACAATTAGATAGTTTGTTGAATGAAGTTAATCATAATAACGACATGAACCAATTAGGTCTTTTAGTTTTATATGAGCAGGCCGCAAATAGCAAACACCCCGATTCTGTTAATATATTTAAAAAACTAGCTCTTTTAAATGCCGATTTAGAGCAGCCTAAAGATGCTTATAAATACACTTTAAAGTATATTTATAATACTTTTGATTTTTCAATATTAAAAGACAATTCTTTTAAACCCATTAAGGAAACCGACGAGTATAAAAAGCTAAATGACTTGTTTAGTTTTAAAATTGATGGATTGTGTTTTTTTTATTTTTATGCCGCACTAATTGGCTTTTTCTTTACAATAGTCATTAATTTTAGTAAAAAAGCTAAACCTTATTCTAGGGTGTTAATAGCCACTTTTGTGGGTATCCAAAGTTTATTTATTTTGGAGTTTGTTTTGTATGCCACTAATTTGAGATACCAATACCCTCATACCTATAGATTGTCTTCTGCTTGTGTATTACTTTTAGGTCCTGTGATTTATTTCTATTTTAAAAGTGTTTCTCCTAATTTTAAGTTTAAACCTAAAGATGCCTTACATTTATTACCAAGCCTTTGCTTATTGTTTTTCTTACTGCCAGTTTATTTAGCTTCAGCAAATGAAAAGTACAGCATGATGTTGGGATTAAAGGCATCAACTTATAGTTATAATGTAGTTGTGTTTTTAGCTAAAGTAGTATCGCTAATCATTTATTCCTTTTTTATATGGCGATTGTTCAAAGCAAATCGATATTCCGAAATTTATAAAAATGCGGCTTTTAAAAGAAAATGGGAGGCCGGAATATTTAATGTCTATATAGCTTATATTATTTCGTATGTACTATATGGACTGTCTATTCTAACGGAATTAGGCAATATTTCCATAATTATATATAATGCCATGGTGGGACTTATGTGTTTCATGTTAATTTATATTGTGTATTTGGGGTATGTACAGTCCGATGTGTTTAATAATACCTTTGTACCTTTAAATAAAAGACTGTTTTCAAAAAAATATCAAAAGTCTGGACTTACAAGTACGCTATCTACAGAGTTAAAGGAAAACCTAGAAAAGCTTCTTGTTCAAGATAAAGTTTTTAAAGAAAATAATATTAATTTAGAATTGTTGGCTTTTAAATTAAATACCACACGACATAATGCGTCTCAAATAATAAATGAGCATTTTAAAATGAATTTTTTTGAACTTATAAATAGCTTCAGAATTAAAGAAGCTATTAAAATCTTAGAAGAAGATTCGCATGGTAATTTAAATATTATTGATATTGCTTACGAAGTTGGATACAATAATAAAGTAACCTTTAATAAAGCCTTTAAAAAAGTTACAAAAACAACGCCTTCTCATTATATTAATACTTTGCTTACAAATTCTACAAGTAAATAATAGGTAATAGTTTAACGGCTTAGGTTAATTATTATCAGGATTGCCCATTATCACTGTCATTTTAACTTCTTTTAACTCGCAATTGTTAAAGGTAGGTAGTAAAAGGACTTTGCTTGCTTTAGATTCCTCTAAACTTTTTTTACAAATAGTAAAGTATAATTTTTTGAATTAGTCACTTGAAAAATCTTTGCTACCACCTTTTTTCAATCTGCGAAGACTAACTCTAATATTATTAAAATGAAAAAAAAGTTTAGTAGATTGTTAGCGCTAATCTTGGCGTTAACTGTGCAATTTACGTTTGCACAAGGACAAACTATTTCTGGTACCGTGACAGATGGCAATGGAATGCCGCTTCCTGGAGCAACAGTTTTAGTGAAAGGCACCGCTTCTGGTACTTCAACCGATTTTGATGGTAAATTTTTAATTCAAGCTAATCAAGGTTCAACCCTTGTTTTTAGTTATGTTGGGTATGCCACAAAAGAAGTCGTTGTTGGCTTATCGGATAGAATGGATGTGAAATTACTTGAAGATACACAAGCCTTACAAGAGGTTGTTGTAACTGCTTTAGGTATTAAACGAGAGAGGAAATCCCTTGGATCAGCAGTAACAACTATTGAAAGTGAAGATTTAAATCAAGGAGCTCAGACAAATATATCTGATGCTATAAAAGGAAAAGTTGCTGGTGTTGTTATCTCGAATGCTAGTACAGATCCGGGCGCTTCATCTGGAATAATTATAAGAGGTTTTAGTTCACTTAGTGGGAGTAACCAACCTTTGTATATTATTGATGGCGTTCCTGTGAATAATGGTTCAACATCAAGTCAAACCAATGGCTCATCTTCGGTTGATGGTTTAAATCGTTCGTATGATTTTGGTAACGGCGCTGGAGATATAAATCCAGAAAACATTGAATCAATTTCCATATTAAAAGGAGCTTCTAGTACAGCACTCTACGGTTCTAGAGCTGCAAATGGTGTTGTTATTATCACCACCAAACAAGGCTCTAAAGACAAATTGCGGATTGAATTTTCTACACAAGCTACTTTTACAGACCTTTTGAGGGCACCGAACTACCAAACTGAATTTGGGCAAGGTTGGGATGGGCAACACTTTTTAGGAGAAAATGGGTCTTGGGGACCAAGATTTAATGATGAAGTTCTTGTTTGGGGTAATGTGGTTAACAACTCTCAAAAAATTAAACGTTATGCTTTTCAAGAGGATCAGTGGAGAAACTTTTTTGATATTGGAACTGCTTATGTAACAAATATGGCAATTTCTGGAGGCTCTGGTAATACGACTGGTAGGTTATCTTTTAACAATACAACTGCCGATGGTATTTTTCCAACAGCCAATGATTCTAATGAAAGAAACACAATCTCAGTTTCCTTTAATTCGGAAATGGATTTCTTAACCTTTGGAGGTACCATGAATTATGTTAGTACAAGTGGGGCAGGAATTCAAGGTGGTCAAGGTCGATCTGTAATTAATAATTTAATGCAAATCCCAACTGATTTTGATATTACGGAATTCAAGGATTATAAAAATGATCCTTTTAATACTGTAGATAATTATTATACCCCTTTTGGTGTTACTAACCCATACTTTACACTTAATGAAGATGGTGCTAAATATACTAAAGAAAGAGTTTATGGCTCATTTGATGTTAGTGCAAAAATTACGGACTGGGTTAGTGTTACTTACAGGTTAGGTCTAGATTCATATTCAGATTATACCAAAGTTTGGAACGCAATTATAGATGCTGCTCCAGGAACTCCTAATGATGGAACTACTACGGAGCAACCTGGTTTTTATGGTGAGTTCCAAAATTTTGTAAAACAAGTAAATCACGATATTTTATTGAATTTTAATTTTGATGTCAATGAAGATTTCAATATCGCATCAACTTTTGGTTTTAACTATAACGATAGAACAGCATTAGGGGCTAGCTCAACCGTAGCATCGCAAGATATTCCTGATTTTTACTCATTATCTAACTCTGCAAGTCCGGTAGCTGCAGCATCTTCAGTGTCTAAAAGGCGATTGTACGGCGTTTTAAATTCAACTACATTTTCTTTCAAAGATATGCTCTTTGTAACAGCCAATGTTAGAAATGACTGGTATTCTACATTACCCGAAGAAAATAGATCTGTGCTTTACGGAGGTGTAAATGCCTCTTGGGTTATAACAGAGACTTTCCCAGATATTAAAGATGTGCTTAGTTACGGTAAATTAAGGGTAGGTTATGGAGAAACAGGAGTTGATACAACTCCTTATCAAGTTTCCCCAGTTAATGTCGCTGGAAATAATGATAATCAGGGTTTTAGGGATTTGCTTTTTCCTGTAGGAGGATTAAATGCTTTTGAGGTTGGTAATAGAGCAGGTAACCCTGTTTTAACTCCAGAAAGAAGAAAAGAGTTTGAAATTGGTACCGAATTATCTTTTTTAAAGAATCGTATTAGTATCGATTTTGCATACTATAATGCAACGGTAGAAGATCAAATTTTAAGTTTACCCTTAGCGGCAACTTCTGGTTTTACAAATCAAACAGCAAACATTGGTACCATATCGAATAAAGGTTATGAAGCGCTTTTATCTCTAGGTCTTTTTAGAAATACCGACGGTTTTAATTGGGACATGGCGTTTAATTATTCAACCAATGATGCTATTTTAAAGGAATTAGATGATAGGGTAGAGCAAATTGCTCTTGGTGGTTTAAGTACCATAAGTCTAGTAGCTAGAGAAGGCGAGCCTATTGCGCTTCTTGAAGGTAGTGTACCACTAAGGGATCCAAATGGAAATATTGTTGTAGATAATAATGGTGTACCTATAGCCTCTCCAGAAAAAGAGGTTTATGGTGATACGCAATATGACTATACTTTAGGGATTAATAACAATTTTTCATATAAAGGTTTTTCTCTAGGTTTTTCTCTTGATATAAGGCAAGGCGGATTAATGTTTAGCCGTACAGCTAGTAATACCCGTTTTACAGGAAATTCAATAACAACTACAATAAATGATAGAAATCCATACATCATTCCAGGCTCGGTAATTAGAGTTGATGATGGTTCAGGGAATATAAGCTTCGTAGAGAATACAACGGCTATAGATAATGAACATTGGGATGATTATTATAGAGCTGTAGCTAATGAAAGAGGCGATGTTATCGACAAATCTTTTGTTAAGTTGAGGGAACTTACATTTGGATATAATTTTTCAGATAAAATACTAGGCAACACACCTTTTGAATCGCTATCAATAACGGTTGTAGGAAGGAACTTGCTATTATTTACTCCAGAATCCAATCAATATATTGATCCAGAAGTGTCCACATTTGGTACAGATTTAACCAGCCTATTTGGTGAGTTTTCCGCTAGTCCAAGTACAAGAAGTCTTGGGGTTACATTAAAGGCTAGATTTTAATTAATTAAAAAAATATAAAAATGAAAAATATACTAAGACTTCTTTTTTTCTTCCTGCTTTTTACTTCGTGTGAAGAACATTTGAATATAAATGATAATCCAAATACCCCTGTGAATGTCGATAAAAGCTTTGTGTTAACCGCTGCACAAGGATCGTTGGCAACAGGAATGGGTGGGCAATTAGCTAATCTTGGAGGTTTTCTAGCGCAATATCATACGCAACCTCCTAGTGCTTCGCAATATCTTTCTTTAGATACCTATAATATGAATATTGATTTTTCAGACAGATTATGGAATGAACTTTGGGCAGGTTGCTTAAACGACTTAAAGTTTGTTTTAGAAAAGTCTGACGAAGAAGGTGATACAGGTTCTTTTTTAATAGCATCAGCCTTAAGAGTTTACACTTTTCAGGTGTTAACTGATTTATATGGTGATATTCCTTATTCTGAAGCGTTATTAGGAGATCAAAATATTACGCCAAATCCCGATTTAGGAAGCGATATTTATTCTGGTTTAATCGGTGAAATTGATGCGGCATTAAGTAAGTATACCAATAACCCTATACCATCAAATGTGGGGGCTCAAGATGCCATTTATAATGCCGAGATGGAAGAATGGGTTAAATTTGCAAACACTTTGAAGCTCAAGCTTTATATTAGAATGGCTTATACTAGTCAAGCAAATGCTTCAGCGGTAAATGCACTTTTAGCTGCCGATAATTTTATAAGTACTGATGCAAAATTTGCTCTTTATGAGGATGCCGAAAATAAAGCTAACCCCTTTTATGATGTTCAAATAGACCGTTTAGGAGACGTAAATAATATAGCGAGTAATTCATTGCTTCAATTTTTACGAACAAATAGCGATCCTCGAGATGCCGCTATTTATAGACTTAATGATGATACTCCGGGTATATTTAGAGGTATTGATCAAGGTGATCGTGACACTTACGCTTCTGAAGTTGCTTCCAATTTTTCAAGACCTAACATTATAGCTACGACTCCAGTTTATTTAATTACAGTAGCTGAAAGTAATTTTCTGCAAGCAGAAGCATTAATCAGGTATTCAGGTGGTTCAGGAGCCAAAGATAAATATGATGCCGGAGTTTTAAATTCCTTTTTAACGTATGGACTCGACCCAAGTTTAGCTATGGCTTTAACAGATCCAGGCGGAACCTACGAGTATGTTGCTTCACCAGATATTGAAACAGCTTTAAGACAGGTTATAATTCAAAAATGGGTATCCTTGGCTAATGTGAATAATATAGAAGGTTTTTTTGAGACAAATAGAACTCAATATCCAGAAACAGTAACCCTAGGTAATCAAGATTATAGCATTGGGAATTTTGTGGTATCTGTAGGTTCAGTATTAACGGGTAACCAAACACCTAATACACTTTTTTATCCTGATACAGAAACCTCTAAAAACCCCAATATCACTCAAAAAACCTCACTAACTGAGAAAGTATGGTGGGACCAAAAATAACCGAAAAGTATTTTTTAATTTAAAATATAAGATAATGAAAATAAAAAATAAATTCACAGGAATGGTTTCAGTGCTTTGCTTGTTAATTGTGTTAATTTCTTGTTCTGAAACTACACCAATTACATCAGAAGTTACAATATTTCCAAGTTTTGAAATTGATGAGCCCTTTGCTCTTATTCAAACAGGTTCTTCCTTTACAGATTCTGGAGTCAAAGCTTTAGCAGGTACCGATGAGTTACCATTTACTACATCAGGAACAGTAAATACAAGTCAACCTGGAGTATATAAATTAGAATATGCGGCTACAAATGCTGATGGTTTTGACGGGACAGCGTTTAGGTATGTTGCAGTGGTGGATGATCCAAGCTTTATTGCATCTAGTGATATAAGTGGGAGTTATACAAGAGACTCTAATTCTGCACACGTAATGACGCTAACTAAAATTTCAGATGGTGTTTACCAAGCAGATGATGTTTTGCCAACAAACAACATTGCCGTTGTTTTATTCCAAATCTCTAGTACAGAGATAATTGCACCTAGGCAATCTAGTCGTTTTGGTGATATTGTTATTGATCCTAGCGATGAGGCTGGAAGTAGCGGAACAATACTAGCTACAGGTGATATTACCTTAAATACATTTATTGGGTGTTGTGGCATATTCACTCGAAGATTTCTTAAAAATTAATTAATAAAAATTAGAGATATTATGAAAATATATTTAAAAACATTCTTGTTAAGTTGCTTATTAGTATTGGCTTGCGAAACAGAAGAAGGGTTTGAAGATTTTCCTGTGACAACATCTAGTGTAATAGAAATGTCTGGAGATTATTACGTGCAAACTTTTTTAGACGGTAATCTAGTATTGGATTATGAATTTATAACCATATCAAACTCAAATGCAGATAATGGTACAGAAATTCAAATAACCGATAATCATATTTGGCCTTTTAAGGCTGTAGTGCCTGCTAACCTAGGTGATTTAACCTTTTCAGGAACTAATCTTATAAGTGGTGCGATAACGGTTACTATTACTAATGGAGCTATCGTAAAAAATGGTACAACTAGTACATTTGGTGTAACTGCTGATATGATTTCGTTTGATGGTGAATTTTCAGATGACCCTGGTAATGTTTATCATTTTGAAGGTTATAAAAGAACGGGTTTCTTAGAGGATGAACATTAGGACGTTAATCAAGAAACCTCTCTAAAAACAAAACCCGAAACACATGTTTCGGGTTTTGTTTTATTCTTTACTTTTCTTCTTCCTAAAACTCACAAAAAGCAGTATAATCATGCCCGTTGTAACCGATAAATCGGCTAAATTAAAAATACCAGTTCTAAAAACCCCGCCAAGATCTATAAATAGGAAATCGGTAACTCTTCCGTAAACAATTCTATCGTAAACATTAGCAATACCACCGCCAATAATACTTGCAAAGGCAAAAAGTGACCAATTGTCTAAAGATTTATCTAAAAATATATGACGAAGGACAAAACCTAAAACTAATATTGGTAACACTAATAAAAGAACAATTCTTAGTGTTTCGTTAAGTTCGCTACCCATACCAAGAAATGCCCCTGTATTTTCTACATGCATTAAAATAAAAGCATCCCCAATAATAGGAATGCGTTCACCGGGATTTACTTCGGTTCTTAAAGTTACATTTTGTTTTACTATTACTTTTGATATTTGATCGGCTGCAATAGTTAAAACAATAACTAAAATAATATATATAGAACGTTTGGTAAGCTTCATTTAACCTTTAATTTCGAAAGTTGCAGAAGCGGTTTCAGATGCTCTGTTAATCTTTTTTACTAAGCCTTGTAAAACTTTACCTGGACCAACTTCGGTAAACAACGTAGCACCGTCAGCTACCATTTGTTGAACAGATTGCGTCCAACGCACAGGAGCTGTTAATTGAGAAATAAGGTTGGCTTTAATGGCTTCCTCATCAATTACCGCATTGGCTGTTACGTTTTGGTATATAGGACAGTTAGGTTTACTAAATGTGGTGTTTTTTATTGCTGCAGCAAGTTCTTCACGTGCTGGTTCCATTAAAGGTGAATGGAAAGCACCTCCTACAGGTAATACTAATGCTCGACGTGCACCTTCTTCTTTTAAAGCTTCGCAGGCTTTATTTATAGCTTCAACTTCGCCAGAAATTACTAATTGTCCTGGGCAGTTGTAATTTGCGGCAACAACAACACCTTCGGTTGTGGCACATATTTTTTCAACAATATCATCTTCAAGTCCTAAAACAGCTGCCATGGTACTTGGTTGTAACTCGCAAGCCTTTTGCATAGCTAAAGCACGTTGCGAGACCAATTTTAAGCCGTCTTTAAAGGTTAAAGCACCATTTGCTACCAATGCTGAAAACTCTCCAAGAGAATGTCCTGCAACCATATCGGGTTTAAAACTATCTCCTAATGTTTTTGCTAATATGACAGAGTGTAAAAATATGGCAGGTTGCGTTACCTTGGTTTCTTTTAAATCTTCGGCAGATCCTTCAAACATAATATCTGTGATAGGAAATCCAAGAATTTCATTGGCTTGTTCAAATAACTCTTGTGCTAAAGGTGAATTCTCGTAAAGGTCTAAACCCATTCCTGAGAATTGCGCGCCTTGACCTGGAAAAATGTATGCGTTCATGTTTGTTCGTTTTTGTGGGGCTAAAATAACAATAAATCTTTAGACCTAGCTAGAGTGTTTTTTGAAAGTTTGGAGTTTTGGGTTAGGGGTTACTCATTGATTTTAAATTAATGAAATCGTGTATGTAAAACATTTTAAGTATTTGTTGAAGCTCTTTTGTGTTGTTGCACTCCTAGCTGCCGATAGGCAGGTATTCCACTCAAAAAAGCGACTGCGTAAAGCCCAACCTTTGTGGTAATGCCCAAATTATTAAATTAAAGGTTTCCTGTTGCTGCCTCTGCGCAACGTTCGCCATCCATGGCTGCCGATACAATACCGCCAGCATAACCGCCACCCTCGCCACAAGGATAAAGGTTGGTAATTTGTGTATGTTGTAAATTTTCTTTTCTTGGAATAGAAACTGGCGATGAGGTTCGAGATTCTACCCCCACAATATTGGCTTCCTCTGTGTAATAGCCTTTCATTTTTTTACCGAAAGCCTCAAAGCCTTTTCGGAGTCTGCCACCAATAAATTTAGGTAATAAAGAGTGTAATGGCGCAGATTTTAGTCCCGGCTGATACGAGGTATCGTTTAAAGTTGTTGATAGTTTACCTTCTACAAAATCGGTTAATCGTTGTGCTGGTGCTACCTGACTTCGGCCGCCCGCAGTAAATGCTAAACGTTCTAAGTTTTTTTGGTATTCTAAGCCTTTTAATACACCAAATTGCTCATATTTTGGTAGATCGGTATCGACATTAATTTCTACTACAATACCAGAGTTGGCAAATAAATTATTTCGTTTTGATGGCGACATACCATTTACTACCACTTCGCCATTGGCAGTTGCGGCAGGCACGATAAAACCACCGGGACACATGCAAAATGAGTACACACCACGATCTTTTACTTGCTCAACCAAACCATAAGAAGCTGCGGGTAGTAACTCATGGCGATTACCAGAACAATGGTATTGAATGGAGTCGATAATATGTTGCGGATGCTCAACACGAACGCCCATAGCAAAGGATTTAGCCTCTAAAGCAATGGCCTTTCTATGTAGTAAATAAAAGATATCTCTAGCGGAATGCCCTGTAGCAAGAATTACTTTTTCAACATCTAGTACATTGCCGTTTTGAAGTTCAATGGCTTTTATTTGATTATCTTTTATTACGAAATCTGTAACGCGGGTTTCAAAATGAATTTCGCCGCCAAAATTTAATATGGTTTCACGAATGTTTTGAACTACCTTAGGTAATTTGTTGGTACCAATATGTGGATGCGCATCGATTAAAATTTGATCGGTGGCCCCATGAAATACCAAGTTTTCGAAAATACGACGTACATCACCACGTTTTAAACTACGTGTGTATAGTTTCCCATCGCTATAGGTTCCGGCACCGCCTTCGCCAAAACAATAATTGGAATCCTCGTTTACAAAATGATCTTGGTTTATGGCTTTTAAATCGCGTCTGCGATCCTGTACATTTTTGCCACGTTCTAAAACTATGGGTTTAAAGCCTAGTTCAATACAGCGTAAAGCAGCATACATACCAGCAGGACCAAAACCAATAATATGAATAGGTTTGGCTTTTGATACGTTTTTATATTCAAATTGATACGCGGAGGATTTTTGTAAAGCTTCGCGAATATAAACAGCAACTTTATAGTTAAGGATTATTTTTGGTTTTCGGGCGTCAATAGACTTTCTGAGTATTTTAACTCCAGTAATGTCTTGCCTATCAATATCTAACTTAATCGCAGATTTTAATACGAGAATATTAGGTTGTTCCTCTTCCTTTAATGTAATACGAAGTTGTATCTCTTTTACCATGTGGCAAAATTACTGAAATTTGTAACAGAACCATTGATTTTTTTGTTGGTTTAGTTCAACACTTTTGTTGTGTTATTTATAAAACCATTAAAAAAATTAAACCCTAGTATAAGTTAAAAATGAAAACTCATGAGCATGAGTATCATCTTTTTTATGAAACGTATTTGCAGTTTCTTTCCAAAGGTTAGTATCAATTTCTGGAAAGTAAGTGTCTGCTTCAAAGCTTTCATGTACACGTGTAAGCTCAATTTTAGTGGCTATAGCCATGGCTTGCTTGTATATTTGTCCGCCACCAATAATATAAGGATTAGTATCTTTTTTTGATGCATCAATAGCATCTTCTAAATTATGCACAACAATAACACCATCTGGTACTTCATAGTCCTTTTGGCGTGTAATAACAACATGAGTTCTATTTGGTAAAGGTTTTGGGAAACTTTCAAATGTTTTGCGCCCCATAATAATATGATGACCATTTGTAAGCGCCTTAAAGCGTTTTAGATCGTCACTTAAATGCCAAATTAATTTGTTGCCTAAACCAATGGCATTGTTCTCGGCTGCAGCTACAATAATGGTTAATTCCTTACCAGATTTAACGGCTTTGGTGCTTTCTTGATTAAACACTTCACTCTTTGCTAGTTTGCTTTCTTCTTTAATAAAACCAGCTTTTAATTTTTCTATCCGGTTTTGTTGTTTAGCTACTAATTTTTCTAACTGCGCTTTTTCCCATGATTTTCCCATAAATTTATGAGTAACAAACACATTAAATAAGTGGTATATAAACAAGAATAGCCAAATAATAATTGCCGTTAAAAACCATTCTTTACCAAATGGTTTAAAATCTGGTGCAATATTTAAAACTGTATTAGCTATAATTAAAAAAACACAGCCTAATAGAAACAAAACAAAATGCACATATAAATTTTTTTTCTGTTTTATACGTTTTTGAGCATTTTCAATAAGCTCTAATTGGTCTTTGTCAATTTGTGGTATAGATTTCTTTTTTCCGAACATATTTGTAAAATAAAGAGTGTAAAGTTAATCCTTTTTACTAAATTTAAATAGAATAATAAAATACTTACTTTAAATATATAAATTAAAAGATTTTGGTTTTAAAACGACCTGATAATCAGTGTAAAGCGGTTGTTTGTATATGATAATACTTTAAATTAATAGGTAATTTATTACATACTTGATTGTTTTGAAGAATACATTTTGCCAAATCGATAATTTTTTAAAAGTAAAGAGACTTAAATAGTTACGGATTTCAATTTGTTAGTAAATTTGTAATGCTTTTAAGTATTAAATTAAAATATTAAAACATAGAATTATGGCTATTAAAAAACAATTTTTAAAAAGTAAACCAGTTTGTAAAGTAACATTTACTGTACCAGCAGAAGATGCTAAAAAGGTATCTGTAGTTGGATCATTTAATGAATGGAATGCTAAAAAGGCTCCACTTAAAAAATTAAAAAATGGATCTTTTAAGGGGACTGTTGATTTAGAATCTGGTAATTCTTACGAGTTTAAGTATGTTGTTGATGGTGTTTATGTAAACGACGATGCAGCTGATGCTTATGCGTGGAATGATTTTGCTGGAGCAGAAAACGGGATTATAAAATTATAATCACGCTTACATATAAACAAAAGAGCACCTCGTTTGAAGTGCTTTTTTGTTCCTTTTTTTGTAATGTTTCTGTAACTATTTAGACCACTCTTTTTGGTGTTACTAAATGGCTACGGCACCTTTTATATGCGGATGCGGATTATAATCAACCAAAGTAAAATCCTCAAAATCAAAGTCGAAAATATCTTTAATGTTTGGATTTAAAATCATTTTTGGCAACGGACGAATATCTCTAGAGAGTTGTAATTCAACCTGATCAAAATGATTACTGTAAATATGTGCATCGCCAAAGGTATGTATAAATTCACCAGCCTCATAACCACAAACTTGCGCCATCATCATGGTGAATAAAGCATAGGATGCAATGTTAAAAGGCACGCCTAAAAATATATCTGCACTACGTTGGTATAGTTGACAAGACAGTTTTCCATTGGCTACATAAAATTGAAAAAAGGCATGACAAGGCGGAAGTGCCGCTTTGCCATTAGCTACATTTTCACCAAAGCTTTTAGAGGTGTCTGGTAAAACCGATGGATTCCATGCTGAAACCAACATACGCCTGCTATTTGGGTTGTTTTTTAATGTATGTATGATGTCTTTAATTTGGTCAATATCATCATTATTCCAATTACGCCATTGGTGACCATATACAGGTCCTAAATCGCCATTCTCATCAGCCCATTCATTCCAGATACGCACACCGTTTTCGGTAAGATATTTGGTGTTTGTATCCCCCTTTAAAAACCAAAGTAATTCATAAACAATAGATTTTAAATGTAGTTTCTTGGTGGTTACCATAGGGAAGCCTTCACTTAAATCGAATCGCATTTGGTGACCAAAAACACTTTTAGTTCCTGTTCCTGTGCGATCTCCTTTTTCGTTACCGTTTTCTAAAACGTGTTTTACTAAGTCGTGATATTGTTTCATAAGCGATATTCCTGTCAAAGCAGAAATCTTTTATTTAAAAAGTTATTTGGGTAGCAATGAAGCTCATTTCTTTGCAGTTACGAAATTAAAGAAAAAGAGAGGTTATTGGTGTTTTTTAACCCCGTTAGATATTAAAAGTTATTAACGAGGTGTTGGCTTTAGAAAAAAAGTATTTTTCTGCAACGGTTTACCTTTAGCCAATAATCATACCGGCAATAGTAGCTGAGATTAACGAAGCAATAGTACCACCAATTAAGGCTTTCATTCCAAATTTAGAAAGCGTTTTGCGCTGTCCGGGAGCCAAAGAACCAATTCCGCCAATTTGAATTCCTATAGATGCAAAATTAGCAAATCCACAAAGCATATAAGTAGCCATGATTATTGATTTCTCGTAATTAAGATGCACAACGTTTGATACTTCTTTTAAATCTCTTAATTGAATATAACCAATAAACTCACTAGCTGCCAATTTGATTCCTAATAGTTGCCCCATTAAAGCCATATCTTCTTTTGCAACACCAATAAGCCACATAAGCGGAGCAAAAATGTAGCCTAAAATAAGCTCAAGAGATAAATTTTTATAGGTAGTATTAGTGGCTATCCAACCATTAATTGAAGTAACATCGCCAACCCAACCTAAAATACCATTAAACATAGCAATAAAAGCAACAAATACTAAAAGCATGGCGCCAACATTTACAGCAAGTTTTAAGCCTTCAGTCGTGCCATTAGCAATAGCATCTAAAAAGTTTGAACCTATTTTTTCTTGTGAGACTGATACATCGGTGTTTACATCTTCGGTTTGCGGATATAGAATTTTTGAAATTACTATTGCGCCTGGTGCAGCCATTACCGATGCTGCTAATAAATGCTTGGCGTAAAATAATCTTAATTCTGGATTGTCTCCACCTAAAAAGCCAATATAGGCTGCTAGCACTGCCCCTGCAACAGTGGCCATACCACCAATCATAACCAACAGCATTTCAGACTTATTCATTTTTTCTAAGTAAGCCTTAATTAAAAGTGGGGCTTCGGTTTGTCCTAAAAAGATGTTTCCGGCAACACTTAAGCTTTCTGCTCCGGATATTTTTAATGTTTTGGAAAGTAACCAAGCCATTACTTTTACTACCTTTTGAATAATTCCTAAGTAAAAAAGTACGGAGGTTAATGCTGAAAAGAAGATGATAGTTGGGAGTACTTGAAAGGCAAAAATAAAGCCAAAAGTATCCATGTCTACAACCAAGCCTTCAAATAGAAATTTACTTCCAGCCCTTGTAAAATCTAAAACGCTAACAAATAGGCTGCCAATAAATTCAAAAATAGTTTTTATGACTTCAACTTTTAAAACACCTATTGCAATAAGTAATTGAAAGGCTAACCCAATACCAACAATTTTCCAATTAATGGCTTTGCGGTTACTACTAAAAAGGAAGGCCACGAAAACTAAAGTAACCATTCCTAATACACCTCGCCACAAACTAGTTATGGAGAATCCTTGACTTGGTGTAATGGTATTTGTACTTGTAGGAATTTGTGATATTTGAGTTGCTTCTGTTTTGATTTCAGCCAAATTAATAGATGTAGAATCTACTAAAACAGTTTCTGTTTGCGAGATTTCTTCAATAAGTTCAGTGGCATCTGTTTTGTCTATATCTTGCGCTATAACTGATGAGGTGAAACATAAAAATATAACAGCAATGCGCAAAAACAGCTTTTTCATACTAAAAATTAAGGGTTATTCTCGTTTTGAGATTTCATCACGAATATGAGCGGCTTTCTCATAATCTTCATTTATAACGGCTTCTTCAAGCATTGTTTGAAGTTCTTCTAAAGTTTTACCTTGGAAACGTTCGCGTGGTTCGTCTTTAGGTTCTAACTCAGAAGCCACTAACTCATCCATTAAAATACTGTCTTGAGTTTCGTTTTCGTCTTCTTCTTTAGGGTTCACTTTTAAGTAAATACCGGCTTTATCAAGAATATTTTTGTATGTAAATATTGGTGCTTCAAAACGAAGTGCTAACGCAATAGCATCACTAGTTCGGGCATCAATAATTTCTTCAATTTTATCGCGTTCGCAAATTAAGCTAGAGTAAAAAACGCCATCAACCAATTTATGTATGATAACTTGTTTAACAACAACATCAAATCTATCGGCAAAGTTTTTAAATAAATCGTGTGTTAATGGTCGAGGCGGACTAATTTCCTTCTCTAATGCAATGGCAATAGACTGCGCTTCAAACGCCCCTATAACAATAGGTAGTTTGCGGTCCCCTTCTACTTCATTTAAAATTAAAGCATATGCGCCATTTTGTGTTTGGCTGTAGGAAATGCCTTTTATATTTAATCTTACTAAACTCATAATGTATTAAAAACGCAAAGAACTGCTTAAATTAGAACTTTACCAACTGCACAAGGCAATTTTAAGTCAAAATGCTAATTTAAGCAGTTCTATAGTATTATACCAATTATAATTTAAAAATAAGCTATAATTGCTATTACAAAATATTATTGCTGTGCTTTAAAAGCTTTTAATTTCTCTATTAATTCGGGAACCACTTGAAAAGCATCTCCAACAACACCGTAATCTGCAGCTTTAAAGAAAGGTGCTTCTGGATCTGTATTAATTACTACTTTTACTTTTGAAGCATTAATTCCGGCTAAATGTTGTATAGCTCCGGAAATTCCAATAGCTATATATAAGTTTGATGCTACAGGTTTTCCTGTTTGCCCAACGTGTTCACTGTGTGGACGCCACCCTAAATCTGAAACTGGTTTAGAGCAGGCTGTTGCAGCTCCTAAAACATCTGCAAGTTCTTCAATCATGCCCCAGTTTTCTGGACCCTTTAACCCTCGACCGCCAGACACTACTATTTCAGCATCAGCAATTGATACTTTATCTGTAGCTTTATCAACCGATTCTACTGTAACTCCTAGTTCTGGAATATTAGGCGAGAACTCTTCCGCGGAAGCGCTACCACTATTTTCAACTAACCCAAAGGCGTTATTAGATACACCTACAATTTTAATATCGGTGCTTATTTGAGTGTTTTCGAAAGCTTTATTGGTAAATGCGGTACGTTTTACAGTAAAGGGACTCGTATTTGATGGCGCTGCTATCACGTTTGACGCGTAACCCGCATTTAGACCTACGGCTAATAAGGGTGCTAAATATTTGCTATCTGCACTGGAGCTTACAACAACAACTTGTGCACTTTCACTTTCGGCAGCTTGTTTAATGGCAGAAGCGTATGCGTTCGCATTAAATTTATCAAGTTGCGCATTGGTTATATTTAACACTTTATCTACGCCATAAGTACCTAAGGTACTAGTGTCGTTTGCGTTTATGGCTACAGCAGTAACCGTAGTTCCTAATTGATTTGCAACTGCTTTTGCATAAGAAGCCACCTCGAAAGCTGTTTTTTTAAAGGCACCTTGTTCTGATTCTGTATATACTAAGACTGACATATATTACTTTGTTTTTCATTCCCGTAATGAAGGGAATCTTAATTATTTTTTATCGTTTACATCAAAAAGATCCTGAAAATAAACTCAGGATGATTTAATATATGATTAAATCACTTTAGCTTCGTTATGAAGTAAACTTACTAATTCGTCTAAATTATCTGGAGATACTAAAGTAACTGCACCTTTTGGTGTTGGTTTTTCAAATGAAACTGAGGCCGTTTCTTGATTGGCATCTACAGGTTCAACAACATTTAATGGTTTTTTACGAGCCATCATTATACCTCTCATGTTAGGGATGCGTAAATCGCTCTCTTCAACCAATCCTTTTTGGCCACCAATAACCAAAGGAAGGGATGTTGAAACAGTTTCTTTTCCACCATCAATTTCTCTTATGGCTTTAGCTGAAGTGCCATCAACCTCTAATCCAATACAATTATTTACAAAATTAGCATTAAGCAAACCAGCAACCATACCAGGAACCATTCCGCCATTGTAATCAATAGATTCACGACCAGCAATAACTAGATCGTATCCGCCAATACTAACAACATTAGCTAGTTGTTTTGCTACAGAAAATCCATCGGTAGCTACGGTATTAACACGTATAGCTTCATCTGCGCCAATAGCTAATGCTTTTCTTAAAGTAGGTTCAGTTTCTGCACCACCAATATTAACCACGGTAACCGAAGCACCTTGCTTCTCTTTAAACCACATAGCACGTGTTAAACCAAATTCGTCATTTGGGTTAATAACAAATTGTACGCCACTAGTATCAAATTTAGTATCGTTTTCGCTAAAATTAATTTTCGATGTTGTATCCGGTACGTGACTTATACACACTAATATTTTCATTTTTTTATGTATTTAGATGTCTTGTTTTTTTCAGTTTACGAAGTTAAATATAAAATTCTAAATATTTACTATGCATGCATAGTAAATTTTAAAAAAAACTTGTAAGAGGGTAACTCATTTATTGTTATTTTTGCTATTCGAATCAAAATATATTCAATGAAGACAATTCAATTTAGAGAAGCCATTTGCGAAGCAATGAGCGAAGAAATGCGCAGAGACGAAAGCGTGTATTTAATGGGTGAAGAAGTAGCTGAGTATAACGGAGCTTATAAAGCATCAAAGGGAATGCTTGATGAATTTGGAGCAAAGCGTGTTATCGATACGCCTATTGCAGAACTTGGTTTTGCTGGTATCGCTATCGGGTCTACAATGACGGGAAACAGACCAATTGTAGAGTACATGACTTTTAACTTCTCTTTAGTTGGAATTGATCAAATAATAAATAATGCTGCAAAAATTAGACAAATGTCTGGTGGGCAGTTTAAATGTCCTATTGTATTTCGTGGGCCAACAGGTTCTGCAGGTCAATTAGGAGCAACACACTCGCAAGCTTTCGAAAACTGGTTTGCAAATACTCCAGGGTTAAAGGTAGTTGTACCATCTAATCCTTACGATGCAAAAGGTTTATTAAAAGCTGCAATTAGAGATGACGATCCAGTTATTTTTATGGAAAGTGAGCAAATGTATGGTGATAAAGGTGAAGTGCCAGAAGGTGAGTATATTGTACCAATTGGTGTTGCCGAATTAAAACGTAAAGGTACAGATGTTACTATCGTATCTTTTGGTAAAATTATAAAAGAAGCTTACAAGGCTGCCGATGAGTTAGAGAAAGAAGGTATTTCTTGTGAGATTATCGATTTACGTACGGTTCGTCCTTTAGATAGAAAGGCTATTGTTGAGTCGGTTAAAAAAACAAACAGATTAGTAATTTTAGAAGAAGCATGGCCTTTTGGAAATGTGGCAACCGAAATTACATATTTAGTGCAATCTGAAGCATTTGATTATTTAGATGCGCCAATAGTAAAAATAAACACAGCTGATACTCCAGCGCCTTATTCTCCTACTTTATTGGCAGAATGGTTACCGGATTATACCGAAGTTATCAAAGCTGTTAAAAAGGTACTATATAAATAAAACAACATTTTTTACGTTATATAAACTTCATTAGCATAATTGTTGATGAAGTTTTTTTGTATTATGAATATAAGATTAATTATTGCCCTTTTCTACCTCGGATTATCTTCTGCGTATGCACAAACCAAAGTTAGTGGTTTTGTGTTCGATGAATATAATGAACCTGTTTCCTTCGCAAATATTGTGTTTAAAGGATCTACAGAAGGTACCATAACTAACGAAAATGGAAAATTCTATTTAGAGTCTGATGCTACTTGGGATGGGTTGGTTGTTACCTTTATAGGTTACGAAACGTTACATGTACCATTAGAAAAAAAGGTAAACTACAATTTAAAGTTTGTCCTTAAAGAAGAAACCGCCGAATTAAATACGGTACTTATTGTGTCTGGAAAACAATCTAAAAAGGATAATCCGGCTATAGACATTTTAAGAAAAATTTGGGCACATAAACGAAGTAATGGTTTAAAGCAATTTAAACAATACGAATTCGATAAATACGAAAAAGTAGAATTCGATTTAAATACCATAGATAGTGCGCTTATTAAAAGCAAGCTGTTTAAGGGTATGGAGTTTGTGTTTAACGAGGTAGATACATCAAACGTTACAGGAAAAACCTATTTGCCTATTTTTATAAACGAAGCCGTTTCAAAAGTATATGGCGATAATGTTATTAATAAAACCAAAGAAGACTTACTAGGTAACAAAAACTCCGGATTTAGTGATAATCAAATTATTATAGATTTTATAGGCGATTTGTATTCTGATTTTAACGTGTACGATAATTACATGAAATTTTTCGATAAAAGTTTTGTTAGTCCTATATCTAAAACAGGCATTAACACTTATAACTATGTTTTGTCCGACAGTGCTTTTATCGATAATAAATGGTGTTATAATATTATTTACTACCCACGACGAAAAAATGAATTGACTTTTAAAGGCGATTTTTGGGTGGCAGATACCACCTATGCTCTTAAGGAAATTAATCTTCAAGCTTCAAAAAGTGCCAATATTAACTGGGTTAAAGAAATTTATATTGAGCAGGAATTCGAGGTGTTAAGCGATTCTCTTTTCTTGGTGACAAGAGATTATATGTTGTCGGATTTTGCTTTTAATAAAAAAGAAAAGTCTCGAGGTGTTTACGGAAAACGTACCACATTATACAATAATTATAAGTTTGATATTGAAAAGGATAAAAAATTCTACGATGCAGAAGTTTATAATTATGATAAGGATGTTTATAATAGAGATGATGAGTTTTGGGGTGAAAACCGATTAGAAGCTTTAAATAAAGACGAGAAAGGGGTTTATAAAATGTTAGACACTCTTAAAACGGTTAAAAAGTTTAAACGTTTGTATAATTTAGGTAGCATTTTAGCTTCGGGGTATATTGAGTTTAATACGTTGCCTTTAGATTATGGACCCGTTTTTTCAACTTTTGGATATAACGAAGTTGAAGGTTTACGTTTAAGAACTGGAGGGCGAACCTATTTTGGGCCGAATGATTTATGGCGATTAGAAGGGTTTTTAGCCTATGGAGTGGACGACGATAAATTTAAATATGGAATTTCTGGTAAATGGCTAGTCGATAAAAAAAGCCGACTCATTATTTCTGGAGGAAACCGACGTGATATCGAGCAAATAGGAGCTAGCTTAACTACTAGTACCGATGTATTGGGAAGGAGTTTAGCATCGTCTTCAGTAGTGGGAACAAGTACAAACGATAAACTTACCAATATTAATCTAACAAGTTTGGCGGTTGAAGCAGAACCTTGGCGTAATGTTATTTTTAGATTAGGAGGGAATTACAGGACTTTAGAATCGGCATCGCCAACTTTTAGTTTAGATTATAATACGCCAACTGGTATAGCTTCAGAAATAACACAATTTGAATCCAACTTATCGGTGTCTTATTTTCCAGGACGTAAAATGACTGGTTTTGGGGTGGAACGTAGAGTAGCTAACGATTATTACTCGCGTTTGTTTGCTCAAGTAACACGTGGGGATAAAAGTTTGTTTAATAGCGACTTCGATTATACTAAAGTGCAGTTTTCATACACACAACCTTGGCAAATGGGTGGTTTTGGAAGGTTAAATACTACCTTTGAGGCTGGTAAAACCTTTGGTGAAGTACCACTTGGTTTGTTGAGTGTTATTCCAGGAAATCAATCGTATTTTTCAATTTATAATACTTTTTCACAGCTTGATTTTTACGAGTTTGTGTCCGATACTTATGCTTCTTTTCATTTTGAGCATAATTTTAACGGGCGCTTATTTTCAAGAATTCCGTTTTTACGTAAGTTAAATCTGCGAGAAATTGTAAGTGTACGCGGTGTTATGGGAAGTATAACAGACAAAAACGTTGTATTAAATAATGTGCCAAGTAATCCTAATAATATCGAGTTAGTGGCACCATCAAATGAGCCATATTACGAATATAGTTTAGGTGTAGGTAATATTTTTAAGGTACTTAGAATAGATTTTAATTTTAGAGGAAATTACAAAGATAAAGCGCTATATCCTGATGCAAGAAAATTTGGCGTTACGGGGAGCTTTGGGTTTTATTTTTAACATGCCAAAGTATTATTTTTTATTTGTAAAATATAAAAAAGGGCTTATATAAGCCCTTTTTTATGAATGCAATTTGGTTAAAATAATAAATTACTTACTATTTTTCACGTAATTTTTTAATTCCAAATATGGCGGCAGCAGCTAATATAACGCCGAGACCACCGTCTAGAGGAACCCCACTGTTTCCACCGTTACCATTATTATTGGTTGAAGCACCATTTGTTTGTGTACTCCCGCTGGTAGAATTGTGCTGTCCATCGTTGTTGCTTGTTCCTCCTCCTTGTCCATTGCCACTATTTCCTTGTATGGCATTCATATTTGTAGTAAAAGTCAATGCTAAAAGGATAAACGCAAATGTAATAGCTTTGTTTTTTGTTTGCATCTTTTTATATAATTAAGTGTTAGAAAACAGAAGTTAGTTTATTTCTAGAAATAAACTGTCTTTTTTCGATTAAACGCATTTTTGTGCGTTAAAAGACGAATCAACAGATTGTAATGTATTGGTAATCAAATACTTGCAGTTGTAAATAAGCTTAGTTTTGGTAAGGTAATAATACAGTTTTTTTTAAAGGTAGGTTTTTATTCCAAAATATGTAGCTTCTAAATATTAATATAGTAGGACCAAAATTTATCGGAATTGAACTGCCGTTTCTGTTTCTTTTAGTTTTTTTAAGGCGTTGTGCTAGGAATGCAGTTTAGGTGTAGCTATTATTTTTAAAGTGCTTAGAATAGACTTTATTTGTAGAGGAATTTATAAAGATTAAGCGCTATAGCCTGATGCAAGTAAATTTGGTGTTACCGGGAGCTTTGGGTTTTATTTTTAAATTATTTGCGCTTTCGCTTTAATTCAGATTTTCGCATTGGCATAACGTCTATGGTCTCGAATAAGGTCTTACAGGTTAGTAAATGGCTTTGTCTTAACTTTATGCCCCCATCTAAACCAATTAATATAACTTCAAAAGGGGAGTTTGCCGAATTGTATTTATTATAAAGTTTGGATGCATTCTGCCATTCGGCATCTTTTAAACCAATATGGTAAGTATGTTTTGTTATTTGGTAAACTATAAGTTTTCGATCTGTTAGCTCGTTTTCTTGTGTTTGTAATTCTTTTATTTGATTTTGAAAAGTAATGGTGTCAGTAGCATCTGTTAAAACTAATAAAACCCGATTTTCCCACTGATGTGATGCTATGTTTTGAGACATTCCTTTATTGGAATTTATAATTGCAATTATAAAAAGTAAAATTTTGAGAGTTTTCATATTCTAAGGGTTTTGGCAAGTTTGTTTTACGTGTCTGCGTGTCGCTTTGTTACGATTGAGTGCTATGATAAATTTAGCAAAAAGGGAAGAAAATGCAGAAATCTGTTAGGTTTCTCTTAAAACCATTAAATGCCACGCACTGAATTACACAAGTTGTTGGTAATAGTAGTTATTTCTCTGCATATTCTTTAAAAGCGTTCAAATATTTCATGGATTGCTTTTTAAACATCCCTTTCATTAAAGGGCCAATAAATTTCATAATTCCTTTTAATTGGAAATAACTGTTGTTGATTTGTTTTGTGGTATTATCATTTAGTTTTTCAAATACCATTTCCACTTCATTGTATCCCATCGAACTGGTAAATGCAAACTTGATTTGGTAAGGCATGTTTTGTTCAATGATGGTTTCATTTATGACAAACTTTTTATTTTTATGCAAGGAATGAAATCTGCTTTTAGCACCTACTTCATAAGGCTTATCAGACAAGCGCTCTATTTTTTGTAGGCCTTCCATCCATTGTAAAGCGCCATCAGGTTCCATAAACTTTTCTGCCACTACTTTAATAGGCTTGTTAATGGTGTTTGAAATGGTATATTTCATAGCTAAGGATTTAATTTAGAGTGGCATATTGCGCTTTGTTATTTTATTAAAGCTAACCGATGTTAAACGAATTTAGGTGAAAATTTTGATAAAGTCAAACGCATAAAAAAAGACCACCTTAAAAAAAGTGGTCTTTTAATTATAAATTAAGCTTTAAGTTTTACAACCCAAAAGCGGTTTTTACTTTATCAACATAATCTAATTTCTCCCAAGTAAATAGCTCAACATCTAGTGTTATGTTTTCGCCATTAGGCTGAGAAAAAGTTTTGGTTATGGTTTCGTTTTTACGCCCCATGTGTCCGTAAGCGGCAGTTTCGCTGTACATTGGTGAGCGTAATTTTAAACGTTCTTCAATAGCAAATGGTCTCATGTCAAAAATTTCAGAAACTTTTTCGGCAATTTCACCATCGGTTAAATTGAACGGGCAAGTTCCGTAAGTATCTACAAAAATCCCCATAGGTTCAACAACACCAATAGCGTAACTTACTTGTACTAAAATTTCGTCTGCAACTCCAGCTGCAACTAAGTTTTTAGCAATATGTCTTGTTGCATAAGCAGCACTTCTGTCTACCTTACTTGGGTCTTTTCCAGAAAATGCACCACCACCATGAGCACCTTTTCCACCATAGGTGTCAACAATAATTTTACGTCCAGTTAAACCAGTATCGCCATGTGGGCCACCAATTACAAATTTTCCTGTTGGGTTAATATGGTAGGTAATATCGTCGTTAAATAGTTTCTGAGTATCTTCAGGAAGTTTAGCAACTACTCTTGGTATTAATATCTCAACGATGTCTTTTCTAATTTTAGCAAGCATGGTTTCATCTTCATCAAAATCGTCATGCTGCGTCGATACCACAATAGCATCAATTCGTTGCGGCACGTTGTCATCGCTATATTCAATAGTCACCTGGCTTTTAGAATCTGGTCTTAAATACGTAATGTCTTTTTCTTCACGACGTAATTCAGCAAGTTCAATTAAAATTCTGTGCGATAAATCCAAAGCCAAAGGCATAAAGTTTTCGGTTTCGTTAGTGGCATAACCAAACATCATGCCTTGGTCGCCAGCACCTTGTTCTTCTTTGATACCACGGTCTACACCTTGATTAATTTCCTGAGATTGCTCATGAATGGCCGATAAAACGCCACAAGAATTCCCATCAAACATGTATTCGCCTTTGGTATAACCAATCTTGTTTATGGTGTCTCTTGCTATTTTTTGTACATCTAAATAGGTGGTCGATTTTACTTCGCCCGCAAGTATAACCTGTCCTGTTGTAACTAATGTTTCACAAGCTACTTTCGATGCTGCATCAAAAGCTAAAAAGTTATCAATTAATGCATCGCTAATTTGGTCTGCGACCTTGTCTGGGTGTCCTTCAGATACACTCTCTGAAGTGAATAAATATGCCATAATTATTATTTTACGGTAAGATTTGACGAGAACGTCGAAGGAAGTTTACACTGCCTTTAGCATTTTTGTTTACATTAACTTAAATTTTAATGTAAAGAGGTTGCAATCAGTCAAATCTTTCCTCTTATTATTTGTTTTCGCAAAAGTAAAAAAATAAAAGAATATGTGTGTCTGTTTTTGTTTTTTTTGGCAATAAGTTGGCTGTTAAAATTTAAATGTAAATATTTGCACAATCCTGATGAAAAAACATTTTTTGAATATGCGCCCTATTTATGTCCTTGTGATTATTTCACAAGGCTAAGGAAGGGTGTTTAAAACAAAATTAAATAATAATAACCTTCCTGAATTAGGAAGGTTTTTTTATGAACTTTTTTTTTGTTTTGAACATCATAAAAAAATCCATCTAAAAAGCTGGTAAACAGGTGATTGAGTTGATTTTTACAGTCATGGATTTAACCTGAAAAGACAAAGGTTATCGGCTATAAGAAGCTAATAAATTAATTTCGACAAGTTGTTTTGGTGAAATTGAAGAGTTTTTAATAAAAAGCTGAATTTACTGAGAATACAAAAATAAAATAAGCTAAAGACTAAAGTTGTTTGCAATAAATATGAAAGAACTTAATAAACATAGTAAAAGACTAACACAAGACGAATCTCAACCAGCATCTCAAGCCATGTTATATGCAGTCGGTTTAACAGATGAAGACATGCAAAAGGCTCAAGTGGGTATTGCAAGTACTGGCTACGACGGAAACCCATGTAACATGCACTTAAATAATTTAGCTGCCGAGGTTAAAATTGAGTGTAAAATAACCAATATGGTAGGTTTAGGGTTTAATACTATTGGTGTTAGTGATGGTATTTCTATGGGAACTTCGGGTATGAATTACTCTTTAGCATCTCGTGATATTATTGCAGATTCAATTGAAACGGTAATGAACGCGCAAAGTTATGATGCTTTAGTTTCTGTTGTTGGATGCGATAAAAATATGCCAGGAGCAGTTATTGCGATGTTGCGTTTAAACCGTCCGTCAATTATGATGTATGGAGGAACGATTGCGTCTGGGAAATATAAAGGAAGAAAATTAAATATCGTTTCGGCTTTCGAGGCTTTAGGTCAAAAAGTAGCTGGCGAAATTGGTGAAGAAGAATATAGAGAAATTATAAAGAGTGCTATTCCAGGAGCAGGAGCTTGTGGTGGTATGTATACCGCAAATACAATGGCTTCGGCAATTGAATGTATGGGGTTTGCATTACCATATAACTCATCTATTCCTGCAGAAAATCCTAATAAATTATCGGAAAGCGAAAGAACAGCAAGAGCTATTAAAAACCTTTTAGAATTAGATTTAAAGCCTTTAGATATTATTTCGAAAAAATCTATTGAAAATGCGATTGCGTTAGTAAATGCTTTAGGAGGTTCTACAAATGCAGTGTTGCACTTTTTAGCTATTGCACATGCTGCAGATATTGAGTTTACGTTAGAGGATTTTCAACGTGTAAGCGATAGAACGCCGTTAATAGCCGATTTAAAACCATCTGGAAAATACCTTATGGAAGATGTTCATGGTGTTGGTGGAACGCCAGCTGTTATGAAGTATCTGCTAGATAATGGTTACTTACATGGGGAATGTTTAACCGTAACAGGAAAAACCTTAGCTGAAAATTTAGCTGATGTTGAGCCTCTTTCCTTTGAGGATGATCAAGATGTTATTTTTCCAAAGGATAAAGCATTAAAATCTTCAGGTAACTTACAGATTCTTTATGGTAACCTAGCAACCGAAGGTGCCGTTGCAAAAATATCAGGAAATGAAGGTTTATTATTTGAAGGGAAAGCTGTGGTTTACGATGGTGAGCAAGCAGCAAATACTGGGATTTCTAATGGTGAAGTTGAAAGAGGTGATGTGGTCGTAATTAGATATGTAGGTCCAAAAGGAGGTCCAGGAATGCCCGAAATGTTAAAACCAACCTCATTAATTATGGGAGCAGGTTTAGGAAAATCGGTAGCATTAATTACCGATGGACGTTTTTCTGGTGGTACACATGGTTTTGTTGTGGGACATATTACACCTGAAGCACAAAATGGTGGAACTATTGGATTAATAAAAACTGGTGATAAAATTAGAATTAGTGCTGAAGATAACTCCATTAATGTTTTACTATCTGATGAAGAATTAGCAGAAAGAAAAGCGCAATGGGTACAACCAGCATTAAAACACAATAAAGGAATATTATACAAATACGCAAAAACGGTAGCATCGGCTTCAAAAGGCTGTGTAACTGATTTGTAATAAATTGTCATTCCTGCGCGGGTAGGAATCTCATCATTTAACGTTGAGACTATGAAAACACAAACATTTAACAAGAACCAAGAAGTGGCAGAAAAAACACAACGTATATCAGGTAGCGAAGCTGTAGTAAGAAGTTTGATGGCAGAGGGTGTTGATATTCTTTATGGATATCCAGGAGGAGCAATTATGCCTGTGTATGACGAATTATATAAATTTAAAGACCAAATACATCACGTATTAACGCGTCATGAACAAGGTGCAGCACATGCCGCTCAAGGGTATGCGCGTATATCTGGTAAAGTTGGCGTTGCAATGGCAACTTCAGGACCAGGGGCAACCAATTTAATAACAGGAATTGCAGATGCTCAAATAGATTCTACACCATTAGTGTGTATTACTGGGCAAGTGTTTTCACATTTATTAGGTAGTGATGCTTTTCAAGAAACCGATATAGTTGGTATTTCTACACCAGTAACAAAATGGAATTGCCAAGTTACTAAAGCAGAAGATATTCCTGCGGCTATTGCCAAAGCATTTTACATTGCTAAAAGCGGAAGACCAGGACCAGTATTGGTCGATATTACTAAAGATGCGCAAGTTGCTGAGTTAGATTTTAATTACGAAAAATGTAGAGGTGTTAGAAGTTATAACCCTGTACCAAAAACTAGTCAAGAGGCTATAAACGCTGCTGCGGAATTGATTAATAATGCTAAAAAACCAATGATTGTTTGGGGGCAAGGTGTTATTTTAGGTCAAGCCGAAGCAGAACTTAAAACCGTTATTGAAAAGGCTGGTATTCCTTCGGCGTGGACAATTCTTGGTGCGTCGGCATTTCCAACATCACATCCTTTAAATATTGGTATGGTTGGTATGCATGGTAATTATGCACCAAATAAATTAACTAACGAGTGCGATGTTTTAATTGCTATAGGTATGCGTTTTGACGATCGTGTTACCGGTAATTTAGATAGTTACGCCAAACAGGCTAAAATTATTCATTTTGATATTGACCCAGCAGAAATTAACAAAAACGTAAAAGTAGATGTTGCTGTTTTAGGAAATTCTAAAGAAAGTTTAGCCATGTTATCTGAAGCTTTAAATACTAATACTCACGACGCGTGGTTAAAAGAATTTAAAGATTTATATGCTATTGAATTCGACCAAGTTATTAATGGTGATATCAACCCAACAAAAGAAGGGTTGACCATGGGCGAGGTTTTAAAGCAAATCAATATAGAAAGTAATGGGAATGCAGCAATTGTTTCAGATGTAGGACAGCATCAAATGATTGCTTGTAGATATGCCGATTTTAATATTACAAAAAGTAATATTACTTCGGGTGGTTTGGGTACTATGGGGTTTGCGCTTCCCGCAGCTATTGGAGCAAAAATGGCAGCGCCAGACCGTGAGGTAGTTGCTATTATTGGCGACGGTGGTTACCAAATGAATATTCAAGAGTTAGGAACCATTTTTCAGCAAAAAGCCGCTGTTAAAATTGTGGTTTTAAATAATGAATTTTTAGGTATGGTGCGTCAATGGCAACAGTTGTTTTTTGATAAGCGTTATGCATCAACCGAAATGACAAATCCAAACTTTGTAGCTATTGCCGAAGGTTATTACATTAAGGCTAGAAAAGTTACTAAACGTGATGAATTGGCAGAAGCTGTAAAAGAAATGATGGCATCAAAAGAGTCTTATTTTTTAGAGGTTTGTGTTGAAAAAGAAGATAACGTGTTTCCAATGATTCCATCAGGAGCATCGGTTTCAGATGTAAGATTAAGTTAAGATTATAGAGATGAACGAAGATATACAATCATTCACAATATCAATTTATACCGAAAATAATATCGGTTTATTGAATCGTATTTCAGCTATTTTTCAGCGTAGACATATCAATATCGAAAGTTTAACAACATCACAATCTGAGATTGATGGTGTCAATCGTTTTGTAATTGTTGTTAATATTAACGAAGACACAGCGTGTAAAATTGTTAAGCAAATTGAAAAACAAGTTGAAACCATAAAAGCATATTACCATACTGAAGACGAAACCATATTTACAGAGTCTTGTATGTTTAAAATAAAATCTGATTTGTTGTTTAACGAACCGCAAATTCAGAATATTATTAAGGAAAGCTATGCTAGAATTGTAACCGTAAACAAAGAGTTTTTTGTGCTTGAAAAATCGGGTAGACGAAACGAAATTGAATCTCTGCGACGCGATTTAAATGGTTTTGGCATAATGCAATTTGTGCGTTCTGGACGCATTGCAGTTACAAAAGATCAAATGAAAATAACCGAATTGCTAAAAGCATTCGATAACCAATAATAACAATTAAATATAAAATGGGAAATTATTTTAACACACTATCTTTAAGAGATAAATTAAATCAATTATCGAAGTGTAGATTTATGGATGCTTCTGAGTTTACTGATGGAGTAACCGCATTAAAAGGAAAGAAAATTGTAGTCGTTGGGTGTGGAGCTCAAGGGTTAAACCAAGGATTAAACATGAGAGATTCTGGTTTAGATATTTCTTATGCTTTACGTGATGCTGCTATTGCAGAAAAACGTCAATCTTTTATTAATGCATCTGAAAACGGATTTACAGTTGGTACTTACCAAGAATTAATTCCTACTGCAGATTTAGTATTAAACTTAACACCAGATAAGCAACATACAAGTGTTGTAAATGCTGTTATGCCTTTAATGAAAAAAGGAGCAACATTATCTTATTCTCACGGTTTTAATATTGTTGAAGAAGGTACTCAAGTACGTGAAGACCTTACCGTTATTATGGTGGCGCCTAAATGTCCTGGAACAGAGGTGAGAGAAGAGTATAAAAGAGGTTTTGGTGTGCCAACATTAATTGCTGTACACGAAGAAAATGATCCTGAAGGAAAAGGTTGGGCACAAGCTAAAGCTTATGCAGTAGCAACTGGAGGTGATAGAGCCGGTGTTTTAGCATCGTCTTTTATTGCTGAGGTAAAGTCTGATTTAATGGGAGAACAAACTATCCTTTGTGGATTGTTACAAACAGGTTCTATCCTTTGTTTCGATAAAATGGTTGAAGAAGGTATTGATGCAGGTTATGCCTCAAAATTAATTCAATACGGTTGGGAAACTGTAACAGAAGGTCTTAAGTATGGTGGTGTAACTAACATGATGGATCGTTTGTCTAACCCAGCAAAAATTAAAGCTTTTGAGTTATCAGAAGAATTAAAAGATATTATGCGTCCATTATTCCAAAAACATATGGATGATATTATTGAAGGTCGTTTTTCTGCCGGAATGATGGCGGATTGGGCTAACAATGATCATGATTTATTAACATGGAGAGCAGCTACTGCTGAAACTAATTTCGAAAAAACGCCAGCAGGTGATGTTGAAATTTCTGAGCAAGAGTACTACGATAACGGTGTGTTAATGGTAGCTATGGTAAGAGCAGGTGTTGAATTAGCTTTTGAAGCTATGACAGATTCTGGAATTATCGATGCATCGGCATACTATGAGTCTTTACACGAAACTCCACTTATTGCAAACACTATTGCAAGACGTAAATTATACGAAATGAATAGTGTGATTTCTGATACTGCAGAGTACGGATGTTATTTGTTCGACCATGCTTGTAAGCCTTTATTAGCTGATTTTATGAAAAATATAAAAACAGATGTTATTGGAAAACCTTACGCTAAAGATAATGGTGAAGGTGTTGATAACGCTAAACTTATAGAAGTAAATGCTGCTTTAAGAAATCACCCAGTTGAAAAAGTTGGTGAGTTCTTAAGAGGATCTATGACGGCTATGAAGCCAATAGTATAAGTTCCGAGTACAACTAAACTAAACTATATTTCAAAAACCTGTCTGATGTTTTCATCTAGACAGGTTTTTTTATGCCATTTCTTAATTTAAGTGAGAAATGGTTTAATAAAAAAAAAGGATTAAGTACCTTGCATAAGCATGATAAGCACTAACAAATGAGTCAGAATAAACACACTTATTTTCCGAGTATAGAAAACGTAAAAGCTGCTGCGGAAACTATTAAAACGGTATCCACAGTAACACCTTTAAGTGAAAGTTTAAGGTATTCAAAAAAGTATAACGCCAATGTTTTATTAAAGCGCGAAGACTTACAACAAGTGCGGTCGTATAAAATTAGAGGTGCTTATAATAAAATTAGCTCGCTAACGCCACAACAAGCTTTAAATGGTGTAGTGTGTGCCAGTGCTGGTAATCATGCCCAAGGTGTAGCTTTATCTTGTAAACTATTAAAAATTAAAGGAACTATTTTTATGCCAGCGCCAACCCCTAACCAAAAGGTGGAACAGGTGGAAATGTTTGGTGAAGATTTTATAGAAATTAAATTAATTGGGGATACTTTTGATGATTCGTATCATGCTGCTATGTTAGAATGCGATGAGTTGGGTAAAACGTTTATTCATCCTTTTAATGATAAAAAAGTAATTGAAGGACAAGCTACTATTGCATTAGAAATTTTAGAACAAGCAACCCATCCAATTGATTATGTGTTTATAGCTGTTGGTGGGGGTGGTTTAGCAGCAGGTTTATCAACGGTGTTTAAAACTTTATCGCCTCAAACTAAAATTATTGGAGTCGAGCCAGAAGGTGCTCCTTCCATGTCTGTATCACTTAAAAACAATAAAAATACAACCATCGAAAAAATTGAAAAATTTATAGATGGAGCAGCTGTAAAACGTGTTGGCGATTTAACCTTTGCCATTTGTAAAGAAAATTTAACCGATATGATTACCGTGCCTGAAGGCAAAGTATGCGAAACCATTTTAGAACTTTATAATAAAGATGCTATTGTGGTTGAACCTGCTGGGGCATTGAGTATTTCTGCTCTAGATTTTTATGCTGAACAAATTAAAGGTAAAAATGTTGTTTGTGTGGTTAGTGGCAGTAATAATGATATCACGCGAACTCCCGAAATTAAAGAACGCGCACTGCTGTACGCCAATTTAAAACATTATTTTATAATAAACTTTCCTCAACGAGCAGGTGCTTTAAAGGAGTTTGTGGTAGATATTTTAGGAGAGGATGACGATATCACGTATTTTCAGTATGCTAAAAAAACCAACCGAGAAAACGGGGCTGCAGTGGTAGGTGTACAACTAAAATCGGCAGCCGATTTAGAACCCTTAATTTCCAAAATGAAACAACGTAATTTTTATGGCGATTATTTAAATGATAAGCCTAATTTGTTTCAGTTTTTAGTGTGATTTTGTACAACTTTATGTCATCTTATTTGCGAAATCGTTTGCGTTCTAATTTTAGTGGTTATTTGAATTTCTGAGTATAATTCTAAGTAAAATTTAGTTATTTTGGTTATAAACAAATTAATAAGAGAAGTTTAAAATCTATACGGGTTTTAGACTTTAAAAAAACTAAAAAGAGTTATGAAGCATCCTTTTAAAGATATTCCAGAGGATTATAAAATTGAATCCCTTTTGCATCAGTCAACTTATTTGTCCGATGGTGAATTAAAACATTGGGAAGGCGAAACTGCCGAGGTTTATTCAACTATATCTTCTACTAGCGATTATAAGCAAACACTACTAGGAACAATTCCGCAGTTAGGCGAAAAAGAAGCTTTAGAGGTTCTTGATTCTGCAACTCGAGCCTACGATAATGGTAAAGGCTTATGGCCAACCATGAAAGTTGGCGATAGAATTGCATGCATGGAGAGTTTTGTTGAAGAAATGAAAACCAAGCGTGAAGAAGTTGTAAAATTATTAATGTGGGAAATTGGCAAAAACCTACCGGATTCTGAAAAAGAGTTTGATAGAACTGTTGATTATATTTATGATACTATTGAGGCTTATAAGCAAATAGATAGAGATTCTGCTAAATTTGAGAAAAACTCAGGAGTTTACGCGCATATTCGTCGTGGTCCATTAGGAGTTGTGTTGTGTTTAGGACCTTACAATTATCCTTTAAATGAAACTTTTACCTTATTAATTCCAGCGCTTATAATGGGAAATCCTGTTATTTTTAAGCCTGCTAAACTAGGGGTTTTATTAATATCACCATTATTAGAAGCGTTTCAAAAAAGTTTCCCAGAGGGCGTTGTAAACATTGTTTACGGTCGTGGCCGTGTATTGGCAACTCCAATTATGCAATCGGGAAAAATAGATGTACTGGCTTTAATAGGGAATAGTGCTTCGGCGAATGCTTTGCAATCTCAACATCCTAAAGGAAATAGACTTAGAATGGTTTTAGGTTTAGAAGCTAAAAACCCTGCAATTGTTTTACCTGATGCCGATTTAGACTTAGCTGTTGAAGAGTGTATTGCAGGAACTTTGTCCTTTAACGGTCAACGTTGTACAGCATTAAAAGTGTTATATGTTCACGAATCTGTAGTGGAAGAGTTTAACAGGCGTTTTGCTTTTAAAGTCGATCAATTAAAGTTTGGTAACCCCTGGGAATCTGGTGTTAAATTAACACCACTTCCAGAAACCGAAAAGCCTGCTTATATTCAAGAATTAATTGATGATGCAAAAGAAAAAGGAGCGCGGGTCATTAATAAAAAAGGTGGTGAAATATTAGAGAATTTTATATTTCCAGCCGTTTTATATCCGGTTACTAAAGACATGCGTGTGTTTAGCGAAGAGCAATTTGGACCTGTTGTACCTGTGGTTTCATTCTCGGATATTGAAGAGCCTTTAGATGATATGGCTGAATCTGATTATGGTCAACAAGTAAGTTTGTTTGGTAAAAATATCACAACATTATCACCATTAATTGATACCTTAGTAAACCTAGTTTGTCGCGTTAACTTAAATAGCTCTTGCCAACGTGGACCAGATGTATATCCATTTACAGGACGAAAAGATTCTGCTTTTGGTACACTAAGTGTACATGATGCTTTACGTTCGTTCTCAATAAGAACCTTTGTGGCGTCAAAAGACAACCCTTATAATAATGCTATTTTAAACGAATTATTAGATAAGAAAACTTCTAATTTTATTAGCACCGATTATATTTTATAAAGCTTAATTTTTCCAAGTAAAAATTGGTTTTAAGTAATTTGTAATTCTTTAAGGAATTATTTTAATTTAGGCTTAGTATAGTATAGAATTTTTCACTGAAAAATATTGTACTATACTAAGCCTTTATATGTGTATATTTGAGGTTATAGTAAAGCAAGTAAATTAAATTTAAACAAAATTATAAGATGAAATCAATTAAGTATTTGGCAGTAGCTATTTTTTCTGGAATGGTGTTAGTAGCATGTGGTGGTAAGGAAGAAAAAAAGAAAGAAGGGTTTTCATACGATAAGAAAACAGAGGTAGTTAAGGAAACAAAAAGTAACCAAAACGATGTGGTTATTACCGGAAATGATGCTATGCAATTTAGCAAAAAGGAAATTCGTGTAAAAGCGGGTCAAAAAGTAAAGGTTACTTTAAAGCATATAGGTAAAATGGACAAAAATGTTATGGGACACAATTTTGTTTTATTAAAAAAAGGGGTGAATTTAACCGCATTTGGAAACAAAGCAGCTACAGCTAAAGCCACGCAATATATTCCTGAAAATGGTAAAGATGTTATTGCACATACAGACCTTGTTGGTGCTGGTGAAACAACCGTTATAGAATTTGATGCGCCAGAAGCTGGTACTTACGATTTTCTATGTAGTTTCCCTGGGCATTATGCTTTAATGAAAGGAAAGTTAATTGTTGAGTAACATTGACAATTTTTTTAAGTTATACTCAAGTCTTTCTATTGTGCTTAGTTTATAAGTAAACACACAGAAAGACTTTTTTTTTACTAAAACTGGACTCTATGCTTAAAAGTATTTATATTAATTAATGGATGTTTCGCCCTTTTGAAATCCTTGTTATAGCATTGGAGCAATAAATTATCATAAACTTCTAATAGTACTAGTAATTTTACATATTAATAAAAGGCTTCTAATTGACTTTTTTACAAATAATAATAATCTAAACTCTAACCATTTACCATGAAATTTAAAAATGTTTATACACTTTCAGTTGTTTTCTTGTCACTTTTCAGTTGTGGAAAAAAAGAATATGTCGATAAAATTTACGAAAAACCGGAAATAGTAAAAGAGGCTTCCTCAGAATTTCTTTCGCCAGAGGAAAGCATGAAAACATTTTATTTACCTGAAGGTTATAAAGTGGAGCTTGTTGCTAGCGAACCAATGATTGATGAACCTGTAACCATTGCATGGGATGGGAATGGTAGAATGTATGTGGCAGAAATGAATACATATATGCAAGATGTTAATGGTAGCGGTACTAATAGAAACATTAGTAAAATTAAAATGCTTGAAGATTTAGATGGTGATGGTAAAATGGATAAAAGCACCGTTTTTATTGATAGCTTATTATTACCAAGAATGATTTTACCTCTTGAAAACGAATTAATTGTTAATGAAACATTTTCATACGATTTATGGAGTTATAAGGATACCGATGGCGATGGTGTTGCCGATAAAAAAGAACGTGTTTACTATAATCCAAACCGTCGTGGTGGAAATTTAGAACATCAACAAAGTGGGCTAATTTGGAATTTAGATAACTGGTTATATACAACGTATAATCCAGTTCGATTTAAATTTAAAAGTAATGGGGAAGTAGAGGTAGATTCTCTAGAAAACATGCCAAGTAGAGGGCAATGGGGACTTACTCAAGATGACTTAGGTAATATGTATTACTCTTCTGCGGGTAGTGAAAATCCGGCTTACGGATTCCAACAGCCACCAGTTTACGGTGAGTTTAATGCAAAAGGTCGTCTTTCAGAAGGTTTTTCGGAGCCTTGGCCGGTAGTTGGTACTCCAGATGTTCAAGGAGGTCCAAAAAGATTGCGTGAAGACGGTACACTTAACCATTTTACGGGTGTGGCTGGACAAGAAATTTATAGAGGACATAAATTACCTCCTAGTTTATATGGCGATCTTTTTATTCCTGAACCTGTAGGAAGGCTAATTCGTAGAGCGAAAATAAAAAATGAAAACGGCAAAAAGGTACTTTATAATGCCTATGATAACGCTGAGTTTATGGCTTCAACAGATTTAAATTTTAGACCATTACAAGCAAAAACAGGTCCTGATGGTGCACTTTATATTGTAGATATGTATCGCGGTATTATTCAAGAAAGTAACTGGACCAAAAAAGGAAGTTTTTTAAGACCAGTAATTCTGCGAAAGGAATTGGATAAAAATATTGGAAAAGGTAGAATTTATAGAATTGTACATGAGGATATAGAGTTGGATAAAAAACCTAATTTAATTGGAAAGAAAGCATCCGAATTAATACCATATCTAAGTCATAGAAATGGTTGGTATAGAAACACAGCACAAAAGTTAATTGTTTTAAAAGGTGATGAATCCGTTATTCCAGAATTACAAGCTATAGCTCGAGATAATACTTCTTTTATGGATGGCTTGTTTAATAGTGATAAAGATTTAGGTTTAGAGCGTGTTACAGCCTTGTGGACTTTAGAAGGTTTAAATAATATTGATCAAACCTTAATTACTGAAAAATTACATGACGAAGATTATCGCGTTAGACTTACCGCAATTAGGTTGAGCGAAAATTTCCTAAAGGCAGGCGATACAAATATTCTTGAAGATTTAGAAAAGTTAATTGTTGATGCTGATGTAAATGTAGTAAACCAATTGGCTTTAAGTTTACGCTATAGTAAAGATAAAAAGGCTACAGAACTCCTAAACACTATTAAAACACAATATGAAGGTCATGAAATTATCTCCCATGCTGTAGTTGAAAGTTTAAAGAAAGATGACTCTCAGTTAGCACAACTTAAAAAGAGGATTTCTGGTAGAGGTTTAGGTTCTAGATTAAGTATTGTTAAGGGTTATGATGCCTATAAACAATTATGTATTACTTGTCACGGTGCCGATTTAAAAGGGTTGCCAACAGAAGATGGAGGTCTAATTGCACCATCTTTAATAGGTAGCGAAAGAGTTACAGGAGATAAGGGTACGTTAAGTAAGATTTTATTAAACGGACTAATTGGCCCAATTGAAGGTAAAGAGTATGGTATAATGATGCCTCTTAAAGATAATAGCGATCAATGGATTGCAGATGTACTTAGTTATGTAAGAGCTATGAATGATGCCGATAATGTTGATAGAAAAGTGGTTAGAAACGCTAGAGCACAATCTAAAGACAGGGAAGACTATTGGACCTTAGAGGAACTTAAAAAGGAAGAGAAAAAGAGAAGAAGAAAATAATTTTAGTCTTATCTCAAAACAAAAGCGAATCTAGTTTTTAATTAGATTCGCTTTTTTTATGGTTTATTATTTTATAATTTCCTTTGGTGTTAAAATACCAATAATGCTCAGTTTAATGTCATTAATTAGGCTAACAATAACTTTATGAAGGCTTGTGTTAGTTTAGAATTTATAATTTAGTTGTAATAAGGTAGATCTTGGTAAAATAGGTACTACAATAAAGCTAGCATCTGGGTTTTCGTTAATATATTCAGAAGTTACCCCATTAGCATTCGCTCCAAAAGAGTTGGCTCCAAAAAAGTTAGCAAGTCCATCAGAATTAAACAGATTTGTTACTAGTAAATTAGCACTTATGTTTTTGCTTATTTTATAACCAAGTCCTGCGTCAAAAACACTATAGGCATCTAATTGAAACGCATTAGCAATGTTTCCTTCGCGTTTTCCAGTATACTTCCACTTTAAAAATGAAGATAGTTTGTTTTTTGAAAATTCGGCTGCAGCATTAAACATCAATTTAGGGTTAAAGGCTAGGGTGTTTCCTGAATAATCGGTAATACTATCATCACTTACATCAACCGTTCCGGCAGCATCATATATGTTCCAGTTTGTTGCTTTAGGGTCTTGCAGAATGCCGTTAAAACGAAATGTTAGGTATGACAAAGGAGTGTAGCTAGTTTCCCATTCTAGTCCTAATGTGCGTGAGCTATTAAATTGAATTGGTGTATAGAAAATACTGCTTGTTTCACCATCAAATTCAAAATTAGAAACACCAACGTTTTTTAATTCACTCCAAAATAAGGTGCTGGTGAACGAAAACGATTTTACTGCAGATTTTAATCCAATTTCAACTTGATTAATTTTTTGAATAGCTCCTGCTTTATTGATAGGGACATTTGCAAAATTGTTAAAATAATAGTTTAATTCTGGTGCTTTATTGCCCTGTGATAAACGACCAAATAAAGAGGCGTCGTCAGTTAGTTTGTAATTTAAACCGGCAGAATACGATACATAATTATAGTTGTAATTAAAATTATCGCGTTCGCCAGTTGGTGTTAAAATATTGTTGTCGTAGGCCGTGGTTTCATCACCATCTAGTCCGCCATCTTGGGTAAAAGGCGCAAAACGGTCGTTGCTTCCTTTGTGGGTTATGGATTCAAATCGCAGTCCTAAATCTAGGTTTAGCTTATCAGACAATTTCCATCGGTCGTTTGCAAATGTTGCAATCTGACTAATTTTAGCACGACTATTAGTAAAAAATAACCCGCCATAATTACTTATTCCATATTCATCGGATAACGCTAATACAGGATCCCCAGGGTTTTCTAAAGTAACTTGTAACATTCTAGGATTGTTTTCGTAAGTTGAAAATGCAAAACTACCTTGAGTAAATACCGATGTATCTGAAAAACCAGTAGCAAAGCCAAAATTTAAATCATGATTATCCCACTCTTTTCTTAGGGTTAGTTGCTGCATAAATTCGTCGGCAGCATTGTCTTTGTACCATGTTGAGGTTCCCATTACAGCATCGTTTGGTAAAGTGCCATCTGTTAAATACTCAGAAGGGTTGCCACTAAAAATACCGCTATTATCAATTCTAGCAAGTTCGTTTCCTGAGTTTGCATCTTTAAATACAATTTGTCCAACAGGAAAAGGATTTCCGTTGCTCACTAAATAATAAACCGTAGGGTCGCTAATTGAAACAAAAGCGTTGCTAATAGAGGTTTGCCAGTTTGCGTTTTTAGCAGAAAATTTCATATTATTTTTAACAGACCAATTATTACCTAAGTTTTGAAATAAATCCACTCCAAAAGCTAAATCTTTAGCATGAACTCCATTAGAAGGGTTGAATTTGTTTGTGGTATTTAAATGTCGCCCATCCGGAATGGTGGCATTAAACTCAGGCATTAATAAGGCTGTGGTATTAAAGTCTTGCCCAAAAGCGGCTTGTGGATTGTTCCAATTTGTCGCAGCTACACCATTATATCTATTGGTGTAATCGTTTAAATATTTTCCATAGAATTTAAAATAGCCTCGTGAGTTTTCCTTTTTAACATCAAACTTAAATTGTCCACCTTTACTAAAAGTGAAATCGGTGTTTCTTGCGCCATCATTATGGCGGTAATGTCCACCAAGGTTAAAAAACCAATCATTGCCAAAGCCACCTCCTAAAACGGCATCAACGCGGTATAATGGGTTGCCTTCACCTTGAATACCATTTTGCAATTGTATTTCACCATTTAATTTTTCCGAAGTAGTTCTAGATATAAAGTTATAAACGCCTCCAGGAGCATTCATAGTGGTTATTGAAGCGGTGCCGCCTCGTAAAGCTTCAACCCTAGAAGTTGTTAAGTCAACACGATGGAAAAGATCTGGTCCATAATACGAGTGCTGTACCAAGCTTATAGGTAAACCGTCTTCTTGTAAGGAAACGTAATACCAACCCATATCGTCTTCTGAAGCTGCTGAAATCCCTCTAGTATACACTCTAGTGAAAACTTCGCCAGCAGAAGCATCGGTATACGTTCCAGGGATATTTTGAAGTAAATTAGCGGTGCCTTGTGGGTAAACTTGGTTAATCGATTTTGCATTTAGTGTTGTTACCGATGTGCTAGATTCTAATTGGGTTTTAGGAGAGAAATTGCCGGTAACAACTATGGTATGCAGGTTTAATATATCTGTTTTTAGTGTATAATTGAAATTTGTGCTATTGGAATTAACGGTTATTTGGTCGTTAATGGTTTTAAAGCCTATATGAGAAACGGTTAAAGTATAATTTCCATTGGGGATGTTTACTAAAGTAAATTGACCTGATAAATTAGTAGTGCCAAAATTATTTGGTTCAGAATTAAGAATCACACTTGCCCCAGTAATAGGTTGGTTGTTTGTGTCCTTTATTGTGCCGGTAATTGATGTTTGAGCACTAATAAACAAGGAGTGAACTGCTATTAAAACGTAAAAAGTAAATTTTAAATTATTCATAATATTTCTTAGGGTAGATATAATTGGTTTTTTTTAAGAGAACGCAAATTTATAAAAATATAATCTTAATAATGTTCGTTATAAGTGAATGAAATATTTTCAAGGTCAATGTTGATGACTTTAATACGAAATCTGTAATTTAATTTTAGATTATCTATTTTTGATTTTTAATGTTAATTCTAAAAACAATATGATTAAAGCACAATCCTCAGGGGTAAAAAAAATAATCAATTTTATACTTTTTGGTTTGTTTGTCATTTTTGCTGTAGTTCAGTTAAATGACCCAGACCCAGTAATATGGTTTTTAATTTATTTTAGTATAGCAGTTATTATGTTAGTGTCTAATTATATTGTAATCCCTAAAGTAATTATCATTTTATTTTCTGCAGGTTTAGTGGTTTATGCTGCAATGCATTTTAGTTTGCTGTTAGATTGGTTTAAAACGGATAATAAATCTGAGATTTTTGGAAAAATGGTTTATGAAAAGGCATATTTAGAGGGGTCAAGGGAGTTTATTGGTTTAAGTATGGCATTAGCGGCGTTGTTGTTTCAGTTAAAAAAATAAGTTTTTAAGGTTGTTTTTTTTATCTGAATAGATGTGAAAATAGTATACTTGTTTGATTGTGTTTAATTGACTAATTTGCCATTGTATTGTTTAAATAATTTCAGTGAAAGTTAATAAAGTTAAAATAGAACCTTTTAAAGGCGATGGTATTGTATATCATGCAGACACTTGTGTGCCTTTAATAGATGCTTTCAATAGAAAAAAAATAAAATTTAAAGCCTTAGCACGACACACCTATCCTGGAGATCGTCTAGACCAAAATACAATAGGCCTTAATAGTATTGGTTATTGGGATGCTAGTGAGCCTCAGGATTGGGGTTTGGATTGGCACCGAAATGAAGGCTTAGAGTTTCATTTTTTAGAATCGGGTAGTATGCCTTATGCTCAAGAAAACAAGGAGGTCATACTTTCACCAAATCATTTAACAATTACGCGTCCTTGGGAAGCTCATAAAGTGGGAAATCCGTATGTTGGGATGGGAAAATTTTATTGGGTTATAATCGATTTAGGCGTGCGTAGGCCTCATCAAGATTGGGTTTGGCCAGATTGGATTACTTTAACACCATCAGATTTAGATCGATTAACAACCATACTAAGACAAAACGAAAAGTCTGTTTGGAAAACCGATCAAAAAATTCGAGATTGTTTTTCTAGGATTTATAAAGCCGTTAATACGGACGTGGCTGGAAGTAATGCTTCAAAAATCAGGTTACTAGTAAATTATTTATTAATTCTATTATTAGATTTATTAAATACCGATGATATTGTTTTAAACGAATCTTTAACAGATAGTTCTAGAAGTGTAAAATATTTTTTGGAGGAGCTAGGTAATAATCTTTCCGAAAATTGGACGGTTGAACTTATGGCTGAGTCCGCAGGTGTTGGTGTTACTCGATTTACACACCATTGCAAGCGCTTAACAAATGTTACGCCAATGCGCTATTTAACTATGAAAAGGTTAGAGTTAGCTAAAAAATTACTTTTGGAGCAGAGCGAGCTTTCAATCTCGGAGGTAGCGTATATGGCTGGATTTACCACAAGTCAATATTTTGCAACTGTATTTAAAAAACACGAAAAATGTTCTCCAAATAATTATCGGGTAGAACATGCTATTTTGCAGTTGGAAAGTGTTTAAAATCTTTCATTGAATAATTACACACATTGTTTTAATTTCTATTACCTATTTTCACTAGGTATAATTTACTTTAATATTTTTTGTTCAAAATTAAATATGATATAGTAAATTTCACACTCACTAAACTAAATATTTTAAGATGGAAAACATTAACAAAGGAAGACTCTTTCTAGGGAGTTGCCTTGCTTTAATTACAACTGCAATGACTTTTGCTATTCGAGCAAGATTAGAAACCGTTTTTGGGCCAGAAGGCGTAGGACTTACACTTGAACAAATTGGATATGCGTTTACACCTGCTTTTTTCGGGTTTACATTAGCTATGATTTTTGGTGGCCCGATGGTTGATTTTTTAGGAATTAAAAAAATTACATGGATAGCATTTATAACCCATGCTATAGGTATTGTTTGGACTATTATGGCAGACTCCATGACCTCTTTGTTTTTGGCAACATTATTTGTGGGTATCGGTAACGGTATGGTGGAAGCAGCATTAAACCCCATGGTAGCTTCGATGTATAGCGATCAAAAAACTAAAATGTTAAATCGTTTTCATGTTTGGTTTCCTGGAGGAATTGTAATAGGCTCCATTGTTGGTTGGTTAGTTATGGATGTAATGGGCTTAAGTTGGCAAATAATGGTGGCTACTTTGTTTGTTCCTTTGTTTGCTTATGCTATACTGTTTTTTGGACAAAAATTCCCAGTTACAGAGCGTGTTCAAATGGGAATTAGCAATAAAAAAATGTTCTCAAGTGTTGGTAAACCGTTGTTTATATTTATGGTGTTATGTATGTTTTTAACAGCAGCATCCGAATTAGGAACCACACAACGAATTGAATCACTATTAAAAGAGTCGGTGGCAGTACCTTTATTAGTTTTAGCGTTTATTAACGGTATTATGGCTTTAGGTCGCTTATTTGCTGGTCAAGTAGTGCATAAGTTGAAACCATCTGGAATGCTTTTGTATTCGGCCATATTCACCTTTATAGGTTTATGGTTACTAACCATTACTAGTGGCGGAATGACCTTTGTAGCCGCAGCAGTATTTGCTGTGGGAGTAACATTTTTTTGGCCAACCATGTTAGGTTTTGTGGCAGAATATTTACCAGAAACAGGAGCCTTAGGACTTTCAATTATGGGTGGTGCAGGAATGTTTTCGGTATCATTAGTACTTCCTGTTATGGGAAAACTTATGGACGATGCCAATGCTGTTGAAGCCTTAAGAACCATGTCGATATTGCCTGCAATTCTTATTGTGGCTTTTATTGGATTAAATATATACATGAAAAAAAGAGAAAAAACACAACAGGCTTAATGTGGCTTGTTAGTTGTTAAATAATACATTTAACTTTTTTTAATCAAAGCTAAAAGGGGTTAAAATGAGTGTAAAATAAAAAAACAAACAAAATAGTAATGGCAAAAAAAATTAAACTCGGAATTTTAGGAGGTGGAGGCGATTCGCTAATTGGAGTACTTCACAGAGTGGCTTCGGCAATGCATGATCAATTTGAAATTGTTGGTGGTGTTTTTAATCCAGATGTGAATGATAGTATCGCTTTCGCTGAAAAAATTGGCTTACCTACAAATCGAATTTATAAAGATTTAGATGCCTTTGTTGAGGGGGAATCAAAATTGCCTGAAGATGAAAAGATTCAAGTAGTTTCCGTTTTAACGCCTAATTTTTTGCATTTTCCAATGGCGAAAAAATTGGTAGATAATGGTTTTCATGTAATTTGCGAAAAACCTTTAACGACTTCATTAAAAGAGGCAGAAATACTAGAAGAAGCTGTTAAAAAAGCAAAAACAGTATTTGCTGTAACCTATACCTATACGGGATATCCAATAGTTAGGCAAATGCGCGAAATGATTCAATCTGGCGTAATTGGTGAAGTTCATAAAGTAGATATTCAATATTATCAAGGTTGGATAAATCCAATACTTCACGATAAAGAAGTACGTAAAACTATTTGGCGTTTGGATCCTACAAAAGCTGGAATTAGTAGTTGTATTGGCGATATAGGAACTCATGCTTTTAATATGGCAGAATACCTTACGGGTAACGAAGTAAAATCTGTTTTAGCCGACCTAAACACACGCTATGAAGATGTTCAATTGGATGTTGATGGTACGGTGTTAATTCGTTTCTCCGATTATTCAAAAGGGGTTATTCGAGCAAGCCAAATTGCAACAGGCGAAGAAAATGGACTTACAGTTAAAATTTATGGTTCTAAAGGCGGATTTAATTGGGAGCAAGAAAACCCAAATTTTTTATACCATCTAACAGATGATAAGCCAGTGCAAATATTAAAACCTGGTCATGCTTACAATGGCGAAGTGTCTTTAGATGGAACAAAATTACCTCCAGGACATCCAGAAGGTATTTTTGATTCTATGGGGAATATTTACTATGGTGTAGCAAAAGCAATTCGTGGTTTAGACTATGATAAGGGCGAATTTATCAACGTTTACGATGGTGTTCGTGGGATGAAATTTATCGAAAAATGTGTAGAGTCGAACAAGTCGGGTAATGTTTGGCTAGATTTATAAAACCAATTAAAATATGAAATGAGCCATTACATTTTGGTTTACAAATCGAGGTGTTCAATGGCGCATTTCACCTGCCAGCCGGCAGGCTAGTCTGACCGATAAAAAATAATAAAATTTAAACAGATGAAAACAATAAAAGGACCAGCAGTTTTTTTAGCACAGTTTGCGGGAAGTGAAGAACCATTTAATAGTTTAGATGGTATGTGTAAATGGGCTGCCGATTTAGGATATAAAGGAATTCAAATACCAACATGGGAATCTAGTTTAATCGATGTTGAAAAGGCTGCCAAAAGTCAGACATATTGCGATGAGCTTAAAGGAAAAGTAAATTCGTATGGTTTAGAAATTACAGAGCTATCAACGCATTTACAAGGACAATTAGTGGCGGTTAATCCGGCTTACGATTCTATGTTTGATGGTTTTGCACCAGAATATGTACGCGGAAATCCTAAGGCCAGAACAGAATGGGCAATCGATTTTGTTAAAAAAGCAGGAACCGCTAGTGGGCGATTAGGTTTAAAATCGCACGCTACATTTTCAGGAGCTTTATTGTGGCATACGGTGTACCCTTGGCCACAGCGTCCTCAAGGTTTGGTAGAAATGGGCTTTGGAGAATTAGCAAAACGTTGGACTCCAATTTTAAATCATTTTGATGAGCAAGGGGTCGATGTGTGTTATGAACTTCACCCTGGAGAAGATTTGCACGATGGTGTATCGTTCGAGTGTTTTTTAGAAGCTACAGGAAATCATAAACGTGCTAATATACTTTACGATCCAAGTCATTTTGTGCTTCAGCAACTAGATTACTTAACGTTTATCGATTATTATCACGAGCGTATTAAATCGTTTCATGTTAAAGATGCTGAGTTTAATCCCTCCGGAAAGCAGGGCGTTTATGGTGGCTTTTCAGACTGGAAAGATCGTGCAGGCCGATTCCGTTCTTTAGGTGATGGCCAAGTAGATTTTAAAGGGATTTTTACAAAACTTACAAAATATAATTGTGATGTTTGGGCGGTTATGGAATGGGAATGTTGCATAAAATCATCCGATCAGGGCGCTAGAGAAGGCGCGCCATTTATTCAAAAGCATATTATTGAATCTGCCGAACGTAGTTTTGATGATTTTGCTGGAGGCGAAATTGATGAAGATTATTTAAAAAGCATCCTAGGTATTTAATGAATAAAGTTTTAATACTTTTAATAGTCTTAGTTTTTACGTCTTGTAGCAGCAAGATTGTTCCCGTGGATTCTAAACATAAAAATGAATCTACCGAAGGTCTCATAGAGCCAAAAAAGCCCAAAGCAACCGAAGTTTGGGAGCCAATACCTAAAGTCGTTACGGTAAACGAGGAGACTCAAATTCCGTCGGATGCCATTGTGCTTTTTAATGGTGAGAGTTTTAATGAGTGGGTGTCTTCTGTTGATTCTTCAAATGTGACATGGGTTTTAAACTCGGATAAAAGTATGACGGTTAAAAACAAGGCAGGCGATATACAAACCAAACGTAATTTTGGCGATATCCAGCTTCATATTGAATGGAAATCTTCAGAAGAAATTATAGGGAGTGGTCAGCACCGTTCTAATAGTGGTGTGTTTATGCAAAACAGGTATGAGGTGCAAGTTTTGGATAATAACGATAATGAAACCTATGTAAATGGTCAAGTAGGATCTATATACAAACAGGGTATTCCGTTGGCTAAGGCGTCTTCAAAAACAGGGTATTGGAATGTTTATGATATTATTTATCATGCACCCATGTTTGAAGACGCTGGTAATAAAACAAAATCAGGTACTATTACAGTACTGCATAATGGTGTGTTAATTCAAGACCATTATGAAATTAAAGGCACTACCGAGTTTATTGGTTGGCCCAAAAATAAACCACATGGCAAAGCGCCAATAAAATTGCAAGACCACCGCGATAATAGTGGTGTGAGTTATAGAAATATTTGGGTAAGGGAATTATAAAAAAAATAGAAATGATGATAAATCGTATTGTTGTATTACTAATAAGTCTTTGTTTTTTTACAAAAGGCTATGCAAATAACCCAATTAAGAGTAAAATAAAAGTGCTAATAGTAGACGGACAAAATAACCATACGGTATGGCCAAAATCGACCATTATGATGAAGCGGTACCTTGAAGAAACTGGCTTGTTTACCGTAGATATTGCCCGAACTAAATATTTAAATAATAGTGAGGAAAACAAAAGTTGGTTAGGCTTTGCAAATGTACCTGAAGGTATTGAGGGTAAGCCAAAAACCGATCCGGATTTTAATCCAAAATTCTCAAAATATGATGTGATAATTTCTAATTTTGGCTATAAAGCTGCTTCATGGCCAGAAAAAGTTCAGTTGAATTTTGAAAAATACATTAAAAATGGCGGAGGTTTTGTTAGTGTTCATGCTGCCGATAATAGTTTTCCAGATTGGACAGCTTATAATGAAATGATTGCGATTGGTGGTTGGGGTGGTCGCACCGAAAAACACGGCCCATACTTATATATAGATAAGGATAATAAGCCAAAAAAAGATTATAGTCCGGGGAAAGGAGGAACCCACGGTAAAAGAGAGGCTTTCCCAGTAACAAATTATAATACAGAGCACCCAATTACAAAAGGAATGCCAAAGGTTTGGATGCATGCACCAGACGAATGTTATGCTTTCCTGAGAGGGCCCGCCGAAAATGTAACCATTTTAGCAACCGCAGTATCTACCAAGAAAAAACCAGAATTGGAACAAAAAGAGCCTGTTGCTATGGTAGTAAAATATGGTCAGGGAAGAATTTTTCATACCACATTGGGACACGATGCCACATCTTTTGAATGTGTTGGTTTTATAACCCTATTAAAGCGAGGAACAGAATGGGCTGCAACAAATAAAGTAACCCAAACGGAATTACCTGAAGATTTTCCTTCTGCTAATAAAACATCTTTAAGACCATTTGTTTTGCCAAAATAGGCAATTAGGGTTTTATTTAGTAACCCATGTTATGATTTGGTTAGTATCATTAAATATTATGAATAAAATAATTTATAAGAGGTTCTATGGAGAAAAACCATAGAGCCTTTATTTTTTTGTATTTAATGTTGTGTAATCCATAATTAGTTGTAATTTTGCTGCTTATATTAACGAAAGGGGCTTACGCCGACGATTTAGAGTTAATAGTTAAGGTAGTTATTCAGTGAAAACAGGAAACAACATATCTCTTATCTCTTCTGTTTTAGTAGCAAATACTAAAGCAACTGTTGTACGTTTTCCTAAAACTCGCCCCTAGGGGCTATTCAGTTTAAGAAAGCTATTCGCTTTCTAAGTTTCGTTATTTTTTTTGGAATAGATTTTTTAAGTAATTATTTTGTAATAGATACTTAATCTAATCAATTGTTTTAAGGTCATTTGTTGATTTTGAATGATTTAAAAATATACCTTAAAGGGGTTGTAAAATGGATACTATATTGGATACAGATATTATAAGTGTTATAGAGAAAGCTGAAGACTATTGTTTTAATGAGGACATAGAAATAAAGCTAGTTTATAAACTTTCAAATAAAACATTGGAATTAATTTCAGAACGATCTAAAGAGCTCTCTACCTTGTATTATGTAGATGTTGACATGTTGAGAACTCGTGCTGAAAATGGCTGTTTTATATTGAAAAAAGATGATAGAATTTATGGTCATATTTTTGTTCATGAGCATCAGGTAAAAGGGCATTCTGTTTATGAACGTACCTCCTTGTGGGTAGATCGCGAATGTCGTAATTATAACCTTGGGTTATTACTAATGTCCAGAATGACCGAGTTGTTTTCTAATTCCTTTTTAATTTCGGTTGCACAAACTCCTAAAGTACATCATTATAACGAATTATTGGGGATGACTCACGTTACCCTAGCTAAAATGTCTGTGGGATTAGTTGAGGAACTAGAGAAACTAGGAAAATTACGTGATGAGTTGAATTTTAAATATTATGTTAATGAATGTTTCAAGTCTGAAATAGGTCATTTAAAACAAATTTAGATTATAGAATAAGTTATACAAAATAATAAAATGAAAAAATTAGTAATAGCATATAGTGGAGGTTTAGATACCTCATATTGCGCAGTAAGTTTATCAAAAGAATATGATGTACATGCCGTTAGTGTAAATACTGGTGGTTTTACAACTGAAGAAATTAAGCATATTGAAAGTAACGCTTATAAAATGGGCGTTTCAACTTATAAAAATATTGATGCTGTAGCTACATTTTACCAAAAAGTAGTGAAGTATTTAATTTTTGGAAACGTATTAAAAAATGGTACATACCCACTTTCTGTAAGTGCAGAGCGTATTATTCAAGCTATAGAAATTATTGAATATGCTAAAAGTATTGACGCTGAATATATTGCTCATGGTAGTACAGGGGCAGGAAATGACCAAGTACGTTTCGATATGATTTTCCAAACTTTGGCACCAAATATTAAAATTATTACGCCTATAAGAGATCAAAAATTAACCAGACAAGAGGAAATAGATTATTTAAAATCTGAAGGTATTGATATGCCATGGGAGAAATCTAAATACTCGGTTAATAAAGGACTTTGGGGAACAAGTGTTGGTGGTGTAGAGACGTTAAAGTCTGAAAAACCATTGCCAAGTGAGGCTTATCCTTCTCAGTTAGAAAAAGAAGGGGAAGAAAAAGTAACCTTAACTTTTAAAAACGGGGAGTTTGTTGCGCTAAATGGCGAAGAAAATACTCCGGAAGTTAATATAGAAACCCTAAATAATATTGCCTCGGCTTACGCTATTGGTAGAGATATTCATGTTGGCGATACTATTGTAGGTACTAAAGGGCGTGTTGGTTTTGAAGCCGCTGCAGCTTTAATTACAGTAAAGGCGCACCATTTGTTAGAAAAGCATACCTTAACAAAATGGCAATTACAACATAAAGATTATCTGTCTAGTTTTTACGGCATGCATTTGCATGAAGGACAATATTTAGATCCTGTAATGCGAGATACAGAAGCATTTTTGCAAAGTTCACAAAAAATGGTTTCTGGTAATGTTGTAGTGACTTTAAAACCATACCACTTTTCTTTAGACGGTATTGTTTCAGATCATGATTTAATGTCTAGTAAGTTTAGTACGTATGGCGAAGAAAATAAAGCGTGGACCGCAGAGGATGCAAAAGGATTTATCAAAATTATAGGGAATCAAAATAAAATTTACAGACAAGTAAACTCATAATACGAATTTAAAAGACCTGCGAGGTTTTAAAAACAGTGCAGGTCTGAAAGAAGTATAAGAAATGAAAAAAATAAAAGCAGGAATTATTGGTGGTGCAGGCTATACGGCAGGTGAGTTAATTAGATTATTAATTAACCATCCAGAAACCGAAATTGATTTTGTGTTTAGTACAAGTAACGCTGGTAATAAGATTAGTAAAATACACCAGGATTTAGTTGGGACTTTAGATTTAAAATTTACAGACACCGTAAATCCAGATGTGGATGTTTTATTTTTATGCTTAGGTCATGGAAATTCTGTTAAGTTTTTAGAGGCTAATACGTTTTCTGATAACACAAAAATTATTGATTTAGGTAACGATTTTAGGTTAGAAGCCGATAAGGTTTTTAACGGTAAATCATTTGTTTATGGCTTACCAGAATTAAACAAAGAAGCTATTGTAAGTGCCAATTATATAGCAAACCCAGGATGTTTTGCCACGGCTATTCAATTAGGGTTGTTGCCATTGGCAGATGCTGGTTTACTTGGAAACGATGTGCATATTAATGCTGTTACAGGTGCAACAGGCGCAGGAACTTCGTTGTCTGCAACCACACACTATACGTGGCGAGATAATAACTTTTCGTATTACAAGCCGTTTACACATCAGCATTTAGGAGAAATAAACCAGTCGGTTAATCAATTGCAACCTAGCTTTAATTCTGAAATTATTTTTATGCCAAATAGAGGTAATTTTTCTAGAGGTATTTTTGCTACAATTTACACCGATTATGAGGGTACAGTAGAAGATGCAAAAGCAATATATGAAGCATTTTATGCAGATGCTAAATTTACATTTGTAGCTGATGATTTTTTACACATGAAGCAGGTTGTAAATACTAATAAATGTTTAGTGCATGTACATAAACACAACGGTAAATTGTTAATTAGCAGTGTAATTGATAACTTATTAAAAGGCGCTTCTGGTCAAGCGGTACAGAACATGAATTTAATGTATGGATTAGAAGAAACTTTAGGATTAGGTTTAAAGGCAACTTATTTTTAGGAAGTCGACTTAGGTTCCTCAAAAGGAAGAGTAGCGTGAAAGTTTTCGTTAATGCCTATAAGGTTTTTTGCCGCGTTAGGGATTGCAGTGGAAAGCCCACAGTCCGACAAAGGAGGTGAGGGACTTGCAACGTTTGGACTGCGCTCAAGACAGGATCCAAGCTCGGCCGCCTAGCCTGAGCATAGACGAAAGGTGTGGTAACCTGGCTGCCGGCAGGCAGGCGCCAAAATTAAATAAATAGATTCCCTTTTTTAAGGGTGCGATAAAAGAGTTAATATGAAAGTAGCAATTATAGGAGCAGGAAGTTTAGGACAGTCTATTGCAAAAGGACTAGTAACGACATCTGCTTTAACAACGTTGTATTTAACCAAACGAAACGTAAATTCAATTAAAGGGTTTGAGGAGTTTGATAATGTTCAGCTTACTTCGGATAATGCTTTAGCTGTTAAAAATTCTGATATTTTGATTTTTGCGGTTCAACCTCGTCATTTTGAGGCTATTTTAAAGGATTTAAAACCGTTACTTAATAAAAATCATGTTATTATTTCGGTAATAACAGGTTTTGCAATTTCAAGAATTGAAGATATTGTTGGGATAGATAGTTTTGTTATTCGCGCTATGCCTAATACGGCGGCTTCTGTGGGGCAATCTATGACCTGTATTTCGGTAAATGAAATGGCTAAGGCTAAAGTAGAATTAGCAAAAACTATTTTTAATTGTATGGGGCGATCTATGATAATTCCTGAGGAACAATTACAGGCAGCAACAGTAATTTGTGCGAGCGGAATTGCCTTTTGGATGCGTTTAATTCGGGCTACAACACAAGGCGCTATTCAGTTAGGTTTTGAGGCTCATGAGGCGCACGAATTGGCTATGCAAACATGTTTTGGTGCGGCAACCTTATTAAAAGAATCTGGCAAACACCCAGAGGAAGAAATAGATCGTGTTACAACACCTAGCGGCTGTACTATTGAAGGCTTAAACGAAATGGAACACCAAGGTTTAAGCTCGTCGCTTATTAAAGGAATTAACGCATCGTTTGAAAAAATAAACCAAATTAAAACCAAATAATATGCCACTATTTAATGTTTACCCGTTGTATGATGTAACGCCTGTTTCAGGAAAAGGTGTTTATGTTTATGATGAAAAAGGAACCGAGTATTTAGATCTTTACGGAGGTCATGCTGTAATTTCTATTGGACATGCGCATACGGACTATGTTGATGCAATAGCATCGCAAGTTGCTAAATTAGGGTTTTACTCTAATGCAGTTCAGAACCCATTACAGGTAGAGCTTGCCGATAAATTAGAAGCGCTCTCTGGTTGTAAAGACTATGAGTTGTTTTTATGTAATTCTGGTGCCGAGGCTAACGAGAATGCCTTAAAATTGGCATCGTTTAAAACGGGAAAATCTCGTGTGGTTGCTTTTAAAAATGGTTTTCATGGTCGTACGTCGGCTGCTGTAGCGGCAACCGATAACCCAAATATTATTGCGCCAATTAATGCGCAGCAAAAAGTAACTATTCTTGAGTTAAACGATATTGAAGGTGTAAAAGCGGAACTTGAAAAAGGTGATGTTTGTGCGGTTATTGTCGAGTTTATTCAAGGTGTAGGTGGTTTAGATGAAGGTTCTGCCGAGTTTTTTGAATCTGTTGATGCACTTTGTAAAGAAAATAACACCATGTTTATTGCCGATGAGGTACAGTCTGGTTATGGACGCTCAGGCAAGTTTTTTGCATTTCAGCACTATAATGTAACGCCAGATGTAATTTCGATAGCAAAAGGCATGGGGAACGGTTTTCCTATTGGAGGGATTTTAATTCATCCAGATATTGAAGCTAAATTTGGAATGTTAGGGACAACTTTTGGTGGTAACCATTTAGCTTGTGCTGCAGGTTTATCGGTTTTAAACGTTATTGAAGAGCATAAGTTAATAGATAATGTAAATGAGATGTCGTGCTATTTCATGAAATTAGCCAAAACTATTCCGCAAATAAAAAATATAAAAGGTAGAGGATTGATGTTAGGTTTAGAATTCGATTTTGAAGTTGGAGACCTTAGAAAGAATTTAATTTATAATCATAATATTTTTACCGGAGGTGCCTCAAATAAAAAATTATTAAGAATATTACCTCCTTTAACATTAAGAAGAGATCATATTAATATGTTTTTTGAAGCGTTGGTTGAAGCGTTGGTTGAGATTGAAGAAGCTGTAAAAGTAAGCTAGAAAAATGAACAAAACACTAAGTATACATAAACGTAATGCCGTATTAAATTCCATGAAGGAATTGGTTAAAGAACACGCACAAACTATCCTAGATGCTAATAAAATAGATATGGATAGCTATGATGATAGTGATTTGGCTATGAGTGATCGTTTAAAAGTTAACGACGCTAAAATAGAAGGCATGATTGAGTCTTTACGTCAGTTAGCAGAATTAGAAGATCCTGTTGGTGTGGAGCGTTTTAGCTTTACACACGATAATGGCATGCAAATTTATAACCGAACAGCTTCTTTTGGTACGGTCATGATTATATACGAGTCGCGTCCGGATGTTACTATAGAAGCCGGAGGAATTGCTTTTAAATCGGGAAACAAAATTTTATTAAAAGGCGGTAAAGAATCTCTAAATTCTAACTTAGCTATTGTGGATTTATGGCATAAAGCATTACAAGCACATGATGTAAGTACAGAATGGGTAGAGTATTTAAATTATAATCGCACCGAAACACAAGCGTTTTTAGAAAACCCAACACAAACCTTAGATTTAATTGTGCCACGTGGTGGCGAACGTTTAATCGAATTTGTAAAGCAACATGCTAAATGTCCTGTTATTGTTAGCGGACGCGGTAATAACTTTGTGTATGTGCATAAACATGCCGATGCTGCAATGGCTTTGGATATTATTGTAAATGCAAAATGCCAAAAGGTTTCTGGATGTAATGCTGTGGATAAGGTGTTAATCGACAGTGATTTACCTAATAAGGCACAATTTATTGAAGATTTATTATTACGCTTAGCATCACATCATGTTGAAGTTTTAGGAGATGATTCTTTAGCTGATTATAAATCGGTTAAACCGATTGAAAACGATGATATTTGGTATAAAGAGTTTTTAGATTATAAGATCGTTATTGGAAGTATACCACATACTTTAGCGGCGATTGAAATGATTAATAAATATAGTGGTGGCCACTCGGCATCAATAGTAACTAGTGCGCAAGGTGCTGCCGAAAATTTTATGGCTAGCGTAGATTGTGGTGCTGTTTATCATAATGCATCAACACGTTTTACTGATGGTTTCGAGTTTGGTTTAGGTGGCGAGTTAGCCATCAGTACCGATAAATTACACCAACGCGGACCAATTGGCTTACAACATTTAGTAACTAATAAATGGTATGTTCATGGTAGTGGACAAGTAAGATAACCAAACTACGCATAATTAGTGTTTTAAAATAAGCAGGTGAAGTTTTAAATAATGAAGAAAAAACGCATTTTACTAAAAATTGGCTCTAATACGCTAACGAAAGAAACCGATAATTTATCGCGTGGTAAAATTGAAGATATTGCAAATCAAATACAAAAACTTCAAGATACTCACGAGTTTATTATTGTAAGCTCTGGCGCTATTGCTGTGGCAAAACAATTTGTAAAGCTAGAAAGCCAACGGGAAGAAGTTTTTGTAAAACAAGCCTTGGCATCTATTGGGCAGCCACATTTAATACGAATCTATCAAGAAATATTTAGAGAATACGGCTTGTTGAGTTCGCAGTGTTTATTGTCGTATTCAGATTTTGAAAAGCAGGAAAGTAAAACCAATATTGTAAATACTATTAATGTATTGGTAAACAATAATTACATTCCTATTATTAATGAAAACGATACCGTTGCAACTGATGAAATTAAATTTGGTGATAACGATAAATTAGGAGCTTTAACAGCATCACTTTTAAATGTTGATTTATTTATAATTGCCACCAATACAAATGGTATTTATACCAAGGAATCTATCGAAAAAGGAACACCTAAAACCATAAGTGACGTGGATAATTTTGATGCTTTAAGAGCTCAAGTTGTAAATTCGAAATCTACACACGGAAGTGGTGGCATGCAATCTAAAATAGAAGCCGCAACGGTAGCTAAGGCTGCAAATATAGAAACTTGGATTGTAAACGGATTAGAGGATAATTTTATGATAAATGCCATGGAAGATAAAGTGGCGTTTACAAAAATATCCTGCAATGTTTCAAAACCCTTGTAGTACATATAAAAGAAATAAAGTTAAATTAAAAAAATACCCGCATAGGCGAGCATATAATGAAGAATTACACGTCAATAAACGATATAGACAACATCAATACTTGGATTAAAGAGGCCAAAAAACTTAAAGAAAACCCGCTTGAGCATAAAGCATTAGGAAAAAATAAAACATTGGGTTTATTATTTTTTAATTCTAGTTTACGTACGCGGTTAAGTACTCAAAAAGCAGCTTTAAATTTAGGTATGGATCCTATTGTTATGAATGTTTCTGGCGATGCTTGGGGAATTGAGTTTGGAGATGGTACTATTATGAATGGTAATACAGCAGAACATATTAAAGAAGCTGCTGCCGTAGTATCTCAATACTGCGATATTATAGCAGTAAGAGCGTTTCCTACCTTAACCGATAAAGAAAAAGATAATAGCGAGCAGGTTTTAAATGCTTTTAAAAAATATGCTTCAGTATCTATTGTAAATATGGAAAGTGCCACAGGGCATCCACTACAAGGGTTAACCGATGCGATTACCATTTCAGAACATGCTAAGGTTAAAAAACCAAAGGTGGTTTTAAGTTGGGCGCCTCATATAAAGGCATTACCTCATGCTGTTGCAAATAGTTTTACTCAAGCCATGCAAAAAATGGATGTTGAGTTTGTAATTGCTAATCCAGAAGGCTACGATTTAAACCCAGAAATAACAGGAGATACACCAATTTATCACAATCAGGAGGAAGCTTTTAAAGATGCCGATTTTGTGTATACTAAAAATTGGAGCTCGTATCAGGATTACGGAAAAGTAATCAATACAGATCTTAATTGGATGATAACTAAAGCTAAACTTGGCGATGCAAAATTTATGCACTGTTTACCCGTTAGAAGAAATGTAGTAGTTGAAGATGCTGTATTGGATACTGATAGTTCTTTGGTAATACAGCAAGCAAATAACAGAACCTATGCAGCGCAATTAGTGCTTAAAAAGATATTAGAAGATTTAAAGTAACACGCAACTTGTGAGGTTACTCAAACTTCTTGGTGGTTTTTAAATAAATAAACCATAAATTTTTAAAGCCAAAAAGATTTCAAGATAAATATGAAAGAAAAACTATCCATAGTAAAAATAGGAGGAAATATTATTGAAGATGAAAACGCTTTACAGGCATTTTTAAAATTATTTTCGAATTTAGAAGGCAAGAAAATATTGGTTCATGGTGGTGGTAAACGTGCAACGCATATGGCCTCCAAGTTAGGTATTGAGTCTAAAATGGTAAATGGTCGAAGAATTACCGATGCCGAAACTTTAGAAGTTATAACTATGGTTTACGGTGGTTTGGTTAATAAAAATGTGGTAGCCAAACTGCAAGCCTTAAATACCAACGCCATTGGATTAACAGGAGCCGATGTTAACAGCATACAATCTGATAAGCGTCCGGTAAAGGACATCGATTTTGGTTTTGTTGGCGATGTTAAAGCGGTGGCTTATAAGTCAATCGATAAATTAATTCAAGCCGATTTTACACCTGTTTTTTGTGCTATTACACACGACGGAAACGGACAGTTGTTAAATACTAATGCTGATACTATTACCTCTCAAGTGGCGGTAGGTATGAGTCAATTATACGACACATCAATCTATTATTGTTTTGAATTAAATGGCGTTTTAGAAGATATAGATGATAAAAACTCGGTAGTAAAACATATCAACACAAAAACCTATCAAGATTTGTTAGCTAAAGGTATTATTGCAGATGGCATGTTACCTAAGTTAGAAAACTGTTTTGATGCCTTACGTGGTGGTGTAAATTCTATAAATATGGGTAATACATCTATGTTAACGCAAGAAAATGATAATTTTACAACCATAACACTATAATATGCCCATACAAGACTTAACACAAGATGCTATATCGCTATTAAAAAAGCTGATAGAAACACAGTCTTTTTCTTCCGAAGAAGATAAAACAGCGTTGCATATTGAAGATTGGTTTACACGTTATAAAATCGATTATAAACGCACAAAAAATAACGTTTGGGCAGTCAATAAGCATTTTGATGAAAGCAAGCCAACGCTATTGTTAAATTCGCATCATGATACGGTAAAACCAAATTCGGCGTATACCAATAATCCGTTAGAGGCTTTTGTTCAAGACGGTAAATTATATGGTTTAGGAAGTAACGATGCTGGTGGCTGTTTGGTGTCTTTAATAGCGACATTTACCCATTTTTATAATCAGGAAAATTTAAAATATAATTTAGTTATTGTCGCTTCCGCGGAAGAAGAGAGTAGTGGTCCAAACGGGCTTAATAGTATGCTTCCAATAATCCCGAAAGTAGATGTAGCCATCGTTGGCGAACCTACTTTAATGAATTTGGCCGTTGCCGAAAAAGGTTTGGTGGTTTTTGATGCAGTTATAGAAGGTACACCAAGTCATGCAGCACATCCAAACGAAAATAACGCCATTTATAATACTATTGATGCGTTACAATGGTTTAAAGATTTTAAGTTCGAAAAAGGCTCTAAAGCTTTAGGCGATGTAAAGCTAACCGTAACACAAATTAATGCAGGATCGCAGCATAATGTAGTGCCAGCGCACGTCGATTTAGTGATTGATGTTCGTGTAAACGATGCGTATAGCAATGCAGAAATTGCCGAAATCTTACAAGAAAAGGCTCCAGTTACAAGTATAAAAGCACGTAGTTTACGTTTAAATTCGTCTAGTATTCCTGTGGAACACGATTTGGTAATAGCAGGCGTTGCTATGGGACGAACCACTTATGGGTCACCAACCTTATCCGATCAAGCGGTATTAACATGTCCGAGTTTAAAATTAGGGCCAGGAGATAGCACACGATCACATTCAGCAAACGAATTTATTTACTTAAATGAAATTGAGGAAGGTGTACAGATATATATTGAATTATTAGAAAAAGTATTATAGAAATAAGGATATAGAATCAAGAGACAAGACTTAAAAATAGTATGTTAGTAGTCTTTGTTCTAAAAGCGAAGCAGTCTTTTCTCTTTATTCTAAATTTTAAGAATTAAAATTTACTAAAATGAAACTCTGGGATAAAGGCATATCAATCGATAAAAAAATAGAACAATTTACAGTAGGTAACGACCGTGAAATTGATATTCATATTGCAAAATATGATGTTATTGCATCAAAAGCGCATGCAAAAATGCTGCAGAAAATCGGAATTATTTCGGTTGAAGAATTGGTGGAATTATTGGGCGGATTAAAAGTTCTTGAAGAGCAAATTGAAGAAGGAACCTTTGTTATCGATGCGCAGTTTGAAGATGTACACTCTAAAATTGAATTTGAATTAACAAAGTCTTTAGGCGAAGTTGGAAAAAAAATTCATACCGCACGTTCTAGAAATGACCAAGTTTTAGTGGCTTGTCATTTATATTACAAAGAGAACTTGGGTATTATTAAAGATAAAACAAAAACACTTTTCGAAACGCTTTTAGGTTTAGCAGATACTTATAAAAACAAGGTTTTACCAGGTTATACGCATTTGCAAGTGGCTATGCCATCATCATTTGGTTTATGGTTTTCGGCTTATGCAGAACTTATGATTGATGATGTGTTTTTATTGGATGCCGCAATAAAAACTGTAGACCAAAACCCTTTAGGTTCGGCTGCGGGTTACGGAAGTTCATTTCCTATTGATAGAGAATTAACGACTAAAGAAATGGGGTTTGCTACACTAAAATACAATGTGGTTGCAGCACAAATGGGGCGTGGTAAAAACGAGCGAACTATTGCAGCAGCTTTAGGTAGTTTATGTAATACTTTGTCGCGTTTTGCTATGGATACGTGTTTATATATGAGTCAGAATTTTGGCTTTATCTCGTTCCCAGATGAGTTAACAACAGGTAGTAGTATTATGCCTCATAAAAAGAATCCGGATGTATTTGAATTGATTCGTGGTAAGTGTAACAAAATCCAAGCTTTACAAGGTGAAATGGTATTGATAACTAGTAATTTACCAAGTGGATACCATAGAGATTACCAGTTATTAAAGGAAAACATGATTGCTGCTTTTGAAGAGTTAAAAGATATTCTTGATATTTTTAATTATTCGATTCAACAAATTATTGTGAAAGATGTTGATGTAAACAGCGATTTATACAAGTACTTGTTTACCGTAGATAATATTAATACGTTGGTTGTTGAGGGGCAAAGTTTTAGAGAAGCTTACCAAAAAATAGGCGGACAAGTTCAAGATGGTACATATGTTCCTGATACTTCTAAAAAACATACACACGCTGGTAGTATTCATAATTTATGCCTAGATGAAATTCGCAACAAGTTTCCTAAGTAATTTTAGTGGAAATAAATAAATTTCTTTTGAATTGAGTTTTACTGGAAATCCATATTTATTTCTTGTTGTATAGTTTATACATTTAAGGATGAAGAATATTAAGATTGATAAATTTGTTTTATCTATTATTGGCGTAATCATATTGGCTTACTTTTTCCCGCAATGGGGCGTAAGTGACAGCAAAATTCCTATCGATACAATTAGTACGGTAGGAATTTCGCTTATATTCTTTTTTTATGGGCTTAAATTGAGTCCGGAAAAGCTTAAAGCGGGGCTTAAAAACTGGAAATTACATGTTTTAGTACAAAGCGCTACGTTTTTAATTTTTCCTATGTTAGTTTTAGGGTTACGTCCGTTAATACAAAATGAAACGCATGAAACCATTTGGCTAGCTTTCTTTTTTTTAGCTGCGCTACCATCTACAGTATCGTCGTCTGTAGTAATGGTATCTATGGCAAAAGGGAATATTCCTGCTGCCATTTTTAATGCGAGTATCTCCGGGATTATTGGTATAGCCTTAACACCACTTTGGATGGGCCTTTTTGTTAATGAAGCGCAAACCTATTTCGATTTTACCACCATTTACATTAAGCTTATTGTTCAGATTATATTACCTGTGGTTTTGGGATTTTTATTGCAGCGATTTTTTGGCGCTTTTGTGCAAAAACATAGTGCTAAACTTACCATTTTTGATAAATCTATTATACTTCTTATTATTTACAAGAGTTTTGCTGAATCCTTTACCAAAAACATATTTAGTTCGGTATCGTTATTAGATTTACTCTTACTTTTTATTGCTGTATTAGCACTGTTTTTGTTAGTTTTTGTGGTGATAGGGTTTTTAACTAGAAAGCTTAATTTTAATAAAGAAGACCAGATTACGGCACAATTCTGCGGTACTAAGAAATCTTTAGTTCATGGTACAGTATTTTCTAAAATTATTTTTGGAAATATGGCTACAATAGGTATTGTTTTATTGCCTTTAATGTTGTTTCATGCATCTCAGATACTAATTATTAGTATTGTGGCAACACGGTTATCCAAGAGGAACGATTAAATATTTTAGAAGGGTATAAATGGGGTTTAAAGGACCAATTGCAGTATGGATACAAAAAAAAGTTAAGTCCAAACAAATTACGATATAAAAAAAGCGCATTGGTTAGATGCGCTTTTTAGGTTTTAGGATTTTCCTGCCAAATGTTTAGTTTAATTTACTTTTTGGTGACTAACTCAAAAAATTAAATGATGGTGGATTGTCCTAAATGAATATTAGTAAAGTTTAGATTTGTTTCGTCTGGATTTTGAATGAAATCCTCTATAAAATCACCCACTTTGGTGGTGCTAATATTGTCGTATTTGTTATTTAAATCTGGTGTTGTAATGTGTAATTTTAATGATTTATCAACGCCTTCTCGCACCAAAGCTGCTTCTTCGTCTAAACCAAAATGATCTAATAACATGGCAGCTGATAAAATGGAGGCAATAGGGTTCGCAATACCCTTATTGGCAGCTTTAGTGTATGCACCATGAATAGGTTCGAACATGGCGTATTTATCACCAATGGACGCCGATGCTAACAAACCTATAGAGCCAACAATTACACTAGCTTCTTCCGATAGGATATCTCCAAACATATTTTCTGTTAAAATAACATCAAACTGTCTAGGTTTAATAATAAGTTCCATGGCAGCATTATCAACGTAGGTGTAGTTAACACGAACATCGGGATATTGTGGAGCTATTTCTTTTACTATTCTGCGCCAAAGACGTGAGGTCTCTAAAACATTAGCTTTGTCAACTAAAGTTAATTTGCGTTTTCTAGATTGCGCAGCTTTAAATGCAGAATGTGTAACGCGTTCAATTTCAAAACGTTCGTATTTGCAAATATCGGTTGCTATATTTCCGTCGTCACTTAAGTATCGATCTCCAAAATAAATACCACTTGTCAATTCGCGATAAATAAGAATATTGGTATCCTTTATTTGTTTTGTTTTTAAAGATGACTTACTTAATAAATCGTCGTAAGCAATTATAGGGCGTATATTGGTGTGTAAACCTAATTCTTTACGAATACCTAATAAGCCTTGTTCTGGACGAATTTTAGCATCAGGATCGTCATCATACTTGGTGTTTCCAATAGCTCCAAATAAAACGGCATCTGCATTTTTACAAATGGTAATAGTTTCTTCAGGTAAAGGGTTACCTGTTTTATCTATTGCACATGCGCCAACTAATGCATTTTGAAATGTAAATATGTGGTTAAATTCCATAGCAATAACTTTCAAGACCTTTACGGCTTGGGCTGTTACTTCTGGACCTATACCATCACCTGGTAAAACGGCAATATTTAATTTCATCAACTTAGTTTTTAGTCATTCTCGCGTTTCATCTTTACTCAAGATAAGCTTAGGCGAGAATTTATTTTTATTTATGCCGAAATAATTTCTTTATATACTTTACTGTTTTCAATAATTTTATGAATGTCGTTGTCGTCCACCTCTTTTTTCTTATCGGCGAAATCTAAGAAATTCGTATAAATTTCATCCAACTGAAGTTTTGTTAATTCGTATCCAATATTTTTTGCTCTATAGGCTAATGCAGCTCTACCACTTCGTGCCGTTAATACAATGGCAGATTCGGTTACTCCAACATCTTTTGGATCCATGATTTCGTAAGTCTCACGGTTTTTAATCACACCATCTTGGTGAATTCCAGAACTATGTGCAAAAGCATTTGCACCAACAATAGCTTTGTTAGGTTGTGTGTAAATACCCATATTGTCAGAAACTAATTGGCTAATACCGTAAAGCATTTCTGTATTAATTCCTGTGTCTAGATTTAGGTAAGGGTGTTGTTTTAAAATCATTACCACTTCCTCTAAAGCTGTGTTTCCTGCCCGCTCACCAATACCATTAATGGTACATTCAATTTGGCGAGCACCGTTAATTACACCTTCAATAGAATTTGCTGTAGCCAATCCTAAATCGTTGTGGCAATGACAGGATAAAATAGCCTTGTCTATACCTCTTACGTTTTCTTTAAGGTATTTAATTTTTGCACCATATTCGCTTGGTAAACAATATCCTGTAGTATCAGGAATATTTAAAACTGTTGCTCCAGCTTTAATAACCGCTTCGCAAACACGTGCCAAATACTCATTATCTGTTCTACCTGCATCTTCAGCATAAAATTCTACATCTTCAACAAACGTTTTAGCGTAACTTACGGCTTTAACAGCGCGCTCGATTATAGCATCTTGGTTCGATTTAAATTTGAATTTAATATGAGAATCTGAGGTTCCTATTCCCGTATGTATTCTTGGTCGTTTAGCATATTTTAATGCTTCGCCAGCAACTTTTATATCATTCTCTACAGATCGGGTTAAACCACAAACGGTAGCATGTTTTACTATTTTTGAAATTTCTTCAACCGATTTAAAATCTCCAGGACTAGATACTGGAAAACCAGCTTCAATAACGTCTACTCCTAATAAATCAAGCTGTTCTGCAATAACTAGTTTTTGGTCAGTGTTTAGTTTACAACCTGGGACTTGCTCGCCGTCTCTTAGTGTAGTATCAAAAATTTGGACTTTATTATCAGACATTTATTAAAATATATTTTCGTATTGTTACACGAATTTATATTTTGGTTTTCTAAATACAGAGCTTCATATATAAATATTACGATGTTTAACCATGCTTAAATTGGGTTAAATGCATGAAAATCAAACATTTAACACTGTTTTTATGACTATAACGAAAGAGCAAAAAGATAATTTATTTGTATTGATTAAATCGTTATCTAAATCCGAAAAAAGGCAATTCAAGCTTTATGTTGGGAGATTAGGTGTTAACGAGGAGTCGAAATTTTTGAAACTCTTTAATATACTTGATAAAATCAATGTGTATGATGAAGCAACTATTCTTAAAAAAGGTATCGTTAAAAAACAACAGCTATCTAATTTAAAGGCACATTTATATAAACAGATTTTAATTAGTTTAAGGTTAAACCCATCGCATCAAGATATTCGAATTCAAATTCGGGAACAATTAGATTTTGCGACTATTTTATACCATAAAGGACTTTACAAACAAAGTTTAAAGATTTTAGATAAAGCAAAAAATTTAGCCATTATAAATGAAGAAAAAAATGCAGCTTATGAAATTGTAGAATTAGAAAAGGTAATCGAGTCTCAATATATAACACGAAGTATTAGTAGTCGTGCAGACGAGCTTACCGTTCAAGCTAAAGAGCTAAGTTTACAAAACGTTTTGGCTAGTAAATTATCAAATTTATCCCTTCAATTATACGGCTTGTTTTTAAAAATGGGCTACATTAAAAACGATGAGGATTATCAAATAATAACAAAGTACTTTAACGATAGGCTTCCAAAATATAACATAAATAAATTAGGTTTTAGAGAAAAACTGTGGCTTTATAAATCGTATTTATGGTATAGTTTTTTAACCGTCGATTTTTTAGCCTGTTATAAATACGCTTCAAAATGGGTAGACTTGTTTTATGATAATAAAGATATGATAGCCTTAAATCCTGTATTCTTTCTAAAAGGAAATAATTATTTATTAGAGTCACTATTCTTCTTGAATAAACACGAAAAATTCAAGTTTTCTTTATTAAAATTAGAGGCGCTTACCAAAGAAAAATGGTTTCCAACAAATGATAATATTGAGGGTTTAGCCTTTCTGTATATTTATAATAATAAATTTAATCTTCATTTTATAGAAGGTAGTTTTGAAGCTGGTATGCCTCTTATTGATGAGGTTTTAGAGCGTTTGAAAAACTACAAAAATCGTATAGATGAGCATCATATTATGGTGTTTTATTACAAAATAGCAAGTATGTATTTTGGTGCCGGTGATAACAAAAAATGTATATTTTATTTAGAGAAAATTATAAGTAATAAATCCTTGCAATTGCGCGAAGATTTATTGTGCTTTTCACGAGTTTTAAATCTTGTAGCGCATTACGAGGCTGGTTTAGATTATAATTTGGACGTTTTAATTAAAAGCACCTATAAGTTTCTAATTAAAATGGAAGATTTGTACGAAGTACAAAGAGAATTTATCAAATTTTTACGTGGTTTGGGCGATATTTATCCGCACGAGGTAAAAGGTGAATTTATCAAACTCCACAAAAAACTAAAAACTTACGAAAACGACCCTTACCAAAGCCGTTCATTTTTGTACCTCGATATTATTTCGTGGTTAGAGTCTAAAATCGAAAACCGTCCTATTGGCGACATCATTCGCGATAAATTTAAAAATTCAAGAAGCTAGGTTTTTGTTCTTAAGTCGTAAGAATAAGGTTTTACTCCTTGCTTGTTATTTTAAATTAATGAATATAAAAATTTCATTACACGAACCATTCTTGGTCGGGAATTTTAAACAGGTTGTTATTTTGCTTTCGTAGATATTTTTTTCAAAGTAAGTTACGAGTCTTCCATCAAGAGGTTTATTTAGTTAAAGTCAAAAAATACGCTTAAAAATTTGGATATTAACGCTACAGATTCAATCTTTGCACTCACAAAGTTCAAACACGTATTGAAATGTTATCAAGAAAGGTGGAGGGATTAGACCCTTTGAAACCTTAGCAACCCTTTAAACTTATTAAAGAAGGTGCTAAATTCTACTTAAATTGCCAATTCATTTATTGGTATTTGGATAGATAACTCAAAAATTACAGTCTGTAATTTCACAACTCTTTTTAACATTTTTCTACTAAATGCACTTTTTACAAGTGATTTTTGACTTTATTAAACTAATAATATAAAAAAAACTAGAAAAATGAGTGATCTTAAATTGGCAACAAACGCATTACATGCAGGACACGATGTTACAGCAAACGGAGGAACAAGGGCTGTTCCTATATATCAAACGACTTCGTATGTTTTTAATAATTCGGACCATGCAGCTAACCTGTTTTCATTAAAGGAACTAGGGTTTATTTATACACGTTTAAACAACCCAACAAACCAAATTTTGCAAGATCGTTTAGCGGCTGTAGAGGGCGGTATTGGAGCTGTTGTTTTTGCATCGGGAACGGCTGCTATTGCAACAGGTTTATTAACTTTGTTAAAAGCGGGCGACCACATTGTAGCGTCTAGTAGTTTATACGGCGGAACATACAACTTGTTAAGTGTAACCTTACCACGATTAGGTATTACAACAACATTTGTAGAAGCTTCAGATCCTGATAATTTTAAGGAAGCAGTTCAAGATAACACCAGAGCGTTTTTTGTAGAGTCGCTAGGAAACCCTAAACTGGATGTTCTAGATTTAGAGGCTATTGCAGCGCACTCTAAAGCAGCCGAAGTACCTTTTATTGTAGATAACACCGTGGCAACCCCAGCTTTATTAAATCCTATTAAGCACGGTGCTAATATTGTTATTCACTCATTAACTAAATACATTGGCGGACAAGGAACTTCTTTAGGTGGTGCTATAATTGATGCCGGAACTTTTAATTGGGCAAACGGTAAGTTTCCTGAGTTTACAGAGCCATCTGCAGGATACCATGGTTTAGTATATCATGACGCTTTAGGTGCAGCATCATATACATTTAAATTAATTCTTGAAGGTTTAAGAGATTTTGGTGGTGCTATGAGTCCAACCAATGCCTTTAATATTATTCAAGGTTTAGAAACTTTACCCGTTAGAATAAAACAACACAGTGAGAATGCTTTAGAACTTGCAAAATGGTTAGAAGCGCAAGACGAAATTGCTTGGGTGAACTATCCTGGTTTAGAAAGTAGTAAATACAAAGCATTAGCGGATAAATATTTACCTAAAGGACAAAGTGGTATTATAACCTTTGGACATAAAGGCGGTTATGATGCAGCTAAAAAAATAGCAGATAACACAAAATTATTCTCTTTATTGGCTAATATAGGTGACACAAAATCATTAATTATTCACCCAGGAAGTACAACGCACCAACAATTAGATGAGGCACAACAAGCCTCGGCAGGTGTGTCTGGAGATTTAATTAGATTATCGGTTGGTATTGAAGATATAGAAGATTTAAAAGCTGATTTATTAGAAGCTTTTAAAACGATTTAATTGAAATAATTTATATAGCCTACAAGGCTTTAAAACCTTGTAGGTGTTATAAAACACATTGGCGATATACTTGCGTTAGCGATTGAGATGGAAACCCACAGCCCGACGTAGAAGAATTTAGGACTTGAAGCAGAAAGTCCGACCCTTATGGTAACCTGTCTGCCGATAGGCAGGCGCCCAAAAAATAAAAACAGACATTGAAACACGAATTACAACATATCAATATAAAAAACTTTACTACCGAAAGTGGTGTGCTTAACCAAGATATTAAGCTAAGTTACCAGGTTTTTGGGAAGCCTTTGGGTAGTGCGCCAATTGTTTTGGTAAACCATGCATTAACAGGAAATAGCGATGTTGCTGGCGAGGATGGCTGGTGGCGCGATTTGGTTGGCGATGATAAGGTTATTGATACGAAGCTTTATACGGTTTTATCGTTTAATATTCCTGGAAATGGTTTTGATGGGTTTGTTATTGATAATTATAAGGATTTTGTGGCTCGCGATATGGCTAACATATTTTTAACAGGACTTAAGACATTAAAAACAGGGAAAGTATTTGCAACTATTGGTGGGTCATTAGGTGGTGGCATTGCATGGGAAATGGCTGTTTTAAAACCTAATTTTACCGAGCATTTAGTGGTTGTTGCTACCGATTGGAAATCGACCGATTGGTTAATTGCTAATTGCCAAATACAGGAGCAGTTTTTATTAAATTCTAAGCATCCGGTACACGATGCAAGAATGCACGCTATGTTGTGTTATCGCACACCAGAGTCGTTTAAGGAGCGTTTTCAGCGTTCTAAAAATGACGATTTAGAGATTTTTAATGTAGAAAGTTGGTTGTTACATCACGGTAAAAAGTTGCAAGAACGTTTTCAACTTTCCGCTTATAAATTAATGAATCAGTTATTAAAGTCTATTGACGTGACTAAAGGGCGATCGAGTAATTTTAATGTACTTGAAAATATTGAAGCCAAAATACATATTGTTGGTGTAGATTCTGATTTGTTTTTTACTGCTGAAGAAAACCGAGAAACGCATAAACAATTAGCATTAACGCATCCTAATGTAACGTATAACGAAATACATTCCGTACACGGACACGATGCGTTTTTAATGGAATATGAGCAGTTAGAAAAAATTATAGAAGGCATTTTTGTGCCACATTCTAAAAGAAAACCTATGAAAGTATTAAAATTTGGAGGAAAATCGTTAGCCAACGGAAAAGGTTTAGAAACGGTGCTTTCAATTATTAAAAATAAAGTAGACGCTGGCGAACGCATTAGTGTTGTGGTTTCGGCAAGAGGTTCGGCTACAGATGATATTGATGCTATTTTAAATAAAGCCCTAAGAGGTGAACCATATCAAGACGATTTAAATGCTTTTAAAGCGTATCAAACTGAGCCTTTAAAAAGTATAGATTTTTCGGAAGAATTTTTAGTGCTTGATAAGTTGTTTGAAGGTGTTAGTTTGTTGCGCGATTATAGCAAAAAGACGAAGGATAATATTTTAGCTCAAGGCGAATTATTATCAGTAAAGCTTATTGCTAGTTTATTAAATGAACAGGGTATTAAAGCTAAAGCTACGGATTCTCGCGTGTTAATAAAAACAGATGAAACCTTTGGTAATGCCCAACCTTTATCGAAAATATCAAAAGAAAACACACAGGCTTACTTTAGTAAAAATAAAGATGTGGTTAATGTGGTTACTGGTTTTATAGCCTCTAATTTAAAAAATGAAACGACCACTTTAGGACGTAACGGAAGTAATTATACAGCGGCTTTATTGGCTAATTTTTTAGATGCCGAGGAATTGCAAAATTACACGCATGTTAGTGGTATTTATACGGCCGATCCTGTTTTAGTGCCAGACGCGAAACAAATTAGAGAACTGTCATTTAGTGAAGCTAATGAATTAGCTAATTTTGGGACTTCGGTCTTACATGCTAAAACCATTATTCCGTTAGTAGAAAAAAACATTAACCTTCGTATTTTAAATACCTTTAATCCGGATGATGAAGGTACACTTATTACGGCAAGACCAAGTACTAAAGAAGTGACTTCCTTATCTATTTTAGATAATGTGGCTCTATTAAACTTAGAAGGCCGAGGTCTTTTAGGTAAAATTGGTGTAGATGCTAGAATATTTGGGGCTTTAAGTAAATATGGTATTAGTGTTAGTATTGTATCGCAAGGATCGTCAGAGCGTGGTATTGGGTTAATTATTGATGCCGATCAAGCTACCCAAGCCGTTATTGCGCTTGAACGTGAGTTTGAAAGCGATTTTTATTCCCAAGATGTTAATAAAATTGATGTTGTTGATGATGTAGCTGTAATTTCAATTATTGGAATTGAGTTGAGTTCATTCCACAAACCATTTAATGCCCTTATAAAAAATCAAATAACACCATTGCTTTTTAATAACACGGTTACTGGAAAAAATGTGAGTTTGGTGGTTAAAAAATCGCAACTGCACAAGGCAGTAAATGTTATTCATGGAGAAGTTTTTGGAGTTTCTAAAAAAATAAACATTGCTATTTTTGGTCATGGTGGTGTTGGTGGTGCTTTGATTAATCAAATTTTAAAATCGAAAGGGGATATTGAAAAACGAAAAGGTATTAACTTAAATATTTTTGCCATTGCGAATTCTAAAAAGTTATTGCTTGATAAAAATGGAGCAGAAGCCAATTGGGAAAAAGCTATTGCATCAAGTTCGTTTGAAAGTTCTATAGAAGACATAGTTACTTATGCTAATAATCACCATTTAGAGAATTTAATTGCAGTGGATAATACGGCAAGTTCAGAATTTTATAAAAATTATATTCCGTTAGTTGAGGCCGGATTCGATTTGGTATCGTCTAATAAAATCGCAAACACGATTTCGCACGATTTTTATACAGAATTAAGAACAGAATTAAAAAATAACAACAAACAATATTTGTACGAAACTACAGTTGGTGCAGGTTTACCTTTAATTGATACGATTAAATTATTGCATGAATCTGGGGAAAATATAACGAGAATTCGAGGTGTGTTTTCAGGGACTTTAAGTTACCTATTTAATAATTATTCGGTTCAAAATAAAGCGTTTAGTGAAATCATTCAAGAAACTGTTGATAAAGGTTATACAGAGCCAGACCCTCGTGAGGATTTTTCAGGAAATGATGTAGCTAGAAAGTTATTAATTCTTGCAAGAGAGTTGGATTTGCAAAACGAATTTGAAGATGTTGAGGTGTTAAATTTAATTCCAGAAGCGTATCGAGATATTTCGGTTTCAGAATTTTTATCACAGTTGAATGTTCTAGATGAGCAATATCAAAAGATAAAAGACGACCAAGAAGCAGGACATGTTTTAAGGTATGTAGGTGATTTGTCTGGTGATTTATCTCAAGATAAGGGTCAATTAGAAGTGAAATTAGTATCTGTTCCAGAAGATAGTACATTAGGACATGTAAAAGGATCGGATGCTATTTTTGAAATTTTCACAGAAAGTTACGGCGAGCAACCAATAGTTATTCAGGGCGCAGGAGCAGGAGCAGAAGTTACTGCAAGAGGTGTTTTTGGAGATATTTTAAGGTTGTCGAAACACAATTAATAAAACGAAATTTTTATTTCCGATTAAACGGAATCCAAAATATACAAACAAAATGAGTAAGAAATTTGAAACTTCAGCTATAAGAACACAGAGTGAAACGACACAGTTTTCAGAACATTCGGTACCCTTGTATTTAACTTCGGGCTTTGTGTTTGATGATTCCGAAGAAATGCGCGCGTCGTTTGCTGAAGAAAAGCAACGCGATTTATATAGCCGTTATAGCAACCCGAACGTTAATGAGTTTGTAGACAAGGTGTGCGCTATGGAAGGAGCCGAAGCTGGATTTGCTTTTGCTAGTGGCATGGCTGCAGTGTTTTCAACATTTGCAACATTATTAAATGCAGGCGATCATGTGTTGTCTTGTAGTTCTGTTTTTGGTGCGACTCATGGTTTGTTTACAAAATATTTTCCAAAATGGAATATTGAATGTTCTTATTTCAATATTAATGAGGTTGATGTTATTGAAGATTTAATTCAGCCAAACACGAAATTCATTTATGCAGAAACACCAACAAATCCGGGTGTTGATATCCTAGATTTAGAATTTTTAAGTGCGATTTGTAAAAAGCATAATATACTGTTGGTAGTCGATAATTGTTTTGCTACCCCTTATTTACAAAACCCAATTAAGCTTGGTGCAGATTTAGTAATTCATTCAGCTACTAAATTAATGGATGGACAAGGGCGTGTACTTGGAGGTATAACAGTTGGTAGTAAAGAGCTTATTAGAGAAATTTATTTGTTTTCTAGACTTACTGGGCCATCGTTAAGTCCTTTTAATGCTTGGGTGTTATCTAAATCGTTAGAAACTCTAGCGTTAAGAGTTGAAAAGCATTGTGATAATGCTATTAAAATTGCCACATTTTTAGAAGCACATCCTAAAGTTACTTGGGTTAAATATCCTTTTTTAAAATCGCATCCTAAATATGAAATCGCCAAAAAACAAATGCGTTTGGGGGGTAATATAGTTGCTTTTGAGGTTGAAGGTGGTTTAAAAGGCGGTAAGTCCTTTTTCGATAGTGTAAAAATGTGTTCGCTATCGGCAAATCTGGGAGACACAAGAACCATTGTAACGCACCCGGCAAGTACAACACATGCTAAAGTTGAGCCAGAGGTTAAAAAAGCTGCAGGAATTACAGATGGTATGGTGCGTATTTCGGTTGGTTTAGAACATGTTGATGATATTATTCAGGATTTGGAGCAGGCGTTGGATAAATAATTTTTAACTTAAATATTTAGGTATTGTTTTTGCAATATATGTCTATTGAAACTGCTATGTTAATAAGTGAATGTCTCATAATATTGCAGAAAGGCTTAGTGCTAAAATATAATGCATAAAATTTATGAAACCATTAAAAATCATTTTTGTACTTCTAATTTTTACATCAATAGTTAGTTGTGGTTCGGAAGAATCAAATGAAGAAGAGAAGGCTGTAGAGTTGAATTTATCTTCAGTTTCTGAATTTACTGCAAATGAAGAAACAAAATCACTTACAGTAACTGCTAATTCATATTGGTATACTGAGAATAACAACGATTGGATTACCCTTACACCCACAAACGGAACCAATAATGGGGTTGTAAATATTTCTGTGTCGGCTAACTTAACGGAAGCTAAACGTACTGGTATAATTGGTGTATTAGGTGGTGATGTTTCAAGAGATTTAGCTATTACCCAGGCGGGAAAAGAACCCGTTACAGGAGTGTTGGACCCAAATAAAGCACCCTCAGAAAACTTTGATTTATCTACATGGAATTTAAGTATTCCGGTAAACAAAGGTAATGGGACAGCAACCACTATAACGGTTGGTCAAATTAATAGTAACTATACAAACAGCACTTATTTTTATACGGCTGCCGATGGTGGCATGGTCTTTAAATGTCCTGTCGATGGCTTTAAAACATCTACAGGTACAAGTTATACACGAGTAGAGCTACGCGAAATGTTAAGAGGTACGAACACGAGTATAAGTACTCAAGGTGTTAATAAAAACAACTGGGTTTTTGGTACCTCACCTACTTCCGATAAAATGGCTGCGGCAGGTTACGATGGTGAAATGAGTGCTACCGTTGCTGTGAATTATGTAACAACTACTGGTGATAGTGGTCAAGTTGGTAGAGTGATTATTGGTCAAATACATTCTAATGATGATGAACCGGTTCGTATTTATTATAGAAAATTAAAAAACAATACTTTAGGGTCTATTTATTTTGCTCATGAGCCTACCGATGGTAATGGAAGTGAACAATGGTATGACATGATAGGTTCTAGAAGTAGTAGTGCTTCTAACCCTTTAGATGGTATTGCGCTCGACGAAAAATTTAGTTATGTTATTAAAGTTATTGGAGATAGTTTAACGGTTACTATAATTAGAGAAGGTAAAGATGATGTGGTTAAAACTGTTAATATGGCTAATAGTGGCTTTAATGTAGGTGGTCAATATATGTATTTCAAAGCTGGAGTATATAATCAGAATAATACTGGTGATGGAGATGACTATGTACAAGCCACATTTTACGCTTTAGAAAAATCGCATACCACAAATTAATAATAAGTTTATAAATCAGTTATATTAGCGGCATGCTATCTAAAAAAACCAAATACGGACTAAAAGCGCTTACGTTTATTGCAAGGAGTGAAGACGATATGCCTGTGCAAGTAGGTAAAATTGCTAAAAGTGAACAAATCCCTCAGAAATTTTTAGAAGGAATATTATTAACCTTAAGAAAGTCAGGAATATTAGGGTCTAAAAAAGGAAAACACGGCGGTTACTATTTAAGGCACGAACCTTCTGAAATAAAAATGACTGATGTTATGCGTGTTTTAGAAGGGCCAATTGCCATGGTGCCTTGTGTGAGTTTAAATTATTACGAAAAATGTGATGATTGCCCCGATGAAACCCTTTGTAGTGTGCATAGACTTATGATTGAGGTGCGTGATAGCACGCTTAATGTGTTCAGAAATACCACTTTAGCAGATTTGTCTAGTGTCGATTAATGAAAATATCTCAAAATTATCTTATATTTTAAATAATAATCTTCCTTTTATCGTAAAATTATTCCATTATTCTAAAAAGTTGTTAAAACTGTTTTTTGTATTATAAAATGTTTTACATTTGTAATCCCTACTAAACTGATAGGATTAATATAAATAATAAGAAATGATAGCGCAAATGTTATTAAAAAGTAAAGAAAAATCTACCTATAAAGAGGATGCTGTTGGGGAAAAGCCAATAAGAAGTGTTGCAAAAGCTTTAAGTTGGAGAGTGATAGGTACTTTAGATACATTAATAGTTTCATATATATTGACAGGAGAAATGGCTGTTGCAGCATCTATTGCTTCCGTAGATTTTTTAACAAAAATGGTGCTGTATTTTTTCCATGAGCGTTTATGGAATTCAATTAAATGGGGAAAATAAATAAAGAGATTATGTTTACAGAAACTCAAATAGAAGAATTAAATAAAAGCTTTGAAAAAGCGACGCCTACTGAAATTATTCAGAAAGCTTTCGAACTTAATAATAAAGCTGTAGTTACAACTAACTTCAGACCATACGAAGCAGCTATTTTACATGCAGTAAGTAGTGTAGAAGCTAGTATTTCTGTAGTTTGGTGCGATACGGGTTACAATACCCCACAAACTTACAAGCATGCAGAACAAGTTATTAAAGATTTAAACTTGAATGTGTCTTTGTATGTGCCAAAACAAACCTCGTCTCATAGAGATGTGGTAATGGGAATTCCTAGTGTTGATGCTCCAGAGCACGCTTTGTTTACAGAGCAGGTAAAACTTGAGCCTTTTAAACGCGCTATGGAAGAGCACAAGCCTAACGTGTGGTTTACAAACCTACGCCAGGGGCAAACTGCATTTAGAAATAGTATTGGCATTTTTAGTTTAAGTAAAGATGGCGTTTTAAAAGTGAGTCCCTTCTATTTTTGGTCTGATGAAAAATTAGATACTTATTTAGAAGAAAACAATTTACCAAACGAATTTAAATATTTCGACCCAACAAAAGCATTAGAAAATAGAGAGTGTGGTTTACACGCTTAAAAAAAATATTATGAAGAAAGATACATCAAATATCAATTCACTAGAAAACGAAGCAATTTACATCATGAGAGAAGTTGCGGCGCAGTTTGAAAAACCTGTGTTATTATTCTCTGGAGGAAAAGATTCAATTACTTTAGTGAGATTAGCTGTTAAAGCATTTTATCCTGCAAAAGTTCCATTTCCTTTAATGCATATTGATACAGGGCATAACTTCCCAGAAACAATTGAATTTAGAGACCGCCTTTGTAAAGAATTAGGTTTAGAATTGATTGTTCGTAATGTACAAGATTCTATTGATGAGGGTAAAGTAAAGGAAGAATCTGGTCGTTACGCTAGTAGAAATATGTTACAAACAACTACGCTTCTTGATGCTTTGGAAGAATTTAAGTTTGATGCTGCTATTGGCGGTGCTCGTCGTGATGAAGAAAAAGCGAGAGCTAAAGAACGTATTTTTTCTGTACGAGATGATTTCGGACAATGGGATGAAAAAAGCCAACGTCCAGAATTGTTTGATATGTTAAATGGAGATATCGATCACGGACAAAACGTACGTGTGTTTCCAATTTCAAACTGGACAGAATTAGATGTTTGGTCTTATATTGAAAAAGAAAATATCGAAATACCATCAATTTATTTCGCCCACAAACGTAAAGTCTTTTTAAGAGATGGCATGATTTGGTCTGCAGAAGATGATGTAGTTTACAGAGATGATAATGAGGAAGTGATAGAAAAAATGGTGCGTTTTAGAACTGTAGGTGATATGAGTTGTACAGCAGCAGTATTATCAGATGCGGTATCTATTTCAAAAGTTGTTGAAGAAATTAGAGATTCAACAATTTCAGAGCGTGGTGCTCGTATAGATGATAAACGCTCTGAAGCAGCCATGGAAAAACGTAAACAACAAGGATATTTTTAGAATATCAATTTTGTTATTTCCGCGATGGGGGAAATCTTTTAAAATGAATACAAATTAGGCTTTTAGCCAACATTATAATATAAATGGAAGTATTAAAAATAGCAACAGCAGGAAGTGTAGATGACGGAAAAAGTACGTTGATAGGACGTATTCTTTACGATACAAAATCTTTAACTACAGATAAGTTAGAAGCGATTGAAAAAACAAGTAAGCAACGTGGTTACGATTACTTAGATTTCTCATTAGCTACTGATGGTTTAGTTGCTGAAAGAGAGCAAGGAATTACAATTGATGTTGCACATATTTATTTTTCAACTAAAAAGAAAAGTTACATTATTGCAGATACTCCAGGTCACGTAGAGTATACACGTAACATGGTTACAGGTGCTTCAACATCACAAGCATCTATCATTTTAATTGATGCACGTAAAGGAGTTATCGAGCAAACCAATCGTCATTTCTTTATCAATAATTTATTGAGAATTAAAGATGTTGTAGTGGCTATTAATAAAATGGATTTGGTTGATTATTCTGAAGAGGTTTACAATAAAATTAAAGCCGATTTTTCAGAATTAATGAGCAAAAGAGATTATCAAGATCAAAAAATCACTTTCATTCCTGTAAGTGCTTTAAAAGGTGATAATGTTGTTAATAAATCTGAAGAGATGCCTTGGTATAAAGGTGAAGCTTTATTGGAGCATTTAGAGCAATTGGATAAAGCAGATATTTTTAACGCAGGTACGCCACGTTTCCCTGTGCAATATGTAATCAGACCAAAAACTGAAGATTTTCATGATTATAGAGGATATGCAGGAAAAGTTTATGGTGGCGATTTAAGTGTTGGTGATGATATTATTGTGTTACCATCAAAAACAAGATCGAAAATTAAAGATATATATTTCTATGATGAAAAGTATGAAACGGCTTCTAGACGTTCATCAGTAACCATCACTTTAGAAAATGATATTAATGTAAGTCGTGGAGACATGATTGTTAAAGAAAACGATTTACCAACTATCGATAAACAATTTACAGCAAATGTTTGTTGGATGGATACCGATCAATTAACGCCTGGTGGAAAATATATTGTTCAACATGGTGTTAATAAAGTATTGGCTAAAGTAGATAGAATCAATCATAAAATTAACCCAGATTATTCTGGATTTGAAAAGAATGTAACGGGATTAAATATCAACGATATTGCTTCGGTATCATTCAAATTGAACAAACCAATTTTTTACGATCAGTTCAAAAATCATAGAACAAATGGATCTTTTATTTTAATCGATCCACAATCTAATAATACAGTTGGAGCTGGATTTATTCAGTAAAAACATCAAATAGTTTTTTTCTAATTAAGAAAAGTCAGGTAGAGCATGCAAAGTTTTGAAACAGAAATAGAAAATCCAATTGTACAAAAGGATATCATTGAATTGGCTAAAAAAATTGAGCTTTTTCATAATGGTAAAATAGACGAAGAAAAATTTAGAAGTCTTCGTTTAGCACGTGGTGTTTACGGTCAGCGTCAAGAAGGCGTACAAATGATTCGTATCAAAGTGCCATACGGAAAGTTAAAAAGTAACCAATTACGAAGAATTGCAGCTGTATCAGATGAGTATTCTCGTGGACGTTTACATATTACAACACGTCAAGATATTCAAATTCATTATGTGGATTTAAATAGAACACCAGAGCTTTGGGCAGAATTAGAAAAAGATGAGGTTACTGTACGTGAAGCATGTGGAAATGTGGTAAGAAATGTAACAGCTTCTGAAACCGCAGGTATAGATGTAAACGAACCTTTTGATGTGTCGCCTTATGCCGATGCATTATATAAATTCTTTTTACGTAACCCAATTTGTCAAGAAATGGGACGTAAATTTAAAGTGTCTTTCTCATCAACAGACGAGGATACAGGATTGTCTTATTTACACGATATAGGATACATTGCTAAAATAGAAAATGGCGTGCGCGGTTTTAAAGTTTTAGTTGCTGGAGGATTAGGTTCTCAGCCTCGTCATGCCGATGTGTTATACGACTTTATTGAAACCGATAAAATCATTCCAATTATGGAAGGTGTTTTAAGAGTTTTTGATCGTTATGGTGAACGTAAAAGTAGAGCTAAAGCGCGTATGAAATTCTTATTGAAAGATATCGGTTTAGAAGCTTTTAAAGCATTAATAGCTGAAGAACAAAAAGCTATCGAATTTAAAAGCGTAGCTATTGATGCTGATGCTTATGTAGCTTCAAAACCAGTTTCAATTGAAGCTCCTAAGACAGAAATTAAAGATCAAGAAGCTTTCAATTTATGGAAGTCTACAAACCTAATTCCTCAAAAACAGGAAGGTTATGTGGCTATTGGTGTTAAAGTCTTATTAGGTGATTTTTATACAGATAAAGCACGTTTATTAGCTAACCTAGTAGATAAATATGCCGCTGGCGAAGTACGCTTAACATTACGACAAAATATTGTTATTCCTTTTGTAAAGGAAGATTTAGTACCATTTTTCTATCAAGAACTAGAAAAATTAGGTTTCGTAGAAGCTGGGTATAATAAAGCGGTAGATATTACAGCGTGCCCTGGAACAGATACTTGTAATTTAGGTATAGCTAGTAGTACAGGTATTGCTGTCGAGTTAGAGCGTATGCTTAAAGCGGAGTACCCACAATATTTAAAAAACCAAGATTTAGTTATTAAAATTAGTGGTTGTATGAATGCATGTGGACAACATAATATGGCAAATATTGGTTTCCAAGGAATGACAGTTCGTACTCCAGAAAAATTAGTAGCGCCTGCGTTACAAGTATTATTAGGTGGTGGTAACCAAGGTGATGGTAATGCGACTTTTGCAGATAAAGTAGTAAAAGTACCAAGTAGAAGAGGTCCGGAAGCTTTACGAAGAATATTAAATGATTTTGAAGCTAACGCTAACGGAAAACCTTTTGTAGAATATTATCAAGAAAAAGGAGAAAAGTATTTTTACGATTTCTTAAACGATTTACAAGACGCTACTAACTTAACTCAAGAAGATTTTATTGATTGGGGTGAAGAAGAAAAGTATGTAAAGGAAATAGGAATTGGAGAATGTGCTGGTGTAGTAATCGATTTAATTGCAACTTTATTTTTTGAAAGTGAAGAAAAAATTGATAATGCAAAAGAAGCTTTTGAAAATGAGGTATATTCTGGTGCTATTTATTACGCGTACCAATCGCTGGTTAATTCAGCGAAAGCGTTATTATTAGCTGAGAATAAAAAGACAAATACACACGCTGGTATTATTTCTCAATTTGATGAAATATTTGTTGAAACAGGAGAGATTAATTTAGGAACATCGTTTTCAGAATTGATTTACCAAATCAATAAAAATGCACCAACCAAAGAGTTTGCTTTAAATTATATCTCTAATTCAGATAAATTTTTAGCAGCAGTAAGAGCATTTAGAGCAGCACAACAAGAAGCATAAATTTAAAATAATTCATGAATATTAATACCCCGAAATTAACCGTAGTAGGTGCTGGTCCTGGCGATGAAGATTTAATAACCCTTAAGGCAATTAAGGCTATTGAGTCTGCAAACGTCATACTTTATGATGCACTTATTAATGAGTCGTTACTTAAATATGCTTCTAAAGATGTAGAGCTAATTTTTGTAGGGAAACGCAAGGGGTGTTATGCATTTCAGCAAGACCAAATTAACGATTTAATTGTATCTAAGGCTAAAGAAAAAGGACATGTAGTACGGTTAAAAGGTGGTGATCCATTTATTTTTGGTCGCGGAGCAGAAGAGATTGATTATGTTAGAAGTTTTGGATTGGAAACTTATGTTGTTCCTGGAATCTCGTCGTCATTGGCAGTACCTGCTTATCAAGGTATCCCGTTAACAAAACGTGGTATTTCAGAAAGTTTTTGGGTTGTTACAGCTACAACTAAAGACCATGCCTTATCAACGGATGTTGAATTAGCAGCAAAGTCAACGGCAACCATTGTTATTTTAATGGGGATGCATAAGTTGGGTGAAATTGTGAAAGTGTTTTATGCCGAAAACAAGCGTAATACACCTGTTGCAATCATTCAAAATGGAACCCGTGATAATGAAAAGGTAGGCATAGGAACCATTCGTAATATTCAACAAGTTGTAAAAGAAAAAGAATTAGCAGCACCAGCAATTATTGTTATTGGTGAAGTTGTAAAACATAGAGCAGTTTTAAATTCTATAAAACAAGCGGTTGAAAATAGATAGGTTATGGAAAGAAATAATTTATATCCTATTTTTTTAAAAGCCAAAAGCTTAAAGGTGCTTATTGTAGGCGGCGGGCATGTGGCTGAAGAGAAATTAACGTTCTTATTAAAGTCTAGTCCAGATGCTTGTGTAACCATGGTGTCACCTATGTTTCGAGAGGGTACAGTATCTTTGGCTAAAACAGGAAATGTGACCTTAATTGAAAAAAAATACAAGAAAAAGTATTTAAAAGGAAAGCATATCGTTGTTGCAACGACCGATGTTCCAAAGGTTAATGTAAAGGTTCATAAACATTGCAGGAAAAAAAGCCTTTTAGTAAATGTTGCCGATAACCCACCATATTGCGATTTTTATATGGGTGGTATCGTAACAAAGGGAAATGTAAAAGTAGCGATTAGTACAAACGGAAAATCGCCAACTACAGCTAAACGTTTACGTCAGTTTTTTGAGGATGTTATTCCAGAGAATGTAGACGATTTAGTAAAGAATTTAAACGAGTATAGAAAAACAATAAAAGGTGATTTTGAAGAAAAAGTGGAAACACTAAACGAATTCACAAAAGGATTAATTGAAAAAAAAGAATCTTAGTAATGATTAAAACAGATATACTAATAATAGGCGCGGGGCCAACTGGATTATTCACAGTATTTGAAGCAGGATTATTAAAACTTAAATGCCACTTAATTGATGCGCTTCCGCAACCAGGTGGACAATGTTCAGAAATTTATCCTAAAAAACCAATTTATGATATTCCTGGTTTTCCAGAAATCTTAGCTGGCGATTTAACCAGAAATTTGTTAGAACAAGGTAAGCAATTCGAACCTGGTTTTACCCTAGGTGAACGTGCTGAAACTATAGAGAAGCAAGAAGATGGTTCGTTTATTGTAACAACAAATAAAGGAACAAAGCACCAAGCGCCAATAGTTGCTATTGCAGGAGGATTAGGGTCTTTCGAACCTAGAAAACCAGCGCTGGATAGTATTGCTAGTTACGAGGATAAAGGTGTTGAATACATTATTAAGGATCCTGAGTTTTATAGAGGTAAAAAAGTAGTTATTTCTGGAGGTGGAGATTCTGCCTTAGATTGGAGTATCTTTTTAACCGATGTAGCTTCAAGCGTAACTTTAATTCATAGAAGAAATGAGTTTAGAGGAGCTTTAGATTCAGTAGAAAAAGTTGGAGAGTTAACTAAAGCGGGAAAAATTAATTTAATTACACCTGCAGAAGTTACCAATTTACATGGTGATGGTAAAATTGAAGCCGTTACAGTTACTTCGAAAGAAGGTGAAGAGACACAAATAGAAACAGATCATTTTATTCCATTATTTGGATTATCTCCAAAGTTAGGACCAATAGGTAATTGGGGCTTAGAAATTGAAAAAAATGCTATTAAAGTGGATAACAGCTTAAATTACCAAACAAACATACCTGGAATTTTTGCTATTGGAGATGTTAATACCTATCCAGAGAAGTTAAAATTAATTTTATGTGGATTCCATGAGGCAACATTAATGTGTCAAGCGGCGTATAGAATTATTAACCCAGGAAAAAGATTGGTGTTAAAGTATACAACAGTTAGTGGTATTGATGGTTTTGATGGTTCTAGAAAAGAAGCGCCAAAGGCAGTTGTTCAGGCAATTAATTAAGAGTTGTAATGTTTTTAGATGATGTATCTAAAAATATTATTGAAATATTTATCTAATCCTGCAAGGCTTTAAAACCTTCGCAGGATTTAGTTTTTAAAATAAGAGGGATTTACAAGTATAAGTTTTACTTTTAATAACTAAAATTTAAAGCCCTTACTAAAGCAAATTATTTAAAATGAAAAGCTATAACGTTTGCCTTAAAGACACAGCAAAAACATTCACCAAAAGATTGTTTTATTCTTTATTTGATTGTGAGCAAGAAGAAGTTCACAGCGATTATTTAGAAAATACCTTTCTTGAAATTGTGTCTAAATTAGAAATCGAAAACGGTAAAGACATTTGGGATACTTTTAAAACCCAATTACCAGAAATAAGAAAAAAACTAGATTTAGATGCTATTGCTTTTGAGAATAACGACCCTGCATCACATTCCTTAACAGAAATATATTTAGCATATCCTGGTTTTTATGCGATTTCAATTTACAGGTTAAGTCATGCGCTGTATAAGTTAGGGGTACATATCCTTCCTAGAATGATGAGTGAGTATATCCATGGTATTACCGGTGTCGATATTCACCCTGGGGCAACCATTGGCGATTCATTTTATATCGATCACGGCACAGGGATTGTAATTGGCGAAACATCTATTATAGGCAAATATGTTAAAATTTATCAAGGGGTAACGTTAGGGGGTATTTCAGTTGCTAAAAGTTTAGCATCTACCAAGCGTCATCCTACAATCGACGATAATGTATGTATTTATGCAAACGCTACTATATTAGGTGGCGATATTACAATTGGAGCAAATAGTATTATTGGAGCTAACGTATGGATTACAGAATCTGTACCAGAAAACTCGTTGGTTACTTATCAAACAGAAATTAAAATAAGACCTAGAAAGAATGGAATTCAAGAATAGTATTATTGGTCAAATCGGCAATACGCCATTGGTAGAAGCAACACACCTTATTTCAAAAAAGGGAGTGAGATTGTTTTTAAAATTAGAAGGTAATAACCCTGGGGGAAGCGTTAAAGATCGACCAGCTTTTAATATGATTAATGAAGCATTAAAACGAGGCGATATTAAAAAAGGCGGTACTTTAGTTGAGGCAACCAGTGGGAATACAGGAATTGCATTAGCCTTTATATCTAAGCTTTTAGGTTTAAATATGGTGTTAATTATGCCTGAAAACTCTACCGAGGAACGTGTTAAAACCATGCGTGCTTATGGTGCCGAGGTTATTTTAACACCTGCTGATATTGGTATTGAGGGGTCACGTGATTTAGCCTTTAAGCTTCGTGATGAAAAAGGATATACTTTATTAAATCAGTTTGAGAATCCAGATAACTGGAAAGCACATTATAAAACTACAGGTCCAGAAATCTGGGAAACCACAGCAGGAAAGATAACGCACTTTGTATCTGCCATGGGAACTACAGGAACTATAACAGGGGTTTCAACATATTTGAAAGAAAAAAATAAAGATGTAACCATTGTTGGTGCGCAACCAGCCGATGGAGCAAGGATACCAGGAATTAGAAAATGGTCGCCAGAATATGTGCCAAAATTTTTCGATTCTAAAAAAGTAGATGTTGTGGTTGATGTATCAGAAAACGATGCTAAACAAACAACCATTGATTTAGCTAAAGAAGAAGGCATTTTTGCAGGTATGAGTAGTGGGGGTTCAGTGTTTTGTGCCCTAACCATTGCAGAACAAATAGAGGAAGGTGTAATCGTAGCTATAATTTGCGATAGAGGTGATAGATATTTATCTTCAACTTTGTTTGAATAGGTTTTTTAGTTCGTTTTTCTTCAAGGCAAAATGAACAGAAAAGTTTTTGTTTTTTATAACTCGAAAGTATTCTAATTTCGGAAAGAAATATAGAGAACGAATAGTAGTTTTTATTTTTTTAATTAAACCCTTAAGTTCGAAAAAAGACTGCGCAGGATAAGGAAAACAAAAATATAGTTAGTACTTTTGTAACCGAGTTCATTAACGTACTAATGTTATCAAGAAAGGTAGAGGGATTAGACCCGTTGAGGCCTTGGCAACCCTTTATCTTGTAAAGAAGGTGCTAAATTCTACTAATACAATTGTATTGGAAAGATAACGAAAAGTAATCCTTCACTTTTCTTGATGACATGCAGATAATAAATATCAAATGTCGAATATACAACAAGCATTAAAAGAACGAATTTTAGTTTTAGATGGCGCCATGGGTACTATGCTACAAGCGTATAAATTCACTGAAGAAGATTTTAGAGGCGAGCGTTTTAAAGATTACCCAACGCCATTACAAGGTAATAACGATTTGTTGTCTATTACACAGCCCGAAGCTATAAAAACCATTCATGGGAAATATTTTGAGGTGGGGGCAGATATTGTAGAAACCAACACTTTTTCTGGAACTACTATTGCTATGGCAGATTACCAAATGGAAGATTTAGTGTACGAATTAAATTTTCAATCGGCTAAAATAGCTCGAGAAGTTGCCGATGAGTTTACGGCTAAAGAACCTCATAAACCACGTTTTGTTGCAGGTTCAATAGGGCCTACTAACCGTACAGCAAGTATGTCGCCAGATGTAAATGATCCAGGTTATAGAGCGGTAACTTTCGATGAGTTAAGAATTGCATACAAGCAACAAATAGAAGCATTAGTAGATGGAGGTGTAGATTTGTTATTGGTAGAAACTGTTTTCGATACCCTTAACGCAAAAGCCGCATTATTTGCTATTGAAGAAGTTAAGGACGAACGCGGTATAGACATCCCAACAATGTTAAGTGGGACTATTACCGATGCTTCAGGACGAACCTTGTCTGGACAAACTGCCGAAGCTTTTTTAATTTCGGTATCTCATATTCCGTTATTATCAGTTGGTTTTAACTGTGCTTTAGGAGCAAATTTATTACAACCCCATTTAGAAGCCATTGCAAATAAAACAGATTTTGCTGTTTCTGCGCATCCCAATGCAGGATTACCAAATGCTTTTGGGGAGTACGATGAAACTCCCGAAGAAATGGGAGAGCAAATTGAAGAGTATTTGAAAAAGAATTTAATTAATATTATAGGTGGCTGTTGTGGTACATCACCAGAGCATATTGGTGTTATAGCTAATATTGCTGCAAAGTATAAACCACGTGAATTTGTCATTCCTGAAGAAGTAGGAAGCATTTAAAATAAAGTGATGATTTTAGAGGTAGCCACATTAAATATAAAGCAAGGACTTTCGGTTGAATTTGAAGTTAATTTTCAAAAGGCAGAAAAGATAATTGCTTCAATGAAAGGCTATATCTCACATCAATTGAAAAAATGTATCGAGCAAGACGATAAGTACATTTTATTAGTGAATTGGGAAACACTTGAAGATCATGAAATAGGATTTCGTAAGTCAAATGAATATCAAGAATGGAAAAGTTTATTACATCAATTTTACGAACCATTTCCAGTAGTAGAGCATTTTAAATAATAGAAAGATATATAAGACCTTCGGGGTTTTTAGTTTTGAAGCATTACCAAAAAGGACACGAGAAGAATTAATAGAATTAGGAAAACGAATGATAAAAGCAGAGGGAACTGAAAGAGTAATTGATAAATTATATGAAGTTTTCAATAAAAATATTCCCTATCCTGATGCAGCCAATATAGTCCGTCAGTTGAAAGTGTCGTTGATAAATGTTTAGCGTACAAAGCAATTCGGTTGTAATTATCGAAAAAACCTTGTAGTTCTAAGAGAGATAAGAAATGAAAATAAAACAAACAAAATACATGAAATTGTCAGGTTTAGAACCTTTGGTTTTAAACGAAAACAGCAATTTTATAAATGTAGGTGAGCGTACTAATGTTGCCGGTTCTAGAAAGTTTCTTCGGTTAATTAAAGAAGAAAAATTTGATGAAGCTTTGGATATTGCACGTCATCAAGTAGATGGTGGTGCACAGATAATTGATATTAATTTTGACGACGGATTAATTGATGGAAAAGAATCCATGATTCGTTTTTTAAATTTAATTGCTGCCGAACCAGATATTTGCCGCGTGCCTATTATGATTGATAGTTCCAAATGGGAAATTATCGAAGCAGGCCTAAAAGTAGTACAAGGTAAATGTGTGGTAAATTCAATTTCTTTAAAAGAAGGCGAAGAAAAATTTATTTGGGAAGCCAAACAAATTAAACGTTACGGAGCGGCGGTAATAGTTATGGCCTTTGATGAAGTTGGGCAAGCCGATAATTATGATAGACGTATAGAAATTGCACAACGTTCTTATGATATTTTGGTAAATAAAGTTGGTTTCCCATCGGAAGATATCATATTCGATTTAAATATTTTTCCTGTTGCTACGGGAATGGATGAGCACCGTAGAAATGCAATCGATTTTATTGAAGCTACACGTTGGGTGCGTCAAAATCTAGAAAATGTTTCTGTAAGTGGTGGTGTAAGTAACGTGTCTTTTTCATTTAGAGGAAATAATGGTGTTCGCGAAGCCATGCATTCAGTGTTTTTATACTATGCAATTCAGGCTGGAATGAATATGGGTATTGTAAATCCTGCGTTATTAGAGGTTTATGATGATATTCCAAAAGATTTGTTAGAACATATTGAAGATGTAATTTTAGATAGAAGAGATGATGCTACAGAGCGTTTACTTGATTTTGCTGAAACCGTTAAAGGATCGAAAAAGGAAGCTGGTGCAGATTTATCATGGCGAGAAAATCCTTTACAAGAACGAATTACACATGCTTTAGTTAAAGGTATTGATGCTTTTATTATTGAAGATATTGAGCAAGCTAGACAAGAAGCGGCAAGTCCTATTGAAGTTATTGAAGGGCATTTAATGATTGGTATGAATGTGGTTGGCGATTTGTTTGGAGCCGGGAAAATGTTTCTACCACAGGTTGTAAAATCTGCTCGTGTCATGAAAAAAGCTGTAGGGTATTTAAATCCGTTTATTGAGGCTGCAAAAACCGAAAAACAAGAGCCTGTTGGTAAAATATTAATGGCAACTGTTAAAGGTGATGTACATGATATTGGTAAAAATATTGTGAGTGTCGTTTTAGCATGTAATAATTACGAAATAGTTGATTTAGGGGTCATGGTACCACCTGAAAAAATTATTGAAATGGCTATTAGTGAACGAGTTGATGCTATTGGTTTATCTGGTTTAATTACGCCATCGTTAGATGAAATGGTGTATTTAGCTAAAGAAATGCAACGTCAAAATTTTGAATTACCCTTACTTATTGGTGGGGCAACAACTTCAAAAGCGCATACAGCAGTAAAAATAGATACGCAATATAATAACGCGGTAGTGCATGTAAATGATGCTTCAAGAGCGGTAACCGTTGTTGGCGATTTGCTTAACAAGAAAACATCGCATGCTTATGTCGCTAAAATGAAAGCGGATTATGATGAGTTTAGAACTAAGTTTCTAAAACGAGGCAAGGAAAAATCATACATAAGTATTGAAGAGGCTAGAAAAAGAAAATATAAAATTGATTGGGAAACCTCTGAAATCATAAAGCCTAAGGAATTAGGTGTTCAGATTTTAAAGCAATTAAGCCTAAAAGAATTAGAACCTTTTATTGATTGGAGTCCGTTTTTTAGAAGTTGGGATTTACATGGAAAATTCCCAGATATTTTAACCGATGAGGTGGTAGGCGAACAAGCTACCATTATGTATAAGGAGGCTCAAGAATTAATTAAAGAGATTATTGCAAAACAATCGTTAAAACCTAAAGCTGTTTTTGGTTTGTTTGAAGCAAATTCTATAAATGAAGATGATATCTCGGTAACTAAAAAAGGCCAAGAGCCATTTATTTTTAGGACTTTGCGCCAGCAATTAAAAAAGCGTGAAGGGATTCCTAATCATGCTTTAGCAGATTTTATTGCGCCAAAAGAAACAGGTAAAACCGATTTTATGGGCGCATTTTGTGTTGGTATTTTTGGAGCACAAGAATTAGCTGAAAGTTATAAGGCAAAAGAAGATGATTATAACGCCATAATGGTTCAAGCTATTGCAGATAGATTTGCTGAAGCCTTTGCTGAATATTTACATAAACAAGTTAGAACCAAACATTGGGGCTATGCTGCAGATGAAGATTTAACGAATAACGATTTAATTAAAGAAAGTTATAAAGGTATTCGTCCAGCGCCAGGCTATCCTGCATGTCCTGATCATTTGGAAAAGGAAACCATTTGGGAATTACTTGAAGTTGAAAAATTAATAGGTGTTAAATTAACTGAAAGTTTGGCCATGTGGCCAGCAGCAGCGGTTTCGGGGTATTACTTTGGTAATCCGGAGGCTAAGTATTTTGGTTTAGGTAAAATTACGGACGATCAAGTAACAGATTATTCTACAAGAAAAGGAATAACAAAAGAGAAAGCAAGAAAGTGGTTGCACCCAACATTAGCAGAGGAATAACTATGAAATTTATAACATTAACTTTAGGAAGCTATGTTATATCTCATGGGTATGACAATAAGAATAAAGAAGTTTTACAACATGTGAATTCGGATACATTTTCGAAGAAACTTGTAGCTGTGTCCAGAATAAAATCGGTTAGCGAAACCTATATTCTAACGGATTACACCGATGGTAGATGGATTTATTGGGAGTACAAAGAAAGCTTTGATGAGGTAACAAAAATGCTAGGTTAGCCCACGTTAGGGATTGAACTAGAAAGCCCACAGCCCGACGTAGGAGGTGCGAGGACTTGTAAGGGAAAGCCCGACCCTTGTGGTAACGCCAAAAAATAAAAAAGTAGCTTTAAGAATTCGTTTGTAAATTCGTGGCTAAGAAAATAGAATATTAACATTAAATAGATTTCTGCTTTCGCAGGAAATAGGAATGAAAGTAACAGACCATATAAAAAACGCTAACGGTAAAACTTTGTTTTCTTTTGAAGTGATACCGCCAAAAAAAGGAAAAAACATTCAGGATTTATATAACAATATAGATCCGTTAATGGAGTTTAAGCCGCCGTTTATTGATGTAACAACGTCTAGAGAAGAGTATGTGTATATTGACAAAGGAAATGGGCTTTTAGATAAGCGTATTACACGTATGCGACCAGGAACGGTAGGCATTTGTGCATCTATTATGCATAAGTATAAAGTGGATGCTATTCCGCATTTATTGTGTGGTGGTTTTACTAAAGAGGAAACCGAATATGTTTTGGTTGATTGCCATTATTTAGGTTTAGATAATGTTATGGCACTTCGAGGAGATTCTATGAAAGATGAACCTTATTTTAAGCCTGTTAAAGGCGGAAACGCCTATGCTAGTGAGTTGGTAGCGCAAATTGCAACTTTAAACAAGGGGCAATATTTGCATGATGATGTTGTTGTTGAGCATAATTCTGATTTTTGTATTGGTGTTGCAGGTTATCCTGAAAAGCACATGGAAGCACCATCGTTAGTTACAGACTTAAGACGATTAAAGGCAAAGGTTGATGCGGGAGCAGATTATGTGGTTACACAAATGTTTTTTGATAATAATAAATACTTTGAGTTTGTTGATAAGGCAAGAGAAATGGGAATTAATGTGCCTATTATTCCGGGTATAAAACCTATTGCTGTTAAGCGCCATTTACAAATTTTACCACAGGTTTTTAAAATTGATTTGCCTCAAGATTTAATTGATGCAGTTGAAGGTTGTAAAGATAATCAAGCGGTAAGACAAGTGGGAGTTGAGTTTGCAATTCAACAGTCTAAAGAGCTCCGTGCAGCTGGTGTTCCTGTGTTACATTACTATTCCATGGGTAAAAGTGATAATGTAAAAGCTATTGCCGAAGCGTTATTTTAGTTGTTGCCATGCGTTAGCAGTTTATTTCCCTATATGAAATTATTTCTTTGTTGTGTTTTAAGTTTTTTTAGTGTTGTAGGTTTTGCTCAAGATAAAACTAACACATCTTATATGGATGTGAATTATTTTAGAGGAAATATTGCATTGCACAACAACGAAATTCTTCATTTAATTACTGGGCATCCCGATGGTGTTATTTTAAGTTGGAATAAAAAAACGTACGGTTTTCAAGATTGGGAACAGCGTTTTAATTATCCAGATTATGGTGTGTCTTTTGTTTATCAGGACATGAAGAATCCTGTTTTAGGGAATAATTATTCGCTTTATGCCCATTATAATTTTTACTTTTTTAACCGGAATGTAATGTTTCGTATTGGACAAGGTATGGCGCATAACACCAATTCGTACGATAGGGAAACCAATTTTAAAAACGTAGCATTCGGGTCTAAATTTGGTAGTAGCACCTATGTGATGTTAAACTATAAAAAGGAGCGCGTTTTTGATAGATTTGGTGTACAAACAGGGTTTTCATTAATTCATTACTCCAATGCTAATGTAAAGTCGCCTAATAATGGTACAAATTCTATAACGTTTAATGTGGGTTTAACTTATAGTTTGGGGGATAAGGATTTAGAATATCAACATACGCTTGATAAAAAAGAAGATCAAGCTTATTCCGAGCCTTTTAAATACAATTTAGTGTTTAGATCTGGAATTAATGAGAGCGATATTTTTGGAAGTGGACAATACGCCATGTATGTGGTGTCTGCTTACGCTGATAAACGTATTAATAAGTCGAGTGCGTTGCAATTAGGAGCCGATGTGTTTTTTTCTAACTTTTTAAAAGAGTTTATTTACTATAGAAGTGTTGCTTTTCCAGAAGATGGATTAACGGGTAACGAGGACCATAAACGTGTTGGAGTTTTTGCTGGTCATGAATTGTTTATAAATAAAACATCACTTATAACACAGTTGGGTTATTATGTGTATTACCCTTTCGATTTTGAAGGGCGAGTTTATACTAGACTAGGCTTAAAACGTTATTTTACAAAAAAATGGTTTGGTGTTATGTCGTTAAAATCTCATGGTGCCAAAGCTGAAGGTGTCGAATTTGGAATAGGTGTGCGCTTATGAGAAAGTTATTTTACATATTAATTTTGAGTGTAATTATCGCTTGCGATAGTGAAGATGCTGGAGATTGTTTTCAAAAAACGGGAGATATAATACAGCAAGAGATTACCGTTGCAAGTTTTACAAAAGTTCTTGTAAACCGCGATGTTGAGCTGGTTATTAAAGAAGGTGCTACCCAAAGTGTTATTATTGAAACGGGAAAAAATTTAATTAATGATGTTATTGCAGAAGTTGTTGATGGACAATTAATTTTAACCGATAATAATACCTGCAATTATGTTAGAGATTACGGAATAACTAAAGTGTATGTTACGTCACCAAATATTTCTGAAATTAGAAGCTCTACGCAATATGATATTAGTTCTGATGGTGTTTTAACTTTTCCAGTTATAAATATTTTATCTGAAGATTATGGAGCTCCCGGAACTTTTAATATTGGAGATTTTAGGCTGCAAATAGATAGTGATGCTTTTAATGTTATATTTAATAACCTTTCTGTAGCATATATTACAGGAGAAACCGATAATTTGAGTGTAACCTTTGCTTCCGGAACATCTCGTTTTGAGGGGCGCAATTTAGTGGCCCAAAAAGTGGTGGTGACTAATAGAGGTTCAAATGATATGATAGTGAACCCACAACAAGAAATTACGGGTAAAATATCAGGTATTGGAGATGTTATTTTGGTAAATACACCTCCAATTGTTAATGTGGAAGAAGTTTATAGAGGGCGTTTAGTTTTCGAATAAAGCCACCGACTGTTTCGCTATTTCTAACTCTTCATTTGTTGGGATAACCAACACTTTAACTTTTGAATCTTTAGTACTTATAACGGTTAGTTTGTTAGATCTTACTTGATTCTTTTCAGTATCCAACGTAATACCTAAATAATCCATGTTTTCGCAAACGCGTTTTCTCATTTCTGGTGAATTTTCACCAATTCCAGCTGTAAACACAATGGCATCTAAACCATTTAGAATGGCCGCATAACTACCAATATACTTTTTAATACGGTATGCATTCATTTGCAATCCTAATTGGCAGGCTTTATTGCCTTTTTCAGCTTCTGCTTGAATGTCTCTTAAATCACTGTAGCCTGTTAAACCTAGCATACCACTTTCTTTTTGAAGAATGGTATTAATGTCATCAATGCTGTAATTTAATTTTTTTGCTAAATGAAAAATCATTGAAGGGTCTATATCACCGCTTCGTGTTCCCATGATTAACCCATTTAACGGTGTTAGTCCCATAGAATGATCTATGCTTTTTCCGTCTTTTACAGCGGTGGTGCTACAGCCATTTCCTAAATGAATAGTAATAATTTTTGATTGCTCCTTCCCTAAATATTCAATAGCTTTTTCTGAAACAAATTTATGACTCGTACCATGAAAACCGTATAAACGAATTTTGTGTTTAGTAAAAAACTCGTTAGGAATGGCGTATCTATATGCGTGTTCTGGAATAGTTTGATGAAAAGCAGTATCGAAAACAGCTACTTGTTTTGCATTAGGAAAAACCGTTTCGGCTACTTCAATGCCTTCAAAGTTAGCAGGATTGTGCAATGGTGCTAAACTAAAAAGGTCTTTAATGTTTTCTTTGGTGTGGTTTGTTATCTCTGTTGTTTTGTCAAATCGCGCCCCGCCTTGAACAACACGATGCCCAACAATGTCAATATCATCCGAAGATTTAATAATTCCGGTATCTGCGTTTAATAATTGTTTTGACAATAACTCTAGCCCAACTTTATGATTTGGTATGGGTTGCAGCACCTCAATGGTATCTTTATCGGTTTTGAATTTAAAAATGGCGTCCTCCATACCAATACGTTCAATTAAACCAGAGCACAAAATAGTTTTTTCTGGCATTAGAAATAGTTGAAATTTTAACGAAGAACTTCCTGAATTTAAAACTAATACTTGCATATATTAAAAATCTTGAGCTTGAATGGCGGTTATGATTACGGTACTATAAATATCGTCTGCAGTACAGCCTCTACTTAAATCGTTTACAGGTTTGTTTAAACCTTGTAGCATTGGCCCAATGGCTAGGGCTCCAGTTTCTCTTTGTACGGCTTTGTAGGTGTTGTTACCAGTGTTTAAATCTGGGAAAACTAAAACACTTGCTTGTCCTGCAACTTCAGAGTCTGGTAATTTACTTTTTCCAATACGCATATCTACTGCAGCGTCATATTGAATAGGGCCTTCAATTTTTAAGTCTGGCGCTTTAGTCTTTGCTATTTCTGTCGCTTTTCTAACGCGCTCAACATCTTCACCTTTGCCAGAAGCACCAGATGAATACGATAACATGGCCACCTTTGGTTCTACTCCAAAATCTTTAGCTGTTTTGGCAGATGAAATGGCTATTTCAGCTAGTTGTTCTGCATTAGGGTTAGGGTTGATAGCGCAATCTCCAAAGATAGAAACACGGTCTTCTAAGCACATAAAGAATACGGAAGAAACAATATTTACACCGGGTTTGGTTTTTATAAATTGTAATGCTGGGCGCAAGGTGTGTGCTGTAGTATGAATAGCTCCCGAAACCATACCATCTGCATGTCCTTTATAAATCATCATAGTGGCAAAATACGACACATCGGACATAGCATCTCTAGCCATATCTAAATTTACATTTTTATGTTTTCTAAGTTCATAAAACGTATTTACGTAATCTTTAAAGTGGGGTGAGTTTTGAGGAAAAACAATGTTAATGTCTTCTATTTTTAATGGGATATCATAACGAATTATGCGTTCTCGTATTTTGTCTTCCTCTCCAATTAAGGTTAAATCTACCACGCGAGCATCAACTAATCGGGCTGCTGCACGTAAAATACGTTCGTCGTAACCTTCTGGTAAAACAATATGTTTTTTATCCTTTAATGCACGTTGTAGTAAATTGTATTGAAACATTCTTGGGGTGAAAATTCCAGATTCAAAAGTTACTAGGTCTTCCGAAAGTTTTTCAGTAGCAACATGTTTTTCAAAAGTCGCAATAGAGGTTTCAATTTTTTCAATGTTTTCAGCATAAATCCTAGAACGTATTTTTCCAATAGTATTGGTAACATGAAACGTTCCTTTTTTAACGCTAATTATAGGGACAACACTAGATAGTCCTTCAATTAGTTTTAAAATAGGTTCTTCGGGAATTAATCCACCAGTTAATATGATTCCCGATATTTTCGGATAATTTTTCGAAATATTAGCTTGTAGGGCACCCAAAATAATATCTGCTCGATCACCTGGTGTAATCACTAAAGCATTTTCCTTTAAATGCGTTAAGTAATTACGTAGTTGCATGGCGCCAACACTAAAGTTTTCAGATTGATTATTTATCATGTCCTCACCAAACAGAATCGTGCCTTCAAGTTTTTTTGTTATTTCCTTAATAGTAGGACTTGCTAAACTTTTAATTTTTGGGATAACCGATATATTTGTTCCGCTATTTATTCTCGCTTTTAAAAGCGATTTTAAAGCAATAACATCATCTGGATTAATTTTGTTAGTCATTATAGAAAGCACCTCGACCTCTTCCTTAAAGGTGTCATGAGCCAACTGTACATTATCTACAATTTCCGATAATGATTTCCCATCACCTTGCGAAACAATAATGGATGGTAACCCTAAGTTTTTTGAAATAAGAAGATTAATATCTAATTCTAAACTCGAATTTTCATGTGAAAAATCGGTGCCTTCAACCAAAACAAAATCAAAGCGCTCTTCAAGGTATTTATATTTTCTAATTATTTCGTCAATAACATCGCCAGATTTACCTTTATTGTATAAATCTAAAACCTGACTCCTAGTGTAAGCAAAGGTTTTTTTATAATTAATGTCAATTTCAAAATAGGAAATCACAGTATTTATATGATTGTCCATTTCTCCGGCTTTTGTGTCTTCAATAATTGGTCTAAAATATCCTACCTTGGCTGTTTTTCCTAGTAGCATACGCATTAATCCAAGTACAACAACCGATTTACCGCTATTAGGTTCGATAGTTGCTACATAAATTCCTTTGCTCATTGTATTTGTTTATAGATGAAAAAATACTAGAAGTACTCCTTGTGAGTCTTTAGTATTTAAAATCATTTTGTTTATTATTTAGTCTTGAGACAAAAATAAAACTTGCTTAGCTATTTAAAGATGATAATTATCATAAACTGGTTAACCAGTTTTAAAAGCAAAGAAGAAATATATTACTTATTTCTGAATTAACAAGTTTTAGGTGTTAGTTAATTCCCGAAATAGCGTTTCTAAACTTGTGTTTTTTTGATTAAGTTGAAGGATTTTTAGTTGATTATCATGCGCAAAATCAAAAACATGCGAACGCATATCTTCCGCTGTTTTAAAAGTGATTTCGTAAACAAAACCATAAGTGTTTATTGCTTTTTCAACCTTTGGTAGTTTTAATAGAAAAGCATCTTCTACACGGTAGTCAAACTCCACAATAACAACTTGCTCTTTTTCGTCCCTTAAATCTTTTAATTTTTTATCGGCTACTATTTCTCCTTTGTTAATAATAATAACACGATCGCACATGGCTTCAACCTCTTGCATAATATGTGTAGAAAGAAATACGGTTTTAGTTTCTCCTATCGATTTAATAAGGTTTCTAATATCTACTAATTGGTTTGGATCTAATCCCGTAGTGGGTTCATCTAAAATTAAAACTTCCGGATCGTGTAGTAAGGCATTGGCTAAACCCACGCGTTGGCGATAGCCTTTAGAAAGCTGACCAATTTTTTTGTGAGCTTCGGGCGTTAACCCCGTTAATTCAATAACTTTATTAATACGTGTTTTGCTTACACCATAAATGTTAGCATTGAAACTAAGGTACTCTTTTATATATTGTTCTAAATATAATGGGTTATGTTCTGGAAGATAGCCAACACTTTGCTGTACCGCTTTGGTATTATTTAAAATGTCATAGCCATTTACCTTAACCATTCCTTCGTTAGCATTAAGGTAAGTTGTTAAAATCTTCATCATGGTGGATTTACCAGCACCATTAGGACCTAAAAAACCAACAATTTCGGGTTTATCTACTTTAAAAGAAATGTTGTTTAAAGCTTTTTGTTTGCCGTAAATTTTTGTTACACTTTCTACTTCAATAGACATAATTAAATTAATTTGTTCAAAAATAAATGATTATATAACGTAAAGCGATATTTACTATAAAATCTTTAAAACTTTTCAGAAAATATAAAAAAAGGTTTTAATGTATTTTGATTTCTTAAAATATTAATTACTTTAGCCCCTCAATTAGGACAATGACAACAGGTTATACATATTTTAGCAACTATTTTTATTTCTTTTTTAGCAAGAGAAACGAGACGTTGTATGTGTAATTTATTATTATAAGTTAAAATATGAGTCTCGATGAAAATCGAGACTTTTTTTTGTTTAACCTTTAATGCATTGCATACCAATTTTAATTAAATAGAATTAAAAATTAAGTTTTGATAAACAAAGTAGCCATACAAGGTGTAATAGGGTCTTTTCATCACATTGTGTCGCAGGAGTTTTTTAGTAAGCCTGTAGATGTTATAGAGTGCATGACTTTTGATAGAGTTGTAGATGCTTTAATAACTAAAGAATGTGATGCTGCTATTATGGCTTTAGAGAATTCTATTGCAGGTTCAATAATACCTAATTATGCATTAATTGATAAGTATGGTTTACATATTGTTGGCGAGCATTATTTAGACATACAGCATAATTTAATGGCCTTGCCGCATCAAAATATTGCAGATATTAAGGAAGTGTATTCGCACCCCATGGCCTTGTTGCAATGTAAAGAGTTTTTTAAGCAATATCCGCATGTCAAATTGGTTGAAGATAAGGATACTGCCGAGGTGGCACAACGCATACAAGAAAAAAATATAGCAGGAATTGGAGCTATTGCGAGTGTTAAAGCAGCTGAGGTTTTTGAGTTGGATATTTTAGCACATAGCATACAAACGATTAAACATAACGAAACTCGTTTTGTAATTGTAAAGCGCAAGAATTCTGAAGTATTAGAAAGTGAAATAAATAAAGCTTCGGTTAAGTTTGAAGCAAACCATAAACGAGGAAGTCTCGCTACTATTTTAAATGTAATGAGCGATTGTAAGTTGAATTTAACAAAAATTCAATCCTTACCAATTGTTGAAACGCCATGGAAGTATGCATTTTTTGTAGATGTAACTTTTGAAAATTATTTAGATTTTAAAAAAGCAAAATCTGTAATTGATATTATGGGCGACGATTTTAAAGTATTAGGAGAATATAAAAATGCCAAGATATGATTGAACCAGCGAAAAGGTTACAAACGGTTGAAGAATACTACTTTTCGAAAAAATTAAGAGAAGTAAACTTGCTTATAGCAAACGGAAAACCTGTTATAAACCTAGGTATTGGGAGTCCAGATTTACAACCGCCAAAAAAGGTGTTATCTGCTATTTCTGCAAGTTTTGAAAATCCAATAGCTCATAAATATCAGAGTTATCAAGGATTGCCAGAACTTAGAGATGCTATATCGCGTTTTTATAAAACTCAGTTTTCGGTAAATATTAGTCCAAGTACAGAGGTTTTACCTTTAATGGGAAGTAAGGAGGGTATTATGCATATTTCTATGGCCTACTTAAATGAAGGTGATGAGGTGTTAATTCCCAATCCTGGATACCCAACATACCAATCGGTTACAAAATTAGTTGGTGCAAAAGGGGTGCTTTATGAATTAGATGAAGCTAATAACTGGATGCCAGATTTTAAAGCTCTAGAAAGTCAAGATTTAAGTAAGGTTAAGTTAATGTGGGTTAATTATCCGCATATGCCAACAGGTGCAAAACCTACTAAGCATGTTTTTGAAGAGTTGGTAGCATTTGGCAAGCGCCATAATATTTTAATAGTTAATGACAATCCTTATAGTTTTATTTTAAACGATGAGCCTAAAAGTATTTTAAGTATTGAAGGTGCTAAAGATGTATGTTTAGAGCTAAATTCTTTAAGTAAAACCTTTAATATGGCCGGATGGCGTGTAGGAATGGTTTTAGGATCTAGCGAGCATATTAGCAATATTTTAAAGGTAAAAAGTAATATGGATTCTGGTATGTTTTATGGCATACAAAAGGGCGCTATAGAAGCTTTAAAATGTTCAAGCATGTGGTTTGCAACTTTAAATAATGTATACCAAGAACGTAGAAATTTAGTTTGGCAATTAGCTGATGCACTAAATTGTACGTATGATAAAGAAGCAACAGGACTTTTTGTTTGGGCAAAATTACCAGCGTATTTAAAGGCCGAAGAATTTATCGATTTGGTATTGAAGGAGAACCATATTTTTATAACCCCAGGCACCATTTTTGGAACCAAGGGCGAGGGGTATATTAGGTTTTCATTATGCGCATCAACAGAAGTTTTACAAGAAGCTATAGCACGTGTTAAGTAGTATGAAAAATATATACGTCATTGGAGTTGGTTTAATAGGAGGAAGTCTTGCTATTGATATCAAGAAGCATAATCCGGATGTGATTATTCATGGAATTAGCAGAAAAGATGCTACGCTAGAAAAAGCGTTGGAGTTAAATTTAATTGATAAAAAAGCAACTTTAGATGATCTAGGAAATGCCGATTTGGTTATCGTGTCTATTCCAGTTGATGCTACGGTAAAGTTACTGCCTATTATTTTAGATAAAATATCTGATACAGGCTTGGTTGTTGATGCAGGTTCTACTAAGGAAGCGATTTGTAAGGTTGTTGAAAATCACCCAAAACGTCGTAATTTTTTAGCCATGCATCCTATTGCAGGAACAGAACATTCTGGACCTACAGCGGCTATTGAAGGTTTGTTTATAGGGAAAACAAATATTGTTTGCGAAGTTGAAAAAACAACATTTAAACTTCAAGAAAAAGCATTAAAGTTGTTTACAGATATTGGTATGCGCATTCGTTATATGAACCCTAAAGACCATGATAAGCACATTGCTTATGTATCCCATTTATCGCACATAAGTTCGTTTATGCTGGGTAAAACGGTTATTGATAAGGAACGTAATGAACGCGATATTTTTGATATGGCGGGAAGTGGATTTGCATCTACGGTACGTTTGGCTAAAAGTTCGCCAGAAATGTGGACGCCAATTTTTAAACAGAATAAGGCTAATGTTGTTGAAACCTTAGAGGAATATATAAACAACCTTACTCATTTTAAGGAGTTAATGAAAAGTGATAACTTTGACGAGATTTTTAACGAGATGCAAAACACCAATCATATTAAAGATATATTGAATGGGATTGTATAAAGGAACTTAAAGTTGGAAGACTGAAGTGAGGTTTGAGGATGTGCCCGCGTTAGGGATTGCAGAGGAAAGCCCACAGCGACTTTTTGGGAGCGAGGACTTGTAGCGAAAAGCCCGACCCTTGTGGTAACGCCCAGAAAAAGAGAATTAAGTAGTAAAAAATAAATAGTAAATGAAATAGCTTAAGCAGCTAAATATTAAGTAAAAATGGAAAACACAAAAAAAATGAGAACCTGGTTAGATGATTTAAATTTAGATCATCCGTTAGTAATTGCAGGTCCATGTAGCGCAGAAACAGAAGAGCAAGTATTAAAAATTGCTCACGAATTGAAAGACACAGATGTAAGCTATTTTAGAGCTGGGATTTGGAAACCAAGAACTAGACCTGGAATGTTTGAAGGTGTTGGTGCTTTAGGTTTGAAATGGTTACAAAAAGTAAAGGCTGAAACAGGAATGAAAGTTTGTACGGAGGTTGCTAATGCGGCTCACGTAAAATTGGCTTTAGAGCATGATATTGATTTATTATGGATTGGTGCACGTTCTACAGTGTCGCCTTTTATCATGCAAGAAATTGCAGATGCTTTAAAAGGAACGGATAAACCGGTGTTAATTAAAAATCCAGTAAATCCAGATTTAGCATTATGGTTAGGTGGTATTGAAAGAATTTATGCATCTGGTGTTAAAAACATTGGTGCAATACATAGAGGTTTTTCTACTTACGAAAAAACTAAATATAGAAATACTCCAGAATGGCAATTAGCTATTGAGTTTCAAAATAAATATCCAGATATTCCATTAATTAACGATCCGTCGCATATTACAGGAAAAAGAGATATGATTTTTGATGTGTCGCAAACGGCTTTAGATTTAAATTTTGATGGTTTAATGATTGAAACACATTATGATCCTGAGAATGCGTGGAGTGATGCTGCACAGCAAGTTACACCTTCTTCTTTAGTTCAGATTATGAAAGATTTAAAAATTAGAAAGGAGTCTAACACCGAAGCAGAATACAATAGTTCTTTAGAAAATTTAAGAGCTCAAATTGATATTGTTGATAATCAAATTCTTGAATTATTAGGTAAAAGAATGAAAACTTCAGACAGTATTGGAGCACTTAAAAAGCAAAAAAACGTTGCTGTTTTACAATCTAAACGTTGGAACGAGATATTAGGTAAAATGGTTTTAGAAGGTGAGCAACATGGTTTAAGTGAAGAGTTTATCTTGAAAATGTTTAAAGCGGTTCATCAAGAATCTATTAATCATCAAGAAAAAGTGATTAACGGATAATCTGTTAAATAAATTCTATAAAAAATGCCTCGCTTTTAGTGAGGCATTTTTTTTTGTTTAGTAAAAAGCAATTTTAGGCTTATGTAAATCAATTAAAAAATTGTTATTTTGTAGTATAATCTAATGAATGACAGGACACGTTTATAAATCTACAGGAAGTTGGTACACGGTAAAAACCGAATTGGGCCATACTTATGAATGCCGAATTAAAGGTAAATTCCGTATTAAGGGCATTAAAAGCACGAACCCAATTGCGGTAGGCGATGTTGTGGATTTTGAATTAGAAACAGATAATAATACGGAAACAGGTGTTATTCATAATATTCACGATCGGGTTAATTATATAGTTAGGAAATCTGTTAATTTATCTAAGCAAACCCATATTATTGCCGCCAATTTAGATCAGGTTTTCTTAATGATTACTATTAATAATCCGCCAACCCTTACAAGTTTTATCGATAGGTTTTTAGTAACAGCCGAAGCGTATTCCATTAAAACCGTTTTGTTGTTTAATAAGATTGATACTTACGATGAGGATACTTTAAACGAAGTTCGTTTTTTAGCACATGAATATCGCCAAATAGGGTATGAGTGTATTGGAGTTTCGGCAACCACAGGAAAAAATGTAGATAAAGTAAAATCTTTAATGGTAGGTAAAACAAGTATGTTTTCTGGGCATTCTGGGGTAGGAAAATCGACATTAGTTAATACTATTGAACCTACTTTAAATATAAAAACCAAAGCTATTTCTACACAACATAGCCAAGGGCAGCATACCACAACGTTTGCTGAAATGTTCGATTTAAGTTTTGGTGCAAAAATTATTGACACGCCAGGTATTAAAGGTTTTGGTGTGGTTGATATGGAACGGGAAGAAGTAGGCGATTATTTTCCTGAAATATTTAAACTTAAACAAGACTGTAAATTTAATAATTGCTTGCACTTAAAAGAACCAAAATGTGCTGTAAAGGAAGCTTTGGAGAATGATGAAATTGCACATTCGCGCTACCGAAGTTACGTGCAAATTTTAGAAGGGGAAGATGAACATTATAGAACTGATATTTGGGATAATCAGTAAAGTAGTTGGCAGTAAGTAGTCTTCATTTTGGTAATCTCAACAATCAGTTTTAGTATTAAAAACTTTGCGCCTTAAAGCCTTAGTGTGACAAAAATTAGAGTAAAAATAAAAAAAGAATCAAAAGATTTTCTTAGTGATTTAAGAGCTTATGAAAGTAGTTATACAAAGAGTGACTAAAGCAAGTGTAACCATTGACGGCGAAAAAGTAGCTTCAATAAAAAATGGACTTTTAATATTGCTTGGTATTGTAAATGAAGATACTCAAGAAGATATTAAATGGCTCTCCAATAAAATAATAAACCTAAGAATATTTGGTGATGAAAATGGTGTTATGAATACCTCATTAAAAGATACCAACGGCGATGTTATTGTTGTTAGCCAGTTTACTCTGCATGCTGCAACCAAAAAAGGCAATCGACCTAGTTATATTAAAGCAGCAAAACCAGATGTGGCTATTCCGCTTTATCAGGATTTTGTAACCCAATTAGAATTAGATTTGGGTAAATCGGTTCAAACAGGGCAGTTTGGTGCAGATATGAAGGTTGAATTGCTAAATGATGGTCCGGTAACGATTATAATAGATTCCAAAAATAAAGAATAATGGCATCCATATTCGGTCATGGTATAGTTGGTTTTACAATAACGAAAGTAGTTGATAATAAAAACCTAAAATGGTTGCTTTTAGCGGCTATATTTTCTACCATTTTACCAGATTTTGATGTTGTTACTTTTAAACTAGGTATCGTTTATCAACACCCTTTAGGGCATCGCGGATTTACACATTCCATTTTGTTTGCTATACTTTGGGCCATATTATTAATGTTAACTTTAGGCAGAAAACATAAGTTCATTTGGTTTTTTGTTATTTTTCTTTCCACATTATCTCACGGTATTTTCGATGCTATGACGTCGGGCGGAAAAGGTGTAGGTTTTTTTATTCCTTTTAATAATGACAGGTACTTTTTTCAGTTTAGAGACATACTAGTGTCTCCACTTGGCATTGAAAATTTTATTTCTTCGAGGGGGTTGGCGGTTCTTTCTAGTGAATTTAAATATATTGCTGCACCATGCTTGATAATTTTAATAACTTTAAACCTTAAAAAAAAGTATAATGAACATACAAAACGCACAAAAAGAAGTAGATGATTGGATAAAGGAACATGGCGTTCGCTATTTCAATGAACTTACAAATATGGCGCAACTTACAGAAGAAGTAGGTGAGGTGGCACGAATTATTGCTAGACGCTATGGCGAACAAAGCGAAAAAGAAAGCGATAAAGACAAGGATTTAGGGGAAGAACTTGCCGATGTTATGTTTGTCGTGTTATGTTTAGCTAATCAAACTGGAGTCGATTTACAAAGTGCTTTTGATAAAAGAATGGATATGAAAGGAAAACGCGACCACGACAGACACCATAATAACGAAAAATTAAAATAACTATTTTAGAATGTTAGGTGCTTAAACTTTAGGCGAATCCTAGAAAAAAAGACTAATTTACCTAGCATTAATCTCCATTATGGAGTAAATTTGCGACTTCTTTTAAATTTGAATTTTAAGAATATGCACTTTACACTTCAAAAATCTAAAATAGCTAAACAATCTTCTGTTCAAATAACAGGTTCAAAAAGTGAATCTAACAGGTTATTGTTACTTCAAGCTTTATATCCTGAGTTTAAACTTGAAAATGTTTCGAACTCTGATGATAGTAATTTAATGACCAATGCATTAAGTTCACAATCAGAAGTTGTAGATATTCATCATGCAGGAACAGCAATGCGCTTTTTAACTGCTTATTTTTCTATTCAAGAGGGACGGGGAACGGTTTTAACCGGATCAAAAAGGATGAAGGAACGCCCAATAAAAATATTGGTTGAAGCCTTACAAGAATTGGGAGCCGAAATTAGTTATGAAGAAAATGAAGGCTATCCGCCAATAAAAATTAAAGGATCTAAGCTTACAAAAAACAAAGTGTCCTTAAAAGCCAATGTAAGTAGTCAGTATATTTCAGCATTACTACTTATAGCTTCAAAGCTAGAAAACGGATTAGAATTAACTTTAGAAGGCGAAATCACATCCATTCCATATATTAACATGACTTTAAGCCTGTTAGACGAGATAGGCGTAGAGTCATCATTTACAGGGAATATTATAACCGTAAAACCAAACACTAAAAAGTTAGCACCTAAAACGCTTACCGTAGAGTCCGATTGGTCATCAGCGTCATATTATTTTAGTATTGCTGCTTTAAGCGATGTGGGTACAGAAATTACACTATCATCGTATAAATCAAATTCTTTACAAGGCGATTCGGCTTTAGTGGAAATTTATAAACACTTTGGAGTATCAACCGTGTTTAAAGGAAATTCAGTAACACTAAAAAAAGAAAGTTCAAATATAGAACCACTTACTTTAGATTTAAAAAATGCACCAGATATCGCCCAAACTATAGCGGTTACCTGTTTCGCTTTAGGTATGCCATGCGATTTAATAGGTCTGCATACCCTTAAAATTAAAGAAACAGATAGGCTAGTAGCATTAAAAACCGAAATTGAAAAATTAGGCGGCGAAGTAAGCATTACAGATAAGTCATTACATCTGTCGGCATCCAACACTATAAATTCTATGGTAGCTATTGCTACATATAACGATCACAGAATGGCAATGGCATTTGCGCCTTTAGCACTAAAAACACCAATAATAATAGAAGATGCTATGGTGGTTTCAAAATCATATCCAAGCTTTTGGAACGATTTAGAATCCATAGGATTTAATTTATCTAAATAATAAACAGTCATTTACTTGACAACCCCTATGTTCAGATTGTATATTTGCGCTTTCTAAAAATTAATAAAAACTAAAACATGAAATTATCACACTTCGGTTTCGAATTACCAGAAGAACGACTAGCTGAGTATCCTGCAGAAAACAGAGACGAATCACGTTTAATGGTACTAAATAGAAAAGAACAGACTATTGAACATAAAATGTTTAAAGATGTTATTGACTATTTTGATGAAGACGATGTCTTAATTTTAAACAACACTAAAGTGTTTCCTGCAAGACTTTTTGGTAACAAAGAAAAAACAGGAGCAAGAATAGAGGTGTTTTTATTAAGAGAATTAAACGAAGAGCAACGCCTTTGGGATGTTTTAGTTGACCCGGCACGTAAAATAAGAATTGGTAACAAACTTTATTTTGGTGATGACGATACTTTAGTAGCAGAGGTTATAGATAATACAACATCAAGAGGACGTACATTACGTTTCCTATACGATGGGTCTTATAGAGAATTCCGTATTAAATTAAACGAATTAGGCGAGACACCACTTCCTAAGTACATAAAAAGAGATGTAGAACCAGAAGATGAGGCACGTTACCAAACCATTTTTGCTAAAAACGAAGGTGCAGTAGCAGCACCAACAGCTGGTCTTCACTTTTCAAGACACCTATTAAAACGTCTAGAAATTAAAGGTGTTAATTTTGCCGAAGTAACATTACACGTTGGTTTAGGAACCTTTAATCCGGTTGAAGTAGAAGATTTATCTAAGCATAAAATGGATAGCGAAGAGCTTAAAATTGGAGCAGAAGCGGTAAAAACCGTAAATAGAGGTTTAAAGGAAAAACGCCGTATATGTGCCGTAGGTACTACAGCAGTTCGCGCGGTAGAAAGTGCCGTATCTACAAATGGCGAGCTAAACGAATTTGATGGTTGGACAAATAAATTTATTTTTCCTCCATACGATTTTAGTATACCAAATGCTATGATAACGAACTTCCATACGCCAAAATCAACCTTGTTAATGATGGTTTCAGCATTTGCAGGTCATGATTTCGTTAAACGTGCGTACGATGAGGCAATAAAAGAAGGATACAACTTCTATAGCTACGGAGATGCTATGTTAATCATTTAATTTTAGCATATAAAAATATACCAAAAAGCCTCTTTTCTAAGGGGCTTTTACTTTTAAAAATAATTTTGGCATTACCCAAGGGTCAGGCTTTATTCGTTGATTTTTAATGTAAATTAAATAATTCAGGAATATAAATATTTCAGCACTCGCTTTTTTGGGTTGCATACCTGCCTGTTGACGTACAGGAGTGTAACACCATAAAAGAGCTTTAACAAATGCCTCAACCCTTAATCCAAAGTAGAACTTTAATTTAAGCACATAATATCAATTTAAACAACGCCTTCCTTTTTTTAAGAGGAGATGCCGACAGGCAGAGGGGTTTTTTCCTTATTTTTGCATTCAAATGGAAATCAAGAAAAAAGACATACGCGCATTAACAAAAGAGCAACTTAGAGATTTTTTTGTGAAAAATGGCGATAAAGCCTTTAGAGGCAATCAGGTGTACGAGTGGTTGTGGCAAAAAGGCGCACACCAATTTGAAGATATGACGAATGTTTCGAAAGAAACCCGTCAAATGCTTGAAGATAATTTTGTAATAAACCACATTAAAGTGGACCAGATGCAGCGTAGCTCTGATGGTACCATAAAAAATGCTGTTCGCCTGCATGACGATTTAATAGTGGAGTCTGTTTTAATTCCAACAAAAACAAGAACAACAGCCTGTGTATCAAGTCAGGTAGGTTGTAGTTTAGATTGTAAGTTTTGTGCAACTGCACGTTTAAAACGCATGCGTAATCTTAATCCAGACGAGATTTACGACCAAGTGGTAGCCATCGATAACGAGAGTCGTTTATATCATAATCGGCCTTTAAGTAATATTGTGTTTATGGGTATGGGTGAGCCGCTCATGAATTATAATAATGTTATAAAAGCAATCGATAAAATAACCTCGCCAGAAGGTTTAGGGATGTCACCAAAGCGAATAGTAGTGTCAACATCGGGTGTGCCAAAAATGATTAAAAAAATGGCCGATGATGACGTTAAGTTTAAACTAGCCGTATCGCTTCATTCTGCTATAGATGAGGTTAGAACGTCTATTATGCCATTCAATGCTACTTTTCCGCTTAACGATTTAAGGGAAGCATTGCAATATTGGTATGCTAAAACCAAAAACAGAATTACTTACGAGTACGTGGTTTGGGATGGTATAAACGACAAAAGAAAAGATGTTGATGCTTTAGTTGAATTTTGCAAATTCGCACCTAGTAAAGTAAATATTATCGAATATAACCCTATTGATGATGGCGAGTTTCAACAAGCACAATCAAAAGCTATAGATATGTATGTCGAGGTTTTGGAAAGTAACCACATAACGGTAACAGTACGACGAAGCCGAGGTAAAGATATTGATGCAGCTTGTGGGCAATTAGCCAATAAATCTTAAAATTCAGTTGTTTAAATTGCTATGTTAAAAAGTAACTTTTAACCGGGTTATCAATTAATAACATTTATTTTTGTTGCATTGAGGTATTTCAAGATTATAGCATTATTATTAGATTTGCTAAAACCATAATTATATTTGAAAGTAGTAGAACAGATTAAGCAGCCTATAGCCTATGAAATGGATCTTTTCGAGCAAAAGTTTCAGCTTTCTATGTCTAGTAAGGTGGCTTTGTTAAATAGAATTACACACTATATTGTTAACCGTAAAGGAAAACAAATGCGACCAATGTTTGTGTTTTTGGTGGCTAAAATGGTGTCTAATGGTGAGGTTAGTGAGCGTACTTATAGGGGCGCATCGGTTATCGAGTTAATACATACGGCTACTTTAGTGCATGATGATGTGGTTGATGATAGTAATCGTAGGCGTGGATTTTTCTCAGTAAATGCGCTTTGGAAAAATAAAATAGCTGTTTTAATAGGTGATTTCCTTCTTTCTAAAGGCTTGTTGTTGTCAATTGATAATAACGATTTTGATTTACTTAAAATCATCTCTATAGCTGTGCGAGAAATGAGTGAAGGCGAATTACTTCAAATAGAAAAAGCCAGAAAATTAGATATAACCGAAGCTATATATTACGAAATTATTCGTCAAAAAACGGCAACCTTAATAGCGGCCTGTTGTAGTTTGGGTGCTGCTTCTGTAAAGCCGGAGTCTGATTATGTAGAACGCATGCGGAAGTTTGGCGAATTAATTGGTATGGCCTTTCAAATAAAAGATGATTTGTTTGATTATGGTGATACGCAAATAGGAAAACCAACAGGAATCGATATTAAAGAGCAAAAAATGACATTGCCTTTAATTTATGTTTTAAATAAGGCCTCGAAAAAAGACAAAAAGTGGCTAATCAATTCAGTTAAAAACCATAATAAAGATGCCAAACGCGTTAAAGAAATTATCGCTTTTGTAAAAGAAAATGGTGGTCTAGATTATGCCATAACTAAAATGAAGTCTTTTCAAGTAGACGCACTTCAATTACTTGAAGGTTTTCCTGATTCCGATTATAAAAGTTCACTTAAACTTATGGTGAATTATGTTATTGATAGAAAAAAGTAATCTATTGCTGCTGCTGTCCTTGTTGCATGACTTCTAAATTTCGTTGGTAACTATTATTGGTTGTCGAAGTGTTAAAAACAGGAATGTCTATAATGGCATCCTTATTAGTTTTAACCTCTACGCTTACTTCCAATTCTGCTTCAACATTACCTTTATAAACCCCTTTTACAGGAGAACAATCACTATAATACCTACCTACAGCAATCCTTACGTGGTTTTGGTTGGCTATGGCGTTATTTGTAGGGTCTATGCCTAACCATCCATAAAACGGTATGTAAACTTCAACCCAGGCATGGGTAGCACCTGCTCCTCTAGTCATTGTATTGTTAGGACAAATATAACCGCTTACATAGCGTGCAGGTATACCTAACATTTTTACCATTTTTAAGAGTACATTGGTAAAATCTTGACATACACCAGCTTGTAGTTTCCACGCTTCTTCTAAAGGAGTGTTTACATTGGTTATGCCAGGTTTGTATTCAAAATTATCATGTACATATTCGCATAACTCAAGTACCGCTTTAAATGGCGATTTTGTTTTAAGCATTTTGTCTAAAATGATATCTTTAATATCTTGACTCCCACTAAAAGCTTTGCATTTTGTGTAATCAATAAATTCGATCGTGTTTTTTATACGGTTTAATTCTTTCCATTGTGATGCGATATCTGCGCTATCCTCAGGAAAAATTCTTTCGGTTGTATGAACTTCAATATCCGATATGATACTTAATTCTCTATGCGGTTTAGTAACCATAAAAGTTCCAACGCGATTATTAAAGAAATCAATAAAGGTTTCAATGTACGGGTTGTGAGTAACAGATATTAAATGTGATTCAACCTTTTGGTATTCATCATTTATTGGGTGTAATCGTAAAAGTGTAGCACCATCAATTACAGGGCTGCTATACTTGTATTTAGTAATATGTTTAATATAAAATGTGGCCATAAGGTAAAGGGATCAATTATTGTGAGAAAAATAAACAGCATTAATATTTAAAGAAATATTTCTAATATCTTCTTTAATATCACTTATGAAATTAGTTAATCCTTGATTATTAATGTTTTCAATAGTAGTATATTTAATTGTGCTTTCAAGTTTTCCTAGTAAAAATTCTATTTTGTTTTTTTCTAGCTCTTTGCATTCAATTAATTGGTTGATGTGTTTATTAAGTTTGTTTATGCAATAGTACACCGATCTAGGGAATAACTTGTCCTGAAAAACCATACTTATAACGTGTTCTTCATTAAAGGTTGATTTATGTGTTTTTAGGTACAATTGATATCCTCCTATGGAAAGGAGTAGGTTTTTCCAGTAGAAACTTTTTTCTAGATTATCTGTTGTGTTACTAATATCCATAAGTTTAAGCGATGTAAAATCCGATATAAGGATTACGCGCTCTAAATATTTGCCAACATTCATAAAATAATATGAAGAACCACGCTCTTGAGTAATATCGCAGGTGCCATAATATACAAGGTGATAATTTCTTAAATCTTCTAAAAACTGAACAGGATCTTCTTCTAGTTTTTTTGGTAAATCGCTTTTGGTAAGATAGAGGTAATAGTTATTTATACATAACCAAAGTTCTCTAGATATATGCTCTTGGACACTTCTTGCATTTTCTCTAGCTTTGGTTACAATATTTAAAATAGAATTAGAATTTTCTGTGTTTAGCACCATAAATTTAATGCACTCCAAAGAGTCTTCTGTGTAAAAGTCATTGTCATAATTTGTAAATGTTTCCATTATTGGAGTCCAAGAAAATAACTCTGGAGAGTCCTGGTTGGCGTAATAGTTTACTTTTAGTAAACTTAAAATACCGTTTCCTCGTTCCATGTATCTGTCTAACCAAATAAGATTATTTGCTACTCTACTTAACATATATTAGTTTTTTTAATAAGAATTATTCTATTACCCATGTGTCTTTACTTCCCCCGCCTTGCGAGCTATTAACTACTAAGGATCCCTTCTTAAGGGCTACTCTAGTTAGTCCGCCAGGGCAAATATCAATGCCATCTCTTCCAGTTAAGGCAAATGGTCTTAAATCGATGCAGCGTGGTGATAATTTACCATCAATATAGCAAGGCGCTGTTGATAGTCGTAAAATAGGTTGTGCAATAAAATTTTCAGGTTTTTTCTTTACGTTTTCTAGATAGTCTTCTATTTCATCTTTAGAAGCTTCATGTCCCATAAGCATACCGTAACCTCCGCTACCATCAGTCTTTTTAATAACCATTTCTTTTATGTTTTTTGTTACATAGTCAAGCTCATCTGGTCTGCCTAATTGGTAGGTTTCTATATTTTTCAAGATAGGTTCTTCTCCTAGATAGTATTTTATCATGTCGGGCACATATATGTAAATCGCTTTATCATCGGCAATACCTGTTCCTGGTGCATTAACAATATTTACATGACCTTTTCTGTAAGCAGCCATAATGCCTGCAACTCCTAAAACACTTTTTTCGTTAAATTCTAATGGGTCTAAAAAGTCATCATCAACACGTCTATAAATAACATCCACTTGTTTAAGTCCATTAGTGGTTTTCATGTAAACAAAATGATCTTTTACAACCAAGTCGCTACCTTCAACCAATTCAATTCCCATTAATCTAGCTAAAGTAGTATGCTCATAATAAGCCGAATTATAAATCCCTGGAGTTAACAATACAATGTTAGGCTCTGATTTGTTAGAAAGTTCTTTAAGCTTTTTATATAATAAATTAGGGTAGTTAGAAACAGATCTTACATTACTTTTAGGTAAAATTCCAGGGAACAAGCGTTTAGATATTTCTCTGTTTTCTAACATATAACTTACGCCCGATGGTGTTCTTAAATTGTCTTCAAGAACGTAAAATTCTCCATCGTTATTTCTAATTAAATCTACTCCAGATATATGCACATAAATATCGTGAGGCACTTTTACGCCTTTCATTTCACGTAAAAAATTAGGGCAAGAGTAAATTAACTCCCCAGGTATAATGCCGTCCTTTATAATAAATTGCTCATTATAAATGTCTTTTATAAATAAATTTAAGGCTTTAAGGCGCTGCTTTATACCAGATTCAATTTTTTTCCATTCGCTAGAGGTTATAATTCTGGGAACAATATCAAAAGGAAATATTTTTTCTATACCTTCATTATCATTGTAGACTGTAAAGGTAACACCTTGACTCATAAAAAGTTGTTTGGAAAGGTCTTCCTTCTTTGTGAGTTTTTCAGATGAGGTATTTTCTAGGTACCTTATAAATTCTTCGTATTGCGTTCTAAACACAGAGCTATTGTTATACATTTCATCCCATGTTTTAGGAAGTAAGTCGTATGAAGAAAATAAATCGGTTTTGGCCATAGTTTTACGTTTTCTTAAATGTAATAATATTTTATATAATATTTAAAAAATTATGAGGTTGTTTGAAAATAAATTGGTGATTTATAATTATTGTTGAAAATAATTTCAATTATGCTTTTTTCGGGTGAAGAAATTATGATTTATTTATTATTAATATGTTAAGTGAAGTGTTTTTTAACAATATAGTAATGAGCTGAAACCTTAATAATAATAGGTGCTTTAATTATTTTTATATTTTAAATCTTTGTTTGTTCTTATTGACTTTTATAATACTATTTAAAAGAATATTCTCGTTGAGAATAAAAGTATTTAAAAGACCTTTTTAATAATTACTTAAGAAGCATAACTTCAAAAATGCATTATTTTGTGTTACTTTTGTATGCACTAAAAACACAATCTTTTGATATCACCATCTTCCATCGACCAAGTATTTGAAACCGCCCGAGTAGAGGAGGTTATTGGTGATTTTGTTCAGCTAAAAAAAGCGGGTAGTAATTTTAAAGGATTAAGTCCTTTTAGCGATGAGCGTTCACCAAGTTTTATGGTGTCGCCGGTAAAGCAAATTTGGAAAGATTTCTCTACCGGTAAAGGCGGGACTTCCGTGTCTTTTTTAATGGAACACGAGCATTTTACTTATCCTGAAGCTATTCGGTATCTAGCTAAAAAGTACAATATTGAACTAGAAGAAACCGAACAATCAAATGAGCAGAAGGAAAAAGCAAACGAACGAGAAAGTCTTTATCTAGTAAGTGAATTTGCAAATACTTATTTTCAAAAAGTATTACATAAAACCGATCAAGGGCGATCTATAGGTTTAAGTTATTTTAAAGAACGTGGTTTTACTGAAGAAACCATAAAAAAATTCGATTTAGGGTATTCCCTTAACGAATGGCAAGCTTTTACAGACGAAGCCTTAAAGCAGGGTTATAACATAGATTATTTAGCAAAAACGGGACTTACTATTGTAAAGGAGGATAAGCGTTTCGATAGGTTTAAGGGCCGAGTTATGTTTCCTATTAAAAGTATGAGTGGTCGTGTTTTAGGTTATGGTGGCCGTATTTTAATTGCCGATAAAAAGGCTGCAAAATATGTGAACTCTCCTGAGAGTGATATTTACCATAAAAGTAAAGTGCTTTATGGTATTTACCATGCTAAACAAAGTATTGCTAAAGAAGATAATTGTTATTTGGTTGAGGGTTATACCGATGTCATTCAATTTCATCAAACCGGAATTCACAATGTGGTGTCTTCATCTGGTACTGCATTAACTTCCGAACAAATAAGGTTAATAAACAGGCTTACAAAAAATATAACTGTCCTTTTTGATGGTGATGCGGCAGGAATGCGAGCTTCACTAAGAGGTATAGACTTAATTCTGGAACAAGGTATGAATGTTAAGGTTTGTACATTTCCAGAAGGTGAAGATCCAGATAGTTTTGCAAAACAAAATACCTTAGAGGAGCTTTCATTGTATTTAAATGAAAATGCTAAAGATTTTATTCAATTTAAGGCCTCGATTTTGTTTGAAGATTCAAAAAACGACCCTATTAAAAAAGCCGATACCGTAAGAGATATTGTTAATAGTATTGCTAAGATTCCAGATCGTATAAAAAAAGAAATTTATATTCAGGAATGTGCTAGAATTATGGATTTGAGCGAAGAGGTGCTTTTTAGTACGTTGGCCCAGATGGATAAAAAGGAGGCCCAAGAAGAACATAAAAAAGGAGCTCCAGATCACCAAGCTTTTGAGGTTATTAAGCATCAACAACAACCAGTTGAAAAGGTTGATGTGCAATATCTATTAGAACGAAAAATAATAGAAATATTATTGCTCTATGGAAATAAAACCGAAGATTTTGAAGATTTAGTATTAAAGGAAAATGAAAAGGGCGAATTGATTTTAGAACCTATAATTCAACAGGCTAAAGTTTTCGAGAAAATATTTCTAGATCTTCAAGAAGATGAAATGCAGTTTACCAACGCTCATTTTAAGACGCTTTACTATACTATTATAGACCGTTTAAATCAAGATAAAAATTTTGAATTAAAAACATTTGTAAATTCTGTAGACCAAAATATGGCGAATGAAATTACAACTATTTTAATGGATGACGAGCGTTATGCTTTGGATGACTGGAATAGGATGAATATTTTTCCAAAACAAAAAATGAATAGTGTTGCCCAATTGGTTAGCGAAACCATATTGAGTTTACGATGCTTTTTAATAGATTTAAAAGTAAAGGAGTTTCAACAAGAAACACTACATAACAAAATAGACTCGAATAGAAATATACTTGAAGAAGTAAAAGACTATTCGGGTCTAAAAATGTTACTGTCTAGAAAACTAAACAGAGTTTTGTAATAAATACTTACTATACTTGTTGACTAAGTTTAGCTTGATTTACTAAATCAACTAAATTAGTAACTTTAAGTTTTCTCATTAACCTAGCTTTGTAAGTACTAACTGTTTTTTCGTTAATATCTAACTCCTTAGAAATTTCTTTATTCTTTCTTCCTATGGTAAGAAGCTTTAATACTTCTGATTCTCTTGTAGAAAGTTTTTTGTAAAAATTACCGCCTTTATTAACTCGAGTTCCAAACGCAAGTTGTTGCGTTAAATCGTTACTTAAATGAATGCCACCTTCATGAACTTTTAAAATGGCTTCATTAATAGTAATCACATTTTCAGATTTGTTTATGTAACCTGCAGCGCCTGCTTTAACGGCGTTTATGGCATAAACTTCTTCTGGTTGTGAACTAAGAATAATGGTTTTAATATCCGGGAAATCATTTTTTAAATAACGTAATACTGTTAATCCGTTTAATTTCGGAAAATCTGTTTCGGTTAAAATAATGTCTACTGGATTTTTCTTTACAAAGTCTAAGATGGCTTCGCCATCATCTACACTGCCAACAATTTTTATGTTGGAGGACGCAGAGAATAGGACTTCAAGTCCCTTTCTCGTAATTGGGTGGTTGTCTGCTATTAATAATTTTATCATAATTGTACAGCTTATTTTTTAATTAACTAATTGAGAGAAAGTTATGTTGAGAGATATAAGCTGTCGTAAATGTAATACTTTTTTAAATAATCTGCAAAAATTACAACAATTTATGGGGAATTTCGCATATTGGAATAGGAACCATCTTATGTTTATTGTTGTTATTATATCGTTTATAAATATTAAATACCTCTTGTTCTCGACCATTAAAATCATTAGCTGTTTTGCCATCGTTATCCATTTTCATAGCCCATTCTAGCTCTGGGTAAGATGCGCCTATTTGGTCTTCATCACTTCTAGCATCGCCAAATAAACCATCGCTAGGAGAGGCTTTCATAATTGATTCTGGCACGTCTAAATATTCACCTAACTTGTAAACTTCAGATTTCATTAAATCGGCAATAGGGCTTAAATCGACTCCACCATCCCCATATTTTGTGTAAAAACCAACACCAAAATCTTCTACTTTGTTACCTGTTCCGGCAACGAGTAATCCGTAAAGACCAGCGTAGTAATACAATGTCGTCATTCGTAATCTAGCACGTGTATTGGCTAAAGCCATGTCGATGGTGGCTTGTTTGCCTTCCATAAATACTTCGGTTTTAAACTCTTCAAAAACAGGCGTTAAGTCGGCACGAGTGGCATCAACATTGTCAAATCGGTTTTTAAGATGTGCAATGTGCTCATTAGCACGACTTACATGGCTTTCTGCTTGGTGTATAGGCATTTCCACACATAAAACATTAAGTCCAGTTTTTGCACATAACGTTGAGGTTACAGCAGAATCAATTCCACCAGAAACTCCAACTACAAAACCATTTACACCAGCTTTAGTGGCATAATCTTTTAACCAATTTACAATATGATTTTCAACTTTTTCTGTTTGCATATTAAATGAATTTAAATGTAATAATAGCAATTAAATTTTAAAATAACCTACTATTAATTTGACTTATTTTTTCTTAAGTAGAATAAGAAAATATTGGCAAAGTATTAATTACAATTCTTTTTTAAATTGAAATACGCGTAAAAAAGAAGCATAATTACATGTGTTATTTTGAAACTTAATAGGTATAACAGTACCTTTGCAAACAAAAATAGCCCAAACGTTCAATTTATAAAAATTTAAGGCGTTTAAGTTTTCTATGAGATCTATAATTTTATTTTTATCTGTAATCTTGATGGTTGTTTCTTGTAAAAAAGAAAATGCCCTTGAAACTGAGATTGCTAAGATAGATACCGATGTTAAAATTGAACGGTTCGATAGATTATTTGCTCAGGTAAATTCAGGCAAGTTATCTAGTTTAAAAGCGGCTTACCCTTTTATGTTTTCTGAAAAGTATACAGATTCGTTTTGGTTGGCAAAAAAATCAGATACATTGCAAGTGCAGTTATTTAATGAAGTTGATAAAGCCTTTGCTGATTTTGAGAGTACAGAATTAGAAATTGAATCCTTTTTTAATCATTTAAAATATTACTATCCAGAATTTAATCCACCTAGAATAATTACAATAACAAATGACGTAGATTATAGAACTCCCGTAATTGTTACAGATACGATTGCTGTTATCGCGTTAGATACATACCTAGGTAGTAACCATGAATTTTATGGCGGTATAGCTAATTATTTAAAAGCTAATTTTAATAAAAGTCATCTGGTAGTAGATCTTGCAAATGCCTATGCCGAAAAATATACATACCACCCAAAACGAAAAACTTTATTGGACGAAATGATATACTTTGGTAAACTTTTATATTTCAAAGATGTTATGTTGCCCTTTAAAACAGAGGCCCAACGTATTGGTTATACCCAAGAAGATATAGATTGGGCTATAGCTAATGAAAGTTATATTTGGAGGTTTTTTGTAAGTCGCGAATTATTATTTAGTACAGATGCCAAACTACCTAGAAGATTTATTAACCCTGCGCCATTTTCTAAGTTTTATTTGGAAGAAATTGATGGGGATTCCCCTGGACGTTTAGGGCAGTATATAGGCTGGCAAATTGTTAGGGCATATATGAAACAAAACAATGTGTCTTTAAAAGACATGTTAATAAAAAGTACCGAAGATATTTTTAATAACTCAAAGTTTAAACCACGTAAGTAATGGCAAATACAACTACCTCGAAAATAGAATTAAATGTTGAATTAGATGAAAACAGGGTGCCTGAAAAATTACATTGGACAGCCCAAGATGGCGGTGTGTCTAATGCCGAGGCTAAGGCTATGATGCTTGCCGTTTGGGATGCTAAAGCTAAGGAGGCTATGCGTATAGATTTATGGACTAAAGATATGCCTGTTGATGAGATGAAGGTGTTCTTTCATCAAACTTTAGTAGCTATGAGTGATACTTTTTATAGAGCAACTCAAGATGATAAGATGAGCGCTACAATGAAAGATTTTTGCGACTATTTTGCCGAAAAGCTGGAATTAAAAAAGTAATACGCGTTTTTAAAAATTCATAGCTAAGCCAAAGCCCCTACCATTTGATATAATTTTAAACTCAGGTTTAAAAGTTGTGTAGGATGTTGTGTTTATTGAAGCATTGTAAAGTTCTACCGCTTGGTTAATTTTTTTATTTGAACTTGAGGAAATTGGTATCGCTACTATTACTAGTCCAGCGCCAATACCTGCCAATGTCCAGTTTACTTCACCACCACCTAAAGCATTTCCTAAAGGCCATCCAATTAAGCCACCGCCAACAAAACCTAATACACCAGATATGCTGCGATTAGTTCTTCCCGTTTTTATTAATTTATAGGCATCTGTATTAGATTCAATTATAGATGCTAAATCACCAATAGATATAAGTTCATTATTATAGGTGTATTTGTAACCTCCAAAAACTTTTTCAGTATCAATTTTTTGAGCATTAACAAAGGAGGCACAGGTTAAAGTAATTACTAAAATTATTAAGTATTTTTTCATTTTAAAAGGATTAGGTTAAATTTGGGTTTCTATTACTTTCAATAACAAATATATTGAATAATTTTTTCGTTGATGGTTTAATAAAAAAACGGATTTGCTATTGAAGGTTAAGGTTTAGTATTTTTTAGGTCCTTTTTTAAATGATCGAGATATAAGATGCCATTTAAATGATCTATTTCATGTTGAAAAACAACCGATGTAAAACCACTTACGTTTTCTGTTTTATGTTCCGAATTCATGGTATCGTACTCTATAGTTATAGAAAACGAACGACTGTCAAGAGTTTCTGATCTATTCGGAATGGATAAACAGCCTTCTTTTACTGTTTGTTTTTTTTCGGAATATGATATAATTTGTGGGTTTAAATATACCTCAAAAGGGAAATTTTCTTTATCAAAACGTTGAACCCAAATTATATTTTTTAAAATACCAACTTGTGGTGCGGCAATACCTACGCCTAAAGATAAGCTGTCCCTTACGGTAGCATAAAGACGATTAACAAAAGTTCTTAAAACCGGGTTCTTAGGATTTGGTTTTATATAGGCGCTTTTCATTCTTAATAGTAAAGAATCTTTGGTATTATTTATCTTGAAAACGCGCATAGGTTTTATACTATCAGCGTTCATGATTAATGTGGTTTCATCCAAAGAAAACGATTTTCTCAAAGTGTTTTTTGAGCTAGAACAGCTAGCTATAACTAAGCATACAATAAGAGTTCTGACTATTTTTAACATGAAATCAAGATATTATTAAATAACTGGTTTTTACCATCGGAGTAAAATAATTAAATGCCGATTATCGACTACCATTCGTTTATTTTGTTGGAATCTAGTTTTACGAATATAAAAATAAGAATTGTAAATGCCCATAGTCCAGAACCACCATAGCTAAACATAGGTAATGGAATTCCAATGGTAGGGATTAGACCCATAACCATACCAATATTAATAAAGAAATGTATAAATATGATAGAGGCTACACCGTAACCATAAACTCTACTAAATTGCGATTTTTGTAACTCTGCTAAATGTAAAATACGGAGTAGGAGTAAAACAAATAAAATTACAACCATAGCACTGCCAAGAAATCCCCATTCTTCGCCTACTGTACTAAAAATATAATCGGTATGTTGTTCGGGTACAAATTTACCAGTGGTTCGTGTGCCTTCCATAAAACCTCTTCCGGTAAGACCTCCAGAGCTAATTGCTTTTTCAGACTCGTTAAGGTTATAGGCAAAGGTGCGTTTCATTTGTTCTAGCTTTTTTGGGTCTTTTTCTAAGCGTAACCATAGACTTATTCGGTCCTGCTGGTGTGGTTGTAAAATACTTTGGTAAAAGAATTTGACACCAAATGAAATGGCAATTGCTGCTGTTAAAATAAAAACAGATTGAAAAATCCGTAACTTTTTTTTGCTTAAGAAATGGTATGTTATAACAAAAATTAAAGCGGTAATAGTTGCTATTATTGCTCCGAATTTTAAGGATAACATAGAAAGTA
>NZ_JBDWDG010000028.1:0-118597 GCF_039977455.1 Algibacter sp. | reverse complement strand
GTTTACGTTATTATAAAGCGCAGCATAAATAGAATTAATTTGATTTACACTCCACGTACTACTTGTTGCACGTCCGTCTTCATTAAAAGGATTTAACCATTTACAATCTGGATATTCTGCAGAAAATTCTAGCATCCTAGCAATAAGTTCATCTGTTGCCGCTTGCACACCATTTACAGAAGCGTCTGCACCTTCGGTAGCACCATTTCCATTAAGTCTATTATTTGCTATTCTTTTACCTCCTCCACCTTGTGCTGGATTTGCAAAAATATCAAACCCCTGAGCTAAAGCTTGGGTATAAAAATAATCCATCATGGGTTTGTTAGGGTTTAAATCTACACCATTAAGATCTCTACCAAAAATAGGAATACGAATACCATTTACTTTCATTTTTTTAAAGCCCAACAGTAAATTATCAGCTTGTGCGGTAGTAGTCACTTTATTTGTAATAAATGCTTGTTTTACATCGCCCAACACATAATCCATATCATTGGTATAAATAGTTTGACTAAATGATGTAGAACCAGAAATACATATAAATAAGATGATTAATAGTTTAATATTTAGGTAGTTTTTTAAATTCATAATTAGTTTAATTTAGTTTAAAACAAAACTAGAGGTATTATTTTTTTTATGATTCTCAATTAAGGTATGTAATTGTTGCAATTCATTTAATACTTACAAATTGCTACCTCCCAACCTTTGCGGTTTATTAGTTTTGAATATAAAAAGGTTAATTGATAATAATTTTTTTAGTGTATAATCCCATATCTGATGCTAATTCAACTATATAAAAACCACTAGAAAGTTTACTGACATCTATTTTTTCGTTAATGTTAGTATCTTTAATTACAATTTGACCAACACTATTATATATTGTTAAATCTATTTTTACGTTCTTAATTTCACTACCATAAATCATATTTAAAAAACCATCCTTTACTATAGTAGGATATATTAAAACCTCAGATTCTAATAAATTACTATCAACCGATAGCTGTTCTCCTTGTTCATATACTTCTTGCGTATATGCTAGTGGCGATTGGTGGTCGCGATACATAATACCCGAACGACTAAGAGTTACTGGAGTACGAGTTTCCATTAATGAATAAATAGGTTTATCTGGTTGCCAGGTAAAAACAGAATAGCGTTCTACAAAACTTGTATCATCTAACATATTCATATAAGAAATTAATCCATTGCCTGCATCTTCATTTGATGCAGGTTGACTGGTCCAAGTAGCACCGTAATTAAATTCTTTAATCCATATAGGGCGTTTCCACTTGTCATGAATCGCTTTTAGCCAATTATAAAAATTTGATGGTGACGTCTTTTTATAATAATGAACCACAATAAAATCTACACGTAAACCATTAGCTTCGGCTTTAGTCATAAACTCATCACGCCATACACCACCACTTGCATTGTCTTTATTAGCAGGCGACCCTAGGCGTAAGCCAGAAGCCAACATAGCTTCATATTTTTCAATTGCTTTATCCACTGTCATATTAGCTTGTTCAGAACCATCAGGTTCGTTAAAAGCCATATAATGGGCAATATCCATTCTATTACCTAAACTTACGGCGTTTGTAACGGTACCACCTCCCCATTGATTAGGAACAAATTTAGCTTCACCAACATCATTACCAGATATACTCCAATTGTAATGCCATGAATTATTAAATTCCTGGATAACATCTATACCTTTACCTGCCATTCCTTTTTTATGAATGTCAAACCAAGGTCCAACACGAATAAATGATACTTTTTTTTGCAAGTCTACAGGTAGGTTAATTTGTAAATCATTTTCTGCTGCTACATAAACTTTACTAGCACCCGTTCCATTAATATTTTCTGCAAAAGTTACCATATAACCTTTTTCTAAAGTAAAGGAGACAGCCCAATCATCATACATACCTAAATCTCCGTTATAATAGCCACAATACATTTCATGTTCTTCTCCTGAAAAATTATAAGCAGGATAAATTTTTAAAACAGGATTGTTCACTTTAGCATTAGCAAAGGTTACTTGTGCCGCTTCAAGCTCAGAAATTGAATTGTTTATAGAAGTATCGGTTGATTCACAATCTTCAAGCACGGTAGTAGCGTTATTAATAGATTCTTGAAAATCATTGACTGCAGATTGCGGATATTGACCATACTTATCACCTATAGATGCTGTGTTGATATCATTATTAGATGATTCTACAACGTTAGATAATGAAACTCTAAGTTCACTAGACTCTATAATTATTATATTATCAAGATGAGCAGTTCCATTATTACTATACATATAAAGTAATTGAGTGTTAATCTTTCCAAAATCACTACTTGTTTCTAAAAAAGGAATGTTTTCTAGAGTTAAAACTCCAGAATTATAGAAATCTACTGTTTGGTCATTAAAATCTAAATACATAGCCAAAGTATAAGTAGTATTCTTTGCAAATTTAGCAGTACCAATAACCCCTGCTATATAATCAGATGGTATTGCATTGCCCATAGAAGTAGCATATTTAATATCTGAAGTCGCTTTACCTAATGCAATACTAGCAATAAACTTACCTGTTGATGAAATTAAATCAATCTGGTAATTCATAGTATTTCTACTTCCTTCAACATCAAAAGAAAGTGAAAGGTTGTTTGAAGTTGGAGTAAAAGTTCTAAAAGCTGAAGGGGTGTCGTTGTTGAGATTAAACTTTAGTTTACCATCAACAATAGTAACTTTTCCTGAAGTACTATATTCTGTCCAGTTATTAGATGCAGCTGTACCACTATCAAAGGTATCTTCAATTACTAGACCACAGGTATTTGTTTGTGCATAGCTACTAAAAGCAAATAGAAAGGATAATAATACTAGTTTTAGTTTGTTCATAATATTTAGTAATTATTTAGTAATTATAATTTTTTCAGTCACATTTGTTTTTCCTGAAATTACCTGAATTAAGTAAAGGCCATTGCTTAGATTAGAAACATCTATTTGATTAGAGTTGTTGTTAGATTTTAATAATTCCTGCCCGGTAGTACTCAATATTTTAATAATTATATTTTTAGATAGGTCTGACTTATTAACTTTTACCGTAACTGTACCATCTGTTACAGGGTTAGGAAAAATTTGTAAACCACGATTGATATCAACCATGGCAACACTTAACTCTCCTTGTTCATAAACTTCTTGAATATATGAAGGGTTTTGAGACTCTAAATCTCTATAGAACTGTCCAGTAATGTTTAATTGACCATTATCCATACCTCCAATACCTGTAGATGCTCCAAAAAAGTAGTACCAATTATAGCGCTCAATAAAATCAGCACTTTCTAGGACTTCTGTTAACCCCTTTATATTGTTATACCCCTGTTCTACTGTAATATTTGGAGATCCCATATTTGGGTTCCCATAATTATATTCTGTAACCCATATTGGTAGGTCATAACGATCATGCAACCCCTTAAAACGCTCTAAAAAGGCTGATTTTGACCGACGTACGTAATCGTGAGCAGGAATAAAATCAACACGATAACCACGTTCAACACACCCGTCCATAAAATCCTTTATCCATGAACTTTCATTAAACGAATCGTTTGTAGAACTATATTGAATGTTTTCAACACCAGGAGCCCCAAGCCTAAGTCCCGATGCCAATAGTTTAGGATAGGCTTCTAGAGCTTGTTCTACAGTTAGGTTTGATTGACCTGAGTTATCCGGTTCATTGAAAGCCATAAGGTGATTTAAAGCCATATTCTGACCAATAGCCTCCATTTTTTCGATTGAAGTCCAGTTGTCTCCTTTACTCCAAGCCATTGGAACAAATTGCTCTGTTGGAGTACTATATTCTGAACCCTGACTATTGGATCCTAACCCCCAATCGTAATGCCAGGTAGCATTATAGTTATCTGACGTGGTCCATTTTACGTTTCCTAAACTTCCTTTTTTACCTACAGGATACCAAGGACTTACACGCATGAAAGAAATAGACGCTTGCAATTCATTCGGTAAATTAATTTCCAGAGCATGATCTTGAGCAATATATATTTTACTAAAACCTAGACCGTTTACATCTTCTGCAAAAGTAACCATGTATCCTTGCTCTAAGGTGAATGATACGGCCCAATCTTCATATTCACCTAAATCACCATTGTAATAACCACAATAAACTTCGTGTTCTGTACCTGTAAAGTTATAGTCGTTATATAATTTTAATACAGGGTCGTTTATTTTTGTTGCTACAAAATTTTCTTCAGCAGATTGAATAGCAGCGATAGCGTTATTAATTTCATTAGAAGTAGCCTCACAATTTTCTATGATTACATCAGCATCATTGATTTCTTGTTGAAAAGTATCTATAGAAGTTTGAGGGTATTGTCCATACTTATCTCCTACAACAGCAGAATTTATTACTTTTTTTGACGATTCTATAGCATTTGCTAATGAAACCCTAAGTTCACTAGATTCTGTAATCATTACATTATCAAGATGAACAGTTCCGTTATTACTATACATATAAAGTAGTTTCGTATCAATTTTCCCAAAGTCACTACTAGTTTCTAAAAAAGGAATGTTTTCTAAAGTTAATACTCCAGAATTGTAGAAGTCTACTGTTTGGTCTTCAAAGTCTATGTACATAGATAAAGCATAAGTAGTGTTCTTTACAAATTTAGCTGTACCAATAACCCCTGCTATATAACCAGAAGGGGATTCCCCTTCCATAGAGTTTGCATATTTAATATCGGAAGTACCTTTACCTAAAGCAATACTAGCAATAAACTTTCCTTCTGACGATACTAAATCTATTTGATAATTCATCGTATTACGACTTCCTTCAACCTCAAAAGATAGAGAAAGATCATTAGACACTGGTGTAAAAGATCTAAAAGCAGAAGGAGTATCATTTTGAAGGTTGAATTTTAATCTACCATCAACAACAGTAACTTTTCCAGAAGTATTATATTCAGTCCATTCACTAGGTATAGCACCATCGTTATCGAAAGTATCATTAACAATTGTTCCACAAGAATTGGTTTGAGCAAAAGTATAAAGCACAAAAAAAAGCGCTATTATGTTTAGCAGTTTAGTTTTCATAAATTTTAAATTAAGGTTGATTATTGAACAACAAACTTTATTGTCTCTGAAGTTTCACTTATTTTTATATTAAGGAAATAAGTTCCTTTTTGTAGCTTACTAGCATCAACATCTAAAGTCTTAAAATTAGTAACTGAGTCGGCTGAAAAATCCAATACTACTTGCCCTAAAAAGTTAATTACCTGTGCCTTTACTTTTTTTTTGTTACTACTATCTCCCAGTTCTATGTGCAAAAGCCCGCTTTTTTTTACCGGGTTAGGATACGCCTTTATTATGTGCTCGTTATCAATAGTTTTTGTACTTAAACTAGCTTCTTCCAATATTCCAGTTATAAAGGCTACCATTTCAATTAAAACATCTTCGTAAGCCGGTTTTCCTAAATTAAAAAAAGCATGTACTTCCCCAGGATAAATTACGGCCTCAGCACTACCTCCTTTATTATTTATAGCATCGGCAAACCTTATACTTTGATTATGAGATATGGTTGTATCTGCATCGCCATGCATCATAATTGTTGCAGGAGGATTTTCACTTAACTGAAAAATAGGCGAATTTTCTTCTTCACTTGGAATGTTTTGCTTGTACCAATTTCCTGCACCAAAATCTCCTGAATCGTTAACAAAGTCATAAATACCATTAAAGCCTATAAATCCTAATACATTAGGGAGTTGTTGAGAAGCTAATGCAGCCAAAGGTGTTCCTGCAGAGCCTCCACTAAAAAAGACCTTGGTCATATCAAAATTATATTCTTCTGCATGATCTAAAGCCCATTGATAGGCAGTAATAACATCTTCCATCGCTAATGAAAAGGTTCCACTAGACCCCGAACATCTATATGAAATACCTAAAGTGGCAATACCTAAATTTTCAGCTAAGTAATCGCCATGTGGAGAGTATGATGCGCTAGATGATTCCTGAGTACCTCCAGACCAACCACCTCCATGAACCCAAATGTGTACAGGAAACTTTTCTGTAGTGTTTTCATTTATAACAGGAGTGGTTAATTTTAAAGGTAATTTATGTCCTGTTATAGGGTAATCTACGGTGGCAATAGGCTCGTCTAATTCATAGTTTACATACTCATATATCTTATCTGATTCTACAATAAAATTATAAGTATCTCCTTTTGCCAAACCAACAAAAACACCATCAGTAGATTTAAGTCCGTCTTGTATTTTAACTGTAACTAATGCATTTGTTGGCCAATTTTCATCGGGTGAAAAAGTTAAAGTATTAGCAGGTGATAAATTCCATGTTCCACTAGCCTCAATGTCACTTTTATTAATAAATATTTTTGGGTAATCTGAACTATCATCAACATTTTGACTGAATGTAATTGTGATATCTCCATCTTGAGGAAGGCTTGTTCTTGTTAAAGGTAGCACTTCTGTAATTGAAAATGCTGACTTAACTAGGTCTGCATATTCCAAAGCCAATCTATCATATTGTTCTTGAAATTTTATTTCGTTAAGAGCTAAATCATACATCTCCAACTCTACAACTTCAGTATGGTTGTAGGTTTTGGCACCTGCTACTTCTTCGAAAATATTAAATTTTAGATTTTCACTAGAGTTAACATGCATGCTATTTGTAATTTGTCCTGTGGATATAACCGGAGAGCTACTATCAAAATATTTATAGTTACCAGAGGCATCCATAGTAAAGCCAAAAAAGAAATAGTCATCTGCAGGAATATCATTGGTACCTAGATTTACTCTAGTGTAATTAGGACGAGCGTAATCAAAACCAATTTTACCATCTTGTAATTTTACAAATCTAATTCCTTTAGAGTTAGAAAAACCACCACTCATATCGTAATTCCCCAATAAAGATGCTGGTTTGTCTGCTGTAGCGTTCTCCGCTTTTCCTACATAAAAAACACTGTAATTATTGTCAGAAATATGATTGCTACTCCCTTCCAGTTCTAAATAAGAACCTTCTTTATTAAAAAGAACCGTTGTTTTACCAGGATAGGTTTCTTGAGACTCTTCTGCTCCTAAATTTGTGTCGTTTTGTACAGCATCACCGTATCCATCAACTTGATTTTCCCATCGAATTACAGACCCTAAATTATCTGTCACAATTCCTTTTGCATTTTCTAATGATAAAACAAGACCACTATTTCTGGCTGCAATAAATATTTCTTGAGCATTTTCAAGATCTATCAAAGCTGTGTCTATGTCATCAGAAGGAGCATCACAATTATCTACTACAATATTTGCTTTGTCAATTTCTGCCTGAAAAGCATCAACACTAGATTGTGGATATTGATCATAGTCGTTACCTATAGATGCTGAATTGATTAAAGTTTCTGCATCAATGGTATTACTTGTTAGTTCTAAACGATTAGCATCACCACTTAACACGGAAATGTTATCAAAATAAAACTGCCCGTTGTTACTATACATATAAATTAGCTGAATGTCAATCTTGGCAATATCTTCTGCATCTTCTAAAAAAGGAATATCTGCAGCCATTAAAACATTATCATTATAAAATGATACTGTTTTAGATTCAAAATCAATTTCAGATCTAACATTGTATGTTGTGTTGGTAAAAAGACCTCCTGGTGGATCTCCAGCTAAGAAATCATTAGGAATGTTGTTTCTAAAAGTACTTGCATATTTTATAGAAGCAGTTTTTACTCCAACAGCAATACTAGACAAGTGTTTACCTGTAGAAGATAATAAGTGTATTTGACAATTAACTGAATTACGAGAAGCAGCTACATCAAAAGAAAAAGATGTGTTTTTAGTAATAGGTGTAAAAGTTCTATAAGCAGAAGGTTTTGTTGTGTTATGATTAAATTTTAGTCTACCGTTTTCTACAGTAACTCTTCCTTCTGTATTGTATTCTGTCCAACCGTTTGTAGTAATAGTTCCGCTATCAAACGTGTCGTTAATAATGTTCCCGCATGTTTCAGATTGGGCAAATGTGTTAAAAATAAAAAAGAATGTAATAAGGAATAGTAGTTTAGTTTTCATTGGTTATTTAGTTTAATTGTGCTTACGTTTTTTTAGTGCTAATGCCCTTGTGGTTAAAGGAAATTCTGAATGGTGAGTTCTAGCAGATTTTAAAAGGTTTAACATTTCCTTTAATTTTTCTGTTTCTTGCATAGCAAGATTATTAGTTTCCCGGATATCTACTGATAAATTATAGAGTTCTGGTTTTCCTTCGAGTTTCCATACTAACTTCCATTGGTCTTTTCGAATGGCTTGAATAGGTCCTTGTCTTTCATTAAATTCCCAATACAAAAAATCATGATTTTGTTGGTTTTCTTGATTTCCAAAAAGCTCTGGAACCAATGAAATACCGTTAATATTTTTGTTGGAAGGTAATATACCTGCCAATTCGCAAGCAGTTGGCAAAAAGTCCCAAAATGCAGAAATATGATTACTTATTGAATTAGGAGCAATTTTACCGGGATATTTAACTATAAATGGTACGCGAATACCACCTTCATATAAATCTCGCTTCCCTCCTTTTAAAGGCCCATTACTATTAAAAAACCGATCTCTACTTTCGTATTCTGGACCATTATCACTAGTAAAGAAAACAATAGTATTATCTTCTATCCCTAATGCTTTTAGCTTCTTAAAAAGACGTCCCATATCTCTATCCATCCTAGAAACCATACCTGCATAAGTTACATTACCTTCAAGGTCATTTTTATAGTGGCCATTTGTATTCATTTTACGTTTTGGCCATCCTAAATTTTCATATGGTTTTTTAGATGCTTCCGGTACTGTTAACTCTAAATGAGGTATAGTTAAGGCTAAATACATAAAAAACGGATTGTCCTTCTCTCGCTCTACATAGCTTAATGCTTCATTAATAAAAACATCATGGGTATACTCCCCTTGTTTTAGCGCATAGTTATTGCCTTTTAAAACAAAAGATTCATTATTACGATATAAAGTATCCCAATAGTAGTGATGAGCGTGTCTATGTTTTTTATAACCTAAGAAATAATCAAAACCATGTTCTGATGGCAAGTTTTGATTCGTTTCACCTTCAGAGAGCCCCCATTTACCAATAACAGCGGTTTTGTATCCTACTCTTTTTAATTCGGAAGCAACGGTTATTTCATTTCTATTAAGATTTACAGGATTACCACTTTGAGTCCAAACAGGATTTCCTCTAACACTAGCATGACCTTGATCGTACCCTGTTAATAAACTAGCGCGGGAAGGCATACAAACAGTAGAACCTGAATAATGATTTGTGAAAACCATGCCTTCTGCAGCCATTTTATCAATATTTGGAGTTCTTATTTTGGTTTGACCATAGCTGCCCAAATCGCCATAACCCAAATCATCTGCCATAATAAAAATGATATTTGGCTTTTTTACATGTTTATCAATAATGGTAGTCTTGCAACTAAAGAACGTTAATACAACAATTGCTACAAGGTTACAATATTTTTTAGGCATACTTAACTTTTGATTTATTGTTTTAGCTTTTCAAAAATTTGAATCAATTCCTTTAATTTTTCTGGATTTTCTTTAGTCAAATTATTTCTTTGCCCAACATCTTTTGTGATATTGAATAATTTATATTCTGATGAGACACCTAATTCTGTACCCACCTTTTTGTTTATTGACGGGCCTTTATAAGGCGGAATCAAAATCCAATCGCCACTTCGTAAAGCAGTACGAGAATTTGCTTCAATAATTAAATGATCACGCCCTACGTTAGATTTCCCTAACAAAGCATTTAACACCTCTTGGCTATCCGTTTTTTCGTTATCGACTCCAACAAGTTGGCCTATCGATTCTAGTAAGTCCATTTGACATACAATAGCATCAGAAACACCTGGCTTAATGTGATCTTTCCAAAACGTAATAAAAGGTACTCGTGTACCAGCTTCATACAAACTGTATTTGCCACCACGTAAACCGCCTTTAGGATCGTGATTTCCTAATTTTTCTACAGCATCGTCATAATAGCCATCATTTAAAACAGGACCGTTATCACTAGAAAAAACAATTAGCGTATTCTCCAAAACACCCTCTTCCTCTAAAGTCTTAATAAATTCACCTATACACCAATCTGCTTCTAAAATAACATCTCCTCTTGGGCCCATTCCAGATTTACCTACAAATCTAGGATGAGGGGTTCTTGGTACGTGAGGTTGTTGCATGGCATAATACAAGAAAAATGGATTATTCTTATGCTCTTTTATATAGTTTTGAGCCTTTTTTAAGAAGTGATCAGCCATATCTACATCAGACCATTTTGCTGCTTCACCACCTTTCATATAGCCAATTCTAGGAATTCCATTTACAATACTATTGTTGTGTCCGTGGTGCCATTTCATACTCACCATTTCGGGGTTAGATTTTGCAGTTGGCTCACCTTTAAAATTCTTTTTGTAATTAACTTCAATAGGATCACTCTTATCTAAGTTAACCACATCTCCATTTTCAATATATACTGTTGGAACTCGGTCTTGTGTAGCGGCTAAAATATATGCCTCATCAAAGCCGACTTCATTAGGTCCCGGTTTAATGGTTTCATTCCAATCCACAAATCCATTTCCCAAACCAAGATGCCATTTCCCTATAATAGCTGTTTGGTAATCTGCTTTTTTAAGCAGTTTTGGTAATGTTAGCTGATTAGGGTTTATTAATAATGGTGCATCTCCCTGTAGTATTCTAGCGTTTTTATTCTTCCAAGGATACATCCCTGTTAGCATCGCATAACGGCTAGGTGTGCAAGTGGCTGAAGATGCATAGCCATTGGTAAACTTTATTCCTCCGTTTGCTAAAGCGTCTATATTAGGGGTTTGCAATGCGGTAGCACCATAACAACTAAGGTCTCCATAACCTAGGTCGTCAAGATAAATAACAACAATGTTTGGATTCTGTTTGTTGACTATTCCGTAGTTTGTTTCCCTATTACCTTTGCAGTTAAAATTAAATAGTATGGCGGTTGTTATTGTGAATACAGTAAGTTTTATTTTTCTCATTTTTAATTAATAAGCTGTTTTCTTTTTTCTATTAGTTATTCTTATTTGTTCATAATATCCTTTAAGACAAGTGAATTTTATCTTTCTCCTTTAAAGTGTTTGTTTTGATCAAGCATTTAATAATCAAACCAATAAAGTGGCTGTTACAAATTTATATCTTAAACCGTATTTAAACTTCTCAATTGAGGGGGGTAAATGTTGCCTAATTACATGTAATCCATAAATTATGAGGTTTCATCAATGGAAATATCTTAAAAGAAAACATCTAGTATTTATACCAAATAAGTTTTTTGTTTAACCTTCATTTCCATACCATATAGTGCAAATACTTATAGTATAGTCCACTATTTGTATTAATAATCTAAGTATCAAAAAAGTTAAACATAGTAGCACTTTATTAGTTTACACTTTTTAAACATGGTAGAATGTAATTTAATTTTAGAAACTGCATTAACATGTCAATATTCCATTGCCATTAATTAATTTTTATTTTTTTTTGCAACATTTGTGGGGCATATTTGATAAACAAACTATCTAACAACTTAATATATTTGAATATCATTTATACCGCTTAATTAATAACATTTATTTTTAAATAATTACAAAACAAGCAACGACTAAACATTAAACTAACATGATAAACCGCCACTTTAATTTTAAAACCATACGTTCTACAAGTTTTATTCTCTTATTTACTTTAGGATGGGCATACACTTTGTTTGCTAATACAGAACCAAGTACTAAGAGGTTTAGTTTTAATGCTAATTGGAAGTTTATACAAGAAGATGTGCCAGGAGCAGAAAAGATTAGTTATAAGGATGCTTCTTGGAGAACATTAAACTTACCGCATGATTGGAGCATTGAAGGCGAGTATGACAAAGATAACCCAATGGCAGGGCAATGTGGTTATTTACCGGCAGGTTTTGGTTGGTACAGAAAAACCATTTCGGTACCTAAAGATTGGAAAGGTAAACACATTGAAATTGCCTTTGATGGTGTTTTTATGAACAGTACAGTTTGGGCTAATGGAAAAGAATTAGGCACTAGGCCTTATGGTTGGGTTTCATTTGCTTATGACATTAGTGAGGCCGTAGCAACCTCTGAAACCATCACGTTTGCTGTACGTGTAGATAATAACAAACAACCATCGGCACGCTGGTATACCGGTAGTGGGATTTACGCAAATACTTGGATTGATATTAAAAATAATACCCATGTAAAAAGAGATGGAATTTTTGTAAAAACAGAAGGAAACACAGTTTTTGTAGAAACAGAATTGTTTAATAAGGCAGAAGATTGCGAAAATGTAAAATTAATTACCACTATTGTTGATAGAAATGGAAACGAGGTTGCTACTTCAAAAGAAAAAAATAAACTCGAGCATGAAGCCTTGGTAAAAACAAAACTAGAGCTTAAAAACCCCAATTTATGGTCTGTTGAATCTCCATATTTATATACTTTAAAAACAGAATTAAAAGTAGGTAGAAAAACAGTAGATGTTGTCGAAACTAAATTTGGAGTTCGGGATATTGAGTGGAAAGCAGAAACCGGAATGTGGCTAAATGGCAAAAATGTAAAGCTACAAGGTGTTTGTAATCACCAAGATGCAGGAGCATTGGGAGCAGCTGTACCCTATAAAATATTACGTTTTAGAATTCAACAGCTAAAAAACATGGGGGTTAATGCTTTTAGAACAGCCCATAACCCACAAACACCTGATTTTTATGATATCTGCGATGAATTAGGTATGTTGGTAATGGATGAAATATTTGATGGATGGCATAAAAAAGCTAAAAATGATTATGGAGCACATCATTTTGACAAGTGGTGGAAAACAGATTTAACAGATTGGATTAAGAGAGATAGAAACCATCCATCAATTGTAATTTACAGTGTTGGTAACGAAACCCGAGGAGCAATCGCTAAAGATTTGGTAGCAGCTTGTAACCTTTTAGACCCTACACGCCCTGTAACATCTGGTCACTCTGGTTCGGATAACATGAATGTATTAGGTGTAAACGGAGGAAGCGAAAAGAAAGGGTTTATGGAAAACCTAGAAAAACACCAAAAAGGAAAAGTTTTTATAGGAACCGAAAACACACACACTTGGCAAGTTAGAGGCTATTACAGAACTAAAACCTGGTTTAGAGATGGTTTTCCAAATAAAAACCAAAGACCATATTTTATTGCAGATTTAACTAAGGAAGAAGTGTTTACTCATGATTGGATTGATCAAGATCAAAAAAAGAATAGAAAACAAATCTTTAACTCTAGTTATGATAACGCCACTGTTAGAGTATCCTCTCGTTTAAACATTGCGCAATTAAGAGATATTCCTGCTTATGCCGGTTCTTTCCGTTGGACGGGTCACGATTATATAGGAGAAGCCAGTTATGTTCATGGTGGTTGGCCTTTTAAAGCATTTATGGGCGGCGCTATAGATTTAGCAAATTTTGAAAAAGATTTATACTACTTATATCAAAGCCAATGGACTACAAAACCAATGGTGCATATATTACCACATTGGACGCACCCAAAAGTAGCTTTGGGGACAGAAATTCCAGTATGGGTATATTCAAATACTGATGAAGTTGAGTTGTTTTTTAACGGAACATCTTTAGGTAAACAAAAACCAGGAACCAATTGGGAGAACATGCAGTGCCAATGGATGGTAAAATGGCAACCAGGAACCTTAAAAGCCGTTGGTTATAATAATGGAAAGGTAGTTTCAGAAGAAGTGATTAAAACAGCAAACCACCCTTCAAACATTAAACTATCCATAGACGGAAAACCTTTAACTAACAAACCTAATGATATTGTTCAAGTTCGTGTAACCACTACAGATGAACTAGGAACTATGTATCCCTATGGAGAAAATAGAACATACTTTAATGTTATTGGCGCCGGTAAAATTAAAGCATTAGATAATGGAAGTCCTGTAGACGTAGAACAGCATGTTGGACCAAACCACAGAAAAGCATTTTATGGATTAACTCGTGCGTATATTACAAGCACAAAAGACTCAGGAGATATTAATTTATTAGCGAGTAGTATTTTAGGAGAAAAGAAATTAATTACTTCTAATAAAATAACCATCGATAACAAAATTATCAATTTAAGAGGTAATAAAATTAACCCACAAATAAAGGTTTATTACACAACTAACGGAGCAACACCAACTAAACAATCCACACTTTATAAAGCAAGTTTTGAAGTAAGTTTAGAGACTACCGTAAAAGCGCTAGTTGTAGTTGATGATAAACCAATTCAAATATTGGAAGAAAAATTTGGAATAAACGAAGGTTTTACTTGGAATGACACAATTGAAGAAAATAGAAAAATAGGAGAACAAGCAGAAGAAGCTACTTTAAAGCATGCCGTAATTTCATCAAAAGGAGAGAACTTTAACGGAAAAGGCTTTGTAATAATGACTACAAAACAATCTTCTATTTCTTGGTATCAAGAAAATGACGGAGGGGCAGGTAATTCAAATTTACACATCCGCTACAGTACAAAAACAAAAGAATCCAATGCTATTAAAATTATAGTTAATGGCAACGTAGTTGAAAATAAACTAAATTTAAAAAACACAGATAATCCAGGGAAATCTTGGAATACTATTGAGATTCCAATTAAAATAGATCGTGGTGCAAATACCGTAACCATTGAAAGTTTGGATAACGGCATATTTTATATAGATGAGATCGCATTTAATTAATTAAAAAAAGTTCCATCTACTCACGATTAAGTAAGTCAAACATTTCATTATAAAGACTATAGATTTGGATTAATTTCTTAAGATTTCTTTTAGAGTTATTGTTATAATTACAACAAAAAACAATATACACTTTCATTTTTAATTTTGAAATTTTATTAATTCAAAGAATCAAAAAAAAAAAACAAACCAAAACACTAAAAACCAACGCATTAAAACGTTTTGTTAACGTTTTAGTAACATTTTTACCCCTTTATTGAGAAAATAAAACCCTAAACATCTTTTATTTTCGTTCCAACTTTTAAAGGACAGTTTCCTTTAAGTTAAATAAAATTAACTAATTAAACTAAATTATGAAATTGAAAATTATTACCATTTTCTTATGTTGTTTTAGTCTTGGCTCAGTATGGTCTCAAAACATTACTGGAACAGTAAAAGATGAAACAGCAATGCCCTTACCAGGTGTTAATGTCATAGTAAAAGGCACTTCTGTTGGTTCTGTAACCGATTTTGATGGTGCTTTTTCTATTAAAGCAAAAAAAGGAGATATTTTACAACTCTCTTATATTGGCTACAAAAGCCAAGAAATTTTAATAGATAACCAAACTAATTTAAATGTTTTATTAATAGAAGATAAATCTGAGTTAGATGAAATTGTAATCGTTGGTTATGGTCAACAAAAAAAAGAAAGTGTTTTAGGTGCTATTGGTCAAGTAAAAGGAACAGACATATTAAAAACAGGTACTCCTAATGTAACTAATGCTTTAAGTGGTCTTTCACCAGGACTTACAATCGTTCAAGATTCGGGAGAACCTGGCGCTGATGATGGGGATATTTTTATCCGTGGTGTCGCAGACCCCCTAATATTGGTAGACGGTGTAGAGATTGTTGGTGGATTTGCTAATATTGACCCAAGAGATATAGAAAGTGTTAGTATTTTAAAAGATGGTTCTGCAACCGCTGTTTATGGAATTAGAGGAGCAAACGGAGTTATTATAATAACAACCAAACGTGGTAAAATAGGAAAACCTAAAGTAAGTTTATCAAGCCAATTTTCTGTAAAAACATACCCAGACAAATATAATTCTTTAAATGCTTATCAAGCCGAAAGTCTTCGTAATGTCGCTTTATATAATGATGTTGATTTTTCAAATGGATTTAGTTCAGAAGAAGATTTAAACCACTGGAGAGATGGTGATTTACCATATATTTATCCAGATACAGATTGGGTAGATTTTGCAACCGAAGATTATGCAACAAGTTATAATCAAACGGTTTCTGTTAGAGGTGGAACCGAATTCGTAAAATATTATGCTTCTGCTGGATATTTACAAGAAGGCGATATTACGGCTTCAAGACAATATTTTAATTACGACCCTGAGTTTAAATTTAAAAGATACTCATTTAGAGGTAATTTAGATTTTACTTTATCTAAAACCACACGACTAAAAACAAGTATTAGTAGCCGTATTGAAAATAGAAATAAATCTGGCACATCAGAAGACAACGATAAAAATGATTATTTAGGCTATTTCACTAATGCTCCAGGTACAATTGCTTATTACCCTGCAGAGGCCTTAGCTCTATACCCAGACCCATTTTATCCAGGATTAGAAGAGATAAGATTTCCTATATCATCTCAAATTGGTAACGATCTTGGTGGAGCCTCTAAATATTCTAACACTGTTTTTAATATAGATTTAGAACTACAACAAGATTTAGATTTTATTACGGAAGGCTTAACTGGTAGCGTTAAATACAACTATGTAAGTAATTATACAACTAAGCAAACAATTGGTTTTGATTCATCTCTTGAAGTAAGGTTAGATAGATATGATTTGTTACGCGACGGTACTTGGGATTCTTTTGAAGGTCCCGATTACGAGCGTCCTTTCGATTTTAATATAAATAATGAAGCAACAAGTGGCACCAATGAAATAACCTATTTTAAAACACAGCTTGATTACGGACGCACTTTTGGAAAACATAATGTAACAGGCTTGGTGCTTTTTAGCAGAAACAAGAGAATTAATGGTACCCAATTTCCTTTCTATAATGAAGATTATGTAAGCCGTTTTACTTACGATTTTGATTCAAAATATTTTCTAGAAATGGCAGGCGCATACAACGGTGATGAAACTTTTGCCGAAGGTCAACGTTTTAAATTTTTCCCATCTATTTCAGCCGGAATTAATTTAGCCAAATTAAAATTTGTAAGCGATAATATACCTGCGCTTAATAACTTTAAAATTAGAAGTTCTTATGGTGAAACTGGAACCAAGTCTGGTTTAAATGGCGCACGTTGGCAATACCTTAGTTTCTTAGATTATACAAGTGGCAATGTAGATACAAGAGCAAATCAAAGGTTCTTTTTTGGTGAAGGTCAAACTCAAGAAATTTCTGTTATTGAAATAGACCAATTAGGTAACCTAGAATTAACTTGGGCTACATCTATTAAAAAGAATATTGGAGTAGATTTCGGTTTTTTCAAAAACAAAATCTCAGGTAGTGTTGATTTCTTTAGAGAAGAGCGAGAAGACTTAATCTCTAGACCAACAAGTGCAACAATTCCAATATATTTTGGTTCTGTTGCTGCTTTACCATTTGCTAACTTAGGAGCTACAGACAGAAAAGGTTATGAACTATCCTTAACATACAAGAATAGAACACCAGGCGGGTTTTCATACTCCATAAATGGTTTTTATGGTTTTTATGAAAACCGTGTTACTCAAAGTGCTTCCGATGGTCCTGGAACACCAGCATATACAACAGTTGCAGGTAAACCTATTGGCACAACCGCACTATTACAGGCAGATGGTTATTTTCAAAATATTGATGAATTAGTTAATTACCCTACATATGCCGGCGATCCTGGATTAGGAGACCTCAGATATATCGATTACAATGCTAACGGTACTGTTATTGGTGACGACACAGAAGATATGGTAAGATTTGATTTACCAACAGCACCTAAACATAGTTATAGTTTAAGGTTAAATGCATCGTACAAAGCATGGTCTTTTAGTGCTTTAATTAATGGTATAGAGGGCCACAAAGGTCTTGCTAATTCTAGTCTATATTATTCATTACCCGGAACTGCAGCGGCAGGCCGTGTTGAACATTTAGATTATTGGACACCAGATAATCCAGATGCAGAATTTCCTGCGGTACATTTAGGTAGTTCCAATCCTAATTTACTTGTTGCTACTACAGATAGAGTTGTTGATCTAGATTATATAAAGCTTCGAAACATGAATGTAGGCTATAACTTTGATATGAGCGAAAGTAAAACTGGTATTAGCGCCTTAAAAGTTTATCTAAGCGGTAGTAATCTATGGACTATTTCCGATTTAGATTATGCAGATCCAGAAGGAAATAAACCAGGCGCTTACCCAGTATTAACAAGGTTCAATTTAGGTTTAGATATTACTTTTTAAAATTTAAGAATTATGAAAAATAAAAAATATTTATACGTTTTAACCATAGCTATTTTGTTTTTTAGTTGTGAAGAATATTTAGATGAGCAACAACAATTTGAAGCTCTAGATCAAAATGATGTTTTTTCAGATATACGTTTAGCTAGTGATTTTCTGGATGGTATTTATACACGAATGGTAACAGAAGTATCTGCAATTGGGGCTAATCCTGATATATTACCCGCAATGGTAATGTCTGATGAAGGATACCCGGGTAGAATGGACAGTAGTGTGCCTCAAACTTACGATGCTTATAAAAACTCGGATTATTTAGGATTAATGAATAGAAATCCTGTAATAAATGCATTTACATCACCTCAATTTGTTTCTAGATATACCGAATCTTGGAAGGGTATTAATACAGTAAATACATTTCTAGCAAATGTTGATAAAATTAATAACGGTACTGAGGAGGAAATTAATCGTTTAAAAGGACAGGCCTATTTACTTAGAGCATACTATTATCATTTAATGACTAAACGTCATGGAGGGCTTATCTATTTAAAAGAAAATTTAAATTTAAATGAGTCTTTGGATAGAGAAAGAGAAAGTTACGCAAGTAATTTAGCAGATATGATTGAAGATCTAGATATCGCTTTTGAATTGTTACCGGTAAGTTGGGAGTCTGAAAATGTAGGAAGGCCAACAAAAGGATTTGCTTTAGCATTAAAATCGAGAGCAACACTTTTTGCTGCTAGCCCTTTAGTAAATACAAGTAACGATCAACAAGCGTGGATCGATGCAGCTACAGCTGCTTCAGATTTAATCAATTATGCCAATGCTAACGGTTTATATCAATTAGCAGATGCATCAAATGCCATTAACATGGATGTTGACCATAATGGTGAAGACCTTTATGTTTCTGAGGCTGAAGAATTATTACCATACAGAAGTATTTTTAATGGCCCTGGACTATCTAAGGAAATTCCTAACGAAGTTATTTTTATGGAATCTATAGAGCGTACTTTTGGTGGTGGTAATTCTACAAATCCCTTACCCAGAATGTATTTAACAGTAGGCTTTGATATTGCTAAAGGAAATAACAAACCCATAAATGTTGGAGCAACTCCTAATATTGTTGCTAAATATGAAACTAAAAATGGTTTAGCTATTGAAGATGATCCTTCTTACAACCCGCAAGAGCCTTTTATAAACAGAGATCCTAGGTTTTACAATAACATATTGTTTGATGGTGTACCTTGGATACACACAACATCTGGAGCTACAAACCCTACAAATGTGGCAGATTTAGCTCGAATTAATGAAAATGGTAGTATAGGACTAGATATACATGACCCAGCAACACCTGCTAACAGATTATGGCAAGTTAAAAACCATACCGGATACCGCATAAAAAAATGGGTCCCAAATGGGTATTATTTAACAGGAGGCAGTAAAGGACAAACAGATTATTATGTTAACACAATTGTTTTTAGAATGGCCGAAGTGTATTTAAATTATGCTGAAGCTGTAAATGAAGCTTATGGACCAAGTGGAACTGCTCCTGGTGGTACATTAACAGCTCTTGATGCGGTTAACAAGATAAGAAACAGAGTGGGAATGCCAAACGTTAATGGCATGTATACGGGCTCTAAAGAACTTTTAAGAGAGCGTATTAGAAATGAACGTGCTGTAGAATTATGTTTTGAAGGCTTTAGATATGATGATATGAGAAGATGGAAAATTGCTCATTTAGATGAAAATAGAAAAGTAAATTTTCTATATATGCGTTGGCAAGGAGGAGAATCTGAAATTTACCCAACAGGTTTTAGTTATGAAGATGTAGAGCAAACAGATCTTGAAAAAACATTCACCGAAAAAAATTACTGGTGGCCAGTCCCAAGTTCTGAAACGGTATCAGCGCCTTCTTTTAAACAAACCGAAGGATGGTAAAATGCAATATATTTTCATAAATATATTCAAGACAAAATAAACTAAAAATTATAAAAAAAATAAAATGAAACTAACCATAACAGAAATCAAAGTTTTTATTTTCTGCTTACTTAATGTGCTAGTTATTAATGTTTGTGGTGCTCAAAACAACCCTACATTAAATGCTTTAGCTGTTCAGGATTCATTACACAAAAATAACGATGAAATTCTAACCACTCCTTTCGGAATTTTTAATTTAAGCGAAGCTACTGGACCTGTTTTTAGGATATCAGGAGATGTATTAAGACAAACACCTGGAGATCATGTTTATGATGCCTTAAGAGGAAGAGTTCCAGGATTAAGAGTAACAAAAACAAGTAACACGCCTGGTGCCAACGGGTATTCCATTAGTTTAAATGGTGGTTCGCCATCTATTTTGGTAGATGGTTACCCTGTAGGCTTAGAAGTCGATTTAAGGGAGGTTGAAGAGGTAATTGTCCTTACTGATGCTACCTTTAATTCTATTCTAGGAAATTTAGGAGATAATGGACTTATTTACATTGTAACCAAAGGTGGAAAAATGGGGAAGCCAACAGTTGAGGTTAATTATCAAAGCTCGTTAAATTCACCTACACGATTACCAAAACTATTATCTGCGTCGGAATACGCTAATGTAATAAACCAAGCTTCAAACAATGATGGCTTAGGAAATATTTATAGTGCCGAAGCTATAGCTGCATACAACAATGGTTCAGACCCTATAAGATTTCCTAATGTAAACCGTCAAGATGAATATCTAGATAAAACATCAAAATCTAATTACGCCTCTCTAAATATTTATGGAGGTCAAGATAATGTCTCGTACAGCGCTTTTGTTGCCTATTCAGACTGGGAAGGCCTTGAAAATGTTGATGAAGGCAATATAGATGGCAGAAACCTAACTTTTAGAACAAAAATAAATACTAAAGTGAGTGATTTAATTCAAGCTCGCGCTAGTATTTACGGTAAGTTTAGAGAAAATAAAAGGCCTGTAATTGGACCAGGCAGTATGTTTACTATAATGAATACTACTCCAGCAAACGCTTTCCCTTTAAAAGTAGGAGATACTGCTTATGTAGTGAGTAACCAATATACTTCTAACTTATTATCTGAATTGGAATCTGGAGGTATTTACACAGAATATGATGCCACCTTAGTTTTTAATATTGGTATAGATATAAACTTAAATAAATACATTCCAGGACTTACATATAGCACCAGTGGAATGATAAGAACGTCGAACGGTAAAGCCTTGTTTACTAATAATTCACCTGGATTGTATACTCTAGAAAATTTACAAGGTAGTAACGGTCAAGATTCTTTAGCGCTAAAAGTTCAAAACTTTGATGCAATAGATCTTGATGTAGGTAGAACTGGTGCAGATGCAGATATTCGTAAAACATTTTCTTACGGAGGGTATTTAAACTACGTTAAAAAAATGGATCAATCGAAGTTAAATATTAACTTAAATCACTTTCTATTCTATGAGCCTAACATTTATTCCTCGCAACCAGACAATCGTAACTTAACTTTTAATTTAAATACATCATACGCTTTAAAAGACAAGTATATGCTTTTCGCTAATTTAAATGCAAGTAGCAGTAGTAAATTTATTGGAAAAAATAGAACAAACTTTTTCCCTACAGCTGGTGTAGCATGGGTAGCGTCAAACGAAGATTTTCTTAAAAATAGTAAAACTATTGACTTTCTTAAATTTAGAGCTTCATATGGAGAAATAGGAACAGAATACACTGCTGAAACGTTTTATTACTTAAACACATGGAGTGGTGGTTTAAATAATAGTACTATCTATCTAGGTAATGCAAATACTACACAAGCAGAAGATTTTGGTTACAGGCTAGGCAATGTAGCTAACGAAGCTATAGATTGGGTTGTTTACGATCAATTTTTTGCTGGTGTACAACTTAATATGTTTAAAAAATTAAGGTTAGATATTAATTACTTTAATATCGATATAAATAACCAAGTTGTTAAAGCTAGTGCATTATTTGCAGATGCTTTGGGAGATGATGTCTTTTTACCTCAAATAAACTATACGAAAAGAAATAATCAAGGCTTTAACGCTAATATTATGCTTAACGATAATATTGGAGATTTTAAATATTACCTCGGTATAAATGCAGGTTATAATAAGATTACTGGAGAACAAATAGCCGAAATACCTTATCCTGATGAATATAGATTACAACAAGGAGACCCTGAAGATAATTTTATTGGTTACGTAAGTGATGGCTTATTCACAGCCGATAATATAGATAGTGCACTGCCTCAGTTTGGAGATGTAAAAATTGGCGATATAAAATACGTAGATCTAAATGAAGATAACGTAATTGATTCTAGAGATAGAAAAGCCGTTGGAAACACAACTCCAAGATTTAATTATGGAATAAATTTAGGTTTTGAGTACAAAAGATTCAATTTAGATGTTGTTGGAATGGGTGTTGGTGGTTATGATGTTAACTTATCTGGAAGTTCATACTATACCCATTATGGTTTAGGCAACTATTTCGCAAGTGTTAATAGCAACCTACCTAATGGTAATGTGAACCCAAGGCTAAGTACAACAAAAAGCATTAATAATTATGTGAATTCTGATTACTGGCTAGTAGACGGAAGCCACTTTAGAATTTCTAATTTAGAATTTGGATATACCTTACCAAAAAGCCTAATGGACAGAAGTTTATTTTCAAATGTAAAACTGTTTTTAAGAGGTAGTAATTTAGCTCTGTTTAGCAAGTTTGATGATTTAGATGTAGAAGATCTATCAGCTGGAGTTTTCGAATATCCTATGATGAAAAGTTTCGTCTTAGGTTTTTCTATGGATTTTTAATAAGTGAATAGCAAAAAAACAAAAAAGATGAAATTAACTAATAAAATATTAACAACTATTATCTTAGTATTAAGTATTACTGGGTGTAGTAGTTTCCTTGATGAGGAATTGCAGTATACGCATGAAGAAGAAGTTTTAGAATCTGGAATACGATCTAGAGGTATTCTTGATGATATATACACAGACTATTCATTTCGTTATTTTACAGATTTTGGAATTGAATATCTTACAGATAATGGAGTTTTAAACTCATCAGAAACAAATTTGGTAACCAATAATTGGGGACCAACAAATAACCCTTTAAGTTATGTTTGGCAACAATCATACAACAATATTAGAGTGGTTTATCAATATATAGAATTGGTTCATAATTCAGGTTTACCATATTTACCTTCAGAAGCAAGTGCAGACTTAAATGATGCAGTTATACAAAGGTATTATGGTGAGGCTCACTTTTTAAAAGCCTGGGCACAGTGGGAATTACTTAAAGTATTTGGAGGCCCTGGTGAAGATGGCACTATGCTTGGTTTCCCTATTATAGATGGTATTTTAGAAAATGAAGATTATGCGAGTATCAGTAGAAATACTTTTCAAGAATGTGTTGATCAAATTATGGCAGATTTAGATGTAGCCATAGAAAATCTTCCGCTTATTTACTCTGGAACCGAAAATATCGAAGCAGGCATCAATTTAGGAACTGCCGCCAATGAAACAGGAAGAGCAAGTGGTTTAGCTGCATATGCTCTAAAAGCAAAACTAGCGTTATTTGCTGCGAGTCCTGCTTTTAACCCAAATAATGACATTACAAAATGGGAGTTAGCTGCAACTTTAGCTAGTGAAGTTATAGAGCAAAACGGTGGTTTAAAATCATTACAAGCTTATGATTTTGATAGAGAAAACAACCCAGATCACATTTGGAGAATGCGTAATTCTAGACAAAACAATAGTCTTGAATTGCGCTTATACCCTCCTACTCTATACGGTCAAGGAGAAGTAAACCCTTCCCAAAACCTAATAGATGCCTTTCCAGACTCGAATGGATATCCTATAGATAATGCCTCAAGCGCTTACAATGAAGCTTCGCCTTACGCATCAAGAGACGATAGGTTTTATAAATTTATATTCTATAATGGAGATCGATGTTTTACTTCTGAAACTTGTTCAGATTACAACCCTATTGAAACATTTCAAGGCGGACAAGATAATTTTGGTGGTTTTATACCTAACGAAGGCACAAGAACCGGATATTATTTAAAAAAGTTTTTAAATAACTTAAATTTTGATCCATCTGAAGAAGATAGAGTAACGACCTTGCCTAAGGTTTATGTACAACTAGGTCTAACAGATATCTATTTAAGTTACGCCGAAGCTGCAAATGAGGCCTATGGACCAGAAATTATTCCTGCAGGCTTAAATTTTTCTGCCAAGGATGTTTTATCAAGAGTTCGAAGTAGAGCTGGAATTAATACAGATAATTACTTAAATGAAGTTTCTGCAAGTCAATCTGATTTTAGAGCGTTATTAAAAAATGAAAGACGTATAGAATTATGCTTTACAGGTGAAAGATTCCACGATTTAAGACGATGGAAGGATATAACCAATATAGAAGACCTTGAAGGTGTTCAAATTTCTAAAAACTCTGATGATACGTTTACATACAATACTATAGAAGTAGAGCGAAGAAGTTTTGAAACAAAAAATTATTATTTACCATTACCATACGATGAATTACAATTAAATAAGAATTTAGAACAAAACCAAGGCTGGTAAAATAACAAATATAAAAATTATGAAAAAAAATAAATTAAAATCTATATTCCAATCATTAGTACTTATACTGATGATTACATTAAGCGTCGCTTCATGTTCTTATGACGATTTTGTTGAAAATGAATTTGATTTCACTTCTGTGTATTTACCTCATTTACAAATTGATCGTACTTTTATAATGGGCGAAGGTATGCGCATTGGTGTTGGTGTTGTTTTAGGAGGAAGACTTTCTAATAATGAAGATGTAGAGGTAACATTTTCTTTACACGATACCATTGTAACCAATCAAGGGCTAGACGTACTGCCTTCCAATTATTATGAATTAATAGATGCAAATGGTAACCCAACAGATAACAAAATAATTATACCTGCAGGTAAAACACAAGGATTTGTTTACATAAAGGCAGATTCTATCAACTTTCTAGCAGATCCAGTATCTTTAGGTAATAATTACGGGTTAGGATTTAAATTAGATAACGTGGTAAAGGCAGATTCTATTTTATCAGGATTAAACTCTACAATGATCACTTTTACTTATATCAATCAATTATTTGGTGATTATGTACAGACAGGACAAGCCGTAAGAACAGGAACTATAGAAGATACATTTGTTTACCCAGGAGCTATTACAGATGTATTAGAGTTAAGAATGACATCTCCTAATACATTATCATGTAATGGTCTTGCCGATTTAAGAGGGGCAGATAAAAAAATGGATATCGAAATAGCTGCTGATAATTCAATTAGTATTTTAACAGCTACTGGAGGCATACCTGTAACAGATGATGGAGGCTCTTTCTATGATCCTTTAACAAGAGAAGTTACCCTTAACTATTCTTTCGAATTTAACGGAACAAGTTATGTAGCAACTGATGTGTTAGAGTTTAGAAATAGAATTGTAGATGGTGTAAATCAATTTGATTTATAGCAAATTACTAGTCATTTAAAAAAAGCCTCAATTAAAGTTCTTTTAATTGAGGCTTTTTTTATGTTCTTTTTCCATTTTATAAAATCTCAGCGTCTAAATAAATTTTAAAACTTTTCGCAGGCCGAAAATGTACCAAATAGATTTAAATGAACCATTTCAAAACACCTGATCTAATAGTAAATAACTAAAGCTAACAATCAAATAAAACTACTAATACTCCTTAAATAACGTTTAGTTAAATGACTAACCTAAAGGAATATTAAATTTTGCTTAATCAAGCTTATTTACAGTGTTCTTGTTTAACACTAAAATCAATTTAGGATTGCTTTATACTCATCATAATTTACAATTAAACGAAGAGGTATAGTTTAGCTTAGAAATATTTCAAAAATCCCCCTAACAAATCTTTTGCCTGGTAAAAACACAATATAAGTACGGACTTTATAAGATGATAAAAATTAATAGGTATTAGAAAGGTATACAGTAAAAAGAATCTCTTTAAAAGCATAAGTATAAACAATTAACCTAGTTAGTTCCTATTCAAATTAAAAATAGATATATAACTTCGAAAAGAAACCTAAACAAAAGCATTAAAAAAACCTCAGACTATTATTTAATCTGAGGTTTTTAAAAACAAAATCTATGAAAATCACTAAATTATCACCTACTATTTTATTGGAGTAATTTTATATGAATATTCTAAATTATTAGGCATTACTCTAAATTCTTTATGCGCTAAAGCTTTAGGGCTCCAACTATTATCTCCTCCTACCCCGGTTTGTAAATAATCGATATTTATATTTACAAAATCTCTTTTAGGAACATCTGTAGTATGTCGTTGCTTCTTTTCCTTTCCGGCATCAAAATCATCATTATACTGATGATGCGCGTTAAAACCAACCAACTGCTTACCTCCAATTTTAAATCCGTTACCCACGTTATTAGTAAATGCTACCCAACGCACATCTGACCTATGTCCGTTTTCCTGTGGTCGTATATATGGAAAATATAACTCATCTACAGTTGCATTATAGTTCCCTACAAATGCCCCTGTATTTCTATCATTATAATTTTCATGAGGCCCTCTTCCAAACCATTCTACATTTTGGTATTCGTTTTTTACAATAAAATTATTTCCAAACCTAGGTAAATGCGGCAGCTTATTATCAAGATTATTCAATTGGTTAGTGACCTTAATTTCACCCGAAGGTAATATGTTATAATCAACAATTATTGTTCCTTGTACTGATGGCAACTCATAACGAGTTTTAATATGAACTTCTCCATTTACTTTTGAAATATTTGAAGTAGATATGTCTTTAGAATTATTAAATAAATTAACTTTTTGTAATTTTTGATTTTCTGTGGCATCATACCACACTTCTAACTTTTTTGGAGACTTTGCACCAAAATCATTATCTGTAATAGGACGCCAAAAGTTTGGTGTAATTCCTTCAACTAGAATATTACCTTCTCCATAATCTAAACCTACTAATTTACCTGTATTAGTATCTAATTTCAAACTAAAATTATCATTTGAAAATGTTGTAATATTATTTTCAGAATCAACCATAATTTCGGCATTTGTAGCAGCTACCTCTGTCGTTAAAATAGGTTTTGATAATTGAAATTGCTCTGATGCTACAGCATGATTAATTGGTAATAAATCTGTTTTGTTTTTATTTAATGCATAAATATTTAAATGATATTCCGAAGACCTATTATTTAATTTTGGTAAATTAATTTTTACTTTTTTAGAATCATAAGGAGCTATGTCTATAGTAGGTAAATCTCCTTTTGCAATTTCTTTACCATTTTCTAATAATACCCATGAAAAATTATACTCGTTTAAGTTCGTGAAATCATAAATATTCTTTATTTCAATTTCACCATTCCTCAAATTGGAAGGCTTAAACTTTATATACTGATACACTTTCTTTACTTCATATAAAGCAGGATGCGCTGTTCTATCTGGGTTTACAACACCATTTAAACAAAAGTTAGCATCATCTCTATAGGCATCTGCTCCTAAATCTCCACCGTAGGCCCAGAATTCTTCTCCTTCTTCGTTTTTTGTTAAAATACCTTGGTCAACCCAATCCCAGATAAATCCACCTTGCATGATGTCGTATTTTTCAATAACATCCCAATATTTTTGAAAGTTACCCGTACTATTCCCCATGGCATGAGCATATTCACATTGAATTAATGGTCTGTCGGGAGTATTTTCAGCATAATTAATCATCTTTTCAATGGTCCAATACATTGGTGCTTGAATGTCTGTATTTGCGTAATTAGTTGCCCCTTCATATTGTGTTGGCCTAGTAGTATCGTTATCTTTTAACCATTTATAGGTTGCAAAAAAGTTTTGTCCATTACCGGCTTCATTACCTAACGACCATGTTACTATAGATGGGAAGTTTTTATCGCGCTCAAACATTCTAATGGTTCTATCTAAGTGCGCACCTTTCCATTCTGGTGCATAAGCAGGATGTATTTTTTGTGCTTTCTTATTTTTATCTAAACCTTGATTTGTAGCTCCTAAACCATGAGACTCAATATTTGCTTCGTCCACAACATAAAAACCATATTTGTCGCACATTCTATAAAAATGAGGATCTTTAGGATAGTGGCTACAGCGTATAGCGTTTAAGTTATTTTGTTTCATAACCTCTAAATCTTTAAAAGTAAGGGCTTCGGACACCACATGCCCTTCTGTATCACTATGATCGTGTAGGTTTGCTCCCTTAAGAAGTACTGGTTTTCCGTTAACTAAAAACTGACTGTTTTCAATTTTAATGTTTCTAAAACCTACCTTAATGGAAGTCGCTTCAATAGAATTTCCTTTTTCATCTTTTAAATGAACAAGTAATTGGTATAAATTTGGTTTTTCTGCATTCCAAGTTTTTACATCTTTTATAACTTTATTAAAATCTAGAATGTTTCTGCCTGCTTTTAAGTTTATATCTTTAGACTCTACATAAACAACTTGGCCATCATCGAATAATTTAACTTCAACAGTATTTTTAACCTCGTTTTTTGTGTTATTATCAAGTTTTAATTTTGCATTAAAAACGCCATCTTTATAATTATTTTCTAAATCTGATACGACTCTAAAATCCCTGAGTGTTATTTTATTAGAAGCATATACATAAACATCACGTTCAATTCCGCTTATTCTCCAAAAATCTTGATCTTCCATATAACTTGCATCCGACCAACGAAGTACCTGTACAGACACATTATTTTTACCTGTTTTTACAACATCGGTAATATTAAATTCGGCCGCAGTTTTACTACCTTCATTATACCCCACTTTTTGCCCATTAACCCAAACATACATGGCACCACTTACACCAGCAAAATGAAGGTATACATCTTTACCATCCCAATCCTCTGATATTTCAAAATCTCTTTTATAACTACCTACATTATTTATATTATGAGGAATATATGGTGGATTTGTTGGAAAGGCATAAATTCTATTTACATAAATAGGAACGCCATACCCCTTCATTTCCCAGTTAGAAGGTACACTAATAGTATCCCAACCTTTTAAACTAAAGTCATTTTTATAAAAATCTACAGGACGTGCATTTACACTATCTGCAAAATAAAAATTCCAAGTACCGGTTAAAGACTGATACATTTCAGAATTTTTCCAGGTTTCATTTTGCAAGGCCGCCTTTGTTGATGCATATTTATAAAAAGATGCTGTAGGTTCTTCTCTATTAATCTGAAAAATTTCTGGATTTTCCCATTCAGGATTCTCCCATTTTTCAGCAGAGTATATCGGTCTCTGGTTAGAATTATTACAAGATAAAACTAAAAGATAAATTGTTAGAAGTAAAAAATGTTTGTTCATTAATTTGTTTATTTTGTTTAATAATTATGGCTTCTTTAGCTAAAAAAGAAAAATTACAATATTCATCAAAATTATAATATATAAAGAAAACTGTATTATCATAAATGGGGTTAAAATGTTGCATAATTATTGGATATATAAAAAATTGTCATGGCCAATCTTGAAATTTATAACTTTACTCCAACAAAATAGAAGTTTTAATGAGACCTTATGATATAAAATCCACTAAAGGACTATAAAGTGCTTAAAACTAACACCTCTTGTTACTTCCTATAAATACAATAAAATTTCAATTCCGGATAGCCCCTCGTTCTCTTCAAGGAATTACTTAAATTCCACCAAAAGCATAAAAACATTATGTTTATATGCTTTTAACATTTTATTAATTACCAAACGACAGGAAACATATACAAAGAAAAAGAAGCTAATTCGGGGGTACTTATACCCCACTTCAACTACCTGGAAAAAACTAAAAAAACCTATAAATAAAAAAGTAATACGCCTTTATATTTGCTTTAATTTTGAAATTTGAAAGAGAAATATCATGAATCCAAGCGTTTACAAAAAATGGCTCATCCTTATGGCGCTTAGCAAAATCTATCGTTTTATAAAGTGTGGAATCTACTTGCATTTGATGTAGTCTACTTGCTATATTAAAAGCTCCATATTCATCATAGCCATATTCTAAAGGCGTTGGTGCATCTACAACATGTATATTAGTAAAATGCCATTTGCCATAATGGGCCGTGGCATACCCTGCTTTTTAAGCATACGAGGCAACATCATCATATTTAATTAAACCATTAGGCGTACCAAACCACAGAAAACCATAATTATCTTGAGCAATGGCGTAGATAGTATTTTGATTAAACCCTTCTTTATTGGAAAACCTATTGAAATTTTGAGCATTAGCTAAAAACAAAGTAGATGAACATAGCAGTAATAATTTTATGAAGAATAGAGTTGCTATTAGCCTTTTTATCATGCTTATTAAATGAAGTTTAAAAAAAAGTAAATTACCAAAAAAATATTTATTAGCAAATATTATAAGAACTAGTTATGTTTTATTCTTCCTAAGTGATTTTATTTTAAAGCCAACACGCTTTATAGCTGTGCTATTACCAAAAACAGGACGAATCTCGTGGTTCTACTTAAGCTCGCCCCCATGACATTTGAATAGTTCCTTATGCTACGCTATTAAAATTCTTGTAAAAACACTTTAAAAATAAAAACCCTTTAAACATGATGGTTAAAGGGTTTAAACTTATATATTAATATTCAAAATGTATTTTCCCTTAAATCAGTGCCAATACATCCATCATAAAATCAAAACATATTAATTTTTATGAACGCTTAGCGTTCGGTAACCATAAAAAGCAATAAAACAAAAACATATAAACGGTAAAACGAATGATATATTAACAGCAGCGTAAGAACCAATAGTTTTCATATCGATAATTGAGCCTTGTAATATTGGCATTAATGCACCACCAACAATAGCCATAACTAAACCTGCGGCTCCTAAAGCCGAATCTTCTTCACTTAATCCATTTAAAGCTATACCATAAATAGTTGGAAACATTAAGGACATAAATGCCGATGTGGTCACTAATAAATAAAGCCCCATCATACCTTCTATTAAAATAACGCCCGAAATAGTAATCATTGCACAAACAGCAAAAATGGTAAGAAGCTTTTTAGAATTAACATATTTCATTAAAAAGGTGCTAATAAATCTACTTAATAAGAAAATAGACATGGCCAGTATATTATAATTTTGTGCGGTAGCTTTGGAAATACCTAGATTGTCGGCATATTGAATTATAAAAGTCCAACACATAATTTGAGCAGCTACATAAAATAATTGTGCTAATACCCCTTCTCTATATTTTCCGTTTTTAAAGAGTCTACTAAAAGAGTCTGCAGCAGAACCTTGACTTTGGGATTTATCGCGTTTAGGCATTTTTGAAATGGCAATAACAACAAACATAGCTATAACAACAACACCAAGAATAACATACGGATTTCTTATTATTGCTAAATCGTGAGTTCTTATTATAGCTTTTTTTGCTTCCTCTAGCGTAGTAAAAATAAGCGCTCCCATTTCATTTCTTTTATCAGAATCTAAAGCTGTAAGTATAAACTTTGATGCTACAAACATGCCGAATAAAGAACCTATAGGATTAAATGCCTGAGCTAAATTTAAACGTCTAGTAGCGGTACGTTCATCGCCCATGGATAAAATATACGGGTTTGCCGTTGTTTCTAAAAATGCCAATCCGAAGGTTAAGATGTACAACGACCCTAAAAAGAATCCAAACACCTCAAATTGAGCTGCTGGGTAAAATAACAATGCCCCAAAAGCATATAAAGCTAGACCTAAAAGAATACCCTTTTTGTAACTATACTTTCTTACAAAAAGCGCTGCCGGAATTGCCATTGTAGCATAACCTCCGTAAAACGCAAATTGAACTAATGCTGCTTTAGCTGTAGATATTTCCATTACGGTACCAAAGGCAGCAACCATAGGGTTTGTAATATCGTTTGCAAACCCCCATAAGGCAAATAATGAAGTGATTAATATAAAGGGAATTAAAAACTCTTTAGAAACAACTGGAACTCTTTCGGAATTATTCATAATATTTTTTAAGGTTATCTATTTGAAAACTAATGTAAAAAATAAAGCGCATTATTAATATCTAAAACAACTTAATATTATAATACGCTTTAATGCTACTAACATTAATTAAAAAAACTATCTATATTGTGCGTAAATCACTTTAGTTTGTAAATACTCTTCCATTCCATGTTTACCATCTGCACCACCTAAACCAGATTTTTTCCAACCTGCATGAAACCCTTGAATGGCTTCAAAATGCTCTCTATTCACATAGGTTTCTCCAAATTCTAATTGATCGCAAGCATGCATTACTTTATTAAAATTTTCAGAGAAAATAGATGATGTTAAACCAAATTCGCTATCGTTAGACATAGCAATAGCCTCATCTAGAGTACCAAATTTCATTACTGGTAAAACAGGGCCAAAAACTTCTTCTTGTACAATTTGCATTTCCTGCTTTACATTTGTTAGTAAGGTTGGTTGGTAAAAATAACCTTTTTCAAAATTAGTTGAAGGCCCGCCACCTACAAGAACTTCGGCTCCTTCTTTTTTAGCATACTCAACCATTTCTGCTACTTTATCAAATTGATCCTTAGATACCATACTACTCATGTCTGGATTGTTAGAAGAAAAGGCATCTTCTACTTTTACTTCACTCATTTTCGTAGTCACTTTATCCATGAATTCATCAAAAATAGAATCTTCAACATAAACACGCTCTGCACAATTACAAACCTGACCGCTAAAAATAACCCGTGAGGAAACCACAGCATTTACAGCTAAATCCATATTGGCATCAGCACAAACAATAGCTGGTGCCTTCCCTCCTAATTCTAAAGATACTTTTGTTAAATTAGGAGATGCTGCTTCCATAACCTTCTGTCCTGCAAACACACTCCCTGTTAAGCTTATAATACCAGTAATTGGACTTGAGGTAAGTGCATTTCCAACCACAGGACCAGAACCACAAACTACATTTAGAACGCCTGCTGGTAAACCTATATTTTCAATGAGTTTTGTAAATTCTAAAATCGTATTAGGTGCGATACAACTTGGTTTAACAACACATGTATTTCCTGTAACCAATGATGGTGCAATTTTTCGGGCAGCAACAAAAAACGGAAAGTTCCATGGGCAAATACCCACAGCTACACCAATAGGTGCTTTATGTAAAAATATATGTTCTTTTTTACGATCACTTTGAATAATTTCTCCTTCTATTCTTCTGGCCCATCCTGCATTATAATCGTAATAATCTGCAGTAACATCTATTTCAACTTGAGCTAAACCTATTACCTTTGCCTGCTCTTTTGCCAATGTTTCTGCTAAAAACACTCGGTTTTCACGAATTACATCAGCCATTTTATGTAGATATCCAGCTCTTTCAATGGCTGTTAACGATTTCCAAGCATGTTGTGCACCTTGCGCAGCATCCAATGCTAAATTAGCATCTGTAACTGAGCCTTTAGGAATAAGAGATAAAACCTCTTCAGTACACGGGTTTAAAACTTCTGTCATCTCCGAAGATGTAGATTTTACAAACCTCCCATTAATGTATTGATTAAATTCTTTCATAATTTAGTTTTTATTAAGTTTTAGTTAGTTTACTTATCAGTTAAAAAAGTTGCAGATTGCTAAATAGTGGCTTTCTTAACTTTAAACACCACTAATTATAAGACTAGTTATAATTATGGCCTGAGTACAAAAATAGGTTAGGATGTTTAAAAAAAATTTATCCATAATAATCTACTTTATGTATAATTTAAACATAACCCATTTTACAAACACATTATTTTTGCAATTATGCATAGCTACACCGCTACAAAGCATGACCTTACTAAGCTTTTAAATAAAAAACAGAACGATAGTTTATAAAACCTAGATGTAAGAAATAAATTTAAGTATATCTACCTGATTTATAAACTGCTGGACTAATACCCGTAATAGACTTAAATACCCTTGAAAAATGATAACGGTCTGAAAACCCTAAATTAAAAGAAACACTTTCTATACTTTCATTTGAATGTTCAAATAGCTCACAGGCCTTGGCTATTTTTCTATTTTGAATAAAGCTATGTAGGGTGATATGCATTTCCTCTTTAAACAATCTTGCAAACGAATTGGGAGCCATATTTACAAGTGAAGCTAATTCTGAGTTACTTAATTTTTCTCCAACACTTCGCTCTATATATCGATGTACCGTTAACACACGTGGATCTATATTTATGGTTTGCCATAACTGCGGCCCAATATTAGAAAGAACCTCTTGTATAAAGGACTGTAATTTTAAATTGAAAGTTAACTTAAAATCATAGTTTTCTAATCTTAACCTATCAGTAATATAAACCAACCTTTCTTTGAGATGGTCTGTAAGTTCAATTTTAAAAATTCCAGGAAACACATTGTCAAACGGCGTGCCCAATTTGAAATGTGTAAAAAAATGGATTAACGACTTGTCTTCATAATCTGCTTCTTTATGTAATTGTGTCAAATTTTTACCAGAAACATGTATACCAGAATTATGTTTATGGTTTTTTAAAAAACGTGTAGAAAAGGATGTAAAAGGAGATATTATATAAAGGTAATTAGGATCCATTTTATAAACCTCTTCTTGAAGCTTTAACTCCCCTCCTTCATTTTTATTCCAATATATTCTCCAAAAAGGAAATACCATATCATGACAATCCCACAAATCCAAGTACCAATACCTACAACATAACAACTTCAATTTTACGTCTATAAACTGCTGGTTATTAACAGATGGGTCTCCAGAACCAAATTCTTTGACAAATTTCATTTTTAGGTCGAATGTTTGAATTATACACAAATATACAAATTTTGAATATCGAAATTCCTCTAAAGCCCCATTAACTTTGCATCAGTTATAAATCTATAATAAACAAAATTATGAGCGCTATAAAACTTCCAATTGAAGTACAAAAAGAATTAAGTAAAGTATCAGAAGTCGCTGGTTATCTGTGGCAACGTGAATGGGCAGAACGAAATGCAGGAAACATTTCTATGAATTTAACTTCATACTTTTCTAAAGAAGACGTACAAGGTATAGGAACCGAAGTACCATTTGATTTTCCAAAGGGAGCTGCAGGATTTGTTATATACATAACTGGTACAGGTTGCTACCTAAGAGATTTAGTAAATAAACTTGAAGAAGTTTCTTGTATTCTATATATAAATGAAGACGCCACGGCATATTCAATTATTTGGGGTGGTAAACGTGAAAATTTTGGACCAACATGTGAGTTGATTTCACACTCAAGTATTCATCTTTTTAATTCCATTCATAATCCAGAAAATTTAGCGGTTGTACACACACATCCTTTAGAGTTAATCTGCATGAGTCATCATGAATTGTTCGATAACGAAGAAGAATTAAACAGACAAATATGGATGATGTGCCCTGAGGTAAAAGTTTTTGTACCTAAAGGTATTCACTGTACACCTTATGCCTTATCAAGCACAGAATCTTTAGCAAAAGTAACCATAGACGCTTTTAAAACAAGAAATGTTTCACTTTGGGAAAAGCACGGAGCAACAGCTACAGCTCCCGATGTAATGAAAGCTTGGGACTTTTTGGATGTGGCCAATAAAGGCGCTAAAATGTTAATGATGTGTTGGGCTGCGGGCTTTAAACCAGCAGGTCTTTCTAACGACCAATTAACTGAATTAGAGCAATTCACATAAAATTAAACAGCTAAAAAAAACTAAAACTTATATTATGAATAGATTAATAGGAAGATTACCAAAAATAGGCATTCGTCCAGTAATTGATGGTCGTGAACTTGGTGTAAGAGAATCATTGGAAGACCAATGTATGGATATGGCTAAAGCCGCAGCCAAATTAATAGAAGACAATTTAAGGTTCCCTAGTGGCGAACAAGTTGAATGCGTAATTGCAGACACTACCATTGGCGGTGTTGCAGATGCCGCAGCTTGTGCCGATAAATTTAAAAGAGAAGGTGTAGAAGTATCTTTAACCGTAACTCCGTGTTGGTGCTATGGTACAGAAGTTATGGATACCGACCCATTAATGCCTAAAGCCGTTTGGGGTTTTAACGGAACAGAACGACCTGGAGCCGTGTATTTAGCAGCAGCCTTAGCTGGATATTCACAAAAAGGATTACCTGCATTTGGTATTTACGGAAGAGAAGTACAAGATGCTGGAGATATGAGCATCCCAAAAGATGTTGAAGAAAAATTACTTCGTTTTGCAAAAGCTGGATTAGCGGTTGCTCAAATGAATGGTAAATCTTATTTATCAATAGGATACAGTTCTATGGGAATTGCAGGTTCTATGGTGGATGTTAACTTCTTGCAAGACTATTTTGGTGTTCGTGCTGAATTTGTTGAGTCTATAGAGTTATTGCGTAGAATGGATGAAGGTATTTATGATAAAGAGGAATACAACAAAGCATTAGCGTGGACCAAAGCAAACTGTAAAGAAGGTAAGGATTATAACAGTCCTGAAGCTCAAAAATCAGCTGAAGTTAAAGAACAAGAATGGGAAAAAGTTATTAAAATGACATTAATTTGTCGTGATTTAATGATTGGAAACCCAAAACTAAAAGCCTTAGGTTTTGGTGAAGAATCTAAAGGAAGAAACGCTATTATGGGTGGTTTCCAAGGGCAACGCCAATGGACAGATTACCAACCAAATGCCGATTTTACAGAGTCTATATTAAACTCATCTTTCGACTGGAACGGTATTCGTCAAGCTTATGTTTTTGCTACAGAAAACGATTGTTTAAACGCCGTTTCTATGCTATTTGGTCATTTATTAACTAATAAAGCTCAAATATTCTCTGATGTTAGAACGTATTGGAGCCCAGAATCTGTAGAGCGCGTAACCGGGAAAAAATTAACTGGTATTGCTAAAGATGGTATTATTCATTTAATCAATTCTGGTTCTACAACACTAGATGCAACAGCACAACAAACTGATGCTGATGGGAATCCTACAATGAAACCGTATTGGGATATTTCTGAAGAAGAAGCTCAAAAGTGTTTGGACCATACAAAATGGCCAGCAGCCATTGGCGAATATTTTAGAGGTGGTGGTTTTTCTTCTCAATTTAAAACTAAAGGTACTATGCCTTTAACCATGTGCAGAATTAATCTTGTTAAAGGCATTGGCCCTGTATTACAAATTGTTGAAGGTTGGAGCGTAGAATTACCAGAAGATATTCATACTGTTTTAGACGAAAGAACAAACCCAACATGGCCTACAACATGGTTTGTACCAAGAGTTACAGGAAAAGGATTCTTTAAAGATGCCTATTCTGTAATGGCTAAATGGGGAGCAAACCACGGTGCTATTTCTCACGGACATATTGGTGCCGATTTAATTTCATTAGCATCATTATTAAGAATTCCTGTGAATATGCATAATGTAGCTGACGATGATGTTTTCCGTCCTAGCGCATGGTCTGCCTTTGGAGAAAATCTAGAATCTGCAGATTATAAAGCTTGTGCTACTTATGGCCCGCTTTACGGGTTTAAATAAAATTTAAAGCATATTATAAAATTGAATTCCCGATACATGATTGGAGTTCGTTCTGTTATAGATCTCTAAATTCTTTTTATAATAATTTGATAAGCTTTTCCCCTTTCGAGGGCTTCTAAAACTCCAAAGGGGAAAGCTTTTTATTCCATAAATTTCTAAAAAATGAAAAAAGTTATCGCTGTTTTTGATATTGGTAAAACCAATAAAAAGATATTTTTATTTGATGAAGGTTTTAATGTTGTTTACACAAACTCAATACGATTTGAAGAAGTTGAAGATGATGATAATGACCCATGTGATGATATAGAATCTATTGAAACTTGGATTCAAACTGAAATTAAAACCATTCAAGACCAAAACGATTACACTATTAAAGCCATAAACTTTTCAACGCATGGCGCCTCTTTAGTGTATTTAGATAAGGATGGCAATAGAATAACACCGCTTTACAATTATTTAAAGCCTTTAGAAATTGATTTCACCCCGTTATATAACACTAATGGTGGTGTTGAAGAGTTTTCAAGAAAAACAGCATCTCCAGCCTATGGTATGTTAAATTCAGGATTACAAATGTATTGGTTAAAACATAGCAAACCACATTTCTGGAATAAGGTTGATGCCATTTTACACTACCCACAATATTTAAGCTATTTATTTTCCAAAAAACAGACTTCAGATTTCACTTCGGTTGGAGCACACACAGCCATTTGGAACTATGATGCTATGCAATATCACGATTGGTTAACTGATGAAGGGATACATTTACCTGAACCAAAACCAGGAAAAAATGCAACTTTATCCGTAGTTAACGGTCAAGAAATCTATATTGGCAAAGGCTTACACGATAGTTCTTCATCTATAATTCCTTTATTGGAAAGTCATCAAAACTCAAATAGCGAATTTGTTTTACTGTCTACCGGAACTTGGATTATCTGCATGAATCCTTTCAGTAAAGAAACATTAACAGCAAATCAATTAAAAAATGATTGCCTATGTTTTATGACACCAGACAAAAAACAAATAAAATCATCAATGCAATTTTTAGGGCGTGTGCACGAGGTTAATGCCATAGCATTAAGCAAGCATTTTAATGTGGGCAAAAGTCACTTTTTAGAACTCACTTTAAATAAAACCCTTTGTGCTAATATACTTGCCGAATCGAAAGCTACTTTTTTTCCTAACGAGATTGCATCGGACTTTATTGGCGATTTAGATCAACTAAATAATTTTGAAAGCTACGAACATGCTTATTACCAATTAATTTTTGAAATAAGCCAACGTGTTCATCAAGGTATTAAGCGCATCTTAGATTCAGAAAATAATTTAAAAGACGTTTATATTTCCGGAGGTTTTAATAGAAATGACATTTTTGTTGAATACTTAACCCAAATGATGCCTAAGCAAAACATACAGTTCCCTACGGGGAAAAACGCAAGTGCTTTAGGTGCCGCAATGCTAATGAAAGATTATTTTAACCAATAGTAATAAACACATTTAAATTTTATGAGTAAAATTAAAACACTAGGCGAATTTATTATTGAAAACCAATCTTCATTCCCGTATTCTACTGGCGAATTATCCAAACTATTGAACAGTTTAAGGCTAGCTGCTAAAATGGTTAACCATGAAGTTAATAAAGCCGGATTAGTAGATATTATTGGTGGTGCCGGCGATGTTAACGTGCAAGGAGAAGATCAACAAAAATTAGATGTTTTTGCAAACGACAAATTTATTCAGGCCATAACAAACAGAGACATAGCATGTGGTATTGTATCAGAAGAAGTAGATGATTTTATTGCTATAAATGGAAGTGACGAATCTAATAATGGGAAGTATGTTGTATTAATGGATCCTCTAGACGGTTCTTCAAATATTGATGTTAATGCATCCGTGGGAACTATTTTTTCAATTTTTAGAAGAATTACTCCGGTTGGCACTCCTGTACAACTTGAAGATTTTTTACAACCTGGTAAAGACCAAGTTGCTGCCGGATATGTAATTTACGGCACATCAACGATGTTGGTATATTCCACCGGCGATGGTGTTAACGGTTTCACTTTAAACCCTGCTATAGGGTCGTTTTACCTGTCTCATCCCGATATTAAAATCCCTAAAACGGGTAACATCTATTCAGTAAATGAAGGTAACTACACGCATTTTCCGCAAGGCGTAAAAAAATATATTAAATATTGCCAACAGGAAGAAGACGATCGTCCTTACACTTCAAGATACATAGGATCCTTAGTTTCAGATTTTCATAGAAACATGATAAAAGGCGGCATTTATTTGTATCCAAATAGCACAAAAAACAAGGAAGGTAAATTACGTTTACTTTACGAAGCCAACCCAATCGCCTACCTTGCTGAACAAGCTGGAGGAAAAGCCATTAGCTCTAATCAAAGAATTTTAGAAATTATACCATCGGATATTCACCAACGTATTCCTTTTTTCTGTGGCAGCACAGAAATGATTGAAAAATTAGAATCATTTTTAAAAGATTAATTAATCTCAATTTTTATCTTTGATGCATTCTGATTAATATTTAATAAAAATCAAGTTTTATGACTAGAATGCTAAAACATATCAAACCAATTTTAAGTATTATTTTGATTTGTTTTAGTTTATCTGGGTCATTTGTATTAAATGCTCAAAATTTTGAAAGATTTTCAAATAAAGAAGGGTTTAATCAAAACACCATAAATACAATAACGCAAGACGGCTATGGTTTTTTATGGTTTGGTACGCCTAATGGCCTAATTAAATATGACGGCTACGACTTTGAGACTTATACCACACAAAGCAAAAGCGATGGTCATATTATTAGTAACCACATTACGCATTTATATAATGATGAAAATGGGTTATTATGGATCGCTACCAATCAAGGTGTAAATGTGTACGTACCTTGGCTAGAAAAATTTCATACTGTACCAATTCCTTCAAAATTAAATATTAGCCATATTAACTCTGGTCCTAATGGCGCTATTTGGTTTTCGGGAGAAAAAAAATTGTTTGCTTGCGTTGTTGACGATGTTATTAATGGTGTTTTTAAGGTGTCAAGCGATTTTTTAGATGCTCACACCAACAATGCTACCATAAATCAATTTAGCTTTACAGATAATAACTCATTATTATTAGCCACTTCAAATAGCCTAAAAGAAGCTTATTTCAATAAAGACTCTATAGATTTAGGCTCTAAAATTGAAAAAATAATTGATTTTAAAAATTTTAACAAGTTAAACATCACTTCCATAGAAAGTATAAAAAACATGTTATGGATAGGTACTCATGATGGTTTATACAAAACAAGTTTTGAAAATAGTAGAATCCATATTATTCGAAAATATAATTTTAGTAAAACAAAAGCTCAACCCAATTTTATCCCTAAAATAAACACCATTTTTGAAGATAACAACGGTGTTATGTGGGTTGGTACAAGAGAATCTGGTCTTTTAAAATATGTAGAACTTGAAGATGAATTTATAAGTTACACCTACGACTCGAAAAACGATCTTGGTATAAGCAGTAATCTTATTAACACCATTTTTCAGGATAATTATAATGTTTTATGGATTGGAACCGGACAAGGCGGTATTAATAAATTGGACATTGCTCAAAAGCAATTTATTAACTATTCAAAAAACCCTTATGACAAACATTCAATAAACGATAATTTAATCACTTCCGTTTTAGAAGATAAGAAAGGTAAATTGTGGGTTTCTACGTTTAACAAGGATTTATTTAGAAGTACTGAAACCATTAATGACACAACCGTAAACAACATTAAGTTTAAAAATTTATTAAATCAATTTAGCACTAATGGAGATTCTGATATAATAAGGCATATTTATGAAGACCAAAAGGGGTATATCTGGTTCGGTACAGATTCAAACATTATGGTTTACAACCCTTTAAACAATAGCTTTAAAAATGTTACTTTAAAACAAAACGGGAAAACCATACCAAAACAATTATACCGCATCATCCTCCAAATAGATGAAAATCATTTACTTTTTGCAGGCAACCAAATTACAGTTATAAAAAACCCTTGGACCACCATAAAAAATGAAATACATCCTAAAATAGAAGTTAAAACCATTTTAGACTTAAGGCCTCGTAATGTTTATCAAGCCATTATAAAAGACAAAAACCAAAAACTATGGTTTGGCACTAGCAAAGGATTATTATATGGAACTTTTGATGGGGAAAAAATTAATATTGAGAACCAAATTTCTGATGAAGGAAATAATGAATTGAAATTAAGTTATTCTAGTGTTTTTACACTACATGAAGATCCTAAAGGAAATATTTGGGCAGGAACATTTGGAGGCGGATTAAATAAAATAAGTTTAGATAGTAATGGATTTCCTATTAAAATAGACTATTTCAGGAAAAACGATATTTTACCAGATGATGCCATTTATGGCATTTTGCCAGAAGATGATACAACCCTTTGGATTAGTACAGATATGGGATTGGTTAAATTTAAAACCGACACTAATAACGTAGATGGTTTTGATGTAAGAGATGGTTTAGCGCAAAACAATTTTAGACAAGGCACATCATTTAAAGGGGCGTCTGGTTATTATTATTTTGGAGGATTAAATGGTTTAACACTTTTTAAACCAGAAAACATTCAATTAAACACCACACCACCAAAAATAATTATCACCTCCTTACTTGTAAATAATAAAGTAATAAAAATTGGAGAAAAGCTTGACGCCCATGTTATTCTAGAAAAGTCCATTTCTGAAACAGAAAGCATTTCTATTAGCCAAAACGAACAAACCATTGCTTTTCAATTGGTAGCAGAACACACCTCTACCCCATCAAAAAACAAACTAGCATACAAACTAGAAGGGTTTAATGACACATGGATTGAAGAAAACAACGGAAAAACCACGGTAACGTATACCAACCTTTCGGCAGGCGATTATGTGTTTCAGGTAAAAGCCTCAAACGGCGATGGTGTTTGGAGCTCAGATATAAAAAGTTTAGAATTAGTTATTTTACCGCCTTGGTACCAAACATGGTGGAGTTTTTTACTTTTTGTTATAATAAGCTTATTAATAGGTGTTGGTATTATTATATATTTTGTACAGCATGAAAAGCTAAAACAACGCTTAAAGTACGAACAACTAGACAAAGAACGATTAGATACCATAAACCAAGGTAAATTTAGATATTTCACCAATATATCTCATGAATTCCGAACACCTTTAACCTTAATTGCTGGCCCTTTAGAGCATATTATTTCAACTAATAAAGACGATGGCAACACAAAATATTTAGCCATAATTCAAAAAAACACAAAACGTCTGTTAAGTTTAGTAGACCAACTGATAACCTTTAGAAAAGCTGAACAAGGTTACATAGACTTAAATTTTAGCAGAAATACTTTAGGCGGTTTTATATACCCAACTACAGAAGCATTTGAAAATTATGCCACCGAGAAAAACATAAATTTCTTTTACAAAGTTAATTCGCCTAATGAAGACATTGTAATTGATACTGAAAAGGTGGAACGAATTCTTTTCAATTTATTATCCAACGCTTTTAAGAATACGCCTGCAAACGGTAGTATTAGCATTGAATCTGATATCATCCATGATAATGGCACAAAAATGATTCAAATTGATGTTATTGATAATGGTAAAGGCATACCAGCAGAAGATTTAGATAATATTTTTGAACGTTTTTACCAATTAGGAAACAATGAAAATACCGTTAGTGGCGGTGGTATAGGTTTGGCATTTTGTAAATCGCTAATTAATTTACTCGAAGGCGATATTTCTGTAAAAAGTGAACCTTTTGTAGAAACCAGATTTACTATTTTAATACCTACCGGTAATATTGAAGATTATAACAACATTGAAGTAAACACCAATACTAAATCATTTATTAAAGATTGGGTGCCGTTATCTACCGAGTATAAAAACGAAACTTTAAACGAAACTTTAAATATAGAATTAAAGGAACACCACATTTTAATAGTTGAAGATGAAGAAGATGTGCAAAACTTTTTAACCAGTACCCTTTCTAAAAATTATAATATAACCATAGCAAATAACGGAGTAGAAGGCTTAGAAAAATTAAAACTAAGCGAACCAACTCTTGTTATTAGTGATGTTATGATGCCAGAAATGGATGGTTTTGTTTTTTGCGAAAAAATTAAATCCAATCCTGAAACCTGTCATATCCCTGTGTTACTGTTAACTGCATTAGGCGATAATGAAGATGTTATTAAAGGGTTAGAATTTGGAGCAGACGAATATGTAAGCAAGCCTTTTTCAATAAAAGTATTAGAATTGCGCGTTAAAAAACTTATTGAAAACCATATAAGAATAAAAGAGTATTTCAAAAAGAACAGTACCCTTCCAAAAAAAGGTATCGAATTATCCACGCGAGATAAAGCATTTTTAAGTGATATTATTAAAGTTATAGAAGAAAATATTTCCGATTCTAATTTTGGGGTTGAAGAGTTATCAGTAAAAATGAATTTAAGTGCATCTCATTTTTACAGACGACTAAAACAGCTTACGGGCCAAATTCCAAATGCGTATTTAAGAAACTTTAGGCTACAACGCGCCGCAGAATTGTTGAATAAAAATGATGGTGCCAATGTTACCGAAGTTATGTACCAAATAGGTATTGAATCTAACTCTTATTTTTCTACTTCGTTTAAAAAACTGCATGGCGTTTCGCCTTCTGAGTATTTAAAAAACTCCAATTCAAAAAAATAAAACAGTATAAAACACACCGATTTGTAAGAAATCGCATTGCAGTATTTAAAAAAGAAATAAGCTTCTGTAAAGCACATTTCGCAAGGCATTGCAGGTATTTACTCAATGTCATTACCTAGACTTTACTATAAAAAAGCAGGAAAAAGCAAAGCTTTGACCGATTTAAGCAACCACAAAAACCTAATCTATTTTAAATTTGTTTCCATAATTAATCTATAACTATTTATATTATGAAAAAACAATTACTTTTTACAGCAACTTTACTGTTTGCTTCAATTTTTACTTTCGCACAAAACACCTGGTATGACGTTGATGGTGGGGTAACTGACGTTTCAATAACTGCTGCAGGAAGTTGCTCAGATTGTACAATATCAACTGTAGCCAATCCCGATGCTGGCGATACAGCAAATGCTACAAATGTAACTTTACTGGAGTTGGCTGCTGCCAGTCCTGGTGAGGCTTCTAACAGAGGTTTTATTGTTAACTTCCCTTCAGGCCTAGGTATTGATGATGCAGATGTAAATGGATTAACTGTAACATTGCGAATGTACTTAAATAGTTTCGACAATTATTCTAACTTTGATAATGCTGAACGTTTTAGATTTTATTTGGCTTCTTCTAGTGGTATGACTTCTACCCAAGAACAAATTAATTTTAAAACAGAGGATACAGGAGTTTGGAAAGATTATACATTTACTTACAATGCCACTGGTACCGGATTTATAGATTCAGCTGAGATTAGACTGATTGGCCAAGCATCAAGATTCACGAACTTAGATAACGGATTAAAAATTTATATTGATACTATTACAGCTACTTTACCTTTAAGTTCAGACTCTAGTTTATCTACAAACAACATTGATTCACAGGTGGCTACCATTAAAGCTTATCCTAACCCTGTAACAAACAGTTTTCAATTAAATTCTGATAAAACTATTGAAAACGTTAAATTATACAATATTACTGGTCGTTTATTAAAAACGTTTAAAGCAGAAGCTAATTATGACATTAGTGATTTAGCAACAGGTATTTACATTGCAAATATCAAGACACAATCTGGTTCTAAAACTTTAAAGATTGTAAAAAAATAAGGATGATATTTTTACTTTACGGAGCTTTCTAAAAGTTACCGACTTTAGTAAACAAATAACATTAAAGATACCAAAGGCAGCAATTTAAAATTGCTGCCTTTTTTATTTTATATAAAGTATTTTACAGTGTTAAATAAACAAACGCTTTAGCAAACTACCTAAACTCAAGAATTGCTTTGGTATTCCCTCTTTTATGTTGTTTTAACCCTTAGAACTTTCAGCATTCCTATTTACATCGCATATACAGCAACAAAAGAAGCCATAGAAACCAAAAACACAATGATCTTGTATCCTTAGCCATTTAATAAATAATAAAAACTAACCCATATTGACCAAATGGTGGAATAAAGCAAATATAAAATCGATTTCCGACAACGATTAAATTTGAAAGTTTGTTACTTCGTAGCATAACAATAATTTAAAACTATAAAAATGAAAAAAAGTTTATTAACCCTCGTATTAGGATTATTAATTAGTGTAACTGCTATGGCACAATCTAAAAATGAAGCACGTGCAATAAAAACCACTAATAACAAAATAGAACAAATTGAAAAAACGATTGAATTAACCGATTCTGAAAAAGAAACGTTTATTGAATTAAATAAAGCTTATGTCATAAAACATTTTGAATTAAGAGATTTAAAAGAAAGCGATCCAGATACATTTAAATCAGGTGTTAAAGCAAACAAAGCAGATTTCACAAAGAAATTAAATGCTGCCCTTGGAAAAGAAAGAGCTACTGAAATAATAAAAGCTAGCAAAAAGAAGAAGAAAAACAAGAAAGGCAAAAAAAACAAGAACAAATAATACATTAATGTATTGAAGTACTTAAACCTTTGCTAAATGCATTAACACATTGATGTTAATGCATTTGTTTTTTTCTAATAACATTACAAACCGTTTTGTATGCTTACGATAAATAAAATCCAACACCATGAATTTTAAAAATCATCTATTTATAACCCTTACATGTAGTATTGCCATTGTTGCAAATGCTCAAAATCGATCTAATTATAAAGATTTAAACGATCAAAGACCAGAACCCAATGTCGTACTTTTACTTACAGACGATTTGGGTTGGCAAGATGTTACATGCTATGATATAGACGAGCCATCGCCATACGAAACACCAAACCTAGATGCTTTTGCTAAAAAAGGCGTTCAATTTTGGCAAGCCTACTCGCCTGCTCCAACTTGTGCTCCAAGTAGATGTGCCATAATGAGTGGCACACATCCTGCTAGAGCTCAAAAAACACATGTTGTAGGTGGTGCGCCTCCTACGGTTCATGCTAATAAGGACACCCAACGTATAATGGACCCTTGGTATAGCGGACGTATGCCAGCGAACGAAACGACTTTAGCACGCGTATTACAACAAGAAGGATATACTACAGGACATACCGGGAAATGGCATATGGCTATAAACCACTTTGCTTTTCCGCAACCTGAAGATCAAGGTTTTGATATTACAACTGCCGATCGTGGTGCAACAAGTCCGCAAAAACCACATCGATTAACAAATTTTGCAACCACCAATGCTTCAGACCCTTATCGTTTAGATGAAAACGGTTTTCCTTATCATCAAAACAGTCAAGACGCACTAAACTTCTTAAAAGAAAACAAACAAGATCCATTCTTCTTGTATTACGCCACGTTTTTAGTTCACGCACCTATACACACCAGAAGTAAACCTTTATTAGAAAAATATTGCGAAAAGTTAGGTGTGCCTTTTCCAACAGATCCTCATCATTGGGACGTAGAAGGTCAAAACAACCCGTATTACTGTGCTATGGTAGAAATGCTTGATTATTATGTAGGAAAGGTTTTTAACTATTTAGAAACGACTGATGATCCACGTTGGCCGGGACATAAATTAAGCGAAAATACTTATGTTATTTTTACCTCTGACAACGGCGGTATGGAAAAAGCCCATGGCGATATTGTAACCGATAACTATCCGTTAGATAAAGGAAAAATAAATGCTAAAGAAGGAGGTACAAGAGTACCGTTATTTATCTCAGGGCCTGGAATAAAAAAAGCGGTACATTCTGATGTAGTTGTAAACGGACTTGATTTTTATCCTACCATTCTATCTTTATTGGATATTGATAAACCTAAAAACAAACATTTAGATGGTGCTGATTTATCTAATTTGTTATTAAACGATCCTACAAACCCAAAATTGGTAACCAATAAAGACGGAAACGAAAGAACCACCATGATGTGGCATTTTCCGCATGCGTCATACCAAAGCACCTTACGTATTGGCGATTATAAACTTATTAGAAATTACGACTATAAAAACAATCCTAGCACCCCAGAATTTGAGCTTTATAAATTATATGATTCCAATAATAAATCCGTGAAACGTGTAGATATTGAAGAAGCTAATAACCTTGCCGCTATTGATCCTAAAAGAACTAAGGATATGAATACCCAACTTACAACGATTCTAACAGAAATGAGCGCCAGTTACCCGTCATACAACCCAAATTACAAAGGCGATATGGGACATAAGGAAATAGTTCCAACGGTATTATCTGAATCTAAAAAGAACAACCAAGTTACTTTTAAATACAAAGAAAACGGAGCCAAAGTGGTTAAAGCCCATTTAATTTACACAACCAACGGCGGACACAGATATGAAGAATGGTTTAGAACGGATGCTGAAATTAATTCTGACGCTACAATAACTGCTACCTTACCTTTGGGAACAACACAATATTTAATTAACGTAATTGATGAACATAATTTTTTGGTAAGCTATCCTGAGATGCCTTCTAAAAAAACACTTCAAAAAACAAAAGCGAAGTACTCTAAGTTTGCTTTATCTAATGAATAATTTAGGTAAGGAATAAACAAGAATAAATACAAAATATGTAATTAAAAAAAACGTTTTTATTGTTAAAGTTATACTTGAAACTAAGCATAAACAAACTATTCATTTTGTAAAAAGCAAAACAGGACTATAATATTTACTTTAAAAACGTGGTTAACCCATAAATAATTTAACCTAATGGAGTAATAATTTACATAAATTTTAAGATAGTGTCCTTTTTATGACAAGTTAAAATTAATGTATTATATGTTTGTTTATTCGAATCGAGCACAATTAAATATCTTAAGTTGTTCCCGCTTGTTTTTATGTAAACTTTCAATCCTACCGTATTCATGTTTAATGTGATTTACATACTGATACGGTTTTAATATTCTACTACACAAATTTCTACAACCTTTTCTTTTTATAAAAAAAAGTTAAGGTGAATTCTGAGCTAAAATATTCCCTTTTATTTTTTTTATTTTTTCAAGTTAGTGCAACTTCAACTTTAGTTACATAAGTGATTTGAGCTAATAGAGCAAAAAATAGGTTGATATGGACAACCCGACACATGTTTTTTTAACCAATTTTAGAAGATATTAACCAACTAAATTAAAATCAATGAAAACACTTAGGAATTTTTACTCAAAAAATTTGATGTGGATGGTAACAAAATTCATCTTTGTTGCCAGTCTATTACAAGTAACCCTATCATTTGCTCAGCAACCTGCAGATTGGATGTCTGGTAAATTTGGAGTAAGTTGGCGAATGCCTGCTGGAGATGGCCCTGAAGTCCATTCTTACGATGCAGATTCAACGATTACACAATTGGCTACAATTCCAGACCTTACGTACGTTATTATAAATATAACACGCGGAGCTGATGGTTTGAGATATGTAGCACCTCATTCAATCCTAGACACTTTGTGCCCAGGATCTACACCCACAGGTAGGGATTTGTTTCTTGAAATGGCAGTACCCCTTAAACAGGCAGGCTATAAAGTAATGGTTTATATGGCTACGGAGGGGCCAGCTAAGTTAAAACACGGCCCTACAAAAGCATTTGATTATAACTCCACTACAGGAATTTCACCTAATGTTGAAGCGTGGAAAAACTATGTATTGAATGATTTATATCCTGGAGGGTCTGAAACTGATGATGAAAAATTCAAAAATGCATATGCTAATATTATTGTAAATGAATATGCTGAAAGATACGGTACACTAATTGATGGCTGGTGGTTTGATCATGCTACATATGGAAATATTCCATTATTGGATTCCGTTGTAAAATCACATAATCCTGATGCTATTGTTGCTTACAATAAAGGACAAAAAATACCATTAATAAATAATAATCCCCCTTATGAAAATTACACATTTGGTCATCCTACACCTGTAAAAACAGCAGTAGCTAGTGATGATAGAAATCTTCCAATGGTAACCTCTGTGGAAAGTACTCCTGATGGTTATCTTGAAAACAGTAATAGCTATTCACTTGGTCACCTATATATGCCAGTACAGGAAGTATGGAATGCTGGATCTGTAATATGGCCATTAGCCAAAGCGATCGATTGGAAATCTAGAGTTTTAGCGGCAAAAGGTGCTTGGACATGGAATGTTGGAACTAATAAGAAGGTTACAGGAACTTGGTCGACTTTAGATGATGCTGCCATCGCTTTTATAAAAGATGTGGTAGCAGGTATATTTATAAAGGTTACATCCATTGATGTAATTGGTCAAGGAAATATTTCTACTGTAGACTCAGGAAGCACATTACAAATGGAGGCTTCAATCCTTCCTACCAATGCCTTGGATCAGTCTGTTACATGGTCAGTCACCAACGAGACTGGATCGGCCACGATAGATTCAAATGGGTTATTAAGTGGATTGACTGCAGGTACGGTTTTGGTTATTGCAACGGCTAATGATGGTTCTGGAGTATCAGGACAAAAGCAAATTACAGTTAATTCTACTTCTGGAGTTTCCCCCATTGCCCAATATCGTTTCGAAAATACAGCTAATGACAGTGCAGGAACAAACCATGGGACATTAAATGGCGGTGTTTCTTTCTCAAGTAGTATATTCAAAGAAGGTAGTTATTCTCTAAGCCTTGACGGGCAAAATGATTTTGTTGACCTAACAGCACATGTTAACAATTTTCCGCAAGGTGGAACTGCGCGAACCATCACAGGTTGGTTTAATGGAACGTCGGGTTCAATCTTCACTTATGGAAAAACTTCGACAGGTGAGCGGGTAACGATAAAAGCAACTCCATCGGAAGTTTCAGTCTCATTAAGTGGGCATAAATGGGGTAATGACAATTTATCACTCTCTTCAGGATGGCACCATGTGGCAGTTGTTTTACCAAATATTACCAATGTCCAATCTGATGAGTTTTTACTGTACATTGATGGAAGCCTGATAAATTCGAGTTCACTGGCAGGATCACCAAAAACAGTGAATACAGGTAATACCTATGCTAAGATTGGAGCTAATTATCTTGGGGAGATAGATGATATAAGAATTTATGATATTGACTTAAGTGAGGCGGAAATCCAAACAGTGATGAATGAAGCTGGAGGAACGTCAGCGAAGTCGGCTTCTGTGAAATCTGATAATTCAAATACAATGGATCTTAAAACGAGCCTATCTTCAAGTAACATCAAGTTATATCCCAACCCTTCAAACGGATTAGTGACATTAACCTATCCATCACCGGCTGGCCGGAAGTTGCTAATAAGACTCAGTGATCAGTTTGGAAAATTAGTCTTAAATAAATATATTAGTTTAGATGAAAATCAAAATAATTTCCAATTGGACTTGGGTAGTACAAGAAATCTTAGTGATGGTTTATATATACTTCAAATTGAAGGAATAGAAGGCCAAAGTAAGGTTATAAAGAAAATCGTTATCAAAAACTAAGATATAAATCTTGATAGATATTAACATATATATCAAGCGAATTTCAAGTATAAAAAAGAAAGGTTGATCATATCTCACTTTTGAAAATGAATCTTTAATCAAAATGATTGGTCACCCTTTTTTTTAAGCCTTGTTTTATTAGGCTCTTTAAAAGTTTATTAAAACTAGTTTTAATAAACTTTTTTTTGTTGAAAACATTACAAAAGCAATATTGGTCTTATTAAATCCTCAATAACATACATGGGGCAAACGTAAAAATAGTCACGTTTTAAATGTGAATTTTGTGGTTATTTTTGTCCTTATAAAAGGCATCAGTAAGTATAAATAGGCAATTCATTGTATTTAAAAATCAGTAATTGGCAAAAAAACTATCAATTTTGTTTCAAAAGAATGACTTCTGTATTGTTATTTACATTAAAACAGCGGACATACATATAAAAAATAGTTCAAAACTGTTAACCCAACAAATTCAAGTGCTATCATATCGATTACGTTACCCATAACTTTTTAGTAAGCTATCCTGAGATGCCTTCTAAAAAAACACTTCAAAAACAAAAGCAAAGTACTCTAAGTTTGCTATACCCAAATATTAATTATTTAAGTAAAAAAAGCTTAAAAACTTCGATTTTAGATGACTTTACGACCATTTTACATGATTTTCTTTAATTTTTTGTTGATTTGAGCACGTTAAAATCAATAAGTTTGCTTATTTTTAAGTAACTCATTAATAAAACAAAAATTATGAAAAAACAATTACTTTTTACAGCAACCTTACTTTTTGCTGCTATTTTTACTTACGCACAAAATACTTGGTATGATTTTGATGGTGGGGTGACTGACGTTTCAATAACTACTGCAACAAATTGTACGGACTGTACAATTTCAACTGTAGCCAATCCTGATGCTGGTGATACAGCAAATGCTACAAATGTAACTTTACTGGAGTTGGCTGCTGCCAGTCCTGGCGAGGCTTCTAACAGAGGTTTTATTATTAATTTCCCTACTGGCAAAGGTATTAATGATGCAGATGTAAATGGATTAACTGTTACCTTACGAATATACTTAAATAGTTTCGACAATTATTCTAACTTTGATAATGCTGAACGTTTTAGATTTTATTTGGCTTCTTCTAGTGGTATGACTTCTACCCAAGAACAAATTAATTTTGTTTCAGGAGATACTGGCGTTTGGAAAGATTATACATTTACTTACAATGCCACTGCTACCGGATTTATAGATTCAGCTGAGATTAGACTGATTGGCCAAGCAGCAAGATTCACGAACTTGGATAACGGATTAAAAATTTATATTGATACTATTACAGCTACTTTACCTTTAACTTCAGACACTAGTTTATCTACAAATGAAATTAATTCACAAGAAGCAAAAATTTCTACTTATCCTAACCCTGTAGTAAACAGTTTTCAAATAAATTCTAGTGTAAACGTTGAAAATGTGAAATTATACAATATTACTGGTCGTTTGTTAAAAACATTTACAGCAAAATCTAATTACGATATTAATGATTTGGCAACAGGAATTTACATTGCCAATATCAAAACCGATTCAGGTTCAAAAACCTTAAAGATTGTAAAAAAATAATCTATCATTACTTACATTATAAAAAAAGTTCCTTAGTTTAATTAAAAACTAAGGAACTTTTTTGTTTTATCCACAACGCCACATAAGGGGCGTTTAAAAAAAATGGAACTTACTTTTTAACGAAAGCTACCTTATTCCTTTAATAACTTTAAACTTGTTTTACTGCCATCTTTAAACATAACTTGTAATACATACAAACCTGTTTTTAGATTTGATATATCTATATCTTTATGCTGATTAGTAAATTCGTATGCCTTTGAACCATATAAATTATACAATACTCCAGATTCTACAGCTTTACTTAGACTAAAAGTTCCTTTAACCGGGTTAGGATATAACTTAAGATCTTGCGCCTTATCTTTCACATCATCAACCCCTAAAAATTCTGCAACATGAAATGTAAGATCATAAACCCTAAATCTTGGAGTTAACCCATCAGGACTAGTATTACTAAGCGCGGTCGTTATAATTTCTAATTCTTGACTGGCATTTGTAAATGTTATAGGTTCTACAAAATCAAATTCAACATCGTCTGCAGTACGTGTACTTGTATAATTAAAGGTTTGTGTATTATCTCCTATAGTTACATCAAATTCTACAACATCAGCCTCTTGAGATCTAATTCCAAATGTAATTTTACTAACCACCACAGATTTTCCAGTCGTAGATTTTACAAGAAACCTAGCTCCATCGCCGCCACCTGCTGTTCTCATTTGTAGATAGCTACCACCACCATTTATGGTTGTATTACCAATTAATTCAGAATGGTCAGTACCAGGATTAAACAATTGCTCTGTATCGGTATCATTAAGGGTTATCTGTGTAATAGAAATTATTTCAACCTCTTCTGATAACACTAAGAAATTGTTTTCATCAATCATATTAAAAACAATTGCAATAGCTGTTTCTGGAACATCTGCTGTTATTACATTACCATTTATAGTCGTTGCTAAAGATTCGAACCATTCCTCTTTAGCCCCCTCTTCTTTATAAAGTAACGTTGCTGTACTAATAGTGGCTTTACCAGAAGTGTTTTCAATAATGGCTGTAGCCACATTAGTATCTTGGTTATAAGATGCTGATGTTACTGCAGGAACAAGATCTTGATTTGGCAGTGGCCCATCAGCTTCAGCGTAATCGGGATTCCACGTTGGATACTTAGCATTATTATCTAATAAAAACGTTTCTAAGGCAGCTATCATATCGTTTTTTATATCTACAGGCATTGTACTTATAACGTCTATAGATTCCTCAATATCAACAAAATTATCACCTCCATTATACAACTGGTAAGCTTCGTAAGCACCGTCTACATATCTTTTATATAATTTATAGTTCCCTCTTCTTATTGCCGATTTAGATTTACCATCCTCAGCGTTAGGGTAATGCCAAAATAAATCCGTTCTTTCAGCACCGTTATTATCCTCAACTATAGTAGCTTCTCCTTTTAATAGAGGGCTTAAATCAACTCCATCAAAATCGTCAAATATAGTATTGGCTACAGTAGTTCCTGTTAAGGATAAAATGGTAGGAAAAAAATCTAAACCATTAACAACATTATCAAATTCATTTACTGGAATATTAGGACCTGTTACTACTAAAGGCACACGAATACCTCCTTCTTTTGAACTTGTTTTACCTAAATCTAAAGGAAAATTATCTGCAACTATTTCATCTCCATCATTTTCGGAAGCGCCATTGTCAGATGAAAATATAATATATGTGGTTTCAAATAATTTTTTCCCTGGATTTCTTGGGTCGTCTGTGGCTTTTAAATAATCTACTACTTTACCTAAACTCCAATCTAAAGTTCCAATCATGGCTCCATAATATGGATTTGTTTGGCCTCCAGTGGTAATATCCGTATCTGAAGTGGGAACCGGAATACCTAATTTTTCACAGTAATAGCTTAACAACGCTAAATCTCTAGTTTGAATAGGTGTATGAACTAACCAGGTAGCCATATATAAGAAAAACGGCTCCGACTTGTTAGCTTCCATAAATGCCAACGCTTCTTCTGTTACAGAATCAAGTGGTCTTCCATCTGCATCAATCCTATATGGGTCATCTGCAGCATCAGTGGCATAACCTTCCCATCTGTTCCCCATGTTTTGATGCATACCTCTACTTGTAAATTGAGAATCGAAACCTTGATGTATAGCTTCAGGGAATCCGTTGGCACCTTCTACATGCCACTTTCCAACGTGTGACGAAACATATCCAGCATCACTAAGTGCCTCAGCAATTGTAAATTCGTCAACATCTAATCTTAACGGGTAATAAGGCCCTATTAATTTATTATGAGCTTGAGCTTTTTTAAGGCCAGGTAAAGCCCCTCCAGACACCTGGGTTACTTCTGTTTTAACAGGGTGCCTACCACTTAACATAGCAGCTCTTGATGGTGCACAAGTAGGTGCAGGAGAATACGCTTGTGAAAATTTAGCGCCTTCTGCAGCTAAACTTTCCATATTTGGCGTTTCCCAAAGCACAGGTTCTCCAACATTATTCAAATTGGTATCTTGCCAACCTAAATCATCTGCATAAAATATTACAATATTTGGCTTAACAAGATCTTGCCCATATATCTGTGGTAAAAAATATAAACTAAATAAAAAAAGTAATGTAGTGTTTCTCATCGTGGTATTATTTTGAACAAAGATAGAATTTATGAAGAGCTTAGTTTTGCTGATTTCAACCAAAAATTTATTTATAAAGGTCATTAACATAAATAGCACATAGTATTTTACTTTCTGTATTTAACTAAATTTATAAGAGTATTGAACTATGTTAGATATAACGCCTAGGTTAAAAAAAAAGGTACACCACTTTTGGCAACCTATCCAATAAACTTTTTTCGATTAATTTAAACTCCAGTTTAGCATGTTTAACTACAGGTTATTTAGAAACTACTATTTTTTGAGTAATGCTAAGATTATTACCATTAAAAAGGTTTACAAAATAAAGCCCCGATTTTAATGAAGACAAATTTAATTGTGTTGACGAAGTCCCATTATCCCATACTTTTTTTATGACTATAGTTCCCAAAACGTTTACAACGGTTATGTAATTTACATCGGTAGTTTTTCTAGAAATTGTTAACTCATTAACGACAGGATTAGGATAAAATTTAACTTGTAATGTATTGGTAAAAGCAGTCGTAGATAATGTAGACTCACCAACAAGATAGGCGCCTTCAGGTCTTTCATAAGGTGCATAATCCGGAACAGGATTAGACAAAAGTCTATCATTTATAGCTTTCATAATAGCCAATTCTTCAGCCATCATATAGCCCTTACCGCTACCAATATCATCTATAGTTGTTGCAAATGTAACACCGGCTTTTGCATCCACAAGGTTTTTAGCAAACCTGTAGGCATCTTCAGTACCAAACATTAAGTTTGCTGAAGACACATGCCATTTATCTCGCATTGGAAACCAAGCATGTTTTAATACGGTATTTCCTTTATAGATGGACCAAGGATTTTCTACCATTGCTGGTATTGTAAACTCTTCATAAGCCCAAGAATTTGGTGGTGCTCCTTGTCCTAATGGCGTTACATGTCCACTTGTAAAGTCCTGATAGCTATTAACGCCTTCAAAACTTACAATTTTGTAATCAGTTGCATCTTCATCGTTAATACCGTCGGAATCTACTTTTATAAATTCATCATTTTCATCTGTAAAATAAGCTCCATTTGGAGATGCTGAAATTACACATCCAGGGTCTGCATCTCTAATCATTTGAACAAAATCTTCTATATGACCATCATCGTCTAGTTCTGCAGTGGTATCTAACCAATAACCATCGGCATAATCTTTAATTTTAAGTATAAACCCTTCAATTAAATCTCTGTAGGCTAAGTATTCATCTCCACCAAAATTATTGGTATAATAATTAATCCAAGCCGCTTCAATATCTGCGCCATCATCTATGGCTCTGTCTAAATAATTGGTAGAGATATACAAAATTACTTTTTTGCCAGAGTCTTTAAATTTTTGCATCACATCATAAATAATAGCTTCATTAGCTGCACTAGGTACTAGGGCTTCATGTATATCTACAACAACGTTCACATTAGCGTTTTCCCTTAGTGTAAAATAATGTGAATGCGCAAAGTAAGACAAGTTTGTAATAATATGTCCTGTAGCAGGAAGCTCGTCCACAACTTGTTGAGCACCAGCAGGGAGGTTATAACCTCCAGCAACTTCAGAGTCCAATCGTTCTCCGCCATAAACAGGAAAGGTAACACCCCAAGAACCTGATAACCACGCTGCTGTTTGTTGAGCTACTTCTACTTGTTGTTCTGATGTTCCTTTAATAGTATCAATATAATAGGTCGCTGCAGGTTCGGAAATACTGCCGGTTGCAAAACCAATTTTAATTTGATCATAACCATTGGCATTTATGATCTCCTCTGGAATATCAGTTCCATTAAAATCAAACGTAAAAGACTCCCATGCTTGTCCAACTGTAAAATTTAACTGTTTATAGGTCTGTGGTCCTCCTTTAGAATTAACAAAATACACTCTAAGTTTTGAGTTGTTTTTAGTTAACAACTCCGTAGCCAAATCGATATAGGCTTTAATGGTTACCGTATAACCCGAAAAATCATTTACAGGTCTGTATAAATCGAATTGTAAAAAAGACTTTAAGCCTTCATCTCGGTTAAATTTAGAAACAATGGCATTTGTATTAACCCCTGAATTATTAGGGTTTGTAACATCTGTAAAAAAAGATCCTGCTGTTGTACTTTCAAATTCTATTTGGTATGTATTTGTTTCATTTTCATACCATAGAAACTGGGCATTGGAAACTTGAAAGAATGAAAATAAAAATAAGAAAAGATGTAAAGATTTATTCATTTTTAATAAGTTAGCTTCTAAATTTTAAACCAAAGATACATAGTTAATAGGGAATCGTGTTTCTTTAAACAGTCAAATACTTGCTCTAAAACATCATTTGTAATTAACTAATCTAAAATTATTTAATTCTTAAAAGGGTCTTTTATCATCAATAATATAAAGTGTGTAATTGTAACGTGTGGGGATGTTTGTTTTAAACATATAAAAAAAGTTCTTAGTTAAATATTTAACTAAGAACTTTTTTTCATGTAATCTTATTATACGAATAACCTATTGTTTTTTAAGAAAACGCAAAGTCTTTTTTGTTCCCCCTCTAATTGTGCATAAAACATATACAAACTTGTTAATGAACTTAAAACACTAAACAGCGTATATGCTTTATTTTTTTACAGCTATACTCTAATTGTTATCATAGTAGCTGAATTAATTTGTCTAGACAACTTCTTAAATATTTTCTATATTGTTAGATAATAATTTTAAAGCATTACTTTCCAATGACTTTTAATCTATAAGTTAGAAGTAATCGTATCAATATAAAATTCAAGACCATTATCTAGATTTGTAAATTTATTACCTATTAGTCTAATTTCTCCACTAATTATATCTGATGTTAGGGCACCACCTGTAGGTGTTCCTGTAAAATCAAATTCCATAGTATGCCATCCAGCTTCGTTTGATTCAACAAAATTACCTTGTACTTGTTGTTCATTAACTCCATCACTTAAATAGAATCTAATACGCTTATTACTATCAAAATTACTAATATCATTGTAACTAGGCCAGTACATGCGTACGGTTACTATTAAATTAGCATAATCGGCTAGTGTAACACCCTCTCCGTCTTTGAAATCAAAATCAAGACTTTTGTTTCCACTACCAGAAGCAGAACCTATAGTCCATTTTGTTACATTCGTAGCTTCTGCATCTGCAGTATCAGGGTTTGCCACTGTTGCTACAGAACAGTCTGTACAAGCGGTTGATACTGTTAAATTTGTAATTGAATTGTCTACATCAAGCCATGTGTTTAGTGTAGGTTCAGGTGCAATACCATCTTTATTAATAGTTACTTTTGATAACCTAAAAATAGGATTTGTTGTATTACCTTCAGTTAACATCTGATCTAGTGTAATAGTAACCGTAAGCGTTGTGCCTGAAACAAGTGAAATAGTTGATGCAAATTCAAAATCGAGAGCTGGAGCACTACCACCATCAACAGTTGATGTCGCTTCATAAGAAAAAGGTGTGTCTGGATAACCTGTAACAGAAACTGTACCTGTAACGCTACCTTTTGCTCTTTTTGCTAATTCTAAATTTAAAGTAGCTTCAATTGCAGTAGCTGAATTTGTAGTTAAGTCAAAAGTAAAAACTGCAGTGGCACCATCATCACTAGGATCTTCAGTAGCAACACCTATAAAATTTTTGTTTTCTACAAGTATACCTGTACCTCCCACGGCTATAACATTAGTATTAAGATCATCTGTATCTTCTATTCCTACATTGAATGTTTGACTATTCTCTCCTGTTTCATTAAATGATATTTTTGGGTTAAATGTGTATACAACATCACTGAAATAAATTCTATCGTATCCTGTTAATTCAACGCCACTATTATTAACAACCTTAACTTCTACTAAAAAACTTTCAACGTCTAATAGTGCTTTCTCATCTAATCTAAGTTTTGTCGCTGAAATTTTATACTCTAAATTATTGTTTTCAGTTGCTGTAATAGATGGTATAATAACATTATCTAAATCACTTGCATTTTCTCCTTCACTAGGTTCTGTTTTAGGAGGTGTATACGGAACTCCTATTTCATCTACAAAACGAACGGATGTAGATTGGTAATCTCCAGATTGAATGGTTACTGTAATTTCATTATCAATAGATTGAGTATCATTGTCAATTGTAAAATTCGTGAATTGATTAGGAATTTCAGGAGACTCGTATTTATTATCTATATCCGTTGAACAGGATATGCTTAATAGTAGTACTAGAATAGCTGAAATATACTTGATTGTTTTCATAAAGTTTAAATTAGTATTAATGTTTTATCAAATATCTTGTAATTATAGGAAAAGACAATTCTTTATTCGGTCAAATGCTTGCTCTTTTTTTGCATTGGTAATATTTAGTAGTTAAATAGCCCATTAAATCATTTAGAAGGCTTTTTTGGACTTCTCGAGTTTTTAATTAAAAATTATAGCACAAAAAAAACAAAATTTAAAAAAGAAGCCCATAAACCTTGCTTAAAACGGCATTTGTGGTTAACTAATTTAATACTTAAAGTAGATTTATCTCTATTTTAAATTTTCTTATTCCGAAAAAGGCACTTCATTTAATATCATTAATTTGAAGCTTCCATCATCCTGTTGCTCAACCATCCAAATACTAGTATTTGTTATTTACCGAAAGTGATTTACAGGTTTTTTCAGGAATTGAAATGTTAATTTTATTTAAAGTCAATTAGTCTCCAGACCTATGTTATTACTACTTTTTCAATTTAATGATTAGATTTCTTCTTCTTAGAATTTTTATTATTAGAGTTCTTCTTTTTAGCCCTATTCTTGTTTTCACTTTTCCATAAAATGATTTTATCTACATCATTTTTAGAAAATTCGCCTTTAGTACTTCTTCCTGTTTTAATGTCTAACTCTAGTTGCGTTAAAAGTCTTTCTGCAATTTCTGGATGTGATTCATATAAGTTATTAGTTTCGGCAGGATCCATTTCTAAATTATATAATTGTGCTTTAGGCATGTCTCGAGATTCGTTTTCTCTTGGAGTTGACCATCCACCAGAACCTTGGGCTAATAACAATTTCCAATTATCTAATCGATACCCAAAATGACCAGAAATTGAATGGTGTATCACGCCTGCTCTAGTACTTTTTATTTTTTTACCTTTTAATGCTGGTAAAAAACTCACACTGTCTTCCCCACTTTCGCTAGGAAGGTCCTCATTAGTAATATCTGAAAACGTTGCAAACATATCTGTTAAACAAATTAGTTCGTTACTTACCGTACCAGCTTTTACCATACTAGGCCATTTTACAATAAAAGGAATGCGATGTCCGCCGTCCCATAAATCTGATTTTGAACCACGATATCCAGCGCTTACAATATGTCCGTATTTCTCTAAATTAGGAATATCTGCCGCTTTAGACGTACCATTATCACTACTAAATATAACCAATGTGTTTTTAGATAAACCATTATCTTCAAGCGCTTTGGTTATAGCACCTACGGTAGCATCAGTTTGCATTACAAAATCTGCATAATCTCCCATTCCACTCTTACCTTGCCATTCTTTTGAAGGCAAAATTGGTGTATGTGGCGATCCTAAAGGCACATATAAGAAAAATGGCTTTCCATCTTTATTTTTAGCCTGACCTTCAATATATTCTACCGATTTTGTTGTTAAACGAGGCAACATATTAATTTCATCTTCGTGAAGAATAACTTCCCTATTTTCAATAACAGCCTTCATATCTCTAGCATGATGAAAACCATGATAGTAATCAAAACCTCTATCGATAGGGCCATCCGGAATTGTAGCCCCAACTGGAGGCAACTGTTTTTTCGATTCTTTTACAATTGGTAATCCTGAAATAGGATCTAAATATTGAAAATTAAGGTGCCATTTTCCAATTAAGGCTGTGTTATAGCCTTGACTCCCAAGAAAATCGCCAATAGTTGGACGGTTTTCCGTGATTAAATCTGGAGCAAAACCCTGCACCACACCGCTTTGCAATTTTGAACGCCAACTATAACGCCCAGTCATAATGCCGTAACGAGTAGGTGTACAAACTGATGAACCAGAGTGTGCATCTGTAAACACCATACCCTCGCGAGTTAATTGATCGATATGAGGTGTTTTAATTTTACTTGTTTCTGGTGCTAAACTTTGGACATCGCCATAGCCTAAATCATCACAAATTATAAAAACAATGTTAGGTTGTTCTGTGTTTTTTTGAGCATTTGATCCCCAAACTACAGACAATAACATTACCAAAATTAATCTCACATTAAAAAAACTCGATTTACTCATAATTACTTATTTATTTCAATTTTGTATGCTGTGTTTTAAAAATCCACATGCTACAAATTCATCTTTCTTACCTGTTTAGAACAATCCTTATTACAACTAAACGTCAATAGCTTTAATACCAAGTTCTATGCCAATACTTTAAATTAACGACATCAAAGTTAGTCCCAATTGGGCAATTGTATTTTCTCAATCTCGTCAAACATTTGCTCTAAACTACTCTATAATTTAATTATTAGCCACCAATAACTCCTTGGCTTTTTTACTACATTGTTTTCTAAAATAATCTAGTTGCTCTTTATACAATGGATTTAAAGCTAAGTTATTTTGTTCTTTTGGGTCATTTACAATATCAAACAACTCTTCGTAAATAGGAACTTCATTGGTATTTATAGTTTGTTCCGGCAAATACTTATTTCTATCATTTTCCTTACTAAATGATCTTATGTATTTAAATTCTTTAGTCCTAATACCTTCCTGTCTCGGATAGCCTTGATCTGTAAATAAATTTTCTAAAAAGACTTCTTCTCTCCACTCCGATGCGTTTTCTGCAATTAACGGTAGCATACTTTTACCTTGATATGTTTCTGGAATATCTATACCACACAGGTCTAAAATTGTTGCTGGAATATCTTGACCTACCACCAAATGATTTAAACGTTTTCCTTTTTCAGTATTCTTAAAGAATGGCGCATATACTATTAAAGGTACATGAACCGACTCATCATACAAAATGGTTTTACCACCAAGTCCGTGTTCGCCTAAAAACAAACCATTATCAGAACAAAATACAATGATAGTGTTTTCATCTTCATTAAGGTCTTTTAATAGTTTACGTAGGTTGCCCATAAATTGATCAATAGCATGGACAGCTCTATTCATTTTTAATTTATCATTCAACAATTTTTCTTTATTTGAAGTCACATAATATTTCATCAAATCTGATGTGGCATATACATTTTCGGGTAAGCTAATAGGTGCTGGATACCCATCAGGAAGTTCTAATTCTCGTTTCTTATCATTATAAAGTGTGGAATAAAATGAAGGATCAGTAGGTTTTGAGCCCATACCACCAATACTCGATGCATGTGGAAGATTAAAGTTAATCCATAAACTAAACGGTTTATTTGGGTCTCTTTTCTTTAAGCGTCCTTTTAATGAGCTATCAGCATTCTCGAAAAAATAATCTGTATCATTGCCTTGCTTTAAAAAGGCTTCGGTAGCCTCGAACAAGCCTTCAACTTGCGTTTTGTTTTTAAGGTTTGAAAACTCTTTATGCTTTTTGGCAGGATAAAACCCTAAATGTCCATTGCCATAATAGGTAAAATCTATGCCTTCCTTTAAAGGTGAATCATTTCGATCGGTAATTTTTGTATGATGCTTTCCAATAAACGCTGTGGCATATCCTGCATTTTTCATTTGCATTTGCCAACTGTTATTAAAAATAGCTTCAGAAATAAAATTATGAGACACGTTCGTAAACCCTATTTGGTTTTTTCGTTCCCATTGACTCGTAAAAATATTGGCACGACTAGGTCCGCAAATAGGACTTGTAATAAAGGCTTGATTAAAGAAAACACCTTCTTGTGCTAATTGATCAATATTTGGAGTTTCTGTTACTGGATCGCCTGTTATTCCTAAAGAATTAAAACGTTGATCATCTGTAAAAACAAAAATGACATTTGGTTTTTTCTTTTTATCGAATATATCTGGCTTTGTGATAAAAGAAGCACATCCAAGTATTATAATTGATGTTATACCAAATAAGGAAAACTTTTTAATTATATGTTTCATTGTTAATTTTTATAAAATTTATGCCCTGGTAAACGTTCAGTTTTAGTACCGAAGCCAAATAAATTTATTTCATCTTGATGCTTTGGTAATTCCTTAATCGATAAATCTACTTTTTTCAACTTTTTAGACACAATAATTACAGATTCACCTGCTTTTAAATCCACCAAATAAAACCCATCCTCATTCTTTTTTACGGTTATAGGTTTTCCGTGGACATAAAACTTAGGGTTTTCAAAATCGACCTGAACTTTACACGGGTTACCTTTTAAGCTTTTTATAGATACAAATTCTGTTTTTCCTTTAACCTTTTTAGCACTTACCAAAAATGCACCTTGAGTCCGTAACTTATGAAATGCCACATCTTCCCAATTTTTAGGACTTGCTGGAAAAACTTTAATGTTCCCTCCCCAACTTTGAAGCATCATATCATGTAAACTTGTTGCAAAAGATAAGGGACTTTCAATAACCGGATTACTTTTCCCTTCGGAATACATAGTTGTTGAGGATACATTTTTATGTTTAATTAGGAAATCTAAGTAATAATAAGCTTTCTCAGCATCGCCTAAACACGCGTACATAGAAGAAGCACCTGTAGCCGTATAACCTGTTACTGGCATAGCTTTTATGCCAATACCACTATTAAATGTAACATCTAACCAATGGTCTAGAGAGGTTCGTAATAGTTTTTTATCGGCTTCATTTTCTGGTGTAATAACCATTAAGGGATAAAAAGCTAACAAGTGAGAATAATGACGATGCGGTATTGCAAATGGAATGTCTTTACCAATTCTAAGTCCATTTTCGTCAATTTGAAACTCTACTAAGTTATCTAATAAATGTTGCCATTCTTTTAAAAGTGGGTCATTTAAATCATGCTGATTATTAATATCAATTAAAGTTTGACAACTCCACCGGATTAGCGCCAAAGTAAAATTAATATCTTCACCACGACCAGGTTTATATTCTGGCGACCAACTATATTTAATATGAATTTTGCCATCATTGGATTCTACAGGGTTGTCCTTGATATAATTAAGATAACTATTTACTGTCTTTTTTAAGATAGGAAACAGTTTATCGCGCATACGGATATCATCGCCAGCAAATTCACAATGTAACCAATAATCATTTAGCATCCACGCTAGCATATCTGGTACTTTAGCACCATTATAAGCTATTAAATCTTGTGGTAACAAGGCCGCTACGGCAGCACTATTCTTCCAACTTTTAGGGACATTATTTTCTAAATTCTCTGTGTACTTATCTATATTATTGGGTAAAGACTCACCAACAGACATTCTGTTAGCCGTTAAGTGTGTCCAGTAAATGAGTTGTACATTTAAATCGCCCCAAACCATAGGCCAAAACGTTTTATTATACCATGGTCCCATTAAGTCTAAAATTGGACCATTACCACGCATTGCAGATGCTAATTTATACATCTGTATCCAGTAAAAGGACTCTTTTTCTGCATCATTAATAGTTAAAAAACTTAGTGGATAATACGCATGCCACCATTTTTTATGCGAAGACATAAAACTATTGTTTTCCAATTGTTTTTCAGCATCTTCTAAATTTTTAGTAACAATCTCTAAAGAGTTATGCACAGGAAAACTATGATGAACACTCGTAATTAACTGTTGTTTTCCTTCTGGGTTTCCTGTAATTTTCCAACCTGTTGTGGTTTCTCCTCTTTTATCAAATAATGGTTGATAACAAAAATTATAACCATTTATAGTGCTAAAAGTTGGTTTTGGAGGCATTTCTAATTTTGTAGCCCGCATTTGATCCCACGTTCCGCCTTTAGGTCCGCCACCTTTTTGAAGCACCTCGTATACTGGTGGTATTGGGTCTTCTGGATGCCACGTAATTTCTACTTCTTCGTTAGTTGCCGTGGTTTCAAAAAAGATAACATCTGTACCACTATGCGTTAATCCCTTAATGTTATAAGAACCTTTAGACGTCGTAATCGTTCCCGTTAATTCTGCGTCCCATAAATTTAAACGCATATCCACTCCTGTAACTTCCCCTTTAGTTTTTAAATTGAAATGTCCCAAGGGTAACCTACCACGTTTTATCCATAACATTTCTTCTGCCTTTGTTTTAGCTTCTCTATGATCGTAATAATCATGTCGACCAACATAAACTGACATGGTATTATCACCTTCAGATTTGGTTTGATAAAAAAGAAATCCCACATTACCATTACCCGAATATGGAGCCGTTTGCCATTTGTCTGGAACGATATCCCATAGCATATCATGCTTTGATAAAAAAGATTCATAATCCACCTTAAAATCTACAGTTTGAGCATTAAAACTGCAATTATAAAAGAGCACAAGAAATAAAAAACAATAAGATAGTTTAGGCATTTTCATAGTTGACTATTAGAATAATATTAAGCTAAATTATTTAACCTAAATGTATTTTGCTTTCTCTTTTCGCTCATAAACTTGCTAAATACGAGCATTAAGCAATACTTCTAATAAAACTAAAGCCTATTTAGTGTTTTATAAATTTTAAAAATTGACTTTCACCGTTTCGTGATAGACTTTTAAAAACATAAATGCCATCATTTAGTGTTGAAACATCATAAGTCGTTTGGTTGCCATTAAATTCTAAAATTTTCTGGCCGCTTAAATTATAAATGATTGCAGATTCAATTTCTATTGATAATTTAAAATTCTGGGTTACGGGATTCGGATATAAATTAAGGGTATTTTCTATAAAATTATTAGAATTAACGCTTAATGTTTCACTAACTAAATAAGCACCTTCAGGTCTTACATAAGGTATAAAATCAGGTTTTGGAGACTGTAACATTCTATTGTTTATGTCCTCCATTATAGACATTTCATCATCAGAAATATAACCATTGGTTATGGTCGTACTCCAAGTAATAGCAGCTCCAGCATCGGTAAAGGTTCTTACAAAGCGATAGGCCTGTTCTACTTCAAAAATTAAATCGGCTCTAGCTACACTCCATTGTTGTCTGATAGGAGCAAAATAATGCTTTAAGGTTTGCTTACTACCATCATAAGTAGACCAAGGATTTTCTGTTATTAAAGGAAATGAAAATTCTTCATAGGCCCAAGAATTTGGTGGCGCCCCTTGTCCTAATGGCGTTGGATGCCCAGCGGTAAAATCCATATAAGGATCATTGGCTTCTAAGAAAAACACCTTATAATCTGTTGGATCGGCATCATCAGTTCCATCAGAATCCACTTGTATTCGAACCCCGTTTTCATCTTCTATATAAGATTTATCAAGATTAGTGGCCAAAGCAATATCTGGATCAACCTCTCTAATCATTGCAATAAAAGGGGCTACTTCTGATGCTGGTAAACTAGACAAATTATCTATCCAGTACCCATCAGCTAAACCTTTAAAACGTTCAAAATAACCTTTCGCTAAAGTTCGCCATGCTAAACCTTTATCCCCATTGTAAGGTGCAGTGTTGCAATAATTATCCCATGCCACTGTAATTTCAGCTTCTGTAGCGTCAACACTGCCTTGAATATTTGATGGTCCACCTGCATTAATATAAAGAATTACTTTTTTCCCTGAATTTTTAATAACATTAATAATATCAAGAATAATTTGTTCATTTTCCAACGAAGGCACCATGGCAGGATGAATTTCAGTAGCAACATCAACATACGGATTATCTCTTAAGGTATAAAAATAACCATGTGCAGGATGTGTAAAATTTGTAATAACATGACCTACTGCCGGTAAATTATCTACAATTTCTTGGGCGCCTGCAACCCAATCATAGTTGCTATCATCATCCAAATTATAACCTCCTGGCAAATTAAATCTCACCCCCCAAGAACCCGATAAAAAATCGGCTTTTGCAATGTTTGATACCTGAGCTGTTTGGTCGGTGGTACCAGAAATCGTATCAAAATAATATGTAGTTGTTAAACCCGTGCTATCACCATTTGCCAAACCAATCATTATCTGATCAAAACCTCCAGCTGTTGCAACATCATTAGCAATAGTTATATCTTCAAAATTAAAAGAAAAAGATTCCCAAGTGTCGCCTTCAGAAAATGCTAATTGCTCAAATATGCTACTTGTAGCTCCTATGGTTGAATTTCTAAGGTATAGTCGAATTCTTTGATTCTGTGTGTTTAAATCCTCGGTTTTAATAGATGTATAGGCCTTTAACGACACAGTATACGACGATAAATCTGTTATTGGATTGTTTAAATCAAACCGAATTATTGGATTTGTTTCACCATTACGTACAAATTTTGAAACTGTTGTATTTGAGTTTACACCATTTGTTTCGGGGTTCGTTTCACCAGTAGTAAAGGTTCCTTTGGTAGCAGTATTTAGAGTAATATGATTCGTATTACTCGAATTTTCATACCAAAGTGATTGGGCCTGAACAGCACCTATTCCTATAAATAAAAATAGAAATTTTAAATAGTTTATTATTTTCATGGGGTCTTTCTTTTTAGTTTTTTTTGAAATTTATTAAAGAAAACAAATACCATTTTCTTAATAAGCAGGATTTTTATTGACCATATATGCCAAAGAAATATTCATTAAAACTTTTACAAAAGTAATTATTAAATTGTTACTATGTTTGCCCTAATCAATCAATTACTAACTTTAATCGACCGGTTGAACTGTTTTAAATTGGGTTATATGATTTATTTTACATTATAAATGTGACACAAAATAATCTACTGTGGTTTGAATAATTGATTCTCGAGTTGGGATAATATCTGCGTTTACTTTTCGCCAATTATGACCTGCATTTCTAACAATTAATGTAGTTATAGCAGCGCCAATAGCTTTCGCTTTTTCATCCATATAATAGGCATGCTTTACAGGTATTGTGGTGTCCTTATCTCCTTGAATCATTAATAAAGGTGCACTATTTTTATGTAAATAATTAATTGGACTCATCTCCTTATAAAGCACTAATTTATCTTTAGGATTGGTGTTTGGTTTTGTTATTCTAGCACCAAATCTATCTTTTGAAATAGGACTATCATCATGATTAAATAAGCTTATGTTCTCAAAATCGCAAGGGCCATACCAAGACACGCCTGCAACCATTTTATAATTAAAGGAAGCCAAATCTGGATCTCCTTTTAAAACTTCTGGTTTAGCTAATAACAACATTTGTGAAATTTGACCACCAGCAGAATCCCCAAAAGAGAAAAAACGATTAGCGTCTACTCCTAAAATTTCGCTATGCTTTGACAAATAACGCAAAGCATCTTTACTATCTATTACACAATCTCGCATTGTGGTAGTTCCATTTTTTTTCCAAAGTCTGTAGCTAACAGACACTACACAAAATCCTTTTTCTAAAAGCGCCAAGTGTACGGTTTTAAATGACGCATTTGCTGCACCATGTTTGCTACCTGCTGCCCAGCCACCACCATGCGTATAAATAACAACTGGAAGTTTTTGACCTTCTTTTTTGTTTTTGGGATAGTAAATATCAAGATATAAATTTTCTTCTTTTGTTACTTTGTACAATACATTTAGTTTTCTGTCTCCTCCAAGATCTAAATAGGGAACTTTAAGTTCAGAGAATTCTTTTTTACTAATAGTATTATCATTATTTCTATCAAGATAGTTTAAACGTTTCCAATTTCTATCGTTTTCTTTTTCAATAAATCTTCCATCTTTATTTCTATCCAATTTCTCCCAAGATTTTTGGATGTAAATGTCCCGATACGCTCCTTTTGATTCATCATCGGTTTGAGAAAATCCTTCTGCTAAAGCAAATACCATAAAAAACATTAGAAGTATAAACTCTTTTTTTGATTCTTTTAAGTACATCATTTTGGTACTGAATATTAAAAGTTTCTAACTATTTCTTTTCCTATGTATATGTAAGCAATGACATTTATATAACTACATAAGGACAATCACTTTGAATAAAACGCAAAATTCGCTTGAGGCCACTCACCATTATAAGCGTCATTTTTTTGCACTTTTCCAGGAGTACTTCTACCATCTCTAATTTGTTGGGTTAATAAATCTTTTAATTCCTTAACCTTTTCAGGGAATTGACCTGCAACATTATTTTTCTCCTTGATGTCCTTTTTTAAATTATATAAAACCTCTTCAGCGTAAACATCTTTGTGTTTTTTTGTTTCTCCTGATGCCATGATTCCAGAGTTTGGTGATACAATTAATTTCCAATCTCCTTTTCTTATAGCAAAAACACCATACTTGTCATGATGAATAGTTGCATCTCTTAAATAATCGCCTTCGTTAGTTAATAAAGGCATCATGCTAAAACTATCTTCTGCCTCATTATCCTTAAAATCATAATGGATAATTTCTGCACAAGTTGCCATAAAGTCTGTAGTACAAATTGTGACGTCTGAAACCGAGTTTGGTTTAATTTTTTCTGGCCATTTTACTAGAAAAGGTACGCGATGACCACCTTCTAAATAGCTTCCTTTATAACCACTATAAATATAACTTGGACTGTGTTTATTCTGCCTTAGCGTTTTTAAATCGTTAGTAGTTGCAAAACCGTTATCACTGGTAAACACAACTAGCGTATTTTGATCAATGCCTTGTTCTTTTAGGGTTTCAAAAATAGTTCCCATTAAGTCATCAATCATAATTACAAAATCGGCATAGGGACTTTTAATGTCACTTTGACCTTTCCATGGTGCAATAGGTAATACAGGGTTGTGCGGAGAAGGTAAAGGGATGTACATAAAAAATGGCGTTTCTTTATTAGCGTTATCCTTAATGAATGAAATTGACTTTTTTACAACGTTTGGTAATACTTCCTCATGTTTAAAATCATCTGCAATGTCACCTCTTATCCAAGTCGCATATGGTGATTGTTTTTTAGTTTGAGAAGATATTCCTGTTGGTACCATAGTCGCTTTGTCATTTTCTATATACACAAATGGCGGCATATTTAAGGATGCTGCAATAATATAAGAATAATCAAAACCCATATCTAGAGGTCCGAATTTTAAAGGTTGGCTATAATCGATATCCTTGAAGTTTAAGCGATTTGATTGCTCAGAATAATGATCAAATTCTAGGCTATTGTTTTTCATGGTCCAATTTAAACCCAAATGCCATTTTCCAATATTTGCTGTTTTATAACCATTTTCCTTTAGCATTTGTGCAACCGTTAATCTACCTTTCTGAATTAAACTAGGCGAGTTTCCCCATGTTACAAATTCTTTTAAAGGCGTACGCCAATTGTAACGTCCTGTTAATATTCCGTATCGCGTTGGTGTACAAACCGAAGAAGAGGTATGTGCATCATTAAAACGCATCCCTTCTTTTGCCATATTATCCAAATGTGGTGTCTGTATTTTACTATTTTCATTATAAATACTTAAATCACCAATACCTAAATCATCAGCTAATATGTAAATAATGTTAGGTTGCTTTTGCGCATACATAGCATTGCAAACAAAAAAAATCATTAATACTTTAAAATACTTATTTTTCATGTTTTTATTTTTTAAAACTAGCTTTAACAACAAAACCCTTTTTATTACTATTTACACCTTTTAAATTCACTTCGAGACCGTTATCGCTTTGTTTCCAATCTACTTTTTTATCGCTTCCTAAAACTCTAACATTTATGATATGGCCTTTGGTTTTATTCAATGACTTGATTAAAATTTTATCCGCTGCCGGTACAAGAGATATGGCAAAGACTTTATTATCCTTTGCAGTAAACCAAAAATCGCTATTGGTAAAACTTCTTGCAAACCCTTTTGCTGCCCTATGACCTGTGCCATCAAGAAGCGTTTCCTCTTCCCCTTCATTAGCAACAACCCAACGTGAAGTGCCATAAACCGCTTCTCCATTGGTAGCAATCCATTCTCCCATTTCTAAAAGTCCTTTTGAACTCGCTTTTGGGACATGGCCGTTCCCATCAGGCCCGATATTTAATAAGTAATTCCCTCCTTTTGAGATGATATCTACAAAATAATACAACAACTCTTTAGTGCTTTTCCAGTCCTGATCGTAAACCTTATATCCCCAAGAATTATTGGTTGTTCCACAAGTTTCCCAGTATTTATCTAAGGTTACCTTCGCTGATGGTATTTTATTATCGCCTGCATCTAAATAATCTCCGAACTCCCAACCTACTCTTCGGTTTACCAATATATTAGGATTGGCCTTATAAACCATTTTGTAAAATTTAAAAGATTGGTCTTCAGTGGTAAACCCTTCACCATCAAACCAAATTAATCGCAGTTTTGGTAACAAAGCGATGAGCTCTTTAATTTGAGGATAACTTTTAGATTCATAATATTCAGCATGGGTATTCGGGCTAGGATCCCATAAATTTTTACCCGAACTATGTGTATAGATTCCTAAAGAATCATTTACTTTTTTAACGTTAGCATAATTACCATCTCCACCATCATTCCAGTCGTTGCCATGAGAATAATATACACCAAAATCTAGACCTTCGTTTAAACAAGCCTCATATAATTCCTTTACAGCGTCTGCTTTATAAGGCGTTGCGTCTACCACATCATATTTAGAACTTTCGGAATCAAACAAAGCAAAACCATCGTGGTGTTTAGAAGTAATCACGACATATTTCATTCCTGATGCCTTGGCTAATTTGGCGATATTCTGAGCAAAAGATTTATCTGGATTAAAAGTTTTAGCTAGTTCTGCATATTCTACTCTTGGAATTTGAAATGCATGCATGAGCCATTCTGCTACTTTGGGTCCGGAATATGGCGAATGGTTAATTTTAGTTCCTTTCCACATACCCCCAGCTTGAGAATACAAACCCCAATGAATAAACATTCCGAACTTTGCTTCTTTAAACCAATCTAAAGCTGCCTGTTTTTCAGGTGATTCGTGCATTTTTAACCAGGCTTGGTGGTACAATCCAGAACCTACAGGTGTTTTATAGGAAGGTACCATTCGAATTTGATTAAAATTTGCTTCAGTTTCAATAGTAAACACATACTTTTTTGAAACATCACTAATCTTAATCGGGTTTTTAAATTCTGAAACTATTTTATTATTATACGTGGTATAGTCTTGCTTAAATTCGCCTTCTAAATACTGACCATCTATATTTACTTTTGCTAAAGATGTATTTGTTGGTAAAGCATCAAAAACAACTTGTACAAAATAATCCACAGGGTGTTTTATCTCCACAGCCCAACTATAGGTATTTCCTTCTTTTACGCCCTTCGTTTTATTTAATAGCACCCAATTTTCTGTTTGGTCAAAAACCTGAATTTCATCCTCTTTCTCTTTTTGCCCACATCCTAAGAAACCTAAAAAAACAGTAAAAAGAATATATTGAATGTAATTTTTAGTTCGCATTTTAATTATTAGAAATTATTTGGTCTTTATTTGGTTTCTGATGCTATAGCCTTATATTCTTCTTCTGTCATCCAAGACAAATCTTCCCAATAACCTGTATCATTCTTTTGATAAGTTCCTTTTGTAGTGCGTCCACTAGCAATTATCTTATTTATTTTAGCGGTTAGCTCTTTTACCTTTCTAGGATGTTGGTTTGCCACATTTTTCTTTTCACTTGGATCGCTTTCTAAATCATATAATTCGACTTGTTCTCCTTTTGCTGTAGATGGTAAAATTAATTTCCAATTTTCGGCGGTAATACCATATCTAGGCTTCTTTACGGCATCACTCCTATTAATTAGCGGCAAACGCCTATATACGCTCTTTGAATCTATTAAAACCGAAGCAAAACTTTGGCTATCTTCTCCAACATTGTCGGCAAGTTCCATATTCATTAAATCGGCAAAAGTTGCTAATAAATCAACTTGCCCAATAGGTTTAGTCCAAGTACGACCTGGAGATTTAATTCCATTAGGCCAACGCACTATAAAAGGGACTCTATGCCCGCCTTCATACACCGAACGTTTTCCTTCTTTTAAGTCGCCTCTACTATCGTGGTTAAAATCTTTAATACGTTGTTTCCATGAATTCTCAGGACCATTATCGCTTGTAAAAACAATTAAAGTATTGTCGTCTAAACCGGCGTTCTTTAAATACTTTAAAATTTGACCAATATGATAATCGGTTTCAATAACAAATTCACCATAGGCCCCTGCCTGTCCTTGGCCTTTAAATTCTGGTAATGGAGCCACCGGATAATGAGGTGATGTATAAGGTAAATACAAGAAAAAAGGTTTATCGTTTTTAGCATCAGCTTCAACGGTTTTCATCCAATCTATCGCTTTTTCCGTAAATCGAGTTAAGCATTGATTATCAGTAAAATCTTGAGCGACCTCAAATCCTTTTTTTCCTAATTTTTCTTTTGTTTCTTGTGGTGTGATATCATACGGAGGCATAATTCTATAATCTATATGCCTCTCATTTTTCTTTTTGTTGGTGAACAATGTTGGTGGTACTTTAGCAAACCGTCCTTCAAACCAAGCGAGAATTCCGAAATTTAAAGACGCGGGAATGCCATAAAAATAATCGAAACCTTTATCTAAAGGCATGTCTTTAACTGGTTGCGACCAATCTCTGTTTTCTGGTGTTCCTGGAAATTCCATTCCCAAATGCCATTTACCCACCATTCCTGTATGGTATCCTTGAGATTTTAAAAGTGACGCTAAAGTTTCTCTTCCATCTTCAATAAGGCAAGGCGCTTCCGATCCCAACACCCCATTTTTAAGAGTTGTTCGCCAACTGTAACGCCCGGTCAATAAGGCATAACGTGATGGTGTACAAACTGATGACCCACTGTGTCCGTTGGTAAAAGAAACACCTTCGTTAACCAAGTGATCTAAATTAGGTGTTTCAAACTTGGCCTCTTTATTTAGGGCACCTACATCTCCAAAACCTTGATCGTCGGTATAAATAACAATAATATTTGGACGACTATTTTTTAGTTTTTCCGAACTTGTTTGTGCATCTGCTAAGGGAGCACAAAACATTAATGCCATAAAACTAAAATGAATTAATAAGATGCGCTTCATGCTATTCCTTTAATTGATTTTATGAAGTTTACCTTTAACCATATATCTATTTTCATCAATTAAAATAAAAATATACTCCTTAGCTCCTTCAGGAATAGTTACTGTATAGTTCAATTTATTTTTATCGCCATCTACAGGCACTTTTATATAGGTTGTTGAATGTTTTCCTTGCTTAGCTTTCTTCCCGTTCTTTTTAACTTTAATAGGGTCTCCTATTTTTATAAGCACATAGCTTTCATCTACTTTAGATTTTCCTTTTTCTAATTCAATGGTCACTTCTCGAGATTTAGCGTCGAAAGAATCTGTTGTAATAGTTGGTACCGCTGCTATATTTTCTTGTTCAGAAGCATCTTTAGTATTCGCTATACTCTTATAAGGTAACGAAGCGTTATAATCTTGTAAATATTTTTCTAATTTATCAGATAATGCTTTCGTTATTTTAGGTTCTTTTTTTGCGATATCGTATTTTTCTTCTAAATCATATCGTTTTCCATCCTTATACAAACGATGCAATACATACGTACCATTTTCAAAGTTTTTATACAATTTATAATCTCCAGATCTTATAGCCGATTGGTTTTTAGAATTGTCTCCATAAGGGTAATGCCACCACAAATCTTCTCTTACTTTTCCATCTTTTTTGACTTCATTTTCATGCTGCAACAAAACGTTAGAAATATCTAATCCATCTAAATCAGTGCTATATTTAGCAGGTATTTTACTTTGGGTAAGATTTAAAATAGTTGGATAAAAATCTAACTGATTGATTAAAACATCTTTTGTTTCCTCTTTAGGTATCTTTGGTCCAGAAATAAGCATTGGAACTCTAATACCACCTTCTTCGGTATATTTTTTTCCTTTGTCTAAAGGTGCATTGTCAGACATAATTTCGGTTCTACGTTGTTCAGCCCCACCGTTATCAGAAGAAAAAAAGATGTAGGTTGTTTCGTATAATTTTTTACCAGGATTTCTAGGGTCGTCTGTTTTCTTTAGTAAATCTATCACACGTCCTAAACTCCAGTCTAAAGTAGTAACCATCGCTCCAAAATAAGGATTGTTCTGTCCTTTTGCAGTCATTGGCACATCTTCTTTCGGAAATTCTATGCCTAATTTATCACAATAGTATTGTAATAATTTTTTGTTTTTTGTATGAATTGGGTAATGCACCATCCAATGTGCTAGATACAAAAAGAAAGGTTCGTTTTTACTTTCTTTAATAAATTTTAGGGCGTTTTCAGTCACCTCGTCCTTTGGATATGAAATTCCATTAGGAGATTCTTTGGTAAAAGGAAAGTATTTTTCTTCGCTTAAACGGTACTTGTCGTTTTTATCATGCGTTGCAAAATAATTTACACGGTTATTAGCACCTTTAGGTCCTTGATGTGCTCCTCTAGATTCGTGTGTAAAATCAAAACCTTGATTGCTAGATTTTTGAATTTCAAGAGACCCTGCATGCCATTTACCAACATGCCCTGTTCTATACCCATTCATTTTTAAAGCTTCTGCAATGGTAAAGTTTTCTGGCATTAATCCTTCAGGAAAAAAAGGACTAATAAATTTTGAATTTCTATGAGGTTTTGGAATTCCTCCTCCAGTTACATTTGTAATTCCTGTTTTTGCAGGATGTAGACCGCTTAAAAGAGCAGATCTAGATGGCGCACAAGTTGGTGCAGCAGAATATGCATTGGTAAAATTCATAGCATCTTTTGCTAGTTTTGCAATATTTGGCGTGTCCCAAGCACAGGGTTCATCTAAATCATTTAATTCTACGTCTTGCCAACCCAAATCATCAGCATAAAAAATGATGACATTGGGTTTTATTAAATCACTTTTATTTTGACTATTTATAACATTCGAAATAAATAGTAAAATAAGTAATACCCCTAAAAAACTTTTTTTGTTTTTCATATTAAATATTGTTTATACGCTATTTTCTAATGATTGTTGTTCTTTTTGTTTTTTCTGTTTTTCTTATTCTTTTTAACGGTATTAGCTACTTCTAATGGATGAAATTTACTTTTAACCATAAATCTATTTTCATCAATTAAAATAACACCATATTCAATAATATCTTTTGGAGCCGTAAATGTGAATTCTAAATTATTTTTGCTAGCTTCTACAGGCGCTTTTATAAAAGTTGTAGAGTGCTTTCCTTTTCTGCTTCCTTTGTTGGCAATTTTTATCAATGCATAACCTTCTATTACGTTAGATTTTCCTTTTTCTAAGGTAACAACAACTTTACGGGTTGCTGCATCAAAAGTATCACTGTTAATTACAGGAATAGCATCTACGTTTTCTAAAGCGGTACCTCTTTTAGGAGTTACCGGACTTTTATAAGGATATTGAGCATTATAATCTTTTAGATATTTTTCTAATCTTGTAGATAAATCCTTTACAACTTTCGGATTTTCTTTAGCGATATCGAACTTTTCTTCTAAATCAGCTCTTTTTCCGTTTTTGTACAATCTGTATAATTCGTAATTACCTTTAATATGGTTTTTATACAATTTATAATCGCCACTTCTTATAGCAGATTGCATTTGCGTATCTGTATTATGAGGAAAATGCCACCATAAATCTTGTCTTGTTTCTCCTTTGTTGTTTTTTACAACACTTTCATTATTAAACAAAACATTTGAGATATCTAACCCATCTAATTCTGAACTGTATTCAGCAGGAATTTTACTATCTGTTATGTTTAAAAGTGTAGGAAAAAAGTCTAATTGATTGATTAATACATCTTTTGTTTTTCCTTTTGGAATATTAGGACCAGCAATAACCATAGGTACTCTAATACCTCCTTCTTGCGCATATTTTTTACCTTGATCTAAAGGAAAGTTGTCTGTAACAATATCTCCATTTGCTTTTTCTACCCCTCCGTTATCAGAAGAAAAAATAATATAGGTAGTTTCATATAATTTTTTGCCAGGGTTTCTTGGATCATCTGTTTTCTTTAACAAATCTACCACACGACCTAAACTCCAATCTAAGGTAGTTACCATAGATCCGTAAAAAGGGTTTGTTTGTCCGCCTGTTTTAATAGGGATGTTTTTTGTTGGAAAATCGATTCCTAATTTATCACAATAATATTGTAATAATTCTTTGTTTTTGGTGTGAATAGGCGCGTGTACCAACCAATGTGCTAAATATAAAAAGAAAGGCTCGTCTTTACTTTTAGTAATAAACTCAAGTGCTTTTTCTGTAACCATGTCTTTAGGGTACGAAATTCCATTAGGAGCATCTTTTGTAAAAGGAGGATATTTTTCGGTACTCAATTGATAACGATCATTACTGGCATGTGTAGCAAATTCAGTTAAACGCGTTACATCTCCTTTAGGACCTTGGTGTGCTCCTCTAGATTCATAAGCAAAATCAAAACCTTGGTTGGTAGATTTTTGAATATTAAGGCCTCCAACATGCCATTTACCAACATGCCCTGTTTTATACCCATTCATTTTTAACGCTTCTGCAATGGTAAAGTTTTCCGGCATTATTCCTGCAGGATAAAACGGAGCCAAATAATTAGAACGTCCAGTAGGTTCAGGAATGCTTCCTCCACTTACATGAGTTACGCCTGTTTTAGTTGGATGCAAACCAGTAAGTGTTGCAGCTCTAGATGGTGCGCAAGTAGGTGCAGGAGAATACGCGTTGGTAAAGTTAATACCCTCATTTGCTAGTTTTGTAATGTTGGGAGTATCCCATGGGCTTGGTTCGTCTAAATTATTTAATTGGGTGTCTTGCCAACCTAAATCATCAACATAAAAAATAATGATATTTGGCTTAATAGCATTTCCTTTTTTCTGACCCTGAACCGGAATAGAAAAAAGGGATACTGATAAAAGTATCATAAAAAAAGAGTGCATTGTTTTCATTTATATAGTTGTATTAATCTTTATTAGTTTTTATTTCCAATTTAATGTTGCTGTTTTGTTTTTGATATCTAGAACAACATCCAAGTGCTCAAAAGATCTTGTATATACATAACCTTCTTTTTTTGCATAACCTTTTGGTGCTCCTAACTTTTTCTCGTACTGAGGAAATGTTTTTAACCACACCATAGACTGTTTAACACCGTAACCATCGTGCGGGTAGATGTAGCTGTACTTTTCTGCACAAACTAAAAATATCGCTAACAAATAATCTAATCGTTCTGATAAATCTTCATTGTCTGTTATTCTTTGTCTAGTGTCGTCAATTCCTATTTCTGCATTTTTTAAGGCTTTACCTATACCCAAAGACATGGCAATAACCTTTCCTTCTCTTGCCGATGTTTGAACAGCTTCAATGCCTGTTGCTAGGTAATCTTCATAAGTCATGCCAAAACTTTCATGTTCGAAACCTTCTAAGTAAGAACCTGTAAAAAAATTTAAGTATTCTCTACCTACATCTTTAAATTCTGGTCGCACCCTTAACATGTTTGCAATTAACAAATTATCCTTACCTAACCTACTATTTAAGGTTTCCATCATAGATAAATATCCTACTTCAACAGCTTTTTGTTTTTCAGTCCCCACTCTACTCTTAAAAAAACTTGGAACCAACACTTTAATATTGGCATCCAAAAACAAACCATCAATAGCCGGATTATTAGCCATTTTGGTTACATGCTCTAACCAATATGAACGTACCGTTTCTTGAGACAAATCAAAAAATCCTGTTTTATTATTTGACATTAAAGCCTTTTTTTCTTTAGAATCAACCAAAAATGCTTCTGGGTGCTTTTTTAAGAATGCTTCATCTTCTTTATAACTAGGCCAATTAATAACTACATTTTTATAATACAGTACTTTAGCTTTTGGATTTATTTTTTTAACCGCTTCTGCCGCTTTAATAACACCGGCTTCAGTAGAACCATAAGTTTTACTTCCTGTTGTTTTCTCGAAGGTAATCAATGGATATTTTGCCAAATAGTTTAGCTCCTCTTTAGTAAACTCGGTATCTTTTCGAAGATGCATATACAAAGGCATAGTATTCCATGAAAATTCTGGTAAAATAGAACTCGCTGTATTACTTACCTTCTGAACAACTGTATCTTTTTGAGATTTACAAGAACCCAAACAAATAGTTACTACAGCTAAAAATATAATTATATAGTTTTTCATAATGTAAGGCAATATTTTAGTTTAATGTAATTTTAAATCCTATAGCCGGTTGGTTAGGCATATTATTAGGGCATTTTATTATTAAACCTTCAGTAGTTTGTGTCCAACTAATTTTTTCAGGACTGCCTAGTAATTCTATCTTCTTTATTTTTTCATTTAAAACCCCTCCATTTTTTAATGTTTTAATCACAATAGCTTGGGTTGGTGGCGCTAACACAAAAGCGAAAAGATTTCCATCTTTTGTTGTAAAGCGAATATCTTTTTCAGAGAATTGTTTTAAATTCTCCCCAGCTCTTTTAGTCACAATTTCAAGAGGGCCTTCACCAAAAGTTTTCCAAGGTCTGGTATTGTAAATACCTTCTTGATTAATCTTTACAAAGGCGCCAAAGTCACTTAGCATTGTTATTTGATTATTAGGAATTGTGCCATCGCCTTTTAAAGCAATATTAATCATCACAACACCATTTTTACTAATAGCATCTAATGCATTACCAATTAAAACATCAAGAGACATTTTGGTAAACGAATGTTTTCGGTAAAACCAACTTCCAGATAAATCGGTTGCCCAAATCCATGGATGCTTTTGTTGCTCGCCAAACATTCCTCTTTCCAAATTATAGGTAAATGCCGCTTTATTTTCTTTGGTGTTTTTAAAAGATAAGACGGTAGTCTGTTTTCCGTTATTCTCTTTTAAATCTCTATTCAAATAATCAGAAAAAAGTTTAACCCCCAAGCCTTTCCCTGTTTTTATTGACGGATAAGGCGAATCGTTATTAAACATATCTGGATCATATTTTTCAATTAAATCCCAAGAGCGTTTATACCAGTGTGCGTTCCAGCTATCTTGACTAGCAAATTTAAAGGTATCATAATCCATGTTAAACAACTCCCATTCTGGAGTCCCTTTTTGTTGAAATTTTCTAGCCGTTCTAAAAAAACGCGGTGACCAATATAAGTGTGTGGATACTCCAAATTTTAAATCGTGTTTAATTGCAGCATCCTTCCATTCTTTAAGAATATCCTTTTTTGGCCCCATCTTTACCGAATTCCAAGGAAAGAATGAATCATACATATCAAAATTATCATGATGGGTTGCTACTGGCATTATAAAACGTGCGCCAGATTCTTTAACAAACTTTACAATAGCATCAGCATCAAAATTTTCAGCTTTAAAATCTGATATAAATTTTTCGTAACCAAATTCAGAAGGCGCTCCATATCTTTCAGCATGCCATTCAGATAATTTTACAGTCCGCAATCGGTCTGGTTCATTTCGAGCATCATAATCTTGATCGCCATACATGCGTCTGCCATAATGCGAACCATCTTCGGGTCTATTCTCATCAATTGAAGACGGAATACCCCAATGCATCCAAACACCAATTTTGCCGTCTTGAAACCATTCAGGCACTTGGTAATTTTTAGCCATAGACTCCCAATTTGGTTCTATAGTTTTATATCCATGAGGCTTTAGTTCATTTTGACTAAAAGAAAACAGCGAAGTAACCAAAAGCACATAAGCTATTAAATATTTAATTTTAAACATGGAATGATATTATTATATTTATTTGATAAAATTAACAACAAACTATAAAACCTATTTTCTCTTTTTAGTCAAAAGCTTGCCATATTCAACCATGTAATGAAATAAATAAAAACCAAATTTACACCTAAACCATAGGTTATAAGTAACTAGCCAATTTTAAATGGTATTAAATTACTAAAGTATTAAAAACAATACTAAGTTTGCGAATACCAATTTTTATTAAAAGTTTATTCTTAACTAAACCCTAAAAAAACAAACAATTTAAATTGTTTTTAGCTAAAAAACCTCGTAATCCCTTATTATAAATCAATTGCTTAAAATGAGCAAAGAATTGAGCGAATACAGAAAACCTATTTTTAGGCATATAAATTACTTTAGCAAAAACTAATTAAACTATAATTAAATATGAAAAAAATTCTAACCATTTTTCTTCTTATACTTAGTGTCCACGTTTTTTCGCAAGAGAAAAATATAGTAGGAAGTGTTAAAGACGAAACAGGACAGCCTTTGTTAGGTGTAACCGTATTAGTTAAAGGTACTTCTAGAGGTGCAGTGACCGACTTTGATGGATACTACGCAGTAAGCGCTAAAACGGGCGACGTTTTAATCTTTACTTATTTAGGAACGGAGACCAAAGAGATAAAAATAGCAGATCAAAACACCATTAACGTTACGTTGGTAAAAACAGATACCACACTGGATGAAGTTATTGTAATTGGTTATGGTACTGAAAAGAAAAGTGACTTAACAGGTGCAGTATCCTCTATTAAAGCAAACGAAATTGATAAAATTGGTGCAGTTGGTATAGAGCAAGCATTGTCTGGTCAAGCAGCAGGGGTTAATGTTACACAAGCTTCTGGAGCACTTGGTTCTGGAGCGTCTATTACTATTAGAGGGCTTAGTTCTTTAAGTAGCAGTGAACCTTTATATGTTATTGATGGAATTCCTTTAGATAACACTTCTGCTCCTGGTTTGGGAATGGGAAATGAGGATATGGAAAGTTCTGAAATTAGTCCTCTGTCATTAATAAACCCATCTGATATTGAATCGATAGAAGTACTTAAAGATGCGTCTTCTACGGCAATTTATGGGTCTAGGGGTGCAAATGGTGTTATTTTAATTACAACAAAAAAAGGCAAGGAAGGAAAAGGTGTTATAACGGTTGATCACAGTTATTCTATAATAGAAATCCCTAATTTTATTGACTTGTTAGACGCTAATGAATACACCATTTTAAAAGATGAAGCGAAAGCAAACGCAACTGGATCGATTTCTGCTGTACTAGATCCTGGTGAAATACCAGTTACACGTTTAGATTCTGCTCGTGTAGGATTATTAAAATCAACAAATTGGCAAGATGCTATTATTAGAACGGGAACATCATCTACCACAAATGTTACTTTTAGTGGTGGTAATAAAGATCTTAATTATATGATTTCTACAGGTATTTTAAATGCTGAGGGTATTGTAGATCGTACAGATTTAGATAGGATAACAACAAAGGCTAGTGTAAGAGGAAATGTATCGGAAAGATTAAAAGTAGGACTTACGCTTAATTATGCCCATGTTACTTCTAATCAAAAAGGAATTAATACTAAGGATAATGATACTAAAGGATCTACAAGTGCACTAAAGCGTGCCTTTAATGCGGCGCCTTATGATAAATATGAGGAAGTTGAAGAAGATGATATTGACCTTCTTGATGGATTTTCTCCAGTAACTTCATTGTTGGCTAATGACTATAATAATTTATTAACCGAATTTAGAGGGGGTTTAAAATTAGACTATAAACTGACTAATAACCTTATCTTTAATACAGCTTTATCACATCAAAATAGAAATACCGAAAAACGTTATTATCAAAATGACCTATTAGGACGCTTTTCTGAAGGTGGTAAATCTAAACTTTCAAATGCAAGAACCACACGTTCTACCATTACAAATACATTAAATTATAAAGCCAGATTTGGTAAACATAAAGTAACGGCTTTACTTGGACAATCTTTAGAAACTTCTGAAACGGAAAATATAACCATTTCAAACTTTGGGTTTCCAAATGATTTATTATCGTATTATGCTCCAGAAACAGCGACATTTAATGATCCTGATCGCATAACGTATTCAGCTAATAATTTATCTTCTTGGTTTGGTAGGGTAAACTATAGCAGTCCTGGAAGTAAGTACTTATTTACGTTAACAGGTCGATACGAAGGGTCTTCTAAGTTTTCTGCAAATAACAAATGGGCCTTTTTTCCTGCAGCCGCAATTGCCTATAAGTTGACTAAGGAAAAATTTATGAGGAATGTAGATTTTTTAAATGAATTAAAGTTTCGTGCTAGTTTTGGATATTCTGGAAATCAAGCCATTAAACCGTACCAATCTTTAAATCAATACGAAACGGGGTTAACAGGATTTAATGAAAGTGCCACAACATATTACAGCCCTAATCAGCTTCCAAATGACAACCTAACTTGGGAAACCACGAGTCAATTAAACTTAGGTGTAGATTTTGGCTTGTTAAAAAACAGAATAACAGGATCTTTTGAATATTATTTAAAAGAAACAAAAGATTTATTGTTTGCAGACAATGCTATCGCTATTCAATCTGGATTTGGTACTTATACTGAGAATTTTGGGGAATTACAAACAGAAGGTTTGGAATTTGATATCACAGCACGTATCGTGAAAAACAATAATTTTTCTTGGACCTTTAGAGGAAATGTAGGAACAGGAAAAACAAAGATCACAGATATGGGATCTGATTATATTGCGAGTGGATGGGATCCAGGATATATTTCAGGAGGAACACAACGTTTAATTATTGGAGAGGAAGTTGGTGCTTTTTATGGATACAAAACCACAGGTATTGCTCAGTTTGATGATTTTGTAGAATTTCAAGGGTTAACACCTGATGAACAAATAGCATTGTACAATCAAGACCCTTCAAAAGGAGACTATACCTTTGTTGAAGGTTTTGATAAAGGCGTAACACATACCGAATTAAAACAAAGACCAGGAGAACAACTCTACGAAGATCTAGATGGCAGTGGTGATTTTAATGAAGCGGATAGACAAGTTATAGGACGTGCTCAACCGGATGTTTCATTTGGAATCACTAATACGTTTAAAATAGGTAAAGTAGATTTTTCGTTCTTCTTTGATTCTCAAATAGGTAAAGATATTGTAGCAATTCAAAATATGAGGTTATTAGAGTTTTCAGATCGACAAGCTCTAGCTATTGCTTTAGAAAGATGGACTCCAGAAAATCCTAGTAGTGTGTTTCCTAGAGTGAGCAGTTCGGAAAACAGAGCGAGTATATATAGTTCAAGATACATAGAAGATGGTTCTTTTCTTCGTTTACAAAACATGACTATTGGATACTCACTACCCGATACTATATTAGCAAAACTAAATGTTTCTGCGTTTAGAGTATTTGCATCCGCAACCAATATTTACACTTGGACAAATTACACCGGGTATAGTCCAGATGTGTCTTTAAGAGGTTCGTCTACAAAAGCTATCGGACATGACAAAGGAGGTTATCCTTTAGGAAGAACTGTAAGAGTAGGTGTAAAATTAAGATTCTAACACAATAAAAGATATTTAATTATGAAAAGTAATTTAAAACATATAACTATAATTTTTTTAATGTCACTTGGAATTGTTTCTTGTAGTGATTTCTTAGAAGAAGACCCTAAAACACTTATTGCTGCAGAGAGTTTTTATAATACAGAAAGTGATGCTAGAAATGCCGTAGATGGTGTTTACGCCAGTATGCGTAATGTTTACTCTAGATGGTGGATGTGTATCGATTTATATACCGATGACGTTGTTAGTAAAAAAAGTAGCAATTCTTGGACTGTACCTATGGCAAGCCATACAGTGTCGCCTTCCTTTCAATTGTTTAATAATGATCAAAGCGCTGGTAATGTTTATTTCGATTGGTGGACTGGTATTGGTAGAGCGAATGATGTGTTATCCAATGTAAAAGACATGACTATAGATCAAGAGGTGATAGATTTGATTGCTGGAGAAGCTAGAGCTTTAAGAGCTTTCTATTATTACAATTTGGTAAGAGCCTATGGCGATGTACCTTTTATTGTTGAAGGAAGTGATTTTAAAGTTCAAAGATCAGATGTAGATATAATTTATGATGAGATTATTATTCCAGATTTATTATTTGCAGCAGAACATTGTTCAGAAGGTTTACATGATGGTCATATCACCAAATGGACAGCTAAATTAATTTTATCTGAAGTGTATTTAACAAGAGCAGGAACAAGACGCACGTCTACTGGCGTATTTGTTACTGGAGATGAAAGTAACTATGCTTTGGCTAGGGATATGGCTAAAGATGTTATAGAAAATTCACCAAACACATTAAATCTTGAGGCCTCTTCTACTGCTCCTGCATACGGTGTTGCATGGGAAAAAGGCAATGAGTTTTCTGTAGAGTCCATGTTAGAGATTTCTTATCTTCCAATTGATGGTATTGGAAATTGGATGACTAGAGAAGGACGAGCGGCAAATGATGGTAGAAATTATTGGGGAAATAATGCAAATGCTGTACCCGAATTGTTTGATAAAGACGGTAATAATTTAAATAATACAGCTACAATAGAAGAACTATCATTTCCTCGAACAAACAATTCAGGAATCTATTTACCAACACCAAATTTATATGATGAATTTCAAGATGGCGACGAAAGACGAGATTTTAACATCTTGACACGATACGATACGTCTAGTGGAGATATCTTTCTTACACAACCTATGTATAGAAAATTTGTGGATATAGATGTATTAACAGCTGTTGAAGGCTCAGATTTTAGATATGCAGGAAATAATACCATATTATATAGATATGCCGACGCTTTATTAATATATGCTGAAGCCCAAAATGAAGCGGATGGAGCTCCTAATAGCGAAGCATATGATGCTGTAAATCGAATTAGAAATAGAGCTGGATTAGATGATTTAACGTCAAACCTGTCTCAAGACGATTTTAGAGCTGCCATCTATAAAGAAAGACGATGCGAGTTTGCAGGAGAATACAAGCGTAAGTTTGACTTAATCCGTACCGATAGACTAACAACCGCAACAGAAAACATCAATATTATTTGGACGGCTGAACAAGGATCATTTAAGGATTTATCAACAGCACATATTGATTTTACTGGACAAATATTATGGCCAGACAACGAATGGTTATGGCCAATTCCTCAAGCCCAGTTGGAAATCAACTTAAAATATGGGTGGATACAAAATGAAGGCTATTAATGGCTAAAGTATTGTATTAAAAAAAGCCCTGTTTTTTACAAAAGTAAAATCAGGGCTTTTTTATTGAATATCATTTTCCTTAAAACTAAAAAAAAACATAAAAACCTAGTGATTTAAAGGGATAAAACACTAATTGAGCAAGATAATGGAAGAATAGAGAAAGTACTTTTAGGTACTGTAATGATACCTTTGTAGTAGAAAACCTTTTACATATACTTAAAAAGTAAGTCGTTATTTAATAAGTGGTAATTTTTAAAAGTTAAAAACATGAATTTTAAAAAAATAAATAAGTTTATTCTGTTAGCTGCCTCAGTAGTATGCATTTCTAATACAACTTTCTCTCAAGAGAAAAAAGATAAAGGCATGGAAGAAATGTGGGGCGAAACAAAAGTATCTGTAGACGCTTTAAAAAGCGGGAAAGCAAAGTTTTTTGATGAAAGTAATTTTGGAATGTTTATCCACTGGGGATTGTTTTCTAACCTAGGAGGTGTTTGGGATAACAAAACATATTATGGCATTGGCGAATGGATTATGAACCCTAGAATGGCAGGAATACCTGTTAAAGATTATAAGCAGATTGCAAATGATTTTAACCCAACCGGTTTTGATGCCAAAAAAATAGCTCAATTAGCTAAAGATGCTGGAATGAAATACATTGTAATTACTAGTAAGCATCATGAAGGTTTTGCTATGTTCGACTCTAAAGTAAGTGATTTTAATATTGTAGATGCTACACCTTTTGGACGAGACCCAATGCACGAGTTGGCAGATGCTTGTCATGAATTAGGTTTAGGCTTCGGATTTTATTATTCGCACAATCAAGATTGGACGGCTCCTGGAGGAACAAGAGGTCCTAAAACCGATGAGGATGGAAATGAAGCCACTTTTAAAGATTACTTCTATAATAAATGTAAACCTCAGGTAAAAGAGATTTGTACTAACTATGGCGATATCGACTTTGTTTGGTTTGATACACCTGGTGATATGGAAGAAAAATACGTTGTTGAATTAGCTGCTATGGTTAGAGAATTACAACCAAAAGCGATGATGTGTAGTCGTGTTGGATATGGTTTAGGCGATTATGCTAGTGTTGGCGACATGGAAGTGCCAACAAAACGCATTGAAGGCTTATGGGAAACCTGTGATACTAATAATGACTCATGGTCTTACGCGTGGTATGATAATAATTTTAAAAGCCCGAAAGTCATTTTAGGTAGATTAGTGGAAACCGTAGCTCGAGGAGGCTCATATTTATTTAATGTTGGTCCTAATGAATTAGGAATTGTTCCAGAAATTGGCGCTGAGTTTTTAAGAGAAACAGGTACTTGGTTAAAAAGATATCCTCAGGTGGTATATGCTGCAGGAGCTTCGCCATGGGATTACAAATTACCTTGGGGAGATGTTACTACAAAAGGTAACACCATGTATTTAGCAGTTTCAGAATGGCCTACTGATGGTAAATTGTATTTACCTGGTTTAAAAACTAAAATTAAATCGGCTAAAATTCTAAATCCTGAAGCTAAAGATCAAAAGATTGAGTTCAATCAGGGGAAAGATAATTGGGTTACTTTTAATGTACCTTTTAAAGCTCCAGATCATTTAATTTCAATTATTGAAGTTGAAACAAACATAATAAACGGAGACGAAATAATTGCTGAAGACACGGCATTAGGAATCTACCCTAATACAGAAACCGAATTAATTACTGAGTTTGGTACCGTTAGCAATGCCACACAAGAAAACAAACGTTGGATGGAAAAGTTTGGAGAATGGAAACATGCCAATCAAGTTGGAAACTGGGAAGAAAACGGTCAAATAACTTGGACCATCGACGTAAAAGAAGCAGGATATTACTATTTAGATTTGGCTTACAAAGGTACCAATCGTTTAGTTTGGAAAACGACAACAGGTGAAGGCATTATGGTCCAAAACCAACAAGCAGCTACCGAGAAATATGTGTTTTACAACATGGGGATTTTAGAATTTAAAACACCAGGTAAACACACTTTAACAACCACTTTAGTAGAAGGCGATAGAGATACAGCTAGTTTAAAATCTATAGCGTTAAGACCTATAAATGATTAATTAAGCTTCACTCCTAGTGCTCATTTCTAATGTGCATAATATAAAAAAAGAGCAGCCTATTCTAAACTAGAATAATAGGCTGCTCTTTTTATTAAAAGTATTCTCTATTCTCTGACAGCGCTCCTATTTAATTGTACTAACAAAAAACTATACTACATAAGTATAGTTTTTTTTGTTGTATTAAAGAGTAAGATGAACCTGAAAACAAACCTTTAGAATTACGAAGTAACAAGATTATTAAACAAAAAATAGACGATATTAATCCGCCTCCGCTACCGCACGAATCCTTTCGTGTAGTTTCTTGATAAAACTAAAATTTCCTTAATGAAAACCTAATCTTTATATTTTTGTGATAAACCAATAAAGAAGTAACAATGAGCAAAAATTATAAATTCCATAATCTAGAACGTTTATGCTTCATAGATTTTGCTGTTGTTGGTTGGTTAGATGTATTTACATGAAATGAATACCCGGACTTATTTTTGGATAGTTTGGAGTATTGCCAGAAAAACAAAGGGTTAGAAATTGATGCTTGGTGTATTGTTTGAGGGTTAATTATAGATGACCACACGAAAGGATTCGTGCGGTAGCAGGGTTATAACCTATATTATCTTAACCTATGCATTTTGAAATAATTTTTCAAAAACACAAAATTTTGGATAAACTCATTAATCTTCCAATTTATCAGGCATACTCATTTCAGCAAAAAAACGATACAAGCATACAGCGAATTCTTTTCCATTAAAACAAATGCCTGTAAAACTTACATCAAGTTTTACAGGCATTAATTATGTATTTAATAATGGTTATAGTCTTTGTACATCAATATAAAACGCATTACACGGGGTACCATCTTCCATATCAAAATAAGCAGTTAACTCTGTTTCGCCTTCCGCAACATCCAACTCAAGCACTGTAGCTCCAAGATTATTATCGACCTTAGCTTCAACTTGCTTATCCCCTATTTTTAAATAGGCCTTTGAAAACTTCATAGATTTTCCATCAACAATAGCTTCTGTATGTGAGGTAGCAGGTTTTCCATCCTTTATTGCTGCTCCAAGTGCTAATCCACTTTCTACAGGCCAACGTCTTAAATGAAACTTATATTTCCCAGCCTTTACAAAATTAACAGTAAACGGTGCTGGTTCCATTGGTTTTCCAGCACGAATCATTTGTTGATTCCATGGTGGATAAAAATCTATAGTACGCGCATCATGACAAGTAAGAACATCCATATCATTTACTCCTAATTCAATCACAGAAAATTTAGTTTCTTTAATTACATCTGCCCACCAGGTTTCATAAAAAGCATTCATTTCTGCAACTTTTTCAGGATGAGCACTAGCTATATTGTTCTTTTGCCCTGGATCTTCAGTAATATTATAAAGTTCTTTTCCTTTAATTAAACGCCATTCATCATCCATAACACAACTATTTTTACCCTTTATAGGCCAAGGTACACGCTGAGTATCTGTAACTAAGTAACGTTTAGGCGCATCGGCTTTTCCTAATAAATAGCTACTTACATCTGTACCATCCATGGTTTTTGTTGGTGTAAACTCTTGACCAATAAGTTTTGTTAGTGTTGGTAACATATCGACATGTGCCACCAAACTGTTTAAGGATTTACCTCCAGTTAAACCACCATCTGGCCATCTTATAATGAAAGGCACACGATGGCCGCCATCATACTCGCTTCCTTTTGTACCTCGCATACCAGCGTTATAACCTAATAACTTTTTTGATTTTTCGTCTACTTTATAGCCTCTTGCAGTACCGTTATCGGTTGTAAACACGATGATGGTGTTTTCTGCTATACCTAAAGTTTCTAGTTTATTTAACAACTTTGAGAAATTATCGTCAACATTAGTAATCATGCCATAAAAACGCTTTTGCTTTTCACTAATAGCTGTTTCATCTTTATACATATTATAATATTCCTCTGGCACATTATAAGGACCATGTGGTGCATTTAAACTCAAGTAACAGAAGAAAGGCTCTTCTTTTTTATCTTCAATAAAACGCATAGCTTCATCAAACCAAATATCTGTACAATAGCCTTCTTTTTTCTCTGGAACACCATTTCTGTGATAAGAATCGTCGAAATAATCATTATTCCAATAGTCTGGTGTTTGCCCAACACCTCCACCACCATGGTAAAATGCTTCATCAAAACCTCTTTCATGTGGTCTAAACGGACTATTATCACCGAGGTGCCATTTACCAAACATACCTGTTTTATAGCCATTACCCTGTAACACATCTGCTAAGGTTTTTTCTTCTTTATTTAACATCGAAGCCCCCATTATAGTGTGCCAAACACCATTTCTATTACAGTTTCTTCCTGTTAGTAAACCTGCTCGTGTTGGTGCGCAAGTGGTACCCACATGGTAGTTAGTTAAACTTACAGACTCAGTCGCAAATTTATCAATAGTAGGTGTTTTTATAATTGGATTTCCTGTATGTCCCAAATCGCCATAACCTTGGTCGTCCGTAATTACAAACACAATATTAGGTTGGCTTTCTTGAGTTTCTGTTTTTTCTTTATCCTGCTTTTCTTTACAAGATAAAAGTAAGATTGGTATGGCTAAAAACAAGAAAAAAGAGATTGAGTTATAACTCTTAAAAATGCCTTTTCCAAGAAATTTATAAAAATGTGTTTGCTTCATAATTAGTTTGTATTTGATTTGATGTTTAATTCTGTTTTTTAAATGTTTTTATTTGATAGTAATCCTGACTAAAAAAAATTCTAATCTATACCGCGGGCCCACTTTAACTGAGGCCATCTTTTCTCACCATCATTTTCCTGGACTGCTCCTTCCGTACTTCTACCTTTTAAAACAATTTGTGCTAATTCATTTCTATACTGCTCTAGCAATTTAGGTTCTTTACTATGCAAATTATTCGTTTCCGCAATATCATTTTTTAAATTGTAAAGTTGAAACTCTGGTAATCCCTTAGCTTGATCTGTATTAATCTTTGGAAAGCTCCAACCACCAGAACCCGGACAAAAGATAGCCTTATAATTGCCTTTTCGGTAAGCAAAAGATCCATTTATGGAGTGATGAACGATGCTTTCTCTAACAGCTGCCTTTGATTTTATTTTTAAAGCTGGCAAAAAGCTAAAACTATCTTCTGCTACATTATCTTCAATATCCATTGCTAAGGCATCGGTAACTGTTGCAAAAAAATCTGTAGTACAAACCAACTGATCTGATTTACCAGATTTCACTTTTAACGGCCAGCGCACAATAAAAGGAACGCGATGTCCACCTTCAAAAATATCAGCTTTATGCCCTCTAAAAACATAACTAGGGTCATGTCCTTTAGTTTCTAATTGTTTAAAATTTGCTTGAGGAGAACAGCCATTATCACTAGTAAAAACTAATATTGTATTTTCTGCGATACCTTGTTCTTCAAGAGTTTTCATTATTTCTCCAACAACCCAATCAACCATCAATACAAAATCTCCATAAGGATTATCTAAACCACTTTTTCCCTTAAACGCGTCCGTAGGTAAAATTGGTGTGTGTGGTGCAGGCAATGGCATATACAGAAAGAACGGTGCATTACTATTTGCGTTTTCCGTAATATAATCGACTGTTTTAGCAGTGATTTTTGGTAACACTTCCTCATGAACAAAATCATCAGAAGTAAGTCCATTACGCCACATTTTTTGCCCCGTATTTTTGGTGTATTTGGTAGGAATCATAGTTGGAAGATCATTTTCTACCCAAACATAAGGCGCCATATCTAACGATCCATTAAACCCAAACCAATAGTCGAACCCGTTTGTTGTTGGTCCATTTTTTATTTTTTTTGAATAATCTACTTCAGACATTCCTGCATCAATATTAGCCCAATCCCAACCTAAATGCCATTTTCCAATAGCTGCAGTTTGATAGCCTTTTGTTTTTAATACACTTGCAATCGTTTTTCTATCTTTTTTAATTAATGCCTTACTAAAGCCTTTTATCACTCCTTTTTTTAAAGTTGATCGCCAGTTATATCGTCCTGTTAAGATGCCATATCGAGTTGGTGTACACACAGCACTACTGGTATGAGCATCCGTAAACATAACACCTTGTGACGCTAATTTATCAATATTGGCTGTTTGAATTTTAGAGTTTTCATTATAGCTCGAAATATCGCCATAGCCCAAATCGTCTGCCAAAATAAAAATAATATTAGGTTCTTTATTTGTTTCTTTAGACTTTTCTTGAGCACAAGAAGTAAAAACGAATGCACATACTATTACATAAAATAAAGTGGTTCGGTTATTTCTACACATACGTCGCTTTAAATTAATCTCTTTAATTATTTCCAATCGATTTTGGCTTGTTTCTTATCTAAATTTACCCATACGGATGCGTGTTCAAATTCTCTGGTAAATTCCCACCCATCAGGAATTGTTCTTGTATATGGTCCTTTTGGTTCTCCTAATGGTTTTTGAAATTCTGGATAATCTAATAATGATCCATGTGCCAGCTGCCAGCCCCAACCATACTGAAAATACGAATACGGTTGCGCTCCTATTAAATAGCAGGCATGATAGTATTCTAACTTTTCTTTCGAAAGTACTGCAAATCTTTCATTCCTTAACCTGCCTTTGTAAAAATCCTTTTTTTCTTCAGCATCACTATCATACTCAACTCCAATACGGAATATAGACATTTTTCCTGCTTTAGCTATACGGAGCATATCCTCCCAATCTTGCAGTAATTTTTCTTTACTTAAAAAGGCATTTCCATAGTGTTCAAACATGTTAGCATCAATACTAGGAAAAACATATCGAGCCGCTTTAGTATTTGCATTATTTCCCAACACTATTTTATTTGGACCCAACTTGTCTTTTAAAGCCGCCATCATGTCTCCCATAGCCTTTTGCACTTCTTTAACCTTATCTTTACGCAACCATGAAAATCCGTGCATCTGGTCTATAAAAGCGCCATCGGCACCAGAAAACTCTACTCCTGTCGCAACGGTATTTACCCACCAATCGCGAAACTCTGGATTTAAAACATCGAAAAAAAAGGTGTTTTTACGATGGGCCAACGCATTAGTTTCCGAGTCAAATATCAGAAATTTTTTAAGTTCAGGATGCTTATCTATATTATTTTTGGTAAAAGCTTTATTATAGGACGTAAAAGGCCATGCATAAGCGGAGTTAAAATAAAAAAGGACTTTCATCTCGGGCTTTACCTTCTTAAAAGCTTCAACATCATGCTTTGCCCCTAGTTCTGCAGCACCTAATTGTTCAAGTCCATGCGATTTTTCTATGCAAATAAAATCTGTTTTTGAGGCTATTTGTTCTACTTCTTCTAGAAGCAATACTCTTTTAGGGTCGCCAAACATATAATACATAGGCGTTGTATCCCAGCTAAATTTAGGGTAAAAGGTCTTATTTTCAAAAGTACTTCCATCACTTAACACATAAGATTTCTGTGCTGTTGCACAAAAACTAAAAACGATTACTAAAAGTAAGTAAGTGATAAATAAAACTGCCTTTTTCATGTTAAGCTTGTAACTTTTTGTTTTTACTTCTTTTATTATTTAACTGCAATGGCTTTGGTTGCAAATATTTTAGTTGTTTTCTGGTAACCAGCATCCGGATACCCTATTAAGTAATTATTTTCATCAACTAAATTAAACACATAGTGCGTGGTTCCTTTTGGTAATGTTACAGAAACTTTATCATCTGTAAGGTTCATAATAACAGGAAACCAAATTTCACCGGGCACACCTCCATTTTTGGTATATATAAGTTCTGCTTTTACAACTTTAGCACCATTATTTTTGTATTCTAACCACACTTTATCTCCATCAACGCCATGTGTAACTACAGTAGGTATTTTAGATTTGTTAGGTAAATCAGCTTTACTAGTTGGGTTTAAGAAAGGATATCTAGCATTTAATTTCTCCAACCTTTCTTCTAGAAGGCGATTCATTTCATTTGCTTTTTCAGGCATTTTAGTGGCTAAATTATTAGCCTCTTCAATATCTACACGGTTTGTTCCGTTTTCATACAATTGATACAAGGCTAACCGCGTTTTTTCCTCGGTAGCAACATACTCTCTCACCAATTTATAATCATCAATACGCAAGGTAGATTGCATAGAACTATTTGGAAAATGCCACATCATGGTGTTTCTAGGTTGTCCTGTTTCAGGGTCTAAAACTAATTTTGAATCTGTTGGATCTTTTTCCAGTAATGTTGATAAATCAGCACCATCTAATATTTGATTTTGTTCTTTTTTTGCACCCGTCCAACTCAGAATTGTTGGATAAAAATCGACTCCATTAACCATTACATTAGATTCTGTATTTGGAGCAATATTTGGACCTGTAATAATTAAAGGCACTCTTGTGCCACCTTCTTTAGCGTTTATCTTTCCTTTATCTAATGGGTAATTATCAGTAATCACTTCTTTAGTATGTCTTTCCATACCACCATTATCGGAAGTAAAAATAATATAGGTGTTTTCAATTAACATATGCCCTGGCCATCTAGGATCTTCAGTTTCCTTAAGATACTTAATCAATAACCCTGTATAATAATCTATAGTTTCGACCATAGCGGCATAGTAAGCGTTTTTTTGACCTTCCTCATCCCAAACATCATCTGCTTTAGGATATGCTATTCCTAATTTCTGGTAGTACTTACGAAGTAAAGCTTCACTTCTGGTATGTATAGGTGTATGTACTAAACGGGAAGAGTAGAAAAGAAAAAAGGGATCGTTTTTAGCTGCATCCATAAAATCAAGACCATCTTGTGTAATATCATCAAATGGGAAACCTTCTTCATCTAAATAAAAAGGATCTGAAGGGTCTGTTGTAGAAAACCCCTTTGTACGGTCCTTCATTCTTTTATGAGACCCAAAGCCATGTTTTGAAAAATCGAATCCTTGATCTTTAGGTTCTGGATAATCTGTTACAGCAATACCTACGTGCCATTTTCCTGTATGCCCTGTTTTGTAACCATTGGATTTAAGAGATTCTGCAATAGTAACTTCAGAAATATCCAAAGCACCTCTCATCCAAGGACTAATTAATGAAGATCCATAATTAAAAGGTAATGGCGGATGCCCACCTCTTACACTAGTTCTTTCAAGACGAACAGGGTGTTTTCCTGATAAAATAGCACCTCTAGAAGGCGAACATGTTGTTGCTGGAGAATAGGCTTGCCAAAATAGAACGCCGGCTTTAGCTAATCTATCTATGTTTGGTGTTTCGTATGGCGATGGTGCGTCAATATCGTAGCATTTAACGTCTTGCCATCCTAAATCGTCTGTTAGAATTAACAATACATTTGGCTTTTCTGGCCTATTTTTATCCGCGTTAAACGGTGCCTTATTACCACAGGCAGAAGCTAAATTCAAACAAAAAAGGAGTGAAATAACGGCTATTTTATGCATGGTATTTTTCATAAATTTATTATATATATAAAGTAAACTTGAAGTCCTAAATTATAGGGGTTGAATGTACCCCATTACTATTTCTTCTTTTTTTTCTTGTTTTTCTTCTTCTTGTTATTCCTGTTTTTTTTAGACGAATTTTTATTCTTTTTCGCTTTAGCCTCATTAGCCTTATAGGTGCCTATTAAAAAAGGTTTCTTTTCTTCAGCGGTCGCGTTTCTATCAAATAAAACAGCATATTTTTGATATAAATTATCCTTGGTAGCCTCATCTTTTAATTTATCAAGGTGTTCGTCGTAAAGTGAACGCATTATTTTTAGCTGTTTTTCTTCCGAAGCATCGGTAGCTTTGTTGGTCATTTCCAAACGATCCCTTCCTATATGAAAAAGTTCTTCTGTCGGCTTCATGCGGTCATCTTCGAAATTCCATAATACATATTTCCAATCTTTAGAAACCACACCCATCGCTTGTATTTCATCGTTACCCCACATATTTGTAAGCGCAACGGTTTCTCTTTTAAATTTCTTAGGTTTTTCTATTAAGAGACGTAAATCTTCACCATCCATATTATCAGGAGCCTTAATTCCGGCATAATTTAAAATAGTTGGAGCCATATCGATATTTGCAGTTACTTCATCACGTCTTACACCTCTTTTTTTAATTGGTGTTCTTGGATCGTAAATAATTAACGGCGATTTTGAAGCTTCTTCATAAGGCAATACTTTCCCTCCAAAGTTATGAGCACCACAACTATAACCATTATCACTTGTAAAAATGATTATGGTATTATCGGCAACTCCTTGTTCTTCCAGGGTTTTTCTAATCATGCCTAAGGCATAATCTACACCATGAATTAACTGATTGTAGTTTTTAATGGTTTTTTGGTAACTTTCATCACTTTTACGCCAAAAATCATACTCTTTATATTGCCTTCCTGTCTTTGCTTGAGGCGCTAGATGTGTTGCGTTTTCTGCACCGTAATTTTCTGGTTTCTTATAATTTTTTCCTTTATACACATAATCAAAATATTGATCTGGAGTAAAAGGCATATGCGGTGCTTTAAAGCTAATAGACATAGAGAATGGCTTGCCCGTTTGTTTCGCTTCTTTTATAAAATCTTCTGCCCAAGCTGCATATGCTCTAGTACTATGAGGATATTTTTCAGCATATTTAGCAATGTATTTGTTCTTTGCGGTTTGGTAACTGGTTTGACCTAAGCCTCCTGCCCAATTGTCGAAGTCCTCTATCGGGAGCGTATCATATTTATTATGACTTGTACTATTGCCATTATCAGAAACAGCCATTCCAAATTTACCTGCAAAACCTGTATAATAACCTTGTTCTCGAAGAATAACAGGGTATGATTTAGCAAATTTGTCTTTTCTTAATGGACCATGTTCAAAATTACAACCGGCTTTATATTCATACATTCCTGTTAAAATAATGGCTCTACTTGCCATACAAATAGCAGTTGTATTGTAGTGGTTCTCAAATAAAACCCCTTCTTCAGCCAAAGCATCCATATTGGGTGTTATTACCTGATCGTTACCATAACACCCCGTGGCAATACTTGTTTGATCGTCCGATAAAAGAAAAACAATATTAGGTCTTTCTTGTGCAAAACTACTGGCGGTAATGATGCTAATTACTAATGATAGAAATACTTTTTTCATAAACTTAATTAGATTATTTTATATTGCTAGAGTAGCATGATGATATTTTAATAACAGTATAATTAAAAATGTTTAATTTGTTTACAAATTAATTAATTTACGTCCATATACCTCATGCTCATTTCTGCCTTTTACTTGCTTTTTTCGCTTGTTTTATTAATACCGATGAATTTAAATTAAAGTAAAACACCACTTGAGCTGATTATTTCATAAGTTTAAATTTAAGTGTAAATGTCATAAAATTAAAGTCAACCTATTTGTTCTAATTACTCATTCTATTGCTTAATTATTGTATTCTCAATAGAATCAACCAATTTCTCTAAATTTATCGTACTAAGAGCGATTAGAGAATTATTTAAACGTATTTGAGCAAATGATTACTTGTAAATTTAAATAGTTTTGTTGAAAATCCCTTCACTATGAGATTCATAAAGCAAATTGTATCCTTCGTGTTTTTTACTATAACTGTTTTTAGTTGTAACCAAAACACTACTAACAAACAAACTAAAAATTCGGAAACAAAACCTAATATTGTTTTCATTTTTGCCGATGATTGGGGTTGGGGTGATTTAAGCGCACATGGACATCCTTATGTAAAAACACCAAATATAGATCGGCTAATAGATGAAGGTACGGATTTTCAAAGGTTTACCGTAGCAAGCGGTGTTTGTTCGCCTAGTAGAGTTGGTGTAATGACGGGACAATTCCCTGCTAGACATAATATTGATGGTCATTTTGCTTGGGCCAATAGCAATGCTAAAAGAAATATGCCTGATTGGTTGGATAACAAAACCACGCTACTTCCTAGATTACTACAAGAAAGTGGTTATGCCACAGCACATTTTGGTAAATGGCACCTTTCAAATAACATGATTCCTGATTCACCAACTCCAGATAACTATGGATACGATACTTATGGGGCTTTTAATTGCTCTGGTGAACAAATGCCTTTTTATAAAGATGCTGATAATGCTATAGATTTTATTGAAAAAAGCAACGAAGAAAACAAACCATTCTTTATTAATTTATGGGTACATGAGCCACATACCCCGCATCATGTAGTTCCAAAATACCAACAACGATTTCCCGAACTAGATGAAGCAGATAATATTTATGCATCGGTATTATCTCACGCTGATGATAGGATTGGTGAGGTCTTGAATGCTATTGACCGCTTAAACCTTACCGATAACACACTAGTTATTTTTAGTTCTGATAATGGACCTGCAAGATCAGTTAAGACGGCAAAAGAACTAGAATTATATTTAGATACAGCTACAGGTGTTGGTTACAAAACCGGAGCTTCTAAAGGCATTACAGGGGGAAGAAAAGGGTATAAAGCAGCACTTTTTGAAGGCGGTATAGGGGTTCCTTTTATAGCACGTTGGCCCGGAAAAATTAAAGCTGGTGCTATAGATGATTCCTCATTAATTTCAGCAGTAGATTTATTACCTACATTTTGCGAAATTGCAGAAGCCAAATTACCGGAACACTATAAACCAGATGGTATTAGTCAAGTTTCTACGTTATTAGGAACCCCTTACCCTATTAGAACAAAGCCTCTTTTTTGGAAAATTGGAGCCCATTGGCCAGCAAATAAAAATGCACCAAACCATTGGGTATCTTATGCGATTGTTGATAATCATTGGAAATTAGTAGCTAATAAAGATTTAAGTTATGTTGAACTTTATAATATAGCTGCCGATGTTTATGAAAAAACGGATTTAAAAGACCAAAATACTAACGTAACTGAACATTTGAAGACTCAAATAATAGAATGGCAAAAAACACTCCCTGTAAAACCTGATGAAAAGTTATTTTCTAAGGAAAGGACTTAAAAATCTTATAATTAAGTAACATGATAACAACCATTAAATCAATAGACACTCTAACTCTACACTGTCTATTTAGAAATGCCAATAGCAAGTACTAAATTAACACTAACAAAAATTTCTAATAACCAATGGATTTACATTTAAAGAACAAAGTGATAATTATTAATAGGTGTAATAAAAATTTAGAAAAGTTTGAAGAAGCCATAAGCGATAAAATTATTGAAAAAGGCGGACTTCTTCACTTTATAGAATTCGAAAACCATGAATATTCAATTATTAAAAATTCTAAAACCACTCTTGTTAAAACTAGTTCAATTAAAGATTGTATCGATGCCATTTTTAACATTTATGGTCGCATAGATATCGTTATAAGTAAAACAAACAGCATAAATACCAATTTAAACAGCCCTATAGATAACGATATATCAACTATAAATTTAAAACAAAACTATCATAATCAATTTGTTATGCATTCGGATGCCTATTTAAAGTCTTCAAACGGGAATTTGCTAGTAATAAATTCAAATGAAGATCTTTTAAATAAAATTAATGTTTTGGATGACTATACAATTTCAAACAACCAAAACTTTAGAAACTTTGATAAAACTACCACACAAAAATTAGACAATACCTTAAAAACTAATTACATCTATTTTTCTAAAAAAAACACTAATAATCATGATTACCTAGTAAGTCAATGTTTATTCTTAATTTCTAAACATTCTATCTTAAACAAAAACATAATTTATAAAGAAAATAGAATGTTTTATTCTAATTAAATAATTTAACACTAAATATAAATCTGGTGTGCTCTGTGGCCAATCATTAACACATTGCAGTTTTGATAATATCTAGTTTGATTCAATAAATAATTAATGCCCTTCCAAATCGACTTTTTTGGTCCCTTTTAATGCTTTACTAGCATCAGCTTGAATTACATTTGGTTCATGTTGTTCTTTATTTGTATCGATTTCAAAAGACCAGGCATAGCTACTCTTGCCTAAATCTATTGGAGGAATAATTTCTAATCCTGCGTCTGTTATGTTCCATTCAACATCTGCTTCAGAACCTAATAACTTAACAGCTTTCACTTCTTTATCCGTCCATCCTTTTGTGGCTTCAATCACTATGGACCCCGTTGGTTGATTTAATGCTATTGCAAAAAGCTTTGTTCCTTTAGTTGTAAAAGCCAAATTACCTTTTTCTTGATGATTTACTTTCCAATAACGTGTTCCGTATATGGCTTCACCATTTATACCAAGCCAATTACCCATATCATGAAGTAATTTAACCTGTGGTTGAGGTATTGTACCATCTGCTTTAGGGCCAATATTCACCAAAAAGTTTCCATTTCTAGAAATAACTTCAACCATTTCAGAAATAATTTTTTTTGGAGTTTTGTAGGTATCATTTTCTAAATAACCAAAAGACGTTCCAAAAGTGGTACAACTTTGCCACTTAGGACCAATCACTTTTAATTTTAAATTGTCTTTTTCTAAACATCCAATACCATCTGGCCAATTACGATTGGCTCCTTTGTTATTCATGTACACTTCTTGATTTTTAAAACTTCCGTTATTCATAAAATCAGTAATCATCAATCTACATTGATCGTAGAAATATTGAATTTCTGGCTTAAATACCTTTGGTTCTACTTGAGAGTTATTGCCATCTCTAGTAAAAATCGGGATGTCATCAATCCATAAAAAGTCTGGTTGATATTTATCTTGAATTTCTTTCCATCGAACTACATACTCATCAACTGCTTCATCACTAAAACCAAAGGGACCATAAAGAGATTCTGCTTCCGGATTTCTTTTGATTTCTTCCAAAATATCATCATGAGCTTTTGCCTTAACTTTATATTTCTGTGTAGTAAAAAAACTGGTGTGTCTTTCTCTATGATATGACGGCGCATACTTTAACCCTTTCTTTTTAACGGCTTTTCCTAAATCGCCTACCAAATCTCGCTTCGGCCCTTTATCCATAGCGTTCCAAGGTGTTAAGTCTGAATCCCAATTGGCCCAACCATCGTGATGTTCGGCAGTTAATACAACATACTTTGCTCCTACTTTAGAGAACAATTCAGCCCATTCATCTGGATTCCAGTTTTCCGCCTTAAACTCTGGAATTATGTCTTTGTATCCAAATTCAGGTGGTGATGCTCCCCAACGTTCTCTTAAATAAGGATAATAATAAGTAGAATCCTGATAAATCATTTTAGGAACATGTTCTGCATAACCTCGACCTCCTTTACGGTGCCCAATAACACTATAAGGGCCCCAGTGAATAAAAATTCCTATTTTCCCGTCATTAAACCAATTTGGAACTGGCATTTTTTGCAAGGCCTCCCAACTACCGTCATAAGGAGCTTCTTTTGAAGATCCAATATGAGTTTCAGATGTTTTAGAAAAATTACAAGAAAAAAGCACCAAAACAAACAGTGATGCTGATAAATATTTTTTAAAAATTTTCATAATAATTATATACTTGCTTTGCTTGGATTATATTGATTTTCCTGCCATGAAATTATTAAATGCCTCAGAAATATCAACCGGATCTCCCATTTCATTTTGTAACATTTTATATTCTTGAAAAAGGCGATTTAGTACGTTCTTATATTCTTCTTTGTTTTCTGCTAAATCCACCATTTCCAATGGGTCATTTTGCAAGTCATATAAACGAACCACATTAATGGTTGGATAAACAATCATTTTATACCGTTCTGTCCTATACATGCGCTGAGCACCAAAATATGCTCCATAAACCACTGGATTCCTACTCTTATTGGTTTTACCGGTTGCCAAAGGTAATAAGGTGTTAAAATCAATTTGTTCTGGCTTTTCAATTCCTGCGATATCTAGCGTTGTGGCCATAACATCTTGCAAGTACACAAACGAATCTACTATTTTTCCTTTAGGAACTTTTGGTCCAGACATCAACAACGGAACACGCATACTGCTATCGTACATATTTTGTTTCCCCATAAAACCATGATCTCCCACTGCAAGCCCATGATCTGCTGTAAAAAATATATAGGTGTTATCTGCTTTTCCGGAAGCTTCCAGAGCATCTAAAATACGACCTATCTGTTCGTCCATATGACTTATAATAGCATAATATTCTTGTCTGTTTACTTTTACAGAATGTTCAGTTCTTGGAAAAGGTGCTAATTTCTCATCTCGAAGACTACGACCTGTCCCAGCAGCCTCATTATAAGGGTATTCTGGAATAAAATTTTCTGGCACATCAATACCACCAACTGGATACATATCTACAAACTTCTTTGGTGCTTGTCTTGGATCGTGAGGTGCATTGAAAGCCAAATACATAAAAAAAGGATTATCACTAGTTTTGGCTTGTTCAATAAAAGAAATTCCATCGTCTGCCAAAACCTCACTCCAATGTTTTCCACCTTCCCAGTAACCTCTATTTATGGTATCATATGGCGACCAAGTATCGGGCTTACCTTTATCAAAACTCCTTAAATAACGCTCATTTGTTTGGTTTGGCATGCCAGGGCGTACGTTGGTAGAGTAATCAAAAATATCTTTAGGTTTCACTTCTCCCACATGCCATTTTCCTGCCATGTAAGTTTCATATCCAGCTTCTTTTAAATATTGTGGCCAATATTTCTCAGGCTTTTTAAATGATATCTTATATTCCGACTTCGATTTTGGAGCATTTTTGTCGTTTATATTATTTCCTTTTTTTGAAAACGATGCTGCCTTCCATAGGTAGCCACCAGTAACTAGCATGGTTCTACTTGCCACACAAACAGCTGGTGTAAATGACCCTTGATTAAAGGTATGAGAAAAAGAAACCCCATTACTTAAAAGCCGATCTAAATTTGGTGTTTTTACAGGACAATTATTTAACGCCCCTATGGTATTGAACATTTGATCGTCTGCGAAAAGAAATAATATGTTAGGTTTTTCTGACTTGAAAACCATTGTTTTTTCTTTAGACTTACAACTAATACATACCAATATACTTAGTAATATTAGTGATTTTTTCAATGTGTTAATCTTCATTTTTAACTATCTATTTAAGGACTAATTTAATACGAATATTTTAAACTAGCAGGTTGACCTATAAACCACTTAGTTTCATAGTTTTATAACTCCTCCTATTATCTTCTCCAAGACCAATTTGTTTACAATTAATATTAACAAAATCTCTTTTTACCATATCTAAAGTATGACGTGGCTGTTTTTCTTTGTCGGCATCAAAATCGGTTTTTATTGATGGTGGCCACTAAAACCTAGTAGCTGTAATCCTTCTATTTTTATACCTTTTCCATTTGTATAAGTAAAGGTTACCCATGGTACATCCGTTTTGTATCCATTTATCATACCATGGCAATACCTGAACCGCAACCATCCTTTTTTTCTTAGCCTTACAACATCTGTAATTTTAAATTCCATAGGTATTTTGCTTCCTTCCTTATACCCTACCTTAACTCCTTTAAACTATAAATACATTGCACAGCTACTCATGCTAAATGAATATAAAAGTCTTTATCATTTCTGTTTTCGGAAATCTCAATCGCTCTTTTATAGCTTCCAACATTATTAATTTTATGAGGAATAAATGGAGGATTTGCAGGAAACATATAATGTCTATTTGTATAAAAATTAAATTAATTTGTAGGTTTATTTAATTAGTTTACTTGGGGAGTGTCCAAATTGTTTTTTAAAACAACGACTAAAATACAAGGGATCATTAAAGCCCACCATATTTGCAACCTCAGAGACATTATAGTTTTTAGTTTTTAATAAAACAGCCGATTTTTTTAATCGAATCGTTCTAATAAATTCGTTAGGAGATAAATCTGTTAACTGTTTAATTTTCCGATAGAGCTTAGAGGAGCTCATTGCCAATTCGTTACACAAAAAACCAGAAGTTAGCTCTGGATTATTAATTTGAGTTTCTATAAGTTCTTTTATTTTAGAAATAAGCTCAATATCGATTTGAGAATGGGCTAAAGTGATGACATCTGTCTCTACCTCACCAGAAAATTTTTGTTTTAAATCGAAGTGTATTTTTATAATATTATCAATTCGGGTTTTTAATAACGAAGGATCAAAAGGTTTTACCAAATAACCATCAACACCTATTTTATAACCTTTAATTCTGTTTTCATTTTCGGCTAAAGCGGTTAATAATACTACCGCTGTATGGCTAATATTTTCATCAGACTTAAGTTCTTCAACAAACTGAAAACCATCCATTATAGGCATCATAACATCAACAACACACAATACGGGTTTTTCTTTTCTGCAAACCTCCAAACCTTCTTTGCCATTTTCTGCCTGATAAATTTTAAAATATCCAGATAAATATTCCGCTACATAATTTCTTAATTCTGCATTGTCATCAATAATTAATACTTTATGTTTTATATCTGTATTAGTTTTTACAGGCTTTATTTTAGAAATTTCTAGGTTGCTATACATAGTTGGTTTTAAAGGAGCAATTTTGTTTCCCTTAACTACATCGGGTATAAAATAAAATATCTCATCTTTAGTAAAGGCTTTTCTATAAACTGGTAACTCAATAGTAAAAATACTCCCTGAATTTGGTACACTTTTTACTTTTATTGTCCCTTTATGTATTTCGACTAATGCCTTAACTAAAGACAAACCAATCCCCGTACCAGTTGTGCTTGCTTTACTATTTTTAGCTTGATAAAACCTTGAGAATATTTTCTCCTGGCTTTCCAAAGGAATACCAATACCATCATCACTTACCTCGATAGTTAGCATTTTTTCCTTGCCTTCTTTATATCCCAAATACAAATCTACATTGCCATAATTATTGGTAAACTTCATAGCATTGGAAAGTAAATTGTATAGAATTTTGCTATACTTATCCATATCTATCCAACAATCTGGAATATTTTCTTCCATGTTTAAATTGAAATTTATATTCTTAGATTGCGCCAATTCAACGAAAGAATTAAAAATATCATTAGTATTAGAAATAATTTCTGTTTTATAGACTTTAAGCTTTAGCTCGCCTGTTTCTGCTCTTCTAAAATCTAGTATTTGATTAACCAAACGTAATAACCTATTTGCATTTTGATAAATTAAATGTACCCTACTTTTAGCGTAAGTGTTTTTATCGTCTTGATCGAGCAATTGTTTTACAGGACCTAATATTAGGGTTAATGGCGTTCTTAACTCATGAGAAATATTTGTAAAAAAACGAAGTTTTTCATTATTTAATTTTTCGTCTCGCTCCCGCATTACTTTTTCCAACAGGAGTTCTTGTTTCAATTTTAAGCGCAATTTTAATTGTTTACGTCCAAAATATATTAAGATTCCAAGTATAAACAGCGATAAGGAAATGCCTTTGTAACTCAACCAAAATGAAGGTGAAATTTTTATATTATATAAAGAGGCTTCGCTCCAATAACCATCACTATTACTTGCCTTTACTTTAAATACATAATCATTAGAATACAAATTAGTATATTGAACCGTCCTAGAATCGCTAGTAGTTTCAATCCAATCCTCATCAAAGCCTTCTAATTTATATTTAAATTTATTAAGCCTTTCATTAGTAAAAGTAGGCGCTGAAAACTGAATAGAAAAATTACGGTTTCCGTAATCTAATTTTACATTGCTATTATAATTAATATCATTTTCAAAAGGTACTTGTCCATTAATTTTAACTCCTGGTAAAATTTCCTTATTCTGAACTTTAAACTCGGTTATAACAGGTTTTGGAGCTCTAGAATTTTCTTTTATTTCTGAAGGCGAAAAATATATAACTCCGTTTTTACCACCCAAATATATCTTTGAGTTATTAAAATTATAGAAACCACTAGAACTAAACACATCCAATCTATTACCACTTTTTACATGGTATATATGTGCATTTCCGTTTTTTAAATTATATTTAGTGATGCTATTATTATTCATGTTTAACCATAGATAGCCACTAATATCTACTGCAATATCTGTTATCCACCTTCCTGAAATTTCCTTTGGAAGTTCAACCCTCTCAAAGGCATCTCCAATAGGATTGTATGAAGCCAACCCCAAACGTGTAGCTGCCCAAATTTTACCATAGGAATCAATTTTAATATCACTTACATTATTATGAGGTAGACCAAATTCATTATCTAAACTTTGGGAATAATTTTTGGTCGTTTTATTTTTTAAATTATATTTTAAAACACCTTTTTCTGTAGCAAACCACAAATTATTATTACGACCTAATACTACTTTATTAACTTCATACCCCTTTAAAAAGTCTTCCTCTGGCTTTTTACTCTCTAATGTTTTAGTGTTTAAAAAAGCTAATTCTTCTTCAAAAGAAGCAATAATCAAGGTGTTATCTAAATATTTTTCGAATGCTAAAACAGGTGAACTTTTAAAGCCAAAATCTAGCACCTTAGATGTATTATTAATGTAATTATAGACCAATACTTTACCATTCCAAAGGCCACAGTAAAATATTTTCCCGTCGTACGAATAAATACTTGCAATATCACTTCTTCCCTCAAACAAGGGCGTAAACGAGTCATTTTCTGAAATAAAAAGACCATTATGCCTTGTAGCTACAACGACTTTGTTATTATGAGTTTTAGCAAACCCTCTAATTCTAGGCGCCTGATTGTTAATATATAATGAAATATCTTTATTTAATTTAAACTGATTTTCATAAGGATCATATTTATCCAAACCATCTTCTGTACCAATCCACAACACTCCAGAAGCATCAAAATACAACGCCGATATTAAGTTATCTACTAAAGAATAATTGTCAGATAACTTAGAATAATGCCATTGAAAGTTACCTTGCTGGATATCTTCCAATCGATCGCACACCAGTAAACCACCAAGGGTACCAACCCAATATTTGTTATCTGGAGCTTGGGTAACGGACAAAAAATAAGGCCCAAGATTATCTCTTAAAACACCGTCTTTAATATATAAATTATCAAAGGTGTCAAGTGCTATATTATACTTATAAAGCCCTTCTCTTGTGCCAACAAAAATATCAGATTTATCGTCTTCATAAATAAAATTTATATATGGATTTATATCATTGGAATTCGGAATTGTTAAACTATATTGTAATAATTTAGATATTCCACCTTTACCATCGAGTGTTATTTTTGCAATTGATCCCGTTTCATAACTACCTATCCAAATGTTTCCTTTTTTGTCTTCGAATATCTCTTTAATATAATCAAAGCCCTCTATATGAATTTTAGAAAATCTATTTTCTTTAGGAAAAAACAGATACAAACCAGAGTTTTTAGTTCCTACCCAAATTCTACTAAACTTATCTATGTATAAAGATCGGATTTCATAATCTGGCAAACTATTAGGGTTATCCTTTTCTGGCAAAAAAGTTTTAAACGTATGCGTATCTAGTTCAAAGAGGGTTAAGCCATTCCTTGTACCAATCCAAAGATTATTTGAGGACTCATCAAGCTCTAAACTTGTAATATCATCATTATTTAAAGCATTAGACTCTGTTTCAGAACTTAAATAAGATTTAAATTGATACCCATCAAAACGGTTAAGGCCAGAAAATGTACCTAACCATAAAAACCCCTTTTTATCTTGTACAATATGTCTAACCGAGTTATGAGAAAGTCCGTCTTTGTCATTATAATGCCCAAATTTGATGTTTTGAGCAAAACTGCTTAAAACAAACAAAAAACAAAGCGAAAATATAATAAAACGATTGACCATTAAATGGGTGTTATTTGAGGTATTTATGGTGTAATATTTTTTATGGTATTGAATTCTAAATTTATTCTAAAATGATTTGAAGGTGCACCTTTTTTACTTTTTTCAAAAATACGCAACCACAACTTCAGGTTTTCATCTGTAACGTCTTGTAATACCTCACAAATAAATTGATATTCTTTTAACCTTTTGTCACCAATATCACTAAAAGCTAATTGATCTGCGCTTCTCAATTTATAAAAATCATTCACCATATCAAAACCTGTCCACATTTCAAAAGCTTCCAAAGTTAAGTTTTTAGCTAATAAACGCTCTTTTAGCCATACAGTGGACATGTTAGATTTTTTTAATAACAAATCCTTCCCCGAAGCATCTAAAAAGCTATCAGCAAAAGCCTTAGGCCAATCGTTGGGTAAAAACCGAAGACGCACCAATTCTTTTAGGTGAAATTTAGTAAAATCTTTATAATTTTCGGTGGTTAATATATCTTTATTCCATTTTGTAGAAGAATCCGTTTCGCTCAAGTAAGCGTATTCTTGCGCGTACAAAGGAAACAAACTATTAAAGTTTTTAGCCTTATTAATAATTACTGTTTCTATATCAAAATCAGTTTCCGACAGTATCGTTAACACCTTATATCCGGGTGTATAAGCCGCTAAAGATGGTGTTTGAATATTGAACAATGTATTACCGATTTCACTGGTTCGCACACCTGTATCGTTAATATGCATATGACCACCAAAATGAATTTGAATACCGGCATCGGCAAAAATTTCAGCAACACCGTCTTTGGGAACGCGGTGCAATTGCATTTTATTTCCTCCAAAAAAGGTTTTCATCTCTTCGGAAACATCATCGTTAAACTCAACCATAGGATAATGGCTAAAAGCGATTAAAACTTTCCCTTTTTCTTTGGCCTGCGCTGCTACTTTTTTTACCCAAGCTATTAGGTGTGTTTTCTGTAAAAGCACGTTATTATAACCAATACTTGCTCCAGAAAAATCGTTTGCATTAATAGATATTCCCGATAATTCTTTATTTGGCACATACACATTGGCATCGATTGCCAAAAGCCAAACACCGTCGATTGGCTCTACTAGATAACTAGCATCCGGATGTGCATTATGTACATCTATTTGATAGGTTCTTTTCTTTAAATCCGAAGCTTCTTTGGCTTTATTAAAACTATACTCGGCATAAGTATAAGAAGAAAAGGGTGTTTCCCAGTATACATACTCTTTTTGAGGATAAAACCCGAATGAGGACATTTCATTCAAAATATCTTTATAACCCCATTTTTTTATTTCTGAAGTTATTATGGGTTTCAACTGACCTTTCGCAGTGTCTTTTAAATTTTTAACTGAGCTTACTATAATTTGTTCCTTACCACCAGCGCCTAAAAAATCGGTTTTTCCCGCCTCGTGAGTAAACGGTTTTACCGGATCGTGATTTCCAGTGGTTGCAAAAAATAAAATGCCATGCTTTTTAGAATAACTATCTAAAAGTTTTCGTAATCCTTTGACATGAACCGGCTGTCCGTCGTCACTAAAATCCCCTGGTAGAGCCACATATTTTATACCTCTCGCAACAATATCATCCAAAGCTTCAATAAATGCAAAGTAGTTTTCGTTGAATATTCTGGTAGATTGCAATTGTGCTTGCATGGTCCGGATGTTAACAAACTGTCCTGTCTCTGGATTCTCAATACCTTTGTAATCGGCATCTTCAAAATGCGCATAAATATCTTGAAAATGCGCATCGGCAATAAATGCTATTTGTACAGGATCTTGCTTCGCTTTAATACTTTTTCCACAAGAAATCAGCATCATTAACACTATGATACCAACGCATTGATTATACAATCTATTCAAAATAAAATTATTTTTTAACAGTTTCCTTCGGAAATGCATAACTCTTTTTCCATCCTCCTAAATCTATCAACACCTGATCTATCATAACACCCGGATCTACCATCCAAATTTTTAAAGTATGTGGCCCCGCTTTATTTACTATTTGTTTAGCCGCTTTAACTGTAGCGTTTTTAAGCACATTTTCTTTCCACGCATCACTTCGACCTTGAGTTTGAAAATCTACAATTACAGGATCAGAATCATCAATGGCAACGGCACAACGCACACCAATACCTGCATGTGGCGCGTGTGTTGGTACAACTTGTAAATTCACTTGAGCTTCTCCGAAATTAAAAGTATAAAAATCATATTCTAAAACCGGACTTTTAGCTTTTATATCATCAATATTAACATTTGGCGTTGCCGTTCGTGGTAAAGCTGTAATCACTTTATTACTATAGCCCAAACCTTCAAACAGTTCCCATTTGGCTTCTTTTCCTGAATTTTTACGTGTAAAATTTTCAGCATTTATGGACACATAACCTTTATCTTCAACAAAGCCTTTGTAATTTTCTAAAACTTCTAATTTAGGGTTATAAACTGAAACTCCTATGGTTGTTGTTTTTCCTTCGGAAATAAAATCGATGGCACTATTCACCTTAAAACTTGGTGGAATTAACTGAAAGTCGTGACCTAATGGTGCTTCTTTTTTGTTCTCGCCTTTTGGCACGTTATCCCAATCGATACGCACCCAAATTCTTTTTTCTACCTGACCTGAAGCTGTATTTAAAACCCCTTTATCTTCAGATAATTTTATCCAATCCGCCTTTGGCTTCGCCTCCCAGTTTAAGGTTCCGTGTCCTTCAACAAAAACATCAATAAAATAACTGCTATTTGTGTATCTATTAAACACCGGCAGTACGTCCGCGTAACTGTTTATAATTTCATCATTCACTTCCATTTGATAACCTTCTAAAGCTAAACCTAACTTCGCTTTCTCATCGGTTTGAACAATAGACGTAGCCGGTTGAGCAAAAACAGGTAAAAAACGAGGCGCCATGGTCATAATATGGTTCCACTTTCCGTTTTGAAGTTTCGTATTGTAATACGACGTTTCCTTTTCAATTCGGCTGAAGGCCTCTTTTGATAAAACACCAAACCTATTTGCACTCTGTCTACCTTGCTTGGCCGTAAATTTATTTTTAAAACTATATAGCCATTTCTGATTTAATTTTGAAGCGCCAATAACAGGATAATACACCAGTTGATAGAACGCATCTTTTCTGTGTGCTGCTATACCATCATATAAATGTTCCGTTGCATCAATAATGTTTTGATAGCTATTGATACGTTCTGATACCTCATCTCCATAATGATACTGCGTTAACTCTGTTTCACCTTCTTTTGTAACAGGCTCCACTTGACTCCAAGCCATAAACTCAGGACGTCTAATATATGCTAAGCGGTTATTTTCAAATAAAACATTGGTAATTTTAGAAGCCGATTCTTTTCCAAATTCACGTGCTGCCCAAGCCTTTGTATGTGTTTTTACAGCCGTACTTTTTTCAAAATTATCCATATCCCAAGCCATGTCTAAAAACAGCTCGATGTTATACTCATGGGGTTTAATATCTCCACAATTTAAAATCCAAATATCACGCGATTGAAACTCGTAAGCCTTAGACATTTCTTCCCACATTAAAACCGGGTTGGTAGAATTTAACCATAAATAATCATGAGGTCTTCCCCAATACGACGTATGGTAATATACACCTGCACCACCTGGTCTGGTTTGTTCTTCTGGGTTACTTAATTGACGCATATAGCCGTAATTATCGTCGGTCCAAACTAGCGTAATATCTTCTGGTAACTTTAGTCCGCTTTGGTAATAATTCAAGACTTCTTTATAGGGCACAAAAGCTTGCGGAATCTCTGTTGGATTCTTGTTAGTTTCCTTTTTCAATATGGCACGTTGGTCTGTAATAACACGTTCCAATAAATGAACCTGTGCATCCGTATCATCTTCACCAACAATCATTGGGGAATCGTGTTCTCCACGCATTCCTGTAGTATAAATACCTTCTAATTTTGCCGTTTCTGTAACGCGTTTAGTAAAAAGTTTTTTTATAGTTTCTGAATTGGTATCATAGCGATACTCTCCCATTTCATCATGTTTCCATTCCGTATTGATGTTACTCAACATAGGCTCTGCATGCGATGTTCCTATGACAATAGCATAATCATCTGCTACAAATTTATTTTCTGGATAGAAATAAAATGGTTTGGTACTAGAATGCATGGCAGGCCAAATAGTATTGGCCCTTAAACGCAATAACAACTCAAAAACTTTAGCATAGGTTTTAGGGCCAATATCACCTGTTTCTGGCTCAAAATTTAAAGCGGCCCAACGTTGTAACCCCCAATCCTCATCATTTAAAAACACTCCTCGGTATTTTACTGAAGGTCTTTTGGATACCGAATTTTCAACTGTAATCTTTAACTCTTTTCTTTTTTCTGGCGTAACATCGGCCCACCATTCCCATGGTGACACTCCTATTTTTCTAGACAATTCTAAAATACCATAAGCCGTTCCTCTACGATCACTTCCTGCAATGACTAAAGCCTTATCAATATTTTTAGTTGGGTTTTCAATCATTTGAATCGTATAGCGTTCCCAATCATTTTTAAACTCGGTAACGTCTAATTTACCCGAAGCTATCAATTTATTTATCATGGCATTCTCGCCAATAGTTCCTGCTATAATTACAGAAGAAAAAGTATTCGCTTTTGAAATTATGGATGGCTTTAATCCTGTGATATTAAAAACATCATTTGCGAAAATCTCCGAAGCTATTGTTACCACTTCAGCATCTTTTTTATCAATTAAAATCGATATGGAATTATTCGCTTCAACAATTGAAAATTCAGAAACCTTGTCCTCCTGTGCCGTTAGCACCAACACTTGGAAACAAGTCAAAAACAATCCTAAATATTTAAACATGCTTTTATTTTTTAATTTTTTCATAAGTTCCATCCTCAAAAATTACTTTATAATTGGAGTCAAATAAGGTCGATGGTATATAATAATCTGTAGAAATCACTTGTGCTCCAGAAGCTTTAGCTTTTTCAAACCTATCGTAACTATTAATGCGCGCTTCTTTCGTTCCGGCATCGGCACGGGTACGTACCATATAGCCTTTTGCTACTAGTGTTTTTATATACTCAAAATCTGTAATGGGATTATTCACAATCCGAAATGCCGCTTCCGGATTCCCTTCTTTACTATTCACAAAAAGCACTCGTCCCTTTAAAGCATCATGACCTTCTAAGTAGTTATTTATACGTATTTCCTTTTCATCTAAAACAAATAAAAATTTACCTTTTAAAGCACTTAATTTTGGCCAACCTGCCTTTAAAATGGACTCTTCTAGCGTTTTAAAATTCCCACGAACAGCATCCGGCGTTATCAATTGCCTTTCAGAAAATACAGATCGAATTTCAACATCTAGACTATCTAAAGCAATTTTATCGAAAGGTAAAGGATCTCTAGTTTGTAGCACTTTCTGATCTTTAGTATTTATAAGAATAACTACAGGTGTGTGATTCGGGTTCTTTTCCGACCATTTCTTCAAGGTTTTTAATCCGTCTCTAAACAGCAAATGATGGCTTCTAAAATCGATATCCTGTACATGAAACATTTTAAGCCCGGGTGTTTTCAACTTTTCTTCAGTATCAAAATCTAAAGGTGTTTCACCTAGTGTTTTTACAATATCCAACCCTTTAGGATTTGAAAAATACCCACCTATCGGATCGTAAAACACATCTAATTCCAAATTCCTTAATCCTAAGTCTAATTGTTTTTCTAATGAAACATGACCGTATTGTAAACTTTCCATTTTAGGATTTACACCATGTAAATAATCATACAAGGGTTTTTCAATTTCAATTTTATATGAATTATGACTCCCAATAACTTGAATATCGTTTAGTTTAGGCTGAGCTATAGTTACTTTCTCAAGCCATTTCTCTGCTAATTTTGGCCATTGTTTGGCCGCTACATTACCTTTACGTAAACCATAACCATGACCTCCCTTTGGATACATATGTAACTCTACCGGAGTTTTATTGTCTCGTAACGCTTGCCCCATAACAAAACTACTATTACCGTACGGGTCGTCTGCTGTTCCAAAGATAAAAAATGGTGGTGTATTTTGATCTAAAGAAAAATCGGGATTTAGGGTTTTATTTTCACCTTTATCCAAATACGCTGGATAAATAAGCATGGTAAAATTCGACTTACTAGACAACGTATGTATAGCATCTTGAGGCTCATAAAAACTTGTGGTAGCATTGGTTGAAGCTAAAGCAGCCAAGTGCCCTCCTGCCGAAAAACCGATAAGTCCAATTTTGTCGGTATCTAAATAAAACTCAGAAGCCTTACTTCTCACAATTTTTATAGCCCGTTGAATATCTTGAGCTGCACCTTTTTGGTTTTTAGGAACTCGATATTGCAAAACAAAGGCTGTATAACCTAAAGAATTTACCCATTCCGCAATCTCCTCACCTTCTTTATCTAAAGCTAAAATATTGTAACCGCCACCTGGACAAACAATGATTCCGGCTTTAGATGCATTGGGATGTTCAGGTCTGTAAACAGTGAGTATCGGGTTGGTAACTTCGCTTATCCGTTTAACATTTCCCGAGGTGTTCTTTGAAATTTTAGCAGGTTGTTTTTCGCTAATTTCTCCAGGCACATTGTTGGGCCATAACGCTATGGTTCTATTAGATTGCGCCCATGTAAAAACCGTTGATAACAAGAAAACAAATACGAGTTTTGATTTAAGATAATGCATTACTACGAGTATTTATACCCTTTGAAATAATGGGTATTATTTATTAAAAGAAATTCCTAAATTACTTTTTTTTAAAATAATTACAGTGCTATTTTGAAGCCTGTAATAGGTATTTCGTTTTCAGAGTAATTCGGAATTTCTACTATTAAACCGTTTTTGGTTTGTTTCCAATTTACTTTTTGGGAAGTAGTTAATTGTGTTACCGCCTTAATCTTTCCTACTTTTTCAGCTGAAAATGCTTTTATAAGCACTTCCTTATCGGTAGAGCTACAAACATAGGCATAAATGGCGCCATCTTTTGAGGTAAATCTTACTTCAGGAAAAATAACATTCGATGTGCCATCATGTTCGTTATCTTTCATGGTGTTTTTATCTTCGGCAAACTTTACCTTTTCATTCTCAATTGATATATCAACAAGTCGTTCTCCTTGTACCTTCCATGGTTTAGTACCGTAAATCCCTTCAGAATTTTGTTCAATCCAAACTCCCATTTCTGCTAATCGTTCTTGAGCTAAGTCTGTGATTTCGCCTTTTGCTGTTGGTCCGTTATTTAATAATAAATTCCCGCCTTTACTTACTATTTCTAGTAAATGACGCGTCATTAATTCTGAAGATTTATATATAGTATCATACTCAATATATCCCCAGTTTTTACCCATGGTAATACAAGCTTCCCAAGGTTCTACTTCTAGCCCATCAACAATTTCTTGCTCTGTAACTTTATAATCACCAAAACCATGCTTAATACGACTGTTTATAATACATTCAGGTTGAATTTCTAAAATAAGCTCGCGTAATTCTTTACTTTCTTCTGGACTTATTAATTCTGGTGTATCAAACCAAATCACATCAATTTTACCGTATTGGGTTAATAACTCCTTTATTTGCGGTTTCACCTTTCTTTCAAAATACCGACTATAGACTTTAATATCTTCATCTGGATAATCCACCAAATTACTTCTTCCGCCTTTAAAAGGCCAATCTGTAGCCACATCGGGATCTTCCCAGTCGCGACCTAATGAGTAATAAAACCCAAATTTCATATCATGCTTATGGCAAGCCGCAACGAGTTCCGTCATAGGATCTTTAGCGTAAGGCGTTCTCTCTTTGATATTATAATCGTTTGATGGTGAATCGAACATCGCAAAACCATCGTGGTGTTTTGAGGTGATGATAATATATTTCATACCTGCATTTTTAGCGGTAAGCACCCATTTTTCGGCATCGTAATTAACTGGATTAAAATCATCCGCTATGGAAGCATATTCTTTTAAAGATATTTTTTCATGAATCATGAAATGCTCATTACCTTTTGCTTTGTGACCTTTCCAATATCCTGCCGTTTGAGAATATAATCCCCAATGCATAAACATACCAAATTTGGCATCTTTCCACCAATCCATTTTGTCAGACGACTGCGCGAAGGCATTCGTCATAAAAACAAGTAAAAAACCTAAACTGTAATAAAAATTTCTTCGGAATGTGCTCTCTTTCATTTTAAAATAATTTGAATATTTTCTGATAATAAACGCTTACTTGGTTATAAATTCTATGTTGGTTAACTTCACCACCACTGGATTTGGCCAAATTTTATCGTTATATAATCTTTGTGCTCTACTTATAGATATTTCTAACAAATCTTCATGCTGAATAAATCGGGACGTTGGTGTGTTTTCTGGCCAATACTCCACCACTAAATCATTTTGCCCAAGCACAGAAATTTTGGTGTTTTTAGTCGATCGGATATTTTTCAATAGAAAATTTCGTCTAAAGCCTTTAAACCAATTTTCTTGTCCTGTGATAAACACATATGCTGTACTATCATCTTTTCCTTTTGTAAACCACATATCGCCATCTTTAACAATAGTTGGTACCGTTCTTACATTTTTAACACCTTCTTCATTGACGTACATCCACAACGCAATTTCACGCATACGTTTTTCTTGCTCTATCGGAATTTCGCCATTAGGCTTCGGACCAATATTCATTAAAAAATTACCACCCTTAGCACGAATTTCTATAAGCTTTTCTATTAATTCAGAGCCATCTTTATAATCTTCATTTGTTGGTTTGTATTGCCATTGCGTTCCCATCGTCATGCAAGTTTCCCATGGACCTGGCTGAGCACCATCCGGAATTTTTTGCTCTGGTGTTTTCATTTCCCCTCGGGTTACCACAATATTTGGATCTATACTGTGCACATATTGCGCCATAGGTTTAGAGTGAAACGCATCAAAAAACATAACATCTATTTGCCCATAATTTTCAACAAGCTCTTTAACCTGTAATTTATCATACTCAAATAACTCTTTATTGGCCGTAACCTGTGTCATTGGTCCTTTTCGAGAAATTAAATGCCCTTGTTTATGGATAAAGCTAAAATCTTCTGGAGAGAAATAAATCCCCACTTTTAAATCGAATTTACGCAACGCCTTTACCAATTGGCCTACAATATCCTTTCCGTAAGGCGTATTCATGATATTGAAATCGGTAGTTTTGGTATCCCACATACAAAAACCATTATGGTGTTTTGCTGTAAACACAACATACTCCGCTCCAGCGACTTTAAACAAACGTGCCCATTCTTCAGCATCAAATTTATTGGGATAAAATGTTTTAGGAAGCTCGTTAAAATATTTATTTACATAATCCTCTGAAGCGCCAACTAACGAATGGCTAATAACACTCCCTAATTGAGAATCCATACTCCAGTGCACAAAAATACCAAAACCCATATCCATGAAATCTTCATTAAGCTCGAGCTTATTTTTAAGTTGTGCAAAAGCTGAAAACGTTGTAAGTAGAACGAGTAGAATAGAAATTTTTAACTTCATAACTATAAATATGATTATTTAGAACCGTTAGACATTTCTAAAATTAATTCGCCACCATTGGTTATATCTTGATGATAAATACTATAATTTTCAATAGGCTTATTATTAAAATTCACTTCTTTAACATAAACATTTGTAGCACTATTATTATGCGCTTTTATGCTGAATGTTTTATTTGAATAATAATCGGGATTTAGTTTAATAATAACCTCATCAAATATAGGGCTTCCTATTTGATATTCCGGATTGTTTTCTGTTCCTCCATTCATTTGAAACAACCCGATTTTCATAAGTACAGCAAGACTTCCCATTAAGCCTTGATCTTCATCACCATTGTAACCTGTGGTAGGATCCAAGCCGCTAAACGCTTTATCAACCACAGCACGCGACCAATATTGCGATAAATCATGACGTCCTAATTTATTAAATACAAAAGCCGTTTGAATGGACGGTTGGTTGCCATAATTAATAGGTATTCGACTATATTCTGGGTGTAATTCTTGGGCATGTGAATTCCCTGCAGTAAAACCAATATCTTCGGCAGTTTTAAACTGCGTATTTAACTTCTCTACAGCCTTATCGGTACCGCCCATAAGCTCTGCTAAACCTTCTAAATCGTGAGGCACAAACCATGTAGATTGTGCACCATTCGATTCTATAAAACCGTTTTCTGCTTGGTAAGGATCAAAATCTTGTTTCCAAACCCCTGCGAGGTTCTTAGGACGCATCCAAGAACTTTCTTTATCAAACACATTTTTATAATTATTGGAGCGTTCCATAAAATAATTATAATCGTCGGTATGGTTTAATTTTTTAGCCAATTGAGCCAAAGTCCAATCTTGATATGCATATTCCATGGTCATGCTCGCACCATCTTG
>NZ_JBDWDG010000027.1:0-48400 GCF_039977455.1 Algibacter sp. | reverse complement strand
ATCTTGATGGCCTCCAAAATTCCCGTCTGGAATTGGGTAAGGCACGTAACCGTTCTCAATATAATATTTTAAACCACCACCCAGATCTGTATTGTGCTCATACCCTGCTTTGCCCATAATACCATTAAGCATATGGTTCTTTTTTAAGGCTTGATAAATACCTTCCAAATCTTCGGTAATTAGTCCTTTTTGAATGGCAGTAACCATAAATGGTGTAGAGGATGCACCCGTCATCACGTAAGTGTAATTACCTCCTGAAGGTCCACGTGGCACTAAGCCCCCATCTTTATAATATTGCATTAAAGAATGCGCAAAGTCGGCCATAACTTCAGGAAAAACCAATCCCCAAAGGGTGTTAAGAGTCCATTGTGCACCCCAAAATGAATCGGAATTAAAGTGATTAAACTTTGGCTTTCCGTTTTCGTCTAATGGCAATTGCCCCATTCTGAATTCGTCTCCAGTATTATCAGGATACGCTCCGTTGACATCGTTTATAATTCTACGACCTTGTAGCGCATGCCATAAATCGGTATAAAAACGCCTTTGCGCTTGTTCTGTGTTTCCTTTTACATCAATTCGACCAAGTAACGCATTCCACTCCGTTTTAGAAGCCTCTACTATTTGATTGAAATCCCAATTTGGTAATTCTTCAATTATATTAAGATTTGCATGTTCAACGGAAGTGTATGAAATACCCACTTTCATCAAAACGTTCTTTTTATCTTCTTTTAAATTCACGAGGTAGTTGCCCGTTTCTTCATCTCGTTCTAAAGCTTCAATTTCTGTATTTAGCTTTACTTTAAAATAAACAGTTACGGGCTTTGGACGTCGGTGAGTTGGCTCCATAACCAAATGCCCCGAAAGTTCATTTTTATTATGTTGCTCTAAAACCCCATTCGAATTTTCACATGGCCCCAAAATGGTATTCAGATTGAAAAGAATAGCTGCTTTTTCATTTTTAGGAAAATTATATTGATGCAAACCTACGCGTTTTGTGCTGGTCAACTTAGTTTCTATTTGGTAACGCTCCAGCTCTAAACTATGGAAACCTGGTGTTATTTTTTCTTTATTATGACTAAATTTTGAATAATAATCTTTAAAAACACTCGTTTTATTATCTTCGGAAACAGTAACTGGCATAACAGAAACACCAGACATTTGCCAAGCATGAATATGGCTAAACCCTTTAATAGTATCTGTTTTAAAACGATAACCACTACCCCAAGCACCTCCAATTTGTGTATCGGGACTTAAATTAACCATCCCAAACGGACGATTAGCCGACGAGAAGAAAAACCAACGTGAATTTTCGGTATCTAATAAGGGATACACTTTTTCGGTATAATCTATAGCTGATACATGATCTGCTTTTAATTCTTGTTTTTCATTTTCTTTACACGAAAACAGGACAAGACATACAACACTTAAAATGTAAAATCTGGTTTTAAAGAGGTAAGGTAACTTCATTATCATTGTTTTTTAAGGCGTCATTTTATTTAAATTTTCTTCAATGGCATTCAGCATATCTAATGTTGGAAAACCATTGTTTTGTCTTCTGTTTTTTATGGCGTACCAATCTTTCCATTTATCATCTAAATCGCCAGATGCTCTACGTTTATATATATTTTCTAATTGACTTTTAGCTATAGGCAGCAACTGTTTTGCTTCATTTAAAAACCTTGCTTTTTTAGAAGTTTCAAACTCTCGTTTTAATTTTGACATGTTATGAAGCGTAGTTTCAAAAGTAATTAAATCACTATACAATTGCACTGGTAATAAGATATAGGCATGATAAAACTTAGATTTTTCATTTTGATATCCTTTCTCGGCTTCCGCTAAAGCTTTTTCGATGTTTTTTACAGCTATTGCTATATGGTCATAATCATTTTCCACACGTTTATAATCAAATGGAATAGGTGTTTTTCCTGGTCTTCTAATTGGTGCATTTGATAAATATGAAACCGCCTCTCGAATTTCCCATAAATGTTCTACATACCCTTTTCGTCCCTTCTGTGCTTCATGTAAATATTTCATCGAAGCTATAGCGTGGTTCGCTGCTTCTTCTGAAAAATACCGTGATGTCCATCCCTTGTAAAATTCATCTCCGCTAAACGTTTCAGGATTATTACAAACAGCACTATAGGCTTCTAGATTTAATAAAAACGGTCTGAAATTTTGTCCGTTTACTAAACAAAATTTATCGGCATTATAGGTTTCAAACATCTCTTTCATTACCGTTTCCACCTTATTTGGATATGGATTATGAACGGTATGATTTAACCAATATCCAGCATGCATATAGGTACCAAACTCATAATTATCTGTAGTATTTGGAAGATGTTCAAAATCGCCAAATCCATGATCGGACCAAACTACCATCCAATCTGTTGGTGGTCTAAAACCTTCGTTCCACATTTCCATCCCATCGGAATAGCACACCAATACTTTTGGGGCATTAGGTTTATATTCGTCTATTAGTTTCCCAAATTCCACATACACCTCATTAAACACATCTATTTTACTTTCGCCGCAAGAGCTTTTGTATTCCCAATCCCAAACCTGATGGCGTGGACGTAGAATAAAAATATCGGTTTTGGATAACGGCGTCTCTTCTAAATAGTAGCGCCAAGCTTTAATCCAATCGGCTTTATAGGTTTTCCAACAATCTGCTTTATCGGCATCCATAGGATGAATTTGATAGCCCAACTCGAAATCTATAGCCACTTTCATACCCTTCAATTGGGCATAATCGATCATTTTATCTATAAAATCAATGTCTACTTGATAGTCTGGTTTTAGCTTTTTGTATTCTGGACGGACATAGAATTCTGGTCGCCCCAACATATCGAATAATTGAATAGCGTTGTATCGCATACGCACTAAAGCATCGATTAACTCGGTGTAAGTTTCCCAATCGTATTCTAATAATTTACCACGGTAATTTGCTAACTCGTCCACATCGTTTTCAAAATAGGCTAAAACGGGAACTTTTGGCGGTGTTATGGTTTTAGGAGTGAAGTTAAAAAGGGCATCGTTAGATATTTTATTGGCAGTTTTACCTGTCCAATATTCTAAAGGATCAATGCCTAAAACATCTTTTGAATAATCGTAGACAGCATATTGAAACCCTTGAACATCTGAACCTGCAATTACAATTACATTGTTTCCTAGTTTACTCCAAATACCACCTCTAGCTCCTGGAATAACTTTAGAAACATTTATTTTGCCATTATTTGCTTTATCTGCAATTAAATTATTAGAATCCGGTGTTCCTAAAAGAAAAACAATAGCATCCTTTGGAAAATATTCTTTTTCTGTTATTACACTAACTTCTATATCTACTTTGGCTAAATCTTGTTTTAAATCTTCCACGGTCGATAATTCAACCGGACTTATAAGGTTACCAGTAACCAAGTAAACTAACGTTGTATTTGAAACCTTAGATTTACATGACACTAACAATACACTTAAACATAAGCATAAAGTGAGTATTATATTTGATTTAGTAGTCATACTATTTAGTTACTTTTTTAAATAAATTAACGGTAAATTTAATTTTAAAAAACAGGCAGGTTTTTTTAACGACCTGCCTATTTTTAAAAACTAAATTAACTAACTTCAAACTGTTTTTTATGCTATTAATATCCTGGGTTTTGTTCCATAGTAGTAGGAGAAATCACCAACTCGTTGTTAGGAATAGGTCGTAAATAGTGAATATCTGGATCAAAAGCTCCATGATCTATTACGTGCGGATTATACAACTCAATTCGTTCTTCTAATTTACCTGTACGTTTTAATACGGCCCATCGATTAGATTCGCCTGCTAACTCTAGCGCACGCTCTACTAATATATCATCAACAGAAATAGAAGTATAATAATTTGCAACACCTGTTGCACGTTCTCTTACTCTATTTAAATGAATTAATGCATTTACAGGATCATTAGCCCCTAAATAAGCTTCGGCAGCCAATAAATGAGATTCTGCAACTCTAAATACAAAGGTATCTCTGCTCCCCTCTATCTCAGCATTAATATCTTCATCATCAAATTTCTTAAAAATTGGAAAGTGAATATTCTGTGATGGACTTGCAGAATATAAATAATTTACCCCTGGAATATCGTCAGGCACCATGTATAAATACTGATCTGGTTGATATACCCAATACCGGTCTAACTTATCTGTTAATTCAGCAATATCTAAAGCTTTTTTAGGGTAATACACTACAGTATCACCAGCAACAATATTATCTGTTCCCATTACTCCTTCTTTATCTGCAATAATAGTACGATGTATCGTAGCATTCTCCCTTTCATCATCATCTGCGAATAGTGAGTAAAAATAAGGTGTTGGCATACCACTAGACCCTACACCACCATATGGATTTGCTCTACTAACGCCTTGCGATTCATAGTTAAAAACACTATACATAAAAAGTGAGTGTTTTGTATTTGACTTATCACTAGAGAAGCCACTATTTCCAAATTGTACTGCAAACAACACTTCATCATTTACTTGATTATCAAAATCAAAAACTTCTGCATAAGACTGACTTCTAATATCATACCCTCCAATTGCAGATTCTGCTAAAGTTGCAGCAGTTTCAAAATCGTTAGTTCCTGCATACGATTTATAAGCTCTAGTTAAATACACTTCGGATAACAGATGTTGAGCTGCGCGTTTTGAAAAACGCCCAGTTTCTGGAGTATCCAATAAATCTGGTATTGCTGCTTCTAATTCTGCAATAATTAATGTGTAAGTTTCTTCTTCGGAAGACCTAGTATAGTCAGTTCTAATACTCTGAGGTTCTTCTAACTCCAGCGCCACACCCCCGTACTGCACTACCAAATTAAAATAGGCCAATGCTCTTAAAGCGCGCGCTTGGGCTATACCGTAAGCTTTATCATCCAAGTTGGTATCACTCCAATTGATTTGATTTTCATATCTGTTAATAGCGGTATTGGCTTTTGCTATAACATTATAATTACTTGACCATACACCATTACCATCTGGAGCTGTAACGGCAAAATAGTCGTTTTCAGAACTCGTGGAGAATAATTCTCCTTTAATAGTAAAAATATCGGTTCCTAAAAATTTATAACCATAATTTTTATATACTGAACGCAATTGAGTATAAACTCCCACTACAAGTTGATCGGCAGTATTTTCATCAATAAAATTTTCACTGGTAATATCAGAAAAAATATCTTCTTCTATATAATCGTTACAAGCACTAAATAATACAGCAAATGCGAGTAAAACTATTTTATATTTTATATTTTTTAATAATTTCATTTTCTATATATTTTTAAATTAATAAGATAGTTTAAGACCAAACAATACGGTTTTCATTAAATAACCACCATTATAAGAGTTTTGAAGCCCTGTTTCTGGGTCTGGCCCAGCATAGTCTGTAAATGTAAATGGATTTTGAATATCTAATGATAATCGTAAACTAGACATTTTTAACTTATCCAACATAGGTTGAGGAAATTGATAGCCCAAGCCTATATTCCCAATTCTAACAAAATCAAAGCTGGTATAATAATTATTACCTGTAGAGCCATACTCTAGTGCAGGAAACTCAGCATCAGGATTGTTTGGTGTCCAGTAATCTAAATCTACTTTATTAAATTTAGCATCGTCATTTTGCCACGGCACAAAATTATTATAGAATTCAGAATGTCCAAAAGAGCCTTGTCTTGTGTAAACTTGTACCGAAAGATCTAAATTTTTATAGGTAAATGTATTGGTCATACCCCCTATCCAATCTGGTGAAACTTGTCCTAATATTACGTAATCATCTGCACTATTAAGTGAACCATCTCCATTCTGGTCTTTATATTTTTCTTGACCCGGAAAATATTGATAGCTATTCGCTTCAGCAGCCTCATCTAACTGCCATATCCCAATTTTTTCATATCCATAAATGGCATCAACAGCTTCACCTATTTTTAAAATACCATGGTTTCCAAAAGCTTCTTCATCCCTATCGCCATCTAATTCTAAAATTTCGTTTTTATTTCTAGAAAAATTGATATTTGTTGTCCACTTAAAATTATCCGTTTGAATATTTGTTGTATTTAATGTAACCTCAACACCACTATTACGAACTGATGCGTAATTACCTATTGCATTACCATAGCCAGTTATATTAGATAAAGTTCTATCAAAAATACCATCTACTGTCTTTTTATTATATATTTCTAAACCAAGACGTACTCTATTTTGTAGTACAGCTAAATCTACACCGAAGTTAAATTCTTTAGAGCGCTCCCATGTTAAATCATAATTTGGCAATCCACCAACTACAACACCATTAGTTGTGCTATCTCCATATAGATAATCTGCTCCTCCTAAAAACGCTAAGGAACTATAGGCGCTTACTGAACTATCATTTCCAGATTCTCCATAGCTTAATCGTAATTTTAAATTACTTAACCAATCTACATCTTGTAAAAATGTTTCATCGCTGGCTTTCCAAGCAAAAGCTGCTGACGGGAAGAACGCCCATTCATTTCCAACGGCCAACTTAGAAGACCCATCATATCTACCAGTAAATGTGAACAAGTATTTATCCAAAATGCTATAATTTAATCTACCCGCAAAAGACGATAATGTCTCCTTATAATATTGCGTGGAATAATTTCTTACATCTGTACCTGACTCAGTGTTATAAAACAAATACGCATCTGTATCAAAATCTCTAGTTTCAATATTACTTCCTTCTCTTTGTTGGTAATAAACCGAAGATATAAGTGTGGCTTTTAAGTTATGGCCTTCAGTCACATCAAAATTAAAGTTTGCAATATTATCCCAAGTGTACGAAGTGTTGAAAGATGAATTATAATATGCTCTTATTCTATTGGCTTCATTACGAGAAGATTTTGTAAGTAACCCTCTGTACTCCCCAAATCTCGCATTCCTAATATTGGGGGCAAACTGTGTTTTGAAGTTAAACCAATCCGTTGGTTTATAGTCTAAAAATACGTTTGCAATTATGTTCAGTGTTTTTGTATTTACCCTCCAGGCACCGTTAGCATCGTAGTAAGGGTTTGTAAAACGTCCATCTTGTGCGTCTGGGAAAAGAATTACATTACCTTCTGGATCCCTTGAATTTACTGTAGGTGCTAGACGCAGGGTGCTTCTAAATAACTCCCTACTTCCTTCTTCACGTTCAGACAATGCTAAATATGATTTTAGTCCTACACTAAATTGGTCTGACACTTTTTTAGTAAGCGATAAATTTAAATTATAACGTTCAAAATCCTCTATACCAATAACACCCTCATCTTTTAAATAACCAATAGATCCATTATAAACCAAGCCATTTGCACCACCAGACATTCCTAAAGTGTGACTAGTTTGAATTCCTGTATGCCTAAAATCCTCACCCCAATCAGTATATCTGCCGGTAGCTGCATTATTTGCCTCTTCGTTTCCAATTTGTATTTCTGAAGATATATTAACAGCTACATTGTTATAATCTTCCACCGTTGGAAAAATCCCGTTATTTGGATCTGCCAGTCCTCTCCATGCGGTGCTCCTTAGTACCTTGTCAACAAAATCAACATATTCATCTCCATTGTACATATCAGGAACATTGGCTGCTGATCTAACACCCAAAGTAGCCTCGTAGGTAAATTGAGTTTTACCTTCTATACCGTTTTTAGTAGTAATAATTACTACTCCATTTGCCCCTCGTGCTCCATAGATTGCAGTTGCAGATGCATCTTTTAAAATATCCAATTGCTGTATATCAGCTGGATTTAACATATTAATATCCTCAAAAAACACACCATCTACAACAAATAATGGCTGCGAAAGATCGTCGGACAAATTATCACTAACTCCATCCCTACCTGCATTGTTGTTTTTAATAACAGTATTACCCCTTACATCTATTGAAAGTGGTGCACCTGGTTTATTACTAAGAGACCTAACATCTACACCTGCTACTCTACCTTGCAAAGCTTGACCAATATCTGTCTTCTTTTGTTCTGTTATATTTGCTGCACTTAATGAAGCAACGGCACCAGTTAAATCGGTTCTTTTAACAGCTCCATATCCAATAACAACCACCTCTTCAAGTTGAGAAGCATCTTCTAGTAATTGAATATTTAAATTTGATTGCCCCTTGTAAGCTACTTCTAAAGTTTGAAAACCAAGAAAAGAAAACACAAGCACATCTCCATTTTTTGCACCGATTTGATAATTACCATCAAAATCGGTGGCGGCTCCAATATTAGAACCTTTTACCAATACATTTACTCCCGGAATAGGGATATTTTGTTCATCAGTCACGACACCGGTAACTTTAGTTTGCGACCATGATGTCCCAGTAAAGCCTATTATTAAGACTATTAATAAGAGTTTTAGTTTTTTCATATTATTATCTTGTTTAGTTATGACAGCTAATTTATTGTTATACTTTAATTTGTAAATGGACAAATTATTCAAAAACATGGAAAATTGAATTTTACTAGGCATTACTTATAATTTAAGAGCTTTTAAAAAACAGTTATTTTAAGTTTATAAAAATTCGTTTTTAACACTTCAGCAAACCTTACATTCTTATTTTTTTATTAAAACTCAAATGCTGTCTTGTTAAATCTATTCATGTTTTTGACGTTTTAGTCCATAATCAAAACCTCTTAAAACACTATTTTTATAACATTAGTTATTAATATAAATAAAGACTTAAATCATGGAAAATAATATAGCAAATGAAAACCCAATGGATAATATTGATGACTGGGAAGACAACTTAAAAAGCCGTTACCCAAATCCAGAAGCTACAAAAAAAGAAAAAGAAGAATTTAGAAACTATATAGATTCTGATCGTGTAGATACTGTAAAGGAATTTTACAAAATTAACCACATAAACCAAACGTATGATTTTGTTTGTAAAAAGGAAGAAGAGTTTTTAAAGTTTGACAAGAAAGAAATGTCGCTTTGGGAAGCTGTTGATTTTTTAAACACTTTAGTAGATGATAGCGATCCAGATATTGATTTAGATCAATTACAGCATTTGTTACAAACATCGGAAGCAATTCGAGCCGATGGACACCCAGACTGGTTTGTGCTAACAGGCTTTATACATGATATAGGCAAGGTTTTGTGCTTATTTGGAGAGCCTCAATGGGCCGTAGTTGGAGATACGTTTCCGGTTGGGTGTAAATATGCCGATAGTATCGTATATCCAGAATTTTTTAAAGAAAACCCAGATTATACCGATGAAAGGTACAATACTAAATATGGCATTTATTCTCCTAATTGTGGATTAGATAATGTAAAAATGAGTTGGGGACATGATGAATATTTGTATCAAATTTTAAAAGACTACTTGCCCGAGCCCGCTTTATATATAATAAGGTATCATTCTTTTTACTCGCAACACAGAGAAGAATCTTATACGCATTTAATGAATGATAAAGACATTGAAATGTTTGAGTGGGTTAAAAAGTTTAATCCTTATGATTTATATTCCAAAGCACCTGTAGAACCAGATGTAAACGCTTTAAAACCCTATTATGAAGCATTGGTATCTAAATATTTACCAAATAAGTTAAAATTTTAAACGCAAAAACTAACTAATCAATAATTTGTTATGCTTTATACCTACCTAGGTTTTTTCGGATTTACCCTTTTAGTAATATTTTACACGACATACAAACTTCGAAAAGATAAATTTACAACTACAAAAGGATATTTTTTAGCAGGTAAAAGTTTAACAGGGCCTATAATTGCGGGGTCTATGATACTTACAAATATCTCTACTGAACATTTAATAGGAATGAATGGTAGTTCGTATAAAAACGGTATTATTATTATAGCTTGGGAAGTTACCTCTGCCATAGCCTTAGTAATAGCTGCCATTTTTTTTATTCCTAAGTTTATGAAAATGGGGTTAACAACAATTCCAGAGTTTTTAGAAAAACGATTTGATGGTGCCATCCGCTCTGTTGTTGCTTTTTTATTAATGTCCTCATTTGTAATTACCTTACTACCCATTGTTTTATATTCGGGCGCCATAAATATTGAAAGTGTTTTTGAGTTTTCTGAAATATTTCAAATTTCGAAACAAGAATCGTTAATTTATACCGTGCTTGTTATAGGGGTAATTGGATCATTATATGCCATATTTGGAGGTTTAAAAGCTGTGGCGTATTCAGATTCATTAAACGGTTTAGGCTTGATGATAGGAGGCTTATTAATACCTATTATAGCCCTCTATCAAATAGGTAACGGTGATATGTTTAGCGGATTAACGACTGTGTATAACTTTGCTCCAGAAAAATTTGATATTATAGGTAAACCAGATTCTGTATTACCTTTTTCTGTGTTATTTACGGGGTTAATGATCAATCAATTATATTTCTGGGGAATGAATCAAGCCATAATACAACGGGCATTTGGTGCAAAAAACCTAGTAGAAGCACAAAAGGGTTTAATATATACAGGTGTATTAAAATTATTTGTACCGGCAATTATAGTGTTACCAGGCTTAATTGCATATTATTATTTTCAAGATCAATATTATGAAACTCCAGATTTAATTTACCCTATGCTCGTTAAAAAAGTATTACCTACCTATTTATACGGCTTCTTTGCCGCAGTAATTTTAGGAGCTGTACTTAGTACTTTTAATAGTGTTTTAAATTCGGCGAGTACTATTTTTTGCTTAGACATCTACAAAAAAATAATTAACAAAAATGCATCGGATACTAAATTAGTAAAATACGGGAAATTATCTTCGGTTATTTTAGCTGTAATAGCTATAGCTGTAGCGCCTATGGTGGCTTATGCGCCAGATGGATTATACCAACTATTACAGCAATTAAATGGCATCTTTTTTATTCCTATTTCTTCAATAATAATAGCAGGTATATTTTTTAAACAAATTAGCACTAAAGGCGCTAAAGCGGGGTTATTTTTTGGGTTTACATTCTATATTCTTACCACTTTTATACTTGATTTAAATATTCATTTTGTGCATTTATGGGGAATTGAGTTTGTATTAAATTTTATTATTATGTTTTTAGTTTCCTTTTATACGACAGAAAAAGACATTCCATCAACGTATGTTGATAAGGATATTGAAGACCCATCATGGCCTGCTGTAAACACAGCTGGAGTTATACTCGTTACATTAACAGTATTAATTTATGTATTACTGTCTTAAAAATTTAAAATAATCTAACTCTATTTTAAAATTTTTATTTCCAGTAAAAGTTAAATACAAATCTGATTTCCCTTTTAAACACTTTAAGTTTTTTAAGGAGTATTTTAGTTTTTGATTTGAAGCATCAATAAAAACCTTTCCTAAAGATTCTCCGTTTATTGTGCCCTGTCTTAATTCTAAAACACCTTTTCCTTGAATGTCCTTTAAATATACTTCTAATTCAAAATTTTCATTTTCAAATAACATTTCAGCATATCTAATCCAACTTCCATCTTTTATATTAGTTATTCTAAAGCCATCACCTTTAAGGCCTTTCTTTTCTATATTTGAAGATTTCTCATAAAACCATTCGGCTTCAATTTTATCCCAAGATGCCTTATATTGACCAACTCCATTACTAAAATGCTTATCCAAAAAATTAGTATCGGTAACTATATACCCATTATCATCTATATGGCAATAGGTAATTATACTCTCTCTAAATTTATATGCATTATCAATATAATAGCACCAAATATGATAAAACTGCCCTTTCCATGTAAAAAAACTACCATGAGCAAACTCTCCTAATTTGTACCCCGCCCCAACACTATCCATACACTCATAAGGTCCATAAATATTTTTAGAAACTGCATATTGGTTTCCCCAACTTAAATAGTATCTGTTTTTATGTTTGAACAAATAATTTTTATCCATCCATTCTGGAGCATTTTCCCAAGCCTTTCCTGTAATTAAAATAGGCCTAGGGGTTTCTGCCAGAGATACCATATCATCATTTAATTTAGAAATATAATAAGCGTCTGATTTATCTCCATAAATAATATAAGGACTTTTATTTTTATCATTATCTATAAATATAGTTGGATCGTGCAATGGGGCTACTAATGGCTTATTTAGCGCATCGACAAAATTTCCCGAAGGGTGTTTTGCTTTCATAACACCAATCCCTCGTTTTCTATCGGAAAAATAAAAGTAATAGTTTCCATTTCTAGAAATGGCATCACTAGCCCAACAGTCTTCACTGTTATTGTCCATATAATTATTTCTTGGAGAAATAGTTTGAATGTGTTTCCAATCTAATAAATTGGTAGATGAAAAAACACGCCAATCCTTCATTACCCAAGTTTCATCTTTTGGGTTAGAGTCATGTCCGCTATACAAATAAATGGTGTCATTAAAAACACGAATGTGCGGATCTGAAACGCCTTTATAAGTGGTAATAGGATTCTGAGCATATAATGGTGAGCCAGTAAGAAGCAGACCTAGCATTACTTTAAATAAAAAAACACTGTATTTTAAGCTTTTCATTACCATGACATCGCAATTCGTTTTTAGTCATTTAACACAAGTAAAAACGAATCTTTTAAAATTAATTATTTGTTTTCAATATCAGTTCTAAAAGGATAAGCTGGTAAATTACTAGCATTAACCAAATTAACATCTGGTTTCCCTGCAAAAGCATATCGGATAAAAAGCGGCTTATCCATATCCGGATGACTGAGTACGACTGTTTCTCCTATAATCTTTGCTTCTGCCTCTTGCCATTTTAATGATTTATCGGCTATCCAAAAGCCAGAGGGCGCTTTTTTGTTTAAAGTTTTTAAGCCTGTACTGTTTTTAAAATGTACAAGAAGGGTATTATTTTGAGATTCAACACTTTTAAGCATAGGGCCTTCTGCAACTATAGTCTTGTTTAAAGTATATTTGGCTGCTAAAAGTGCTAACCGTTGACCAATAGGAAACTTATCCGTCGGATGGATGTTTTTTTCATCGCCAAGGTCAATAGTATTAGCCACACTCGTATTGGGTAATTTTAATATTTTTAATTGTGATTCTCGTATCCAAGCAAAGGACTCTTCTGTAGGGCTTTTTGAATCAATATTAGGATTAGCATGAGTACCTTTTCCGTAACCTGGTAACATAACTATTGAAAAATGCATGTTTTCATTACCCCATTCTTCCCTGTAGCGCTCAACCCATAACTTTAAAACATCGCCATATTCTTTCATTCCAATAACCCTATGAAAAAAATTAGCTTTAGTTACTTTAGGCACACCAAATAAGTAACGTGCATTGCGTTCACCTTGATAAAAAACCAAACCTTTACAAGCGTATGGGGCTATTGGTTTTATCATAGCGTTATAAAGAATATTAGGTTGTCGACGTAAAAAAATATCCTCATTTCTAGTCCAACCTTCTTTTTTGCTAAGTGCTGTTTTAATCTTGATATGGGTTTCTTTATCCGCATCAAAATCATCCATTATAGCCTTAAAATACGGCAATTCGTTTGTCATATCCCTAGGCATCCAAGCTTCAAGTGAAGAACTTCCCCATGATGCATGAATAATTCCAACGGGAACATCGCCAATTGCTTCTAAAAAATATGCAAAGCCAAATGCCACTGCACTTTCCGGGTGGTTTGTTGTCCAAGTTCCAGTAACCTCATCTGCTTCTTTAAACGAGACGGTTCTTTTAACTTCAAAGCTTCTAATATTTTTAGCAAATGGTATTAAGGATTCTGTTTGTTTTACTTTATTAACTGGAAATTGCATGTTAGATTGACCAGAACAAATCCAAACCTCTCCAACTAAAACGTTAGAAAATTTAAGTTCTGTGCTTCCTTTTATAAGCATCTCACGGCCTATCTTAGAAACCACAAGAGGTTCCAAAACAACCTCCCATTTTCCATCTTTTCCTGCAATTGTAGACTTAATTTGATTTGCAAACTTAATCGTAATTTCATCATTAGGTTTTGAAGTTCCCCAAACCGGAACCTCAACACCCTGCTGCAATACCATATTATCGCTAAATATTGCTGCCGTTTTTACTTGTTGAGAAAATCCATTATTTAATTGGAAGATTAAAAGAAAAACTAGAATTAAGCTTTGACGTTTCATATTGACTTCTAAAAATTATCTTTATTAAAATTTTGCGGTAATGTTACTTGTTCCTGGATGTAATATTAATATTGAATTTTCATTCACTTTTTTATTATTTAAAAAGACATCCCTTAAACTATCGGGTAAAACAAATTCTGCAGTCATGCCTCCCGGAATATCAACATTAAAATTAATCTCTGAGTTATCCTTAACTTTAAAATTAGCACTAATACTTCCCATTACAGTCGGCACTTTTATTTTAGAGAATGATAAATCGCCCCATTGAGGTTTTATTATAGCTGTTTTAAAACCTGGTGTTTTAGGTTGAATTCCCCACAAACCACGTGGTATAATATTGGCTGGTGTAGCACCCCAAGCGTGGTTCCAATCGGAATTTGGTTTATACTTCATATCCCAAGCTTCTAAAGTCATGGTAGATCCTATTCTAATCATATTATACCAACTTCTATTTTCAGTAGAACGCATTAAATCTAAAGCATAATCACTTTTATTAGCATTATACAAGGCATCTAATAAATATTGAGATCCGTAAACGCTACACGCCATCCCTCTAGATTTAATAAAATTTGCTACTGATGTAATATGTTTTTCCGGTACAATATTAAAGGCTAATGCCATCATATTGGAATGCAAAGAGGCATGCTCTGTACCTTCGCCATCTCTATAATACCCTTTATTTTCATCAAGTAAAATAGTGTTTATGGCTAATTTTACTTTGGCGGCCAAATCACCATATGTTTTGGCTTCTTCAGGTTTATTCAATAATTGAGCAAATTCAGCTAAAATTTCAACATTTCTATAATACAAACAATTTACTACGGTATTTATAGGTTTAAAAACAAAGCCATCGCGTTCTCCTTCTTCAGTAGCTAATTTCCAACCTGTATCTTTTTGTGCCGGAGGCCAATCAACAATATCTTTTAATTTAGTTTTAGGGTTTTTAAATCCTAATTTTTTCATGAACTCTGGAGTGGCATTAGATGAACTTATTAATCCATCTTCACGTTTCAATTCCATTAAAGTTTTATGCTTTAAATCTTCATAATATTTTTCAATAAGTTCTGTACTTCCCGTGTACATATAATCGGCATGAAACATTAAAGCCACATGCAATTGCCACTCAGTTGGCCATGTTGGGTGTTCCATAAAGTACTCTATAGTTTGACGCGCCATAGCATACTCTCTATCGGTTGTATAGTGACTTAATTGATTTAAGTAAGCGTCTGCTTCATACGGAATGCGTTCCCTATCTCCATCAACATAAACACCTGCAAAAGTTGTTGCCTTTATAGAATATTTACACAAATCCCACACTTGATTTAGTATAGCATCAGAACTTTCAAAATAGCTTTCATCCTCTTCCCAATAACTATGATAGACTAATTGTGTGAAATTATTAGCATTAAAATTTTGATTATAATTTTCTATTTCCGCGTATCTAAAAGGCATTAAAACAGGAAAAGAATCCGGCAATATAATAGCCCCTTTTTTAGTATTTCTTTTATCTGGTTTTATAGGTAAAATATAATCTCGCTTTCGCGGATTTACGGGCACTTTAATTTCTTGATAACGTATAGTACCTTTTGGTTTTCTATTTATTGCACCGTCAATTAGTTGTTCGCCAATACGAATAATTAAGGTGTCATTTTCTTTGGCTTTATATTCAAAATGTAAGTTAGCAAAGGCATCTTTTCCAAAATCTATAAAGTAAGAATTACCAGCCATTTTATTCGTTTTTACAGGCTTAATACTATCAACTTGAAAACTATTGGCCGTCGTAATTGTAGAGTTGCTTTTACCTAATTTAAACGATTGAATATTTGAAAATAAGGATTCTGTATTTTTTTCGTCCCAAACTTTAACTTTCCAAAAATAAGTTTGTCCTTCTTTTAAGGGCGCACCATCATATTCAATATTTATAGAATTACGACTCAAGACTTTTTCAGAATTCCATAGGTCGCCCGAGTTATTTTCAAGGATACCCTTGGAAGATGCTACTAGGATTTTATACGCGGTTTGCGTTTTAATTGTTCCAGGTAATACCCAACCAAACTCAGGTTTAGCATCCACTAAGGATACATTATAGGTGTTTCTAATATTTTCTATTACTAGGTCAATAGGTTTAACTAAAACATCTGTTTTGTTAGTAATTCGAGATTTACAACTAAAACTTAATAACAAGACACTTAAACAAATTAAGCGTGTTTTACTTTTAAATAAAACACGCTGAGAAAAACAATTCATATTTTTAATATAACAATTAATTTAATGGGATTAAGGTTTTAGTAATTATATAACTTAAAACCAACTTTCATAGCATTATACAGGTTTAATTTCCCAACCTGGTTCGTACGTTCTAGACCATAATTTCATAGCTTCTCTATTAAATATGCGTCCTGTTGCTTCATCAACCTCAAAAGCATCATCAATTCTTGAAGCAATATTGGCATAGTGTGTAAGCATCTGGCTGATAACACCTTGCTCGATTGGAGATGTTAATGGTGCCTTTCCTCGTATAGCATCAAAAAAGTTTAATGTATGGTTTGTAGAAAGTTGACCACCGCCACCAAGGGAATTTCCAGATTCAATTCCTGAAACAACATTTTCTTTAATTAGTTCATTTTTTTGATTGTACAGTTTGTATCCATCACGATCTATAAACACACAACCTTTTGATCCATAAATAATAGTACCTCTTCCGGCTCCAAATTTTTGGTATCCATTTCTGCTTTGTCCGTCCCACATAATTCTTCTATTACCTGAAAACTCAAAATTAGCTTGCATGGTATCATACATTTCCCAACCATCATCTTTAAAATGAAATTTACCTGCATTCACATCCACACGCTCCGGGTACTTTACTTGTAAAGCCCAACGTGCAATATCTAATTCATGGGTTGCATTATTACCCATTTCGGCAGTTCCATAATCCCAACCGTACCAATGCCAATTATAATCCCATGTGTTATCGGTATAATCTCTTCGAGGTGCAGGACCTTGAAAAAGTTCCCAATCTAAACCTTCTGGTGGCGCTGTCTTTGTTTGGTGCGGTACTGGTCCTCTTCTACTAGTGTAAAAGGCTGTAGCCTCATAAACATCACCAATAATTCCGTTATGAATATCTTTTATAATTTCTTGAGATTGTAATGATGAACGTTGTTGGTTCCCCATTTGCACCATTCTATTATACTTTTGTTGATAGGCTACTAACAGTTCACCTTCTCTAGGGTTATGACTACATGGTTTTTCTAAATAAACGTGTTTACCAGCTTGCATGGCCATACATGCGCCTGGAGCATGCCAATGGTCGGGTGTTGCCATAAAAATAGCATCTACCTTTTTATCGTTTATTACCTTACGAATATCGTTCTCTAAAGTTGGTTTAGTATTTAAAGCTTTAGATACCACTTTAGCTGCCTTATCTCTTTGGCTTTTCATTACATCGCATAAGTACACTAATTCAACATTACTATTTTTAGAAGCAATGGCTCCTAAATATGCTTGATAACGACGTCCAAGGCCCTGAATAGCGACATGAATACGATCATTAGATCCTAAAATTTTCGAGTAACTTTTTGCACTCATTGCATTTGCTGTACTTCCTAATGCAATACCTGCTGTGCCAGCTGCTGCTTTTTTTATAAAATTTCTTCTACTACTCATATTTTATATTTTATAACGATTTTACTTTAATGTTTTTAAAAGATACTCTATCACCGTGATCCTGTAATAAAATTTGTCCTTTATCAAGCTCTCCAAAATTAGGCCATTTTACATACTTACTTTCCGAAACAAGCTTTAAATAATCTTCACTTTTTCTTTCGTATTCTAAAACTTTCATGCCATTTAACCAATGTTCTACATGATTGTTTTTTGAAATAATATGTGCCGTATTCCATTCTCCAATAGGATTCATGTGTTTATTAAGATCTGCTTGTATTAAATCGTATAATGAACCTACCGTTCTGCTACCTTCGTGATTTCCTAATTTAGCATCAGGGTGAAGGGCATCGTCTAATATTTGAAATTCTAAACCTATTGAAGATCCTGGTCCTTTATTAATTTCGGTATCTACATAATATTTAATACCACTATTTGCACCTGGAGTTAGTTTAAAATCGGCTTTAAATTCAAAATCCCCAAATAATTCTTCTGTTACAATGTCCCCACCAGCATTAGATTCTGCTCCTCCTGAAGACAAAACGGTTAATTCTCCATTTTCAATTACCCAACCTTCTTTTGGAAACTCATTCAGTTTAGCACCTTTCCATCCTGTAGTTGTTTTGCCATCCCAAAGTAATTTCCAACCTTGTTTTTGTTCATCAATCGTTAAGGCATTTTTAGTTACAATAGGCTCTAAAGACGTTTTTTTTGAGTATTTCTCTAAATTCTCGGTTAAAATATTAATGTTTTTCCAAATAATTTCCGTCCCTTCTTTTTGAGCATCTTTAATACTATGCACTTGTAAACCAATAAAGCCTGTTGCCGTTTTATCGTCTATTAAATGAGCCGCTTCAACACCATTTATCCATGTTTTAAGCGTGTCTCCAATAGCTTCTATACGATAATGATTCCAATCGTTTTGTTTAAAAGCTTTTTGAGCTGCCGGGTTATTGGTTAATGGATTAAGCCAACCTCTACGACTTTCATCATAAATACCTGCACTCCAAGCACGATCTGAAGGATCTATTTCTATTTGATAACCATGTACTCTTCCATTTCTATAATGAGGAAAACTATTTGTTCTAATTTGAATTCCAGAATTCATTGAAGAATCTACCTTGTAATCTAACTCTAATATGAAATCACCATAAAGTTTATCTGTCCTTAAAAAGGTATTTGGAGTATTTTTAACTGTAGTTCCAACTATCGCACCATCTTGAACTTTATACGTTGCCTTACCCCCTATTATGGACCAACCCTTTAATGTTTTTCCATCAAACAAACTTACCCAAGGGGTTGTATCTTTTGTAGTATTACCACATCCTAGAATCCCTAGTGTAACCGTTAATAAAATTAGTTTTAGTGAATGTCTTTTTTTCATAATAAATTTATAGAAATGTTTAGTAAATATTTTTTTAAAAATATATAATATATCCCTTAACGGCATGGATTTTTCAATCAAAAATATGGTAATACACGTCTAGAAGGGGGGTGTTGATTATTTTTTTTCTATTTCACTATACAATATACATGGATTGTACCTTTCGAGTTAACTATTATTACAATTAATTTACATTTTATAATTTATCGAGAACTACTTGATTCTATTTTGTAAAATTTACAAACTACCTTTTTTTATTTATAATTAAAATGACACTTGGCCGATTACAAACACATTTAATTCTGTTCTTGCTTCTTTTAAAACACCTTCCATATCTTTAAAAATTCCGAAGAGTTTGGAGTCCACATAATTTTCTAAAAACTCTAAGGACTTTTCTTGAATTAAGGTAGGTGCATAATCTTCTTTTTTTTTTAAGCATCAGCCAATGCATACGTACCATCTGAAATGGGAGGCTACCTTTCTGGATTAACTTATTTATGCCCTCTAATTGGTGTATATCTAGTATATAGCCCGGTTAAAATGCCGAACACGAAGGTGTACATAGGGTATTGCCAAAATAATTTTGGGTAAACGTTCCTTTTCGCCTTTAAAGCGAATTCCTTATTATTATAATTTAATTTTATAAATGGATTAAATCATTAAACCTCAAAATGTTCATTTTCATAAAACGGGAATTCAATTTATTTAAAGGCTAATTTTTACTCGCCAATACATATTATTTCTTTTAATGTTCTATGATAAATATGACCATTTGCAAAACTTAACGAATTAACGGTCCACGTTTCTCCTTTTTCACCTAGGTCATTTACAGCTACTAAAGCTGTGCTATCAAATTTTTCCGCGTTAGCATCAATAACATAAACCATTCCTAAGGCATTTGTAAAATAAATATAATTATTAATCATAACTGGCGACCCTAAAAACACCCTTTGAAATCCATCACCCAACACCCTTCTATCATTACTATGTAATTGTCCCCTAGAATTAAGCCCATCGTTCTTTTGGGGTGTTTTCCAAACAAAACTACCATCAGGATTTATTTCCCTAGGCAACTCCAAATGTTCGTTTTTCCCTGTTTCAATATTATGACGTGCAATAAATGGCTGATGCATAACCATATAAAAAGTATACTTATTTGTAGCCATATTACAATGGAATTCGTTTTCAGAATTTTCCAATTTAACTCCTTCCTTAAGTATGTATTTTTGTTCTTGTTCATCATAAATATATTGGTCTACAACATTTAATGGTTTTTGACCAATAAACTTACCCGTTTGGGAATTTACAGTTAAATTTTCTTCACATTTATAAATCCAAGACACCTTATTTTTATCCCAATGTTGTGTGTTTAATGCGCCGTAGCCTGAAATTTTATTTGGAGCTTCTGGTTCCCAATTCCAAAGTGCATCACCTACATTATTTTCATCTAAACTTATTAAACTTAGACCTACCGGGCGTTCAGGTACCTTATGCGGACCACCTCTTCCAATCATTATGGCTGGTTTTCCTTCGGCAGTTTCTCCCAAAACGGGGGTGTTATAGTGTGTAATAGCTTCTTTGGTAACCCACAAGCGTTCTCCTGTATACTTATTAAATCCATGTAAATAATTCCAACCTTTTACTCTAGTCGTATCATTTTCTTCTGAAGGTTCAACGTTTAAAATCCAATCTTTATAAAGAACGGAATCGAACTGCTTGTTAAACGGACCACCAACTGTTGGCATCCAAGTTCGTTCCCATATTAAATCACCTTCCATTGAAAAACACGCCATACCTCCACTCGCGTTTATTACCCAAACATGCCTTCCGTCTGTTATTGGACAAGGTGTTGTAGAGTCGCTAAACCCATAATTATAGTCGCTTGGTAGGTTGCCTTTTACAGCCCGAGTCCACAAAATTTCACCTGTATCTGCGTTCATGCAATAAAGCTCAATATCTGCGCTTAATCCTTTCGTATTCATTAGGGCTAATGCATCATTTAGTTTTTTAAAACTAGATTTTGTTTTTTTAGACGATAAATTTACAAATGCAACTAAGTCTTCCGAGGCTTTAGTAAACGCCTTACCCTTTTCATTTTGCCTTAACAATTTATTATACGCTGCATTTTTTTTCTTCCCTGAAAGTTTTACGTAATTTTCATTACTAGCCAAAAATGCTTTCCAGGTCTCCAAGGCGTTTTCTTTAGCTAACAAAACTTTCCTTAAGGCCGATGCTTTATTTTTTAATAGATTATTAAAAGTAATATTATATATACTATCGTATTCTTGCTTAGCATATTCATAATTTGCTTTTAATTCAGAATAAGGTGGTGTATTTAAAGGCGGATTAATAGTGAAAAATATTTTTTTCTCCCAAACAGCAATACCACTTTGTCCACCTTCTGGTAAAGCCCTTTTCCATTTTATATTTTGATTATTACGTACAGACCATTTTATAGGGACTTGCAATGATGTAATTAATTTCCAACTACCATCTGGACCACCAGACATGGGCCATTGATTGTCACTATTTTTCACCTTAACGCCGCTGCCATTTTGTTTACAAGACATACAAACAAAGCATAAAGACAAAACAAACCTTAAAATGAATCTTTTTTTACTTAAAAAATAAGTCCCTTTATTTTTAATCTGAAAACTTATAACTTTATTCAACTTTCATTCTTTTTAAAGAACTAAAACCATAATACCCTACAAAAGCTAAACATAAAGCAGGTAGAATAAAAGACAAATTTACTTCTGGAATGTAACCTAGTAGATTTAAATCGGCAAATCCGTCGCCACCTAAATCTAAAATTGCAGCTTGTGCAATAGGCATAAAAGCCCCCCCTACAATAGCCATTACTAATCCTGCTGAACCGATTTTAGCCTCATCACCCATATCTTTTAATGCTATACCATAAATAGTAGGAAACATAATAGACATAAAAATTGAAATAGATACTAAAGATAATAAGCCCATCATTCCCGGTAACATAATAGCGCCGATACTTGCAAGCGCACCACCTAAACCAAATATACCCAAAACTTTTGGCGGATTTACTTTTTTCATTAAAGCGGTACCAATCCATCTTCCTGATAAAAACAAAATCATAGCAGCTACATTATAATTGGTTGCTGTAATGTTCCACCCTGTACTATCATTTAAATTATCAACGTATTGAAAAATATAGGTCCAACACATTATTTGCGAACCAACACAGGCCGCTTGTGCCAAAACGCCCATTAAGTAGCTTTTGTTTTGAAATAATTTTGAAAACGAATCGGACAAACTCATTTTATCTTCTACAGGCGTTCTGGGGATTTTTGTAAAAAATATAACCGCCATTATAAGTAATACTAAAACACCTAAACATAAATAAGGGATACTTATTACGCCTAAATCATTTTCCCGAACTGCAGCTAATTCGTTTGATGATAAAGCTGTATAAGCTTCTGCTGTATAATCGTCAGAACGCAAAGCAGCTAATACAAATACTTGTGCTATAATCATTCCTGTAAGGGACCCAACAGGATTAAACGCTTGAGCTAAATTTAAACGTTGTGTAGCGGTTCGTTTATCGCCTAATGCTAAAACCAAAGGGTTTGCTGTGGTTTCTAAAAAGGCCAAACCACAGGTTATTACCCATAAGGATACTAAAAAGTAACTATACTCTTCGTATTTAGCTGCTGGATAAAACAAAAATGCGCCAATAGCATAAAGTGACAAACCAAGTAAAATACCTGATTTATAACTAAATTTTCTTATAAATAAGGCCGCCGGTAATGCCATAAAAAAATAGCCAAAATAAAATGCAAATTGCACTAATGATGCCTGAATATTAGATAATTCGGGCATTACTTTTTTAAATGCCGAAACCATTGGATTAGTTAGATCGTTGGCAATTCCCCATAAAGCAAATAATGAAGTTATAATAATAAAAGGAAACAATAAATCTTTGCTAACAATAGGAATTTTTGTCTTTTTGGTCATTTGGTTGGTTTTAATTATATGTTTTATAGAATTGACGGTAATACACCGGTACTATCTGAAAATTTCTCTGTAGGCACATCTATTTTATTCAACATACTTACAAATAGATTAGACATGGGTACTTCTTTTTCATTGAATTTAGTAAAGGAGCCATGATTTACACCTAAATTAGCGCCACCAGCTAAAACCAATGGGCAATTTCGCGCATTATGGGTTGAACTACATGCACTACCGTATAGAATTATGGTATTATCCAATAGAGAACCATTTTCGTCTTTTGTGTTTTTCATTTTATCAATAAAATATGCAAACTGTTTTGCATACCACTGATCTAAACGCCCCCAGTCTTCCCAATGACCTTTTGTTTTATCATGCGAAATACTATGATGCCCTTTCAATTTTAAAGCTATTTTAGGGAAATTATCGCCAAATCCCATGCCGTCTTCTCGTGCCATCATATAGGTCATAACCCGAGTGGCATCAGTTTGAAAACCAAGCACCATTAAATCAATCATGGAACGCACATAATCCTGTGGAGTATCGGTAGGATCTACATCCAGGTTAATTAAGCTCGCATCAAAATCCTTCATAGGTACATTTAACCATTTTTCATTTCGTTTAACCTGTTCTTCAACTTGATTTAAGGACGTTAAATACTCGTCTAACTTCATGGTATCGTTAGCGCCTAAACGCTTTTGAAGACTTTTACTATCTTCTAAAACCAAGTCGACTATTTTCTTTCCTTGATGAATACTCTTTCTTCTTTCGTTTGTTGACCCACCGCCATTTGGAGAAAAATAACGTTCAAATATTTCTCGTTGACGATGTTCGGAAGGAATTGGTCGTCCCGATGAATTAAAAGATAAAGTTGACACTCTAGATTTATAACCCACACCACCATCGGTAGATAATGATAATGACGGAAAGCGTGTATATCTACTAAGTTTTTCGGCAGCAACCTGATCGACAGATATACTATTTTTATATTCACCTCGTAAATCACCACCAGTTAACCAAGTATCGCCAGCAATATGCCCTAACACCTTACGACTGTATGGGTGACTTAGCCCTCCCATTATAGAAATATCGTCTCTGTGAGCTGCTAAGGGTGATAAAGAATTTGTTAATTTATAGTTTGAACCTTCGCCATGTGGAAACCAATTCCAACTTTTATGAAACTTACTTTCTACAGGCGGAAGTCCTACACCATTAGGAAAGTATAAAAAACACAGTCGTTTTGGTTTTACTGGTTCTAAAAATTTAGAAACTCCACTCAAGGCCATACTTTCAAAATAAGGAAGCATACAGGCTACTCCTAATCCTTTTATAAACGTACGACGATCTAAATGCCAAGGTTTTTTACTCATTATCCAAATATTTTATTAAACCAATTCTGTTCTTTTTTGTAAAATGAAGAACTTAAAACGATTTGTTCTATGACTGTTTGAAAACGGAAATCGTCTTCTATAACTTCTTCAACTATTTTATTTATTTCTTTTTGGTCGGCAAAACTTATATCACGTCCTAAAGCGTAAGCGTAAAGATGTTCGACTAAGGATTTTGTAAAATCTTCCCTTTTCATTCTTATAATATAATCCTTAATACCTTGAATACCTTCAACTTCAGTACCATCTGGTAATTCAGATTTTGTATCGATAATTTCACCTTTTACAGTTAATTGATACCTTCCAACGGCGTCATAATTTTCAAAAACAACACCATAAGGGTCTATTTTTCGATGACAGTCTAAACAAGCTGCTTTATTTCGGTGTAAAAACAATTGTTCTTTTAAGGTCATATCTTCAAAACCTGGTGTATCTGGATCTAATTCTGGCACATTAGGTGGCGGTGGTGGTGGCGTATCTCCCAATATTTTTTCTTTTAACCAAACAGCTCGCTTAATTGGATGTGCTTGAACACCATCGGAATGTCCATTTAAAAATGCTCCTTGAGAAAGCAAACCGCCTCTATTTAAGTCTTTAGGCAACTCTACAGGTCGAAACTGATGACCTTTAACCCCATCTACCCCATAAAATTCGGCTAGATTTTGATTAAGCATGGCAAAATCTGAATCTATAAAATTCATGATACTCATGTTATTTTTAAGCACATAATTAATAAACTCATACGTTTCATTCGCCATATCCTCTTTAACAAATCTGGTGTAATCCTTATACTGATTTACATCGGTATCCATGGACTTATGCCGATCTAATCGTAACCATTCATAAGTAAAGGACTTAATCATTCGTGAAATTTTAGAATCGTTTACCATGCGTTCAATTTGTTCTGGTAATTCATCGTGTAACTCGCCATCGGCAGCCAAAGTTGTTAAAGTTTCATCTGGAGGTGAATTCCAAAGAAAATAAGCCAATTGTGAGGCTAAAAAGAATTCATCTTCAGATTGTTTTGTGTCTGGCGAATCGGAATCCTCAGGTTCAAATAAGTAAATAAAATTCGGAGAACATAAAACGGCTACTAAAACTTCTTTGACACCATCTTCATAACGATCAAAATCATTTTTAATACTATTCCAAAAATCTACATACCTATTTAATTCTTCTTCGGTAACAGACCTCCTAAAAGCTTTACTCATAAAACGATTCAAAATTTCTTTGGTATAAACTTCTTTATCTAATTTATTAGGCGAATCGAAAAAGATATCGGTATGACTATTTGGTGGCCAAACGGGATGGTAAGGCGCTTCAAATTCAACCGATTTAATAAGTAATGGTGGACCTGTAAGACTATTTTCTTTAACCAAATGATTATTCCAAAGCCCAACGGTTAACATATTTGCGAGGTCTCCACTTACTTGGTTCCCCGCTAAAGGAATTGGCAAATTCTCTAATCGCCCTTTAAACTCGTAGGTTTTTAACTCTCCAAAAGGCACGTTAACTTCTATACACTCATCAAACACCTTATAATCCATACCATCATCTGTTCTTGAGCCTGAAAACACTTGAATTGAAGGATTAACATCGGCGTATTGCTGACTATTTAATTTTGCTTCTTGCTCTAATATTTTTGGTAAAGGATCGTCTTCTGCTAATGGTGTTAAAATGATATGACTAAATCCAACAAAAAATTTACCTCCAATATACCCTTTGTGTTTCCCCTTGGATAAGTAAGCTAAGGTAACAGGTGTAACCACCTTTTCTACACCTTCTAGATTTTTATCCATATACAAACGCTCACTTACACGCCCTTCTTTACTGCCTCCAAAAAGACTAATTTGATAGGATGGCATAGCATCTTCAGAGATATAAGGATGAACCAAATCTACCTGATAAATTCCTGATTTAGGAACGTTATACGCAAATTTTGTTTTCACATTATTTGCAACATTTTCTGGCATTAACCAGCGATTATCTTTTAAAATAAAGTCTTTAGGATTTTTAATATCCTTAGCAACAACTTTTATCGCTTTAGTAGTGGTTCTTGCAGGTACTTTTTTTCTTAAATCGATAAGGCGCTCAACCGACGTAGATTGATAGCCTTTAGATGCCTCGACTCTAAAAACAAAATCTCCAGTTCTAGGAAAATCTTCTTTAACTAATAGTTTTAAATTTGGCGAAGGCCCTTGCCATGACTTTGGCGCTACCTCTTTAGCTGGTAATGCAGAGTTTAATAACATCCCTTCTTTTTCGACACTATACCTATTACTTGCAGATCCACGCATGCCTATACCTATTTTATTCTTCAAGGCCAACAATGTATCTTTTTCTTTTATTGAAGCACCAATAATAGGATTACCATTTTCGTCTAAAATATCGATAGTAAAATCCTTATTATTAATGGCAGCCGTTTGGTAACCGCCATATTGTGCTCCCGTTATACCATCTCCTTTATTTGTACCTAAAGTAACTTTGTATCTTTTAGATTCTGGCTTAGCACCAAATACAATGGCTTTACCTAATGCCTCTCTAGCTATTTTTTGATAATAATCTATATGCAATGCCGAAGTCTGAAGCACACTTCCGTTGTTACTAAACCCCATTTTAGATTTTCCATCGTCTGGTAAAACATCTCCAAAATTAACATTAACGCCAAGCAAATCGTTTAAGCTATTGGTGTATTGAGCTTTGGTTAACCTTCGCATAACCCCCTTATGAACAGCTTGTTTTGCCGTAGCTGCCTTTTCTAAATTGCTAGTCATCCAATCAACAACATCACGTCTTTCTTGATCACTTAATTGCGGTTCTTCCTTTGGAGGCATTTCGCCAGAATTAATCATATCTAAAGCCGAGTGCCACCCTTCCGCATCTGGACCATTTATCATATCCCAATTCAAAACATCTAAACGCACACCGCCCTTTTCTTTCTTTGGTCCATGGCAATCGTAACAATGCTTTTCCATTATTGGTTTTACATTGTTTTTAAAATATAAAGCAGCCTCGGATGTAGAATCACCCGGTTTCATGGCTAAATATGAATCTTCATTTGAAACGCCCAAAACAGACTTCATATTTGATGGCATATATTTAGTTAAATATGTTGAGCCATGGGTTAACGAGCCACCGTAGTGTCCTGCAGCAGACAATAAAATGACATTTATTAAAAGAAAAGCTTTGTAACCTTTGCCTACTTTGTTTGAACCATCAATAGGCTTTTTATTACGTAAAACCAATAGCCAAACACAAATTATTGCAGTAAACCATCCCAACCATTGGTGGGTATTTAAAAGATCTTCATTATAATGTCCGCTTGATGCCAGAAAAAACCCTAAAACCACAGTTGGTATTATACTAAATACAGAAAACCAAAGTAATATATTACAGGCGGAATCTAAATGTAATTCAGGACGTTTTGCATTTACAAGTTCCATTACAAACAATACAATTAATGCGCCAATGGGCAAGTGTAAAATTATAGGGTGAAACCGACCAAGAAAAAAGACAAGGGTATTTTCTGAATCACCATTAAAAGGTATTAAAATAAGCCCCAATAAAACTAAAGTGAAAAATAAAGCAATTATCAGTTTGTTTTTCATAAAATATTAATCCTTTTAATGTGTTACTATGTTTTTATAATTTTTAGCAAATACTTTTTTTTATTTTCGAATTTACCTTAATTTTTAATTTCACAATTAATGATTTAAAAGATAATATTCTGTATAAAAAATTTCTTAAAAGAGTAAAAATACATAGTCATTTTCCTATTTTATATAAATTATGTTTCATCTAATATAACATATGGCTCAATTAGGGGTTTTGTAAGACTTGTAAGGGCTATTAGTTATCATCCCACTAGATAGTACATTTTTTTTTACTAAAAAATTACTAAAACATTCGTATACTCCAGCTAAAGAGTAAACCAATTACACTTTATTAGAATGGTATAAAATTCGGAGTACTTTAGTTCAAGTAATTTCCAAAAAAATAGGGTTCAATAAAACCTTTAAGTGCTTAACTATTTTAAAAGAGACTTTAAAATTTTACAACTTACTCCTTAAAAAATTAAGAAAAGATAATTTGGTATAGAAACAAACATAAAAATTTATAAAACTAAAATAGTTATGGACTACGATTATAGAATAATAAACCTATTAGTAAAGGCTTTTATTTAATTGTTATAAAAATCAATCGATTTTAGAAATACGATTTTTCCGTTAAATATTTTACAAAAACAAAAAACACCGTTAATAAATGATTAACGGTGTTTTTAATTTTTCCTATCTCTAGGTTAGTCGGGGTGGCAGGATTCGAACCTGCGACCTCCGCGTCCCAAACGCGGCGCGATAACCGGGCTACGCTACACCCCGAATGGTTATCTAAATTTCTATAAAGAAATTTGCGGAGAGACAGGGATTCGAACCCTGGGTACCTATTTCTAGGTACGACGATTTAGCAAACCGCTCCTTTCGGCCACTCAGGCACCTCTCCAGTATTTTTGTTATAAGAACTGTGCATTTAATTTCAAATGCGGATGCAAATTTAGTTTTTATCTTAAAGAACGCAAACATTTTTTAAGTTTTTTTTACTTTTTATTCAGGATATTCAATTCTTAAATGATAAATGTTTGCAAGCTTGTGTTTTAGCACTTTTTTTATGGATTGAATTTCTTTAAAAGTAATATTCGCATTTAAAAATTGCCCCTCTTCAATCTGTTTATTTATAATTTTTTCTACAAAGGCTTCAATTTTGGTTGAGGTTGGTTCCTTCAAGCTTTTAGAAGCAGCTTCGATACTATCACACATCATTAATATTGCTGTTTCTTTACTAAATGGTTTAGGACCTGGATAGCTAAAATCTAACTTATCGATTTCCATTTCTGGATAATCCTTTTTTTCTTGCATATAAAAATAATAAACTACGCTTGTGCCATGATGGGTTCTTATGAAATCAATAACTCTATCTGGTAAATTATTTCTTCTAGCTATTTCTATACCGTCTATGACATGATCTGTTATTATTCTAGCACTTTCTTTTGAAGATAATTCATCATGAGGATTAATACCTGTTGATTGATTTTCGGTAAAATAAGTCGGGTTTTTCATTTTGCCTATATCGTGATACAATGCGCCTACCCTAACTAACATAGCATTAGCGCCTATCTCATTGGCCGACGACTCTGCCAGATTCGCTACGTTTAATGAATGATGAAACGTTCCTGGTGCCTTATTAGAAAGTTCTTTAAGTAATTTACTATTTGTATCAGAAAGTTCTAGAAGAGAAACATCTGAAACTAATCCGAAAAGTTTTTCATAAGCATATATTAGTGGCTGCACAAACAAGGTGGCTAATCCACACAAAATAAACCATATAAAAGTTTCCCATTTTAGAGTTTCCACACTCCCCTCGTGAATAACAAAAAAAGCAAAATAAGCTATAATATAAATAAGTGTTATTTGCCCTACCGAAATAAACAAATTAGCTCGTTTATACAGCTCGGAAACCGTTAGAATAGTTACAATACCAGCTATAATTTGCAAAAACAAATACTCGTAACTATTTGGAACTACAAACCCTAACAACAACACAGTTAATACGTGGGCAAACAAACCCAAGCGTGCATCAAAAAAAGCTTTAAACACCAATGGTAATATGCAAATTGGTACAATATAAATATATTTAGAATCGTAATTAACAACCAAGGTGGTAATAAAAACCATTAGTAAAATATTGAAAAATATAAAGGTGACCTTTGTATTATTCTCAAAAACAGTCATTCTATATTTTCTTAAAAATAGAAGTAACATTAAAAGGGCTAAAGCAACTAATAAGGTATAAGCAAACAATACCCAATTATAATTCGATTCATTCCAAACCTGAGACTCATATTCAGACTGTAAGGATTTTAAAATTTGGTATTTATCGCCCTCAATAACTTCACCTTTAGAAATAATTAATGTTTCTTTGGCAATACTCCCTCTTGTATGGGATATTCTGCTTAATTCATCATTAATAGCCTTTTCTGTAAAGTTTTTATTAAACGTAATATTTGGTTCAATCAAATCGAAACAAAAGGCAAGAAACTGTATTTTATAATTAGACAAATTACTTGTTGATAATACGTTTTCTATAACAAGAGGTACATCGTTCTGCTCTACTAAATTTGAGTAAAACCCATCTTGTTTTTTTTCTCTTCCATCCAAAACAACTATAGATTGATCCTTATCAAAGTCGTAGTTTTCACTTAAAACGCCGTAAGCATATAATTCTGAAACAACACGTTTACCTGCATTATACAGCCTATTAGAAATATCGCTAGATAAAGTATCGGAAAACGCAGATACAAACTGTGTATTATACGAATCGTTAACTTTCTTAAGAATGGTATTATCTAAATCAAAATACAGAGTTGCGTGATCTGTAATACTCTTTTTTTCAGATGCAATTTCCTCGTCCGTCTTTTTAATTGCAAAATCAAACGGTGCCTGTAAACTTTCAGATTGCCATGGTTTACCTTTTTCAAAATTATATTTAAACTTCCCACTTTTAGGAAACAAATAAACAATTAAAAATGTGGTGCATATAAACAACAACACTTTATAAATTAAAGTATGGTTTTTATATAATTTGTTTATTAAGTCTTTCATGTATTAGTATTCGATCTCCCGTAATATATGCGCTCCCATTTTACTTAAACTGTTGGATGGCTGCTATATAAATTTGGCTAGATATCCATAATTTCATCTAAAAACCAAATGTAATAAATTTATCGTCCTTTAATGTTTTTTTACTCAAGTCCTCATAACATTTTTATCCTACAACGCAAACAGGAGACCTAATATAAAAAATCGCATTAAAAAAATTAATTATATGAAATACTAAAAACTTCATTTTATCGTACTACTATTCAACCTAACTAAAATCATCGTGATTAGTTCTATTCCAATCTTTCAAATTTGTGTGAAAAAATCGTTATTTTCGCAAGTACTATTCTAAAACTTAAAATTGATGAATAAAGAAGTCGTTATTGTTTCTGCCGCAAGAACTCCCATTGGAAGTTTTCTAGGTGCTTTATCAACTATACCTGCTCCTAAATTAGGAGCCATTGCTATAAAAGGCGCCTTAGAAAAAATTAACTTAAACCCAGAACTGGTTGATGAAGTTCTTATGGGAAATGTGGTACAGGCAGGAACGGGTCAAGCTCCGGCAAGACAAGCGGCTATTTTCGCAGGTATTCCAAATACGGTACCCTGCACAACAATAAACAAAGTGTGTGCTTCAGGAATGAAAACCGTAATGCAAGCGGCACAATCTATAGCTTTGGGCGACGCCAATATTGTTGTTGCTGGAGGCATGGAAAACATGAGTCTTATTCCGCACTATTTACACGCTAGGAGTGGTACAAAATTTGGACCAACTACCTTGATAGATGGCATGCAAAAAGATGGTTTAGTAAATGTCTACGATCAAAACGCCATGGGTGTTTGTGCCGATGCATGTGCTGCCAAATATGAATTTTCAAGAGAAGATCAAGATGCTTACGCTATTCAATCCTATAATAGGTCTGCGGCCGCTTGGGAAAACGGTAAATTTAATAACGAAATTGTACCTGTAGAAGTACCACAACGCCGAGGAGAGCCTATAATTGTCGTAAAAGACGAAGAATACGGTAACGTAAGAATGGATAAAATTCCGCAATTACGGCCTGCTTTTTCTAAGGACGGTACTGTAACGGCAGCAAACGCTTCAACAATAAATGATGGTGCGGGTGCTATGGTTTTAATGAGTAAGGAAAAGGCTGAAGAATTAGGATTAACCATTTTAGCAACCATAAAAAGTTATGCCGATGCTGCGCATGAACCTGAATGGTTCACGACTGCTCCTGCTAAAGCCTTACCTAAAGCTTTAAGCAAAGCAGAACTTACTTTAAATGATATTGAGTTTTTTGAATTTAACGAAGCTTTTTCTGTTGTAGGTTTAGCTAACATGAAAATGTTAGGACTTTCCGATAAAAATGTAAATGTTAATGGTGGTGCTGTTTCTTTAGGTCACCCACTTGGATGTTCTGGAGTTAGAATTTTAATCACCCTGTTAAATGTTTTAGAACAAAATAATGCAAAAATTGGTGCCGCAGCAATTTGTAATGGTGGTGGCGGTGCTTCTGCTATGATTATTGAACGTCCTTAACGAATAGTTTATAAACTCTAAAAGCAGTATTTTCCCCAATGAACAACAAAGCTATTTTTCTTTTTAGGTATTTTATAACACTATTTTTTTAATGCAATACGGTATTTGTAATTTAAGCATTGTTCCGCTTCGAAATGAACCAGCAGATGTTAGTGAATTAATTTCGCAGGTAATTTATGGCGATTTTTTTAAGATTTTAGAACAACGTAAACAATGGACTAAAATTAGGCTAGCTTTTGATAAATATGAAGGTTGGGTGGACAATAAACAATATATTGAAATTACCGAAGAACAATATAAAGAACTACATTCTCAAAGCCCGATATTATCAACAGATTTGGTCGAATTTATTGAAGACAAAAACCATCAACTATTCCCTATTTCTATCGGTTCTAGTTTAAACGGACTATCCCTATTAAACCATACTTACGACGGAAATTCACGCAATAAAAAACTAGAAAAACCCAATATTATTCAAACTGCGTTTACCTATCTAAACGCACCGTATTTATGGGGAGGAAAAACACCTTTTGGCATTGACTGTTCTGGATTTACACAAATGGTTTACAAACTTAATGGCTATAAATTATTACGAGATGCCTCACAGCAAGCAACCCAAGGGGAAGCTTTAAGTTTTATTGAAGAAAGTGAACCCGGAGATTTAGCATTTTTTGACAATAACGAAGGTGTTATTACACACGTAGGCATTATCATGAAAGATAATTACGTTATACATGCCCATGGCAAAGTTAGGATTGATAGATTAGATCATTCTGGCATATACAATGTTGATAAAAAAACACACACGCATAAACTTAGAGTGATTAAAAAAATTATATAAAAAAAGCCGCTAAATAGCGGCTTTTTTTATTAAATACTTGTGTGAGATACACATTCTTATTGACCACTCATGGCTGCAATTTTATCACTCATTTCGTTTGCTTTGGCTGTTTCACCTAAAGCAAGATAAATGTTTTTTAATTGTGTATAAATATCAGACCCTGTGTTTGGGTTTTTACTTATAAAATCTAAAAGAATATCAGCACCATTTTGAAACAATTGATTCTTTTCAACTTTCAGTTTTTCATATTTAGCATCATCAGCTTTACTCATTCCTAATTTCCCCATAGCCTCAATAACCACATTTCCTTTTTCAATATATAAATTTGAAAGGTTTAATGCCGCATCAGAATAACTAGGATCTAAACTTAATACAGTTTCAAATGATTTTTTAGCACTATCTGAATCTCCTTTATTCATACTTACAACACCAACATTATAATGCAATGCCGCGTTATCTGGTTGCTTAACCAATGCTTGCTCAATTAGCTCTTTAAATTTATCTTCATCCTTTAATTGCAAATAAATATTAGCTTCATTAATAATTAAATCTACATTATCTGGATTCTCAACTCTAGCATCCTTAATTGCAGAAAGCGCTTTTTCATTATCGCCATTAGAAATATAAATAAGAGCAATATTTTTAACAATCTCAGGTTTTTTAGACTCACTTACACGCTCTCCTGGTTTAATATAAGTTCCAGTTTTAACGTATAAATCACGAGTTTCCTTAGTTAAAGCTTCTTCTTCACCAGTTTCCTTGTTTGTAGCAAAGTACTCTTTAGTAGCTCCCGTATATCCTAATTCTTTAAGCTCTTCATAAAGACTTAAGGCTCTATCATATTCCTTTTCATTTACAGCCATTGCAGCCGCATAGTAAAGAAACATAGTGTCTTTTGTTTTTATTCTGTATGCTTTTTCAAAATACTTTGAAGCCTTAGAAAACTCTTGGCCTTCGTAAGCAGCATTACCAGTAGTAATTAAATTATTAGAAATAGATTGTTTTAAGTCTTTAATTTCAGAGACATAAGCGCCATTGACCATATCAAAATTTTCAAGAGCAGCACTAATATCGTTAATGCTTCCTTTTCCATTAGCGTATAAAGCTTGTCCTTTTAAGTAGTAAAATTTAGCTTTATACTTGTCGTCCATACTAGACAATAGGCTTTCCGCCTGAGAAATAGCTGTTTTAGCTTCAGCGAAATTGTTGCTTTTAATAGCTTTTTCCGCAAGTTTCAATTCTTTTTTCTGTGCAAATGAAAATGCACTTATTGAAAACGCTAAAGCCAGGATTAATTGTTTTTTCATTTTAAATAATATTAAATTTAAGATTCAGTGTTATTATCGGTTAAATTATCATCAAGAGTTGTGCCGTCTTCTGAAGCCTCAGTGTTTTCAGTAGCTTCAGAGATTATTACATTCCCTTCTTCATCTATTTCTACCTCATCCTCATCATGCATTACTTTTGCAACAGCCGCTATTGAGTCTTTACCTTTTAGGTTAATTAATTTAACACCTTGAGTAGCACGCCCCATAACTCTTAAATCTTTTACAGCCATTCTAATAGCTATTCCGGATTTATTGATAATCATTAAATCATCATCATCTGTAACATTTTTAATAGACACTAAGTTACCTGTTTTTTCTGTAATGGAAATGGTTTTTACACCTTTTCCTCCACGATTGGTAATTCTGTAGTCCTCTAAACTTGAACGTTTACCATAACCATTCTCAGACACTACAAGCACATTGCTATCCATATCGTCTACAGCAATCATACCAATAACCTCGTCTGTTTCTTCGTCTTGTAAACGAATACCTCTTACGCCCGAAGCACTACGTCCCATAGGTCGTGTTTTAGCCTCTTCAAAACGAATAGCTTTACCAGATTTTAAGGCTAACATAACTTGACTTTCTCCAGTTGTTAGTTTCGCTTCTAATAAAACATCATCATCTTTAATTGTAATGGCATTAATTCCATTTGTTCTAGGACGCGAATATTGCTCTAAAGAGGTCTTTTTTACTTGACCTTTTTTAGTAGCCATAATTACATAATGACTGTTTATATACTCTTCATCTTTTAAATCTTGAGTACAAATAAATGCCATTACTTTATCGTCTTGCTCTATATTTATAAGGTTTTGGATTGCTCGACCTTTAGATGTTTTGCTACCCTCTGGGATCTCGTATACGCGCATCCAGAAACATTTTCCTTTTTGCGTAAAGAATAACATGTACTGATGATTAGTACCTACAAATAAATTCTCTAAGAAATCTTCATTTCTAGTGGTAGAGGCTTTTTGTCCAACACCACCTCTATTTTGAGTTTTGTATTCTGTTAAAGAGGTACGCTTAATATATCCAGCATGAGAAATGGTGATTACCACTTTTTCATTAGGAATCATATCTTCAATACTTAAATCTCCACCAGCATATTCAATTACAGAACGACGCTCATCGCCATATTTATCCCTTACAACTTCCAACTCTCCTTTAATGATATCCATTCGACGCTCTTTCTTGTCTAAAATATCTTTAAGATCGATGATGGTTTTCATGATTTCCTCGTACTCACCACGTAACTTATCCTGCTCTAAACCAGTAAGCTGACGCAACCTCATTTCTACAATAGCTTTAGCTTGAATTTCAGAAAGTTTAAAACGTTCAATTAAATTCGCTCGAGCCTCATCTGCATTTGAAGATGCTCTAATTATTTTTATAACTTCATCAATATTATCAGAAGCAATAATTAAACCTTCTAAAATATGTGCTCTCTCTTCTGCCTTACGCAATTCATAAGTAGTACGTCTTACAACCACTTCATGTCTGTGTTCAACAAAATAATGAATTAACTCTTTTAAGTTTAATAACTGTGGGCGTCCATTAACCAATGCAATGTTATTAACACTAAATGAGGATTGTAAGGCGGTATATTTGAATAATTTATTTAGAACGATATTTGGAATAGCATCACGTTTTAAAACGTAAACAATTCGCATTCCGTTTCTATCAGATTCATCTCGAATAAGCGAAATACCTTCCAACTTTTTATCGTTAACCAAGTCGGCAGTTTTCTTAATCATATCTGCCTTATTCACTTGGTATGGAATCTCGTCAACGATAATACATTCACGACCATTTACCTCTTCAATATTAGTTTTAGCACGCATAACTATACGACCTCTACCTGTATGAAAAGCTTCTTTAACACCATCGTAACCATAAATAGTTCCTCCAGTAGGAAAATCTGGTGCTTTTATATGCTGAATAAGTTCATCGATTTCAATTTCGTTATTTTCAATGTAAGCTATTGTACCATTAACTACTTCGGTTAAATTGTGAGGAGGCATATTTGTTGCCATACCTACAGCAATACCAGAAGCTCCGTTAACCAATAATCCTGGAATACGCGTTGGTAATACCGTTGGTTCCTGTAAAGTATCATCAAAATTTAATTTATGATCTACAGTTTCTTTATCAATATCTGCCAACATGTCCTCAGAGATTTTACGCATACGCGCTTCTGTATAACGCATTGCTGCAGGACTATCTCCATCAATTGACCCAAAGTTACCTTGACCATCTACAAGCATATAACGCAAACTCCACTCTTGAGCCATACGAACCATAGCATCGTAAACTGATGTATCACCGTGTGGGTGATACTTACCTAAAACTTCTCCAACTATTCTTGCGGACTTTTTATGTGCGGTATTAGATCTAACTCCTAATTCATGCATACCATAAAGCACACGTCTATGAACCGGTTTTAAACCATCTCTTACATCTGGTAAAGCACGTGACACAATGACTGACATTGAATAATCAATGTAAGCCGATTTCATCTCATCCTCAATATTAATAGGGATCAATTTTTCTCCTTCTGCCATATATAAATTAATTTAATTTTATGTAAATTTCAAAACATGCTAATATAAGAATTTCGATAGTTATAGATAAGCTTATCTCCCTCCTTTTTCATGTAATTTATTAACAATTTAAACGACTTATTTGGTTAATAAGTATAAGCGCTTATATTTTGATTTAATAAAGATTTTTTCGTCAATTAGCGCTAAGTACTCAAAACATTTAGAGTTTTAGATTTTTCACTTTTTCTTTTTCCTGTTTTTGGGTTAAAAGATAAAACCTAAGCTTAAGTTATAATTCAAACTTTTGTTTTATCAAAAGAATAATTTAAGGTATTAATTTCCAACAAAACCTAAATCTTTTTAGTATTAACACATTTTTAGGTATAGTTTTTGACTTTAGTTAAAATGTTTTACTATTTTTAATGCAGAAAGGACACGATTTATGGATGATAATTTTTCCCCAAGAGTAAAAAATGTAATTGCATACAGCAAAGAAGAAGCATTGCGTTTAGGTCATGATTTTATTGGCACTGAACACCTTATGCTTGGACTTTTGCGTGATGGCGATGGCAAAGCAATAAATATTTTAAATGCCTTAGATATAGACTTGAATCATTTAAGACGTAAAGTTGAAATTTTAAGTCCTGCGAACCCTAATATCATAATAGCTTCTAATCAGAAAAAGAACCTACACCTTACTAGGCAAGCAGAACGCGCTTTAAAAACTACTTTTTTAGAAGCTAAACTATTTCAAAGCACTTCTATTAATACAGCGCATTTATTACTTTGTATTTTAAGAAATGAAAACGACCCCACTACCAAGCTTTTAAATAAGCTTAAAGTAGATTACGACAACGTTAAAGAACAATTTAAACTTATGATTACAAACGACAACGACTATATAGAACCTAAGTCTGAATTTCAAGATGACGACAACAATCCTGAAGAAGAATCTACAAAGGATAATATTTTTAACGCCCCAACAGGCAAGACTAATAAAAAGTCAAAAACACCTGTTTTAGATAATTTTGGGCGCGATTTAACCGCTCAAGCTGAAGAAGGCAAACTTGACCCTGTAGTAGGTAGAGAAAAGGAAATACAACGTGTTTCTCAGGTTTTAAGTAGAAGAAAGAAAAACAACCCGCTTTTAATAGGGGAACCTGGTGTAGGTAAATCTGCCATTGCCGAGGGTTTAGCGCTTAGAATTGTTAAACGAAAAGTGTCTCGTATTTTATTTAACAAACGTGTTGTAACTCTTGACTTAGCAAGTTTAGTTGCCGGAACAAAATATAGAGGTCAATTTGAAGAGCGCATGAAAGCCGTAATGAATGAGCTTGAAAAAAATGATGATGTTATTTTGTTTATTGACGAAATACACACCATTGTTGGTGCTGGTGGAGCCACTGGTAGTTTAGATGCTTCAAACATGTTTAAACCCGCTTTAGCAAGAGGTGAAATACAATGTATTGGTGCTACAACTTTAGATGAATACAGACAATACATCGAGAAAGATGGTGCCTTAGAGCGTCGTTTTCAAAAGGTTATTGTAGAACCTACTACTGTTGAAGAAACTATAGAGATTCTTAATAACATTAAAGGCAAATACGAAGAACATCATAACGTTGATTATACTCCAGAGGCCATTGAAGCTTGTGTAAAATTAACTAATAGATACATGACCGAACGCTTTTTACCGGACAAAGCTATTGATGCTTTAGATGAGGCAGGGTCGCGCGTACACATTACAAACATTGAGGTTCCTAAGCAAATTATTGAATTTGAAAAACAACTCGAAGACATCAAGGAATTAAAAACTGCAGTTGTTAGAAAACAAAAATACGAAGAGGCTGCAAAACTTAGGGATGACGAAAAACGTATTGAAAAAGATTTAGCTATAGCTCAAGAAAAATGGGAAGAAGACACTAAACAGCACAGAGAAGTTGTTACTGAAGATAACGTAGCAGATGTGGTTTCAATGATGACGGGTGTTCCTGTTAACAGAATTGCTCAAACCGAAATTAACAAATTGGCAGAGTTACCTAACCTAATTAAAGGAAAAGTAATTGGTCAAGATGATGCCGTTGCCAAGGTGGTTAAAGCCATTCAACGTAATAGAGCTGGACTTAAAGATCCTAACAAGCCCATTGGTTCGTTTATATTTTTAGGACAAACCGGAGTTGGAAAAACCCAATTAGCAAAAGTATTATCTCGCGAATTATTTGATAGTGAAGATTCACTAGTAAGAATTGACATGAGTGAATACATGGAAAAATTCGCTATATCAAGATTAATTGGTGCACCTCCAGGGTATGTTGGCTATGAAGAAGGCGGACAATTAACCGAAAAAGTAAGAAGAAAACCCTATGCTGTTATACTTTTAGATGAAATTGAAAAAGCACATCCAGATGTTTTTAACATGCTGCTTCAAGTACTTGACGATGGGTATTTAACCGATAGTTTAGGTAGAAAGATTGATTTTAGAAACACTATTATAATCATGACCTCTAATATTGGTGCCCGTAAATTGAAAGATTTCGGCACAGGAATTGGTTTTGGTACTGCATCACAAAAAGCACAAGAAGATGCCAATGCAAGAAGTGTTATTGAAAACGCACTTAAAAAATCATTTGCACCAGAATTTTTAAATAGAATTGACGATGTTGTTGTCTTTAATGCTTTAGAAAAAGAAGACATCAATAAAATTATTGATATTGAGCTTGAAAAGCTATTATTTAGAATTAAAGGTTTAGGCTACACTTTAACACTTACCGAATCTGCTAAAGACTATATAGCCGAAAAAGGTTTCGATAAGCAATATGGAGCTAGACCGCTTAAAAGAGCAATACAAAAATATGTTGAAGATGCTTTAGCTGAAGAAATTGTAGCATCAAATCTTCAAGATGGTGATAATATTAAAATCGATTTAAACAACGATTCTGATGAACTTGTAATATCAATTGTAAAAGCTGAAAAGCCAGCTGAATCTTAAAATTGAAAACACATTAAACTAAAAAGCTCGAATTTGAACATTCGAGCTTTTTTTATTCATTGTTTTACTGTAAAAAACTCTTCCGTTTTGTTTATTTAGTAAATAACCTCTTCATAAATAATGCTGTTTTTTTTAAACCATCTTTTTAAAATTTCTAAAAGAATTTAAGTTAACAGGATTTGAAGATTTCACACCTCCTGCTTGGGCACTCTAAATAACAAAATAATTCCTGCTAAAAAGAAAACGAATAAAAACAAAATACCGTTGCGCATACTCCCGGTTACCTGATCTATAAAAGCGAAAATAACCATACCTATAACGATTCCTATTTTTTCGGCAACATCATAAAAACTAAAATATGACGTTGAAAGCTCTGTATCTGGTAAAAATTTGGAATATGTTGAACGCGCTAAAGATTGCACTCCTCCCATTACCAAACCAACTAAACTTGCAGCAATATAAAACTGTATTGGAGATTTCATAAAATAAGCATAAAAACATAAACCCATCCATATGAAATTCACAAAAATTAAGGTTTTTATATTACCAAATTTAGATGAGGCCTTCGAAGTTAAAAATGCTCCTAGAATGGCTACAACTTGAATAACCAAAATACTAACAATAAGCCCCATCGTTTTTTCACTTTCTCCCCCCCATTTTATTTCTTCTTCACCAAAGTATACCGCAACCAACATTATGGTTTGCACCGCCATACTAAAAACGAAAAACGCATACAAATACCGTTTAAGCCTTAAGTTTTGTTTTAACTTGCCCCATACTTGAAGCAATTCTTTTAACCCATTAAACACTACAGCTTTTGTCACCTTATGACCCTTAGACACTCCTTTGGGTAGGTAATAAAACGTATATTGGCTAAATAGAGCCCACCAAACCCCCACGGTTATAAATGCAATTTTCATGGCTTCAAAAGACGCACCATCTTTTGCCTTTTTTAATGCTTCCGCAATATCAGCTTCAGAGCCGTTTTCTAATAAGACATTAGATATACTAATATCAAAACCAAACCACTCGGGAAAAAGAACCATTAACAAATTAAAAACTAGTAAAAGCACACTACCCAAATACCCCAACGAAAACCCCTTAGCACTAACATCATCTTGCTGATCTGGAAATGCTATATCCGGCAAATAGGAGTTATAAAAAACTAAACTTCCCCAATATCCTATTAGCCCCATAAAATAAAACAGTAAACTTAAATGCACTTTAGTAGGTGTGACATCAAACCAATACAAACCAATACAACCAATACTTCCTGTGTAACAAAAAAACTTTAAAAAGATTTTTTTATTGCCTACATAATCTGCAATACCTGAAAGAATTGGAGAAATAAAGGCCACTACTAAAAAAGTAAATGCCGTAACAAAAGTTATAAGCGCGGTGCTTTTAAACTCAAAACCAAAAGCCAATACCGTTTTAACATCCGTAGTATTTTTAAGAAACAATGCCGAATAAAAAATAGGAAATATTGATGAAGCAATTGTTAGCGTGTACACTGAGTTTGCCCAATCGTAAAAGGCCCATGCATTTAATAGCTTTTTACTTCCTTTTTTAAGTTGCTTCATATAAATGTTTAACTATTATTTATAAGCTTTTATTATCTTATTTATGAGATCCTAATTGGCGTTGGAATTATTAAATTAAAACCCACTTTTTACTACATAAAAAAGCTGCCCTTTTATGAGCAGCTTCGAAAATAAGCAAATATTTTATTTATATCGTAAATACTAATTTCTAAATGTAGTAACTCCAAATTTCTTAGCCTCTGCTTTTGCACTTGGTGCCCATTTAGTTAGATTAGCAATTCTTGTATCGTTTGACGGGTGTGTACTCATAAATTCTGCAGGAGAATCTCCCCCACTATTGGCTTTCATACGTTTCCATAATTCAGCAGCTTCATCAGGATTATAACCCGCAATAGCCATTAAGTAAATACCAATTTGATCAGACTCCGTTTCATGACTTCTACTAAAGGGTAACATAACGCCTAATTCTGATCCAATGCCATAATATTGATTAAATGCATTTCTTGAATTTTCATCTTTTATTGCTATATTTCCTGCTACTGCTATACCTTGTTGTAAATATCCAGCACTCATGCGTTGCTGTCCGTGGTTTGCCAAGGCGTGAGCTACCTCATGCCCCATAATAGCAGCTACACCAGCTTCATTTTTTGCAATTGGTAATATTCCTGTATAAAAAACAATTTTTCCACCTGGCATACACCATGCATTTACCGTAGCATCGTCTACTAAATTATATTCCCATTTATAATCATTTAAATAACCTTCATTCCCATTAGCGTTCAACCAACGTTCGGCGGCAACCGCAATACGTTGACCAACTCTAGTAACCATTTCAGCATCTTGAGTACCCGTAATTACTTTATTTTCGTTTAAAAACTGACTATACTGAGAGAAAGCAGTTGGAAACAACTGAGAATTAGGCACTAAAGCCATAGTTTTCTTTCCTGTAAACGGATTTGTAGCACAAGAAAACACTAAAGCGGATAAGGCTATTAAGTAAAGGGTAGGTTTCATTTTCATAATTCGATGGTTTAATTTCAATCCTTAAAAATACATAAAAAATGCATCTTTATTTTAATAGGACACTTAATTTATATTTTTGTCACATATTAAGAATCCCTAAAAGACCTACTGGTAAGTTTTGAAAAAAATAGCGACTTAAACATTATAAAATATATAATTATGAGCAAAATAATAATGGCATTAGCATTAATTTTCTTTTTTAATTGTAACTCTACCGCACAAAAAGCTTCAAAGCCCGAGGCTGAAACTTATAAAATAACCAAAACAGAAGCTGAGTGGAAGATTCAATTAAGTGCTAAAGAATTTTACGTTTTACGACAAGCTGGTACAGAACGTGCTTTTTCAAGCCCGTTAAATAAAAACGAAGTTGATGGTATTTATGTTTGTAAAGGATGCAATACACCTTTATTTAAAAGCGGGCATAAATTTGATTCTGGTACGGGTTGGCCTAGTTTTGACAGAGAAATTAAAGGAAATGTTAGTTTTTCGACCGATTACGATTTAGGTTATGCTAGAACCGAAGAGCATTGTGCTACTTGTGGGGGGCATTTAGGACATGTTTTTAATGATGGCCCTAAGAACACCACAGGTATGCGGCATTGCATTAATGGAGTTGCCTTAAAATTTATTCCTAGTTATTAAAAAAAATTAAATTCTATATCTAAAACACCAAATTTCAAAAAATTATTGAAGTGTATAAAAACTTGCAATTTAAAAATTGATGCTCTACCTTTAGTATATGGAAAGTTATTTAGAAAGCGTAATTAAACAGTTTGAATACTATAAGAGCCTAGGTGATAAAACGTTTAGACAGCTTAATTTCGACGACATGCTTTGGCAAAGTGACGAGGATGCGAATAGCATTGCCATTCTTGTTAAACATATCGCTGGCAATATGCTAAGCAGATGGACTAATTTTTTAACTGAGGATGGTGAAAAGAGTTGGAGAGATAGAGATGCTGAATTTGTTAGTGATTTTACTTCGGAAGAAGCTGTAATAGCTTCTTGGGAAAGCGGTTGGTTTTGTTTATTTAAAGCTTTAAAAGATTTAAAAACCGAAGATTTAGAACGTATTATTTACATTAGAAACGGTGGACATACTGTTACTGAGGCCATAAATAGGCAACTAGCTCATTACGCTTACCATGTTGGGCAAATTGTTTTTTTAGGAAAACTATTAAAAGGTAAGGCTTGGAAATCGCTATCTATCCCTAAAGGAGATTCTGCCTCCTATAATAAGGACAAATTTAATATGGATAAGGAGCGACGCCATTTTACTGATGATCTTTAAACGAAGTCGCTGGGTTCAATCGCAGTTGGCAGTTTGCTTAGTTTTTTGTTGAACTTTACGTTGGACAACCAATTTCTTATATTTTATTTCTCGCAAAGACACGAAGTCGGAAAACTATTTACGAAACTGATCTATGAGGTTTAAAAAACCTTGTAGGTCTTAATTTTATCCTCGCCCTTTTCTTTTATAAGTTTAGCAATATAAATGTTTGGACGTTGAAAATCTTTATGGCTTTGTGTTATACATTAACTTAATAGATATACCTAAATCTGAAAAACCTTTATTTAGCAGATACACCCGCGATAAGGATTGAGGCATTTGTTGAAGCTCTTTTTGTGGTGTTGCGCCTATGCAATACAAAAAAGCGACTGCCTAAAGCCTGACCCGATTTTTCTTCGGGGATCGCCCAAATGCATAAAAATTTATGTCTTTTTTTTCTTTTTAAATGGGCGAATTATTAATCGGGCTTCCCTATCGAATCGGATGTAATTATACACCCAATTTACAAACACCACCATTCGGTTTCTGAACCCTATTAGGAAAAATAAGTGTACAAACATCCAAACATACCAAGCGAAAACGCCTTGAAATTTCCAACGTTTTAAATCGACTACGGCTTTATTTCTGCCAATGGTTGCCATGGCGCCTTTGTCGGTGTAACTAAAAGGTATCATGGGTTGGTTTTCAATAAGTTTTAAAATATTATCGCCTAATTGATCACCTTGCTGTATAGCAGGTTGCGCCATCATTGGAAAACCATTCGGAAAATCATCACTAACTAAACAGGCAATATCACCAATTGCAAATATATGGTTATAGCCTTTAACTTGGTTAAATTCGTTTACCAAAAGCCTGTTACCACGACTTACAAGATCTTGAGCATCTAAGCCTTTTATGGTTGCTCCTTTTACGCCAGCTGCCCAAACTAAGGTTGCAGTTTCGAAGGTTAAATCGGTATTTGTGGTAACCGTTTTTCCGTCGTAATTGGTTACACGAACGTTTTTCCAGATATTAACACCTAACTTCTCGAGAAAATCTTCTGCCTTTGCCGAGGCTTCGGCGCTCATTCCTTTTAAAATGCAATCACTAGATTGTACGATATGAATTTGAGCTAAACGGGTATCTAAATCTGGGTAATCTTTTGGAAGAATGCCTTTTTTAATTTCGGCCAATGCGCCTGCAAGTTCTACTCCGGTTGGTCCGCCACCTACAATTACAAAATTCATTAAGGCATTCCGCTCATTTAAATCGGAGGTTAAAAGAGCCTCTTCAAAGTTTTCGAGAATTAAACTTCTTAAATCTAAAGACTGTGGTATGGTTTTCATGGCCATACTATACTTTTCGACATCGGTATTTCCAAAATAGTTAGTTGTAGACCCCGAAGCCACCACTAAATAATCAAACTTTAAATTACCAATATTAGTTTTCACTTTGTTTTTATTGGTGTTTATCTCCTCGACATCTGCTAATCTGAAATAAAAATTGGGGAAGTCTTTTAAAATTTTACGAATGGGATACGCAATAGAATCTGGCTCTAAACCTCCAGTAGATACTTGGTATAATAAAGGTTGAAAGGTGTGATAGTTATTTTTATCTAATAGCACAACTTGTACTTCTTGTTTAGATAATTTTTTTGCCAAGGCAACCCCTGCAAAACCGCCACCAATAATTACAATGCGAGGAAAACTCGTTCTAGGTATGTTCATAAATAAAAACTTGCAACGCAAAGGTAATAAAACAAGGGTAGATTCTATTCCTTGATTCTAGCCAACAAAACAACTAATACCTTATGTATATTGTTGAATATTTTTTTTGGATTTAATAAGCTCTCTATTCTTTTTTAAAAATCGATTTCGTAAATTCGCACTCTAAACTTTTTAACAAATGAGTAAATACGATATTATTGTTCTTGGAAGTGGTCCTGGTGGTTATGTAACAGCTATTAGAGCATCACAATTAGGTTTTAAAACCGCTATTGTTGAAAAAGAAAATCTTGGTGGCGTATGCTTAAACTGGGGTTGTATTCCAACAAAAGCATTATTAAAATCTGCTCAGGTTTTTGAATACCTAAAGCATGCCGAGGACTATGGTTTAAAAGTAAAAGATGCTGAACATGATTTTGATGCTGTTGTAAAACGTAGCCGTGGTGTTGCAGATGGTATGAGCAAAGGTGTTCAGTTTTTAATGAAAAAGAACAAAATTGATGTTATAGAAGGTTACGGAACACTAAAACCAGGTAAAAAGGTTGATGTTGAAGGAACTGTTTATAGCGCAGATAATATTATAATTGCAACTGGTGCACGTTCGCGTGAGTTACCAAGTTTACCGCAAGATGGTGAAAAGGTAATTGGATACAGACAAGCCATGACCTTAAAGGAACAACCAAAGAAAATGATTGTGGTTGGATCTGGTGCTATTGGTGTTGAATTTGCATATTTTTATAACTCTATTGGTACTGAAGTTACTATAGTAGAATATTTACCAAAAATAGTTCCTGTTGAGGATGATGATGTTTCTAAGCAATTAGAGCGTTCTTTCACTAAATCTGGAATTAAGGTAATGACATCAGCCGAAGTAACATCGGTTGATACTTCCGGAAAAGGCGTTAAAGCAACAGTAAAAACAAGTAAAGGTGAAGAAGTACTTGAAGCAGATATTATTTTAAGTGCCGTAGGTATTAAATCTAATATTGAAAACATTGGTTTAGAAGATGTCGGTATTGTAGTTGACAGAGACAAAATTATAGTCAACGATTTTTACCAAACTAACATCCCAGGTTATTATGCTATAGGAGATGTTACTCCAGGGCAAGCTTTAGCACACGTAGCTTCTGCAGAGGGTATTCTTTGTGTTGAAAAACTTGCAGGAATGCACGTTGAAGCTATAGATTACGGAAATATACCAGGATGTACGTATTGTTCTCCTGAAATTGCATCGGTAGGATTAACTGAACAGCAAGCTAAAGATAAAGGTTTAGATATTAAAGTTGGTAAATTCCCATTCTCTGCTTCTGGTAAAGCAAGTGCTGGAGGGAACAAAGAGGGCTTTGTAAAAGTTATATTTGATGCTAAATATGGCGAATGGTTAGGTTGCCATATGATTGGAGCCGGAGTTACCGATATGATTGCTGAAGCTGTTTTAGGAAGAAAACTTGAAACTACAGGACATGAGGTATTAAAGGCTATTCACCCGCACCCAACAATGAGTGAAGCGGTAATGGAAGCTGTTGCTGCAGCTTACGATGAAGTGATACATTTATAGACTATATTAAAGTATTAAATAAATAAAAAAGTTCCAGAAATAAATTTCTGGAACTTTTTTTATGTCTAAAATTTAATAATATAATTCTATAATCATCTAAGTTATTTGATGATTTAAGCTAAAAACTCTGAATAGCCAACTCGTAACTTTGTAAACCAAAACCAAGAATAACACCTTTGGCATTAGGTGATATAAAGGATTGATGTCTAAATTCCTCTCTATTGAATGTATTAGAAATGTGAACTTCTACTACAGGGGTTTCAATAGCTTTTATAGCATCGCCAATACCTATAGAAGTATGAGTATATGCTGCTGCATTTAAAATAATGCCATCAAAACTAAAGCCTACCTCATGCAATTTATCTATTAACTCGCCTTCTATATTAGATTGAAAATAATCAATAGAAACCTTAGGATATTTTCCTTTTACTTTTTCTAAAAACTCTGTAAAAGTCAAACTTCCGTAAATATTTGGCTCTCTTTTTCCTAATAGATTTAAATTAGGACCGTTGATGATGATTAGTTTTTTCATGAAGTAAATATATAAAATTTGAGCATAAAAAAAGGAGAGTAAATCTACTCTCCCTTCCCTTTTTATTTTTACCGTTCATTTATTATTCTATTACAGCAGAAATTATTATTACCAAACCTAATGTAATTTGTCCGAATCCAGAATTTTTTTCTCTAAACGATCTGTATGCAAGAACTAGATCTAAAGTTTCAGTAAGTCCATAAATCACACTTGGTGAATAGTAGACTCCTCCATCATTGCCATCGTTAATACCCACACCATAACCTACATCCGCACCTAAAGATAAATCATCTGATACATTTAAACGACCAGATGCTGCAATAGGAAGAAACGATATATTATCACCATCAAA
>NZ_JBDWDG010000026.1:0-44253 GCF_039977455.1 Algibacter sp. | reverse complement strand
TGAAATACCTAGGGTTAAATAGTACTTTGGTAATCCTTCGCGGTACAATACGAAAAAGAAAGCACCATAAACAATGGTACTACCAGTATCGTTTTGAAGTAAGACTAAAATAGCTGGGATAATGATGATAATAAAGGTTTTAATTTGATCTTTAAGGGTTTTTATATTAGTATTTAAATCACTTACATATTTGGCAACGGCAAGAGCTGTTGCTGTTTTGGCAAATTCGCTAGGTTGAATGGTCATACCGCCAATACCATACCATGAAGTGGCGCCATTCACATTTTTACCAAAAATAAAAAGTCCTACTAAAGATAGCATGGAAATGATATACATAACACTAGAAAAACGTTCGTAAAACTTGGCATCTACTGCTAGTAATAAGATGACTAAACCAAAGGTTAGAAATATAAAAACAAGTTGTTTTCCAAAAGGTTGGGAAAAATCTAAATAATCAACAGTGGTGCCTATATGTGAAGCAGACAAAATATTTAGCCAGCCAAAACCTACCAAAAGAAAGAAGAGAATTATGGTAATCCAATCGAATTTAAAATGTCTATTAGTATTCCGAATCATTAACTTTCAGATTTATTAATTCGGTTTAACTCTTTTTTTAAACGTTGGTATTCTTGTTCTTTAACAATTTGTAACGTCGTGTAGCCATTAATCCCGAAAGATTCTCCAGAAAAAGGTTTAGCATACTCGTTTTCTAAACTGTGTTTTAAAAGCCACTCTTCCATATCTTTTCTAGTGGTGTATCCTTTTATATGTTTTTCAATCATTAAACTTGCAATTCTACCGGCAAATCTGCTTCCCCAATAACCATTTTCAACAAATACAGCTATGGCGATTTTGGGGTTGTTTTTGGGGGCAAAAGCTAAAAAGATAGAGTGGTCTGTTAATTGCGTTTTTACGCTATCAATTTTTACGAAATTTTCAACTGTTCCTGTTTTGCCACAAATATCAATATCTTTGATTTGTAATGAGGCCGCAGTTCCTTTTTTATAAACTTGCAGCATACCTTCAATTACAGGTTCGAAATGTTGTCTGTCTATTGTTGTGTATTTGGGTACGGTAAATTGTTCTGGTAACGTTTCGCCTTCAATATTTTTTATAATGTGAGGTGTATAATAATAGCCACGGTTAGCAATAGCTGCAGCCATATTTGCTAATTGAATTGGTGTGGTAGCAACTTCTCCTTGGCCAATAGCATTTGATATGGTGTAAGTGGAATAAAATGTATTTGGATAAATGTTTTTGTAATACGCCCGGTCTGGTATCCTACCTTTTTGCCCAACAAATAAATCGTTGTTTAAAAAATTCCCTAATCCAAAACTTTGGGCATGCTTACTCCAAGTATCTATACCTTCTGAGGCGTTGCCGTTTTTGTCTAAAATTTTTCTGTAAGTAGTAGCAAAATAGGCGTTACACGAACGTTGTATGCCTCCAATCATATCATTTCTTGTGCCTCTGTGGCAGTGGCATTTCATAAACCGGTTGCCGTATTTATAACCCGCATAGCAAGTAACGGTTTCATTAGGAGTTACAACCCCTTCTTGGAGCGCAATTAATGCATTCATTAGTTTAAAGGGTGACCCTGGCTCATAAACGCCCTGTAAACTTCTATTAAAAAGTGGTTTTGCAATGGAGTCGTTGTAGAGTTTAGTAAAGTTTTTCGAGCGATCTCTACCAACAAGAAGATTTGGGTCGTAGGTTGGCGCAGCAACCATAGATAAAATTTCGCCGGTAGCTGGTTCTATGGCTATAATACCGCCACGTTTGTTTTGCATAAGGAGTTCACCATATGCTTGCAATTGGGTATCAATGGTTATAGTTATGTCTTTGCCTTGTTCTGGAATAGTATCAAAATTTCCGCCTTTATAAGGGCCTATGTTTTTGTTAAACCTATCTTTCTGAATAAATTTTATGCCTTTAACACCTCTTAGTGTTTTTTCGTAAGAGGCTTCAACACCTTGTTTTCCTTTTAAATCGCCCATTTTGTAATATGGGTCTCGTCTTATATCGTTATTATTAACCTCGCCAATATCACCTAAAACATTAGCACCAATGGTAGTTTCATAATCACGTAATGAACGCTTTTGAATGTAAAACCCTTGAAATTTTCGCATTTTTTCTTGAAGAACAGCGTAATCTTCTTTTGAAAGGTGTGAAACCAAAACAGAAGGAAGCCTTGGGGAATAGTGTCTGGCCTTATTGTATTTGGATATGAAACTTTTTTTGTCAATTTTTAATAATTCACAAAATTCAAGGGTATCTAAGGGTTCAACTTCACGAGGAATAACCATAACATCATACGATGGTTGGTTGGCTACAAGTAATTCGCCATTTCTATCATATACAAAACCGCGTTTAGGGTAGTCGTATACTTTTCTTATGGCATTGTCTTCATACAAATTATGACCGCTAGCATTATATACTTGAAGGAAAAACAACCTTGCAATAAATAATAAGCCAACAGCAATTATAGAGATGAAAAGTAAAAATTGTCTCATTTAGTTTTTCTACTAAAAATTATGGTTACAATAACACTTAATAAAATAGTGAATATACTTGAGAATAACGTTTTTTGAAGGATTAAAAGTATGTTAGATATGCTAAAAATTTCCAACGAAAAAAGTACAACATGGTGCAGAGTGGTTAAAAGGGTAAAATAGGTGAGCTTTGATCCGAATTCTACGGTATTGAATTTAATACTTTGGTGTTCGTAAATCATTCCGAAAGATGATTTTAAAATTACAGGCCTCGCGTAAGCAATAAACACGCAAGCTCCAGCATGTATGCCTCCTGTATCTAAAAACATATCGATGGTTAATCCTAGTAAAAAACTTAATAAAATTAAAATAATACGGTTGTTTTTAACCGGAAATAAAGCGATAAATAGGATGTAAATATATGGGTTTATATAACCCAAAAAGTTTATATGATTTAGTATTAAAACTTGAACAAAAACAAGGACTATAAAGCGGACGGTATGTATAGAAAAAACACTATTCATTAGTTGCTTAGTAGATTAGAAATTTCTTCTTTATTAACGTTTTCTATGATGTACACATGTTCTATACTAGTCATGTCATTGAATAGGTGTACGTTAATTTCATAATAATTTTCAGCTTGGTCTAGCTTAAAATTTTCAATGGTTCCAACAGGAACTCCTTTAGGGAAAATTGAAGATTGTCCAGAAGTTATTATTGTATCACCAGTTTTAACCTTTGCTATTTTTGGTATATCTATAAGTTGAGCGAATTGAGAATCTTTACCATCCCAAATTAGCGACCCTAAATGATTTGTTTTTTTTAACTGCGCGCTTATGCTACTTGTGCTGTTTAAAATAGAAATAACGGTGGCATAATTAGCACTAGTTTTATCGATAATGCCAACAATACCTTTTGAGGAAATAACGCCAAAATCTTGTTGGATACTATCATTTTTCCCCTTGTTTATGGTTAAAACATTGTTGTTTAAGGAATAACTGTTTTTTATTATAGTCGCACTGTAAAATCTGTAATCTTCTTTAAATGTTAGGCTGTCAATAAATATTGAATCGGGGTTTGTGCTAACATTTAAAAGTAGTTTTCGAAGCCTTTTATTTTCGTCAGAAAGTAATTCGTTCTGAACTTTTAAATTTAAGTATCCACTAATATTGTTTGCGGAATTGTAAACGCCTCCTGTTAAAAAATTTGCCGAATTAATAAACTTACTTTTATGGTATGAGTGTGACTGAATTGTAAATAGAAGCGATATGCCAAAAAGCAACAAGAACAACAAAAAGTTTTTGTTTCTTATTATAAAGTTAATAATTTGTTGCATGGGGCTTGCCTATTTTATCCTTTTACTTTATCAATACACTTTTGTATTTAGGTAAATTTTTAAGTGTAATTCCAGTACCACGTACCACGGCACGCAATGGATCTTCAGCAATGTAAACAGGTAAGTCTGTTTTTTGAGATAAACGCTTATCTAAACCACGTAACATTGATCCTCCACCAGCTAAGTAAATACCAGTGTTATAAATGTCGGCAGCTAATTCTGGTGGTGTTTGTGATAAGGTTTCCATAACAGCATCTTCAATACGCAGAATAGATTTGTCTAAAGCCTTAGCAATTTCTCTGTATGATATAGAAACTTGTTTTGGTTTTCCTGTTAATAAATCGCGTCCTTGAACGCTCATGTCCTCTGGAGGAAGTTCTAAATCTTCGGTAGCAGCACCAATTTGGATTTTTATTTTTTCGGCAGTGCGTTCACCCACATAAAGGTTGTGTTGTGTGCGCATGTAGTATACAATGTCGTTTGTAAAAACATCACCTGCAATTTTTACAGATTTATCACAAACAATACCGCCAAGAGCAATAACAGCAATTTCGGTAGTTCCACCACCTATATCAACTACCATATTACCTTTAGGTTGCATAATATCAACACCAATACCAATAGCCGCGGCCATAGGTTCGTGAATTAAATAAACTTCTTTACCATTAACACGTTCTGCACTTTCTTTTACCGCTCGCATTTCAACTTCTGTAATACCAGAAGGGATGCAAATGACCATACGTAAAGCTGGTGTGAAAAACTTCTTTTTTAAGGCAGGTATGTTTTTAATAAACATACTTATCATTTGCTCAGAGGCATCAAAATCTGCTATTACACCATCTTTTAAGGGGCGTATTGTTTTAATATTTTCATGGGTTTTACCTTGCATTAAACTAGCCTCTTGACCAACGGCAATAATTTTACCAGAAATTCTATCGCGAGCTACTATAGAAGGTGCGTCAACAACAACTTTGTCGTTGTGAATAATAAGTGTGTTTGCAGTACCTAAATCTATTGCAATTTCTTCAGTTAAGAAATCAAAAAATCCCATGTATTAATAATATTAATTGAAGTTATTATTGAATGGCTGTAAAAGTACTAAAAAGTAAAGAAATAATAGGGTGTTTATAAGGGTTAGTTGAAAATAAATTTCTCGAAAAAAGGTATTTACAAAATAAGTCAAAATAGTCTATATCAAACCGGTTAATAAATTTACTGCGTTTACAAATATATGTATTTTAACCTATTAATTTGCTTTTAGTCGATATATTTTATACTATTGAACCGTTTATTATTGTAAAAATATAATAAGATTTAAAAGTAACCCTAAATATTATAACCTTAAATCCAATTAATTATGAGTTTAACCGAAACGATGTTACCACCAGATACGGTGTTTTTAACAAAAATCACAAATTTTCAAAAAGGCACTTTAATCAGTCCATCAACGCAAACTACAATTACACCATTGCCACCGGCAAATGTAACGGCTATAGAACATGGAACAACTATAACAATAACCGCTACGGTATTTATTGATGCTGCAGATAATGTAACTAGTTTGGATATTTACTTAACCGAAGCACTTATTAACGGGGATACTCAAGGTGTGTATATTGATTATAATTACATAGAGGAAATTCCAACTTCATTATATCCATATACGTTTAGTTTTGATGTTCAAGACCCAACAAATGCTATTACCAAAATTGAATCTTTTTTATGGGATGAAGATCCTGTAAGTTCTAGGGGGACTATAACCGAAGTTGAAGACGGAGGAGGTAATTAAACTTTATTAAAAAAAACAAAATAACCATAAGTCTTCACTTATGGTTGTTTTGTTTTAAATATATTTGTTTTTATGAATTTATTTTTGGCTAGGGTAATCAAAATTAGCAGCGTATTAATTTTAATGCTCTTAGCTGGAAGGCTTTCTTCTCAAGAGAAAAATGAAACGAATTTATTTAGCCACCAAATTCAAATAAAGGCTAATCAAAATAAAGCTTCTTCTTATTTTTTTAAATCGGCATCCTATTTTTTAGAAAAGGAATGGGATTCTACTTTGGTATATGCTATGAGGCATTTAGAAGTTTCAGGTGTTAAGGATGATTTAGTTAACTATTTGCATTATTTCCGAGGGTTTAGTTTTAAGGAAAAGGGCTTATTCGACGAGGCTAGAAATGAATTTAATTTAATAGATCCTAATTTTGAGTTTTATTACCTTGTTAAAAAAGGTTTAGGAGTGATAGCCCTAGAAAAAAGGGAGTTTAAAGCCGCTATTTCTTATTTGGAGCCTTTAACAAAATTAAAGCAAGACCAGTATAACTACTTGAGTAAAAGCGAGATTTTTCAGAATATAGGGTTGTGTTATCATCATTTAAATGAGTTTGCTAAGGCTGAAGATTATTTAATTGAGAATTTAAAATTACGTGAATTTCAACAAGATACTCTAAAGCTTATAGGGGCATATGTTAATGTAGCAAATGTGTATTACGAGCAGTATAAAGATGATTTGGCTATATCATATTTTGAAAAAGCCTATATACTTTCTAAAACAACCAAAAGTATTCGGAAAATGGTGCTTACCACATTAAATATGGCTGTTGTAGAAGAAAACAGAAAAGACTATAAAAAAGCATTATCTTATAGGAAAGAGTATGAAAAATGGAAAGACTCTTTAAACGATCAAAATAAAATTTACGAAGTTGCAAAATTAGAAAAAGAATTTGCTGTTAAGGAAAAACAGAAAGAAGTTAGTTTGTTGAAGTTAGAAAATAAAGCAAAAGTAAACGAGCGCAATGGCTTGTTATATTCTGTGTTAACGCTTTTAATTCTATTAGGTGTAACGTTTTATTTTTACAAAGAAAAAACTAAAGCTAATAAGATTATTATAGCTCAAAAAGAGGGTTTAGATGAATTAAATGCGACTAAGGATAAGTTGTTTTCTATTGTAAGTCATGATTTGCGATCGTCTGTAAATGCACTAAAAACTAGTAATGCCAAATTATTAGATAATCTAGAAGCCAAAAACTTAGATGCCTTAGATGAGCAGTTGCAAAATAATAGCGCTATTGTAAATGGTGCATATAATTTATTAGATAATTTATTGCATTGGGCCTTATTGCAAACCAAACAGTCTTATTTTGAAATTACCTCTATCCGATTGTTTTTTATAGTGGAGCAAATGGCATATAATTATAAACCATTAATGTTGGAAAACAATTTAGAATTTCAAAATAATGTTCCGAAAAGCGTTCAAGTTTCAGCAGATCAAGAATCCTTAAAAATTGTATTGCGAAATTTATTAGATAATGCGATAAAATTTTCTAAGCCACACGGTACTATTAACGTATATAGCGAATTAATAAATGATGCCTATGTTGATTTCGTTATTGAAGATTCAGGAATTGGAATGACCGAAGATACACGTTTAAAACTCCTTGAGGATTCTGTTTTGTTATCTAAAAAAGAAAATGAAAATCTTGTAGGTACAGGTTTAGGTTTGCAACTTTGTAAATCGATGATTAAAAAGAATAACGGAATTTTTGATATTAAAAGTGAATTGGGAAAAGGTGCTAAAATGATTGTATCTTTACCTAAAACAACGTAAAATGGATAGTGTTAACGTACTTATTGTTGAAGATACCCAGGCCGAAAGTGATGCTTTAGTGCAGGTGCTTCAAGCTAATAATTATAATGTTATAGGGGTTGCAACAAGCTTTAAAGTGGCGTTAGAATTGTTTTATAGCAAACCTGTTGATATTGTTGTTTTGGATATTTTTTTAAACGGTAATCCTGATGGTATTGCTTTAGCCGAAACCATAAGTGTAACTCCAAACACATCTAAGCCATTTGTCTTTTTAACGAGTTCTACAGATCGTAATATATTTGAGCGTGCAAAATTAACACAGCCCTTTAGTTATTTAATGAAACCTTTTAATGAGCTAGAAATGCTTTATGCACTCGAAATGGCTGTTGAAAAGTTTTATGCCCAACCCAATGTGTTTTTAGGTGATGAAGAGGACACGATAATAAGCTCCGAATTCTTATTTATTAAAAAGGGTAAGTCGTTAAAAAAAGTATTGCTTGCAGATATTATATATATTGAAGTAGAAGAAAAATATTGTAATATCATTACCATAAACGAAAAATTCGTCATTCTTATATCACTTACTAAAATTTCAAAGCTTTTGGACGATGCTTTTTTTAGTAAAACTCACAGGAACTTTATAGTAAATACTGAGAAAATTATTGAGATTATACCTAGCGATAATTTAATTATTTTGGAAGGAAACCATAAAGCGACATTAAGTGATACCTATAAAGACCTTTTAAAAAGGGTACATACGCTTAAGTAATATACTCCTAAAATACGCGGCTTCGTGGTGCGCTAAGATTTCATTCCCAATTTTTCCATTTTCATGGCTAAAAATTGCCGGCTCATGCCTATTTTTTAAAATAGCCATCGGTTTAATAATAGTTTTATATCAGAATTAGGAACGCTTCAAATTAAAAAGTATGCATTCTAAAAAATATGATACAAAAAAAAATAAATCAAAAAATAGCGCAAAGATGAATTTAGAAAGAACAGATAAAAAAACTTCAAATTATTTTATGTATATACTTGTATTGGCAGTAGTTATTCAATTAGCATTGCTAGTTTTTAGGTTGACTCAACTTTAATTTAAATACAATTGAATTGCAGAATTAAGGGATTCGTGATTTGATTTTTTTTACTAAGATTCTTAAATTTTAGTAAGAATTTGGGGGAATTAATGGGTTTAATTTTTCCAAAAAAAAAGAGCACTAGAATAGTGCTCTTTTTATATTTTGAAATACGGTAACTCGAATTAATGTTTGAAATGACGTGTTCCTGTCATAACCATTGCAACCTCATTATCGTTACAAAAATCGATACTTAATTGATCTTTAATAGAACCTCCTGGTTGAATTACTGCAGCGATACCAGCATTGTTAGCAATTTCAACACAGTCTGGAAACGGGAAAAAAGCATCACTAGCCATTACAGCTCCGTTTAAATCAAATTTAAAAGTTCCAGCTTTATGAATAGCTTGCTCTAAAGCATCAACACGACTAGTTTGTCCTGTTCCGCTTGCACATAATTGTTTGTTTTTAGCTAAAACAATAGTGTTTGATTTTGTGTGTTTACAAATTTTAGAGGCAAATATTAAATCGTCTATTTGGTCTTGTGTAGGAGATGTGTTTGTTACAGTCTTTAAGTCTTCAGCCTTGTCTGTAATATTATTTCTATCTTGTACTAAAACCCCATTTAAACAACTTCTTACATTTGTGTTAGGCATTTCAATATCATGAATAACTAATAATATTCTATTCTTTTTACCTTTTAATACCTCTAAAGCTTCTGCTGAAAAAGAAGGAGCAATGACCACTTCGCAGAATAAGTTATGAATTTCTTCGGCCGTAGCTAAATCAATTTCTGTATTACTAATTAATACACCACCAAAAGCAGATACAGGATCGCCAGCTAAGGCATCAACATAAGCTTGGTGTAAGCTTTCGCGTTGTGCTAAACCACAGGCATTGTTGTGTTTTAAAATAGCAAACGTTGGTGCGTCGTTTTTAAACTCTAACATTAAGTTTACAGCGGCATCAACATCTAAAAGGTTATTGTAACTTAACTCCTTACCGTGAAGTTTGGTAAATAACTCATCAAAATCGCCAAAAAAGTACCCTTTTTGGTGCGGATTTTCTCCGTATCGTAATGTTTTACCATTGGTTTCGCTAATTTTTAAAACTGTTTCTTCGTTCGATTGATTGAAGTAGTTAAAAATAGCAGTATCATAATGAGAAGACACGTTAAAAGCTTTGCCAGCAAAACGTTTTCTGTTTTCTTCAGAAATAGAACCATTGTTTTCAGAAATTAATTCTAAAAATTCAGCATAATCATCAACCGAAGAGACACAAATAACATCGGCAAAATTCTTAGCAGCCGCTCTTATTAAAGAAATACCTCCAATATCAATTTTCTCAATTATATCTTGTTGGCTTGCTCCAGAAGCTACTGTTTTTTCAAACGGATATAAATCAACAATAACGACATCAATTTGCGGAATTTCATATTCGGCTAATTCGGCAACATCACCATCGTGGTTTTGTCTGTTTAAGATACCTCCAAAAACTTTTGGGTGTAGCGTTTTTACACGACCACCTAAAATAGAAGGGTAAGATGTTACATCCTCTACAGGAACAACTTTTATACCTAAATCGTTAATAAATTTCTCTGTACCACCTGTAGAATAAATGGTTACACCTTGTTTATCAAGTTCCTTTACAATAGGTTCTAAACCGTCTTTACTAAATACAGATATTAATGCCGATTTAATAGTTTTTTCGTTGCTCATTAGTACTTTTTTAAAGTTTTAAAATGAAATTGTTATTGTTTTTTAGCTTTTTGTGCTAAAGTTTCTAATTATTTGCAAAAGTAGGTATTTCATCCAATAAAATAAGCGCCTTATTCTTAAAAAAGAAGCTCTTTTTTTAACGAAATCGCGAAGTTGTTAACAAGGAAATGAAAATCTAAAAATTGAAGCCTTAATAGGTTTTTGTGTTTAGGTTTAGGAAAATACAAAGTATCAAGAAAGAATCTCAGCAACTTTTTTATTTACAAATTCTAAAAAACGTTCGTCCTTTTCGGTAAAAGGGTCAATGGTATTCGAATCAATATCTATTTGTCCAATATTTTCACCATCAACAAAAATGGGCACAACAATTTCTGATTTTACGGTTATACTGCAAGCGATATAATTGTCTTGTGCAGCTACATCGGGCACAACAAAGTTTGTGTTACTCACAGCAACTTGACCGCAAATACCCTTGCCAAAAGGTATAATAGTATGGTCTGTAGGTGCACCAACATAAGGGCCTAGGTGTAGTTCTTCTTTGGTGCCGTTTCTAAAATAAAAACCAACCCAATTGTAATATTCAACATGGTTTTCAAGTAATTCGCAAATGGCCAAAAGGCGTTGGTTAACCGTTTTCTTGGAATTCGATGTAATGGTTTCTATTTGTGGTTTTAATTTTTCTAAGGACATAACTGTAAAAGTTTTTGGTAAAAGTATTTAAAAAGGTGTAATTTCGATATTCAGTTTTAAATATTTTTTTTGAAGTCACTTTTTATAAAATACAAGTCGGTAATTAAATTTATCCTTACATTTTTGTTGGTTTATACCCTACTGTCGGTAGGCTATAAGCTGTATTTGCAATTTTCGGACGGATCAAAATTTTATCCAGATTATTTTACACATTTGGTAGCTTTGCAAACTGAAAACCTATTAAACAGTTTCGGGTATAGTACACAAGTGCTTCCGCATCCTGATGAGCCATCAATGAAAGTCATATTAAAAGGGCAGTATTTAGCTCGAATTATAGAAGGTTGTAATGGTTTAAGTGTCGTAATCTTGTTTATTTCCTTTATTGTTGCCTTTTCTGGGAAACTAAAAACAACATTGTTTTACATTCTTTCAGGTAGTATTTTAATATACGTTGTAAATTTATTACGTATCGTTGTTTTGTCCATTGGGTTATACTATTACCCTAAATATAAAGATGTTTTACACGCTGTAATTTTTCCAGGAATAATTTATGGGATGGTGTTTTTGTTATGGGTATTTTGGGTAAATCGTTTTTCTAAATTAAACATAAAGGATGTCTAAAACTATAACAGCTATATTGCTTTTTGTGTTTGTTATCCTGTTGGTTTTAATTAGGTTTTATGAAGGTGTTTTATTTTACGACCCTTATTTAACTTTTTTCCAAAATGACTACTTGTATATTGATAGTCCACGACGTGAAATAGCTAAATTAGTTAGTTTTACAACATTACGCTATGTTTTAAACTCGGTAATTTCATTGGCTATTTTATTTGTTGTTTTTAAAGATAAAAGCATATTAAAATTTTCTGCTTTATTGTATACGTTGGCCTTTTTAGTGCTTATGGTTTTTTACTTGTATTTTGTGGTTAATCCTATGCAAGAGGATTATTATCTATTTTTTAATATTCGTAGGTTTTTAATTCAGCCTATATTATTAATACTGCTATTGCCAGCGTTTTATTATCATAAGATTAAAAATTGAATAGACAAAGCAATTCTTAAAAGCCAAGTGTTAATCATTTAATAAATGAGCTGTAGAGTTTCTAATTTTTTGTAATTTTACACCGTGATAAAATTACTATTACATAAAAGTTTTTCTGCCCTAATGGCATTACTTGTTTTGTTTTCGACGGTATCTTTTACTATCGAAAAACATTTTTGTGGTGATGTTCTAGTAGATGTTTCTATGTTTGCTGCAGTTGAAAAGTGCGAAATGGAAGCTTTAGAAATTCTTTTAAAGAAAACATGCTGTAAAGACGAGATTGATGTTTTTAAAGGGCAAGATGAATTAACAGTATCTACCTTTGAAGATTTAGATTTTGTACAACAGCAGTTTCTTGCTGCTTTTTCATATAGTTTTATCAATTGTTTTGCGAGTTTGTCAAAACAAACTATTCCTCATAAAAATTATTCTCCACCTAATTTGGTCACCGATATTCAGGTTCTAGACCAAGTTTTTATTATTTGATACACAGATTTTTTTAATTCTCATTAAGAAGTGCATCGTCTTGTCTTTTCGCTGAATTTATATTCAAGCGAATTCTAGAGACGAGGATATAAATAGATTTATTAATTCAAATAAATTTCAAAATGAAACATACATATACAGTTACAGGGATGACCTGTAATGGATGCAGAGCTTCTGTTGAAAACAAATTAAATGCTTTGTATGGTGTTACCAAAGCATCTGTAGATTTAGAAAAAGCTGAAGCCATTATCGAAATGAATCAGCATATTTCTTTAAAAGAAATGCAAAATGCATTACCTGAAAAATATGCTATATCAGAAAAGAACGAGTCTAATGTTTTTACTACCTCTTCAACACAAGTAGAGGTAGAGAAATCAGAGTTTAAACAACTTTTTCCGTTGTTTTTGATATTTGGTTACATTACTGTAGCTTCCGTTTTACTAAACAATAATCCTTGGGATACCACTGGTTTTATGCTCGACTTTATGGGGCTATTTTATATTGTTTTTAGTTTTTTCAAACTCCTAGATTTAAAGGGGTTTCCAGAATCATTTAAAATGTACGATCCGTTGGCGAAGGTAATTCCTGTTTATGGTTGGGTTTATCCTTTTATAGAATTGGCACTTGGGGTTATGTTTTTAATGCGAATAGAAATTCCTTTAGTATTGATTGTTACGTTAGTTATTTTAGGTATTACCACTATTGGAGTAACTAAAACATTACTTAATAAAAAATCTATACAATGTGCATGCTTAGGAACGGCATTAAAACTCCCTATGACTAAAGCTACTTTTATTGAAAACAGTATTATGATTGTCATGGCAATTATAATGCTTTTAAAATAATCTTGTTATTTCTGCCAAGGCAGGAATTTATCTTATAAAAAGAATATATTAAAAATGAATAAAAAAATATATATACTAATTTTGTTTCCTGTCTTCTTGTTTTCACAAGAAAAAATAACAGGAAAAATACTTGATGCTTACGATAAAACCCAAGAAATAGGGTTGGCAGGTGCTAACGTCTATTGGTTGGGTACAGAAGTAGGAACAGTAACCGATATAGATGGTAATTTCACCTTATCGTACAAGCCCGAATACAATAAATTAGTAATTAGTTATGTCGGGTTTAAAACTAATACATTAACAATAACTGGCCCTAAAAATATTGTACACTGGTTAGAGCCTTCAGATAATTTGGATGCAGTTACTGTAAAATCCAGAAAGCAAACAACGGCAAAGTCGTATTACAAATCTGCTAATGTTATAAATGTAAGTAGTGCAGAGTTGTTAAAGGCGGCCTGTTGTAATCTTTCGGAAAGTTTTGAAACAAATCCCTCTATAGATGTAAATTTTGCCGATGCTATGACGGGAACACGCCAAATAAAAATGCTAGGGTTAACAAGCCCTTATATTTTAATTGCTACCGAAAATATTCCATCTATTCGTGGCGCATCGCAAGCTTATGGTTTAAGCTTTATTCCAGGAACATGGGTAGAAAGTATTCAAATTACAAAAGGTGCTGGCAGTGTAGTTAATGGGTTTGAAAGTATTGCAGGACAAATCAATGCGGAATTGGTTAAACCATCAACCGACGATAAATTGTTTGTTAATTTATACGGTGCGTCCAGTGAGCGACTAGAGCTTAATACACATATAAATACTAAGGTAAGCGACAAATGGCATACTGGGTTGTATATACATGGTAATACGCACAATGGAGAGCATGATGTGAATGATGATGGGTTTTTGGATATGCCAAAATTTAATCAAATTAACCTTATGAATCGTTGGCAATATACCGATACCGAAAAAGGGTTTGTAAGCTTTATTAATTTGAAATTTTTAAATGATGAAAAGCAAACAGGCGAGTTAGATTTTAATCCAGATACCGATAAGCTAACAACAAATAGCTGGGGAAGTGAAATTGATACGAAGCGTTACGAGATTTCTACTAAGTTTGCCTATGTAAACCCAGAAATCCCTTGGCAAAGTATTGGTGTGCAAACAGCCTTTAGTAGTCATAAACAAGAGTCGTATTTTGGTTTAAATACTTATGATATTACACATAATAGCTTGTATGCAAATGCTATTTATAATTCCATAATTAGCGATTCTAGGCATAAAATAAAAACAGGTGTTAGTTATACTTATGATCATTATGACGAGTTTGTAAATACAGCAGATTATGAAAGAACTGAAAACTCCGTAGGAGCATTTTTTGAGTATAGTTTTGATAATCTAGAACTATTTAATCTTACGGCTGGTATTCGCGTAGACCATCATAATTTATTAGGTGAATTTATAACGCCAAGGGTTCATGCTCGGTATTCACCTTGGAGTAAATCAGCTTTTAGAGCGTCGTTTGGGCGAGGAAAACGAAGTGCTAATATTTTTACCGAAAATCAACAAATGTTCTCTACATCAAGGCAAATAAATATTTTAGATGCTGGGGGTAGCGTTTATGGATTAGCTCCTGAAATTGCATGGAATTACGGATTCTCATATTTACAAGGTTTTAATCTCTTAGGAAGGAAAGCAGATATTACATTAGATTATTATAAAACCGATTTTAAAAATCAAATTGTAGTAGACTGGGAAACACCAACAGAGATAAATTTTTATAACCTAGAAGGAAAAAGTTTTGCGAATAGTTTTCAAGCTGAATTAAATTATAATGTTTTTGAGCATGTAGATTTACGAATGGCCTATAAGTTTTATGATGTAAAAACCGATTATAATTCGGGTAGATTAGAGCGTCCATTAACACCTAAACACAGAGTGTTTGCAAATATTGGATACGAGACCGAACATAACGAAACAAAACTTGGTTTTTGGAAGTTTGATACTACCTTTAATTGGTTAAGCGACCAACGTTATGCTAATACAAGCAGTAATCCTATTGAATATCAATTGCCAGAGCGTACACCTACGGTAGCAACTTTAAATGCACAAATAACCAAAGTGTTTTCTCCAAAATTTGAACTATATTTAGGAGGTGAAAACATTACAAATTTAAGGCAATCTAACCCTATTTTAGGAGCTGATGATCCTTTTGGTGCGAATTTTGATTCTACATTTGTATACGGACCAATTTTTGGAAGCATGTATTATGCAGGTTTACGTTATAGGCTTTATTGAAAAAGGAAGTCTTATGAATTAAAACAAAGAGTTAAAGAAATATCTGTAATTCATGTGATGGCAGAAACCTCATGAAGATAAAATATAAACTAAAAATAAAACAGACGCCCTCCTTCGAGGGAATGACAAAAAAATAAAAACAAATAAAAATGAAAAAACTATTAGTAATAGCTTTAATGCTAACCGGAACTTTAACATTCGCACAAAATAAAAATGCTAAAGCTTCAATTGAGGTCGATGGTATTTGTGGTATGTGTAAAGCACGTATTGAAAAGGCATGTTTAAACACTAAAGGCGTTAAGTTTGCCGATTGGAGTGTAGAAACCCATGAACTGAAATTAATTTTCGACGACCGTAAAACTAGTGTTGCCACTATAGAAAAACAAGTGCTTGCTGCTGGACACGACACTAAAGCATTAAAGGCTACAGATGAAGCTTATGCTAAGGTGCACCCATGTTGTAAATATCGCGATGAAGCGGTGATTGGTGATCATACACCTAAAAAAGAAGATGAGAATAAGCATGAAGAAGGTGATAATGATCATCGCTAAAAATGAACATAGCGACATAACACAATACACATCTTGAAGAATTAATTTTTGCTTCTAGATATTCTCATTATATAGCAAAAGTGGAGAAAAAAGGTATAGCTAAAGATGAGTTGTTATTGGTAGTAGGGTGTTTTAAGTAAAGTTTTTGAATATAAAAAAAAGCCTTTGATTTTTTAATCAAAGGCTTTTAGTTTATAAGAAACAGAAATTAATGTTTAAATTACATCATTCCTGGCATTCCGCCACCGCCCATTGGAGGCATAGCAGGAGCATCTTCTTTAATATCGATTAAAGCACATTCTGTTGTTAGAATCATTCCAGCTACAGAAGCTGCATTTTCTAAAGCAATACGTGTTACTTTTTTAGGGTCAATAATACCAGCTTTTAGCATATCAACATATTGTTCAGATTTAGCATCGTAACCAAAATCTTTTTTACCTTCTAATACTTTATTGATAACTACAGAACCTTCACCACCAGCATTTTCAACAATAGTTCTTAAAGGCGCTTCAACAGCTTTATTTACTATTTGTACACCAGTAGTTTCATCTAAATTATCAGTTGTAATTTTTGCTAAAACAGCCTTTGCTCTTACCAAAGCAACACCTCCACCGGCAACAATACCTTCTTCTACTGCAGCTCTTGTTGCGTGTAAAGCATCATCAACACGGTCTTTTTTCTCTTTCATTTCAACTTCACTAGCAGCACCTACATAAAGTACAGCAACACCTCCAGCTAATTTAGCTAAACGCTCTTGTAGTTTTTCTTTATCGTAATCTGATGTTGTTGTTTCAATTTGAGATTTAATTTGGTTTACTCTATTTTTAATAGATTCAGCATCACCAGATCCATTTACAATAGTTGTATTGTCTTTATCGACAGTTACAGTTTCAGCAGTTCCTAACATGCTTAAATCAGCATTTTCTAAAGTAAATCCTCTTTCTTCAGAAATTACAGTGCCGCCAGTTAAGATAGCGATATCTTCAAGCATGGCTTTACGTCTGTCTCCAAATCCAGGAGCTTTAACAGCTGCAATTTTTAATCCACCTCTTAATTTGTTTACCACTAAAGTAGCTAAGGCTTGTCCGTCAACATCTTCCGCAATGATTAATAAAGGACGGCCAGATTGTGCAACTGGTTCCAATATTGGAAGAATTTCTTGTAAGTTAGAAATCTTTTTGTCGAATAATAAAATGTATGGATTCTCTAAATCGGCAATCATTTTATCAGCATCAGTTACAAAGTAAGGCGATAAATAACCTCTATCGAATTGCATACCTTCAACTACGTCAACGTAAGTTTCCATACCTTTGGCTTCTTCAACAGTAATGACACCTTCTTTACCAACTTTACCAAAAGCTTGAGCGATTAACTCTCCAATAGTATCGTCGTTATTTGCAGAAATTGCAGCAACTTGTTTTATTTTTTCAGAAGAGTTACCAACCTTTTGAGCTTGTTTTTCAAGATCTTTAACAATAGATTCGACAGCTTTGTCTATACCTCGTTTTAAATCCATTGGGTTTGCACCAGAAGCTACGTTTTTTAAACCTTCTTTTACAATCGCTTGAGCTAGTACGGTAGCAGTTGTTGTTCCATCACCAGCTAAATCGTTAGTTTTAGAAGCTACTTCTTTTACCATTTGAGCACCCATGTTTTCGTGCTCATCAGCTAATTCAATTTCTTTTGCTACAGATACACCATCTTTAGTTACAGAAGGAGCACCAAAGCTTTTAGAAATAATTACGTTACGCCCTTTAGGGCCTAAAGTTACTTTTACTGCATTGGCTAATGCATCTACTCCACGTTTTAAACCGTCGCGTGCTTCAATATCAAATTTTATATTTTTTGCCATTTTATTTAGTTTTTGCTTTTTGCCTCTAGCTGTTGGCTATTGGCTAAGTATTAATAATAATTTTAGTTGAAGCTAAAAGCCAAAGGCTAATAGCTAATAGCCTTTTAGATAATTGCTAAAATATCACTCTCACGCATGATTAAATAATCATTTCCTTCAAGTTTTAACTCTGTTCCAGCGTATTTGCCATATAAAACCGTGTCGCCAACTTTAACAGTAATAGGCTCGTCTTTTGTTCCAGGACCAGCAGCAACTACCGTTCCTTTTTGTGGTTTCTCTTTTGCATTATCTGGAATAATAATTCCTGATGCTGTTTTAGTTTCAGCTGCAGCAGGTTCAATAAGAACACGATCTGCTAAAGGTTTAATGTTTAATGCCATTTTTATATAGTATTTTATAATTTATATTATCGTTTATGCAAGATGCTAAAAATGTGCCATTACCTATTAACTGACAAACTTGCAGAAACAAAAAATGCCAACTCTAAAAGTTGGCATTTAATTGTTAGTTTTATGCTAATTATTCTGCTGCTGAATCCTCTGGAGTAGCAGTAGTAGTATTGTTAGTTGCAGGTGCAATTGGTAAAGGTTGCGTGCTTTGTGCATCGGTATCTAAGGCTTTAGATTCTACACCAGCTGTTCCTCTATCAATTGCAATATTTGAAACTAGTATTAATACTAATAACAAAGTTGCTAATGTCCATGTACTTTTATCTAAAAAGTCGGTTGTTTTTTTCACACCACCTAATTGTTGTGTGCCACCTCCTCCAAAAGAAGATGATAATCCTCCTCCTTTAGGGTTCTGAACCATTATGACAACGATTAGTAAAAATGCTACAACTACTATAAGGACTAAAAATATTGTAAACGTACTCATTATTCTTTATTATTTTGTTCTTGTATGTGCTCTACAGCTTTAATTTGGTTTGCAAAGAAACTACTTTTTTCTGGATATTTCAAACTTAAAATTTTATAAGATTGAATTGCTTTTTTGTAGTTTTTTTGTTCGACATAAATACGCGCTAAAGTCTCTGTCATTAAAGCTTCTGGCTGTATCATTTGTGCGTTTGCTAAATTTCCTTTTGAAGCTGTTGTTTTAGCAGGACTTATTTTTGGGTTTTCGGAAATGAATTTATCTATAAGTTGAAACTTTTCGGCTTTAGCTAATCCATTTGATGGTTTAGTCTCTTTAGGGGTTTCTTCCTTTGTGCTAGTTTCTTTTTCTTGCTCGCGTACTATAGGTTTAAACTGAGATAGTTTTAACCATTCATTAAAAGAATGTGTTTCTTTTTTATCAAATTGAAGCGGTTTTCCTAAATTTAATACGTCTTCGGGAGTAGCTTCCTGAGTTTTGGTTTCATTAGTAGTGTTTTCAATATCCTGCGATTCATCTAGTTTAAAACCAGTAAATTTTTTAGGGCGGTATTCTTTTGGCTCAAATAATGCAGGGTCTAAAACACCATCGGTATCTTTAATTTGTTGTTTTAAGATGTCGTCAATTGTAACGCTTCGGTTAACCGATAAATCTTCAGCATTAACAGGGATACCTTTTAAGTTTTCAGTATTCTTTTTAATAAAATTTGAAATTTCATTTTGAATAAATGCTTCAGAAGTTATATAGTCGAATAAAATACTTCGGTCTGTGGTATAAGCGGCAGTTGTTTTTAGTTCTTGATTGTATAAAATACTGCTTTGGTTTTTTAACCCCTTTAAGTGTATAGCACGTGCAGGTTGAAAATAAGGGAATTTTTCAATAATAGATTTTACAGCCTCGGTTTGCTCATGAGTAATGGCTTGAGGATGTTGTAAAATATATTTAAAATCTGTTTGATTCATTTGTTATGCCTAATTTAATGCTTTTATGTTATTTGCCAATAACTACCATTTTGCTAATGTAGCGTTAAATATATCTTGAGTTATACGTTCAAAAATTTCTTCGTGAGCTGTTGTTTTTACGCTTCCTATTAATTGTGTGCTTGCTGGATAATCATAGAAAAAAGAAAAACTTTGCTCTAAGTCGTCTTCTTCTTTTTTGGTGTTGAAAAAACGAAGTTTAACACTAATTGTTAATCTATTTTGTGCTGCTGTATTTTCAGAAGTAGCCGTAGTAGGTGAAATTCTGTAATCTGTAATTTCTCCTTCGTAAATTAAATCGCCTTTAGACGGGTTTAAAGTTAAATTGGTTTGATTTAAAATATAATCTTCCAACTCTATTTTAAATTCGTTTTCTAAGCCTGGTTCTACAAGTAACGATGTGTTTTCAAATCGATTTACCTGAAAAGTTTCTGTCCCTGGAGGAATTGATGCTCCAGTAAATGAGTATATACCACAACTAAAGCAAGTTATGGTTAATAGGAGTATAGTGATGTATTTTGCGTGTTTCATATTGTTGAATCGGTGTATAACTTGCGTTATTTGTGATTATTAGGGTGTTGTTTTAACGCTAAACTTTCATTAATGTTATAAATCGAACTGCTTAATTTTTCGATAAAGTGTACGTTCGCTAATTCCTAATTCTTCGGCTGCTAATTTACGTTTTCCGTTGTGACGTTCAAGCGATTTTTTAATTAATTCTAATTCCTTGTCGTGTAATGATAGGGTTTCTTCCTCTTCAATTTCTTCAGCAAAGTAATATTTATCTTGAACAGGTGTTGGGTCGTCTTTACTTGTATTATGTTCTGCAATAGCAATGAGGTCACTGTTTGAGGTGGATTCTTTAAAATCGATATCCTCATCCTCATTATCGCCATAAATTTTTTGAATTAAGCTTTCATTATTTTTTTCGACATCTTTAATATTGCCATTTTTCATGAGTTCCATAGTCAACTTTTTCAAGTCGTTTAGGTCGGCTTTCATGTCGAAAAGCACTTTGTATAAAATTTCACGTTCGCTACTAAAATCGCTCTCCGATTTAGATGTTTTAATAACAGCAGGTAAGTTAGTGCCCGATGAGGCCGGTAAATACCCTTGTAGTGTTGCTGCGTCTACCGTACGATTTTGTTCTAAAACGGAAAGTTGTTCTGCTATATTACGCAATTGTCGAATGTTTCCAGCCCAACGATGTTTTAGTAAAACTTGTACTGCATTATCGGTTAGTTTTATAGTGGGCATTTTATATTTTAAGGCAAAATCGCTAGCAAATTTTCTAAATAAAATATGAATATCTTCTTGACGCTCTCTAAGCGGTGGCAAGTTAATGTCTACGGTGCTTAATCTATAATATAAATCTTCGCGAAATTTTTCTTTTTCGATAGCTTCAAACATGTTTACGTTTGTAGCGGCTACAATACGAACATCTGTTTTTTGAACCTTACTAGAACCCACTTTTAAAAACTCTCCATTTTCCAAAACACGTAATAAACGTACTTGAGTTGTTAATGGTAATTCGCCAACTTCATCTAAAAAAATAGTACCACCATCGGCAACTTCAAAATACCCTTCGCGAGTTTGTGTGGCTCCGGTAAAAGCTCCTTTTTCATGCCCGAATAATTCACTGTCTATAGTGCCTTCTGGAATAGCGCCACAGTTTACGGCAATATATTTGTTGTGTTTTCGGTGAGATAATTGATGGATTATTTTTGGAATACTTTCTTTACCAACACCACTTTCTCCTGTAACCAAAACCGAGATATCGGTTGGTGCTACTTGAATTGCTTTTTCAATAGCTCGATTTAGTGATTGTGTATTTCCAATAATACCAAAACGTTGTTTTATAGCTTGAATTGATTCCATAATAATTACCCATAAAATGGGAATCTTTTTAGTTAATTTTTACTTGCTTTTTTAATAAGCTTTTTAAAATATTTTGTCATTTTAGTTTCGTTTTTATTTGAATCTAAAATATTTTTATTGTGCTTGTCTAATATGTAAATATTTACAATTGGTGTTTTTATATAAGTGATTTTTCCATTTAGATGTTCTTGTTTTGTATCGTAATGTGAGTTATAAATTATAATAGAGCCACCTTCTATATTTATATTTTTTAAGGTTATATTTTTCCATAAATAGGTTGCTCCTAATTTACCTTTCGATGCTTCCTTAAATAGACCAAACTTTTTATTTAATAAATTTATTAATTTATTAGAATTGAAAGAAAGACTGGATGTTAGTGTCTTAACTTTTATATTGTTAGTAATTGCAAGGTAATTGATGTTGACATTGTTTAACTCTGCGTCAATTTGAGCGTAATTAGTCGTTAATAAGAATGCAAACCCTAAGAATAATGCTAAACTTTTACTCATAATACAATTAATTGTTTTGTGAGTATCCAACAGCTTCTCCAATAAGCGTGGCACTTGTGCAATTGGTAACTTTTACATTTACAAAATCGCCTACTTTATAATTGCCTTTTGGGAATACGCATACTATACTTTCTGAGGTACGACCAGACCATTGTTTGTTGGATTTTTTTGATTCCTTTTCAATAAGTACTTCTACCGTTTTACCTAACCATTCTTTGGTTTTAATTTCGCTGTGAATACGCTGTAAGTCCACAATATCTTGCAGTCTTCTTTTTTTCGTTTCTTCGGGAACATCATCATGCATATTTCTGCCAGCCATAGTTCCTGGGCGTTCAGAATATTTGTACATATAACCAAAATTGTATTTTACGTATTTCATAAGGGAAATAGTATCCTGAAAATCGGCTTCAGTTTCAGTAGGGAAACCGACTATCATATCTTGGCTAATTGCACAATTAGGAATGATTTCTCTTATGTTATCAATCAATTCCATATATTCTTCACGAGTATGTAAACGATTCATTTCTTTTAAAATACGATTGCTTCCACTTTGTACTGGTAAATGAATATGATTACAGATATTTGGATGCTTAGCCATGGTTTTAACCACATTTAAAGTTAAATCTTGTGGGTTGGACGTTGAAAAACGAATACGCATTTTAGGTTGTGCTTTGGCGCATATTTCTAAAAGGTTCGAAAAGTTTACAGCAGTAGCTTTTTGTATATCGCTGGCTTTTTCGAAATCTTTTTTAAGTCCGCCACCATACCATAAGTAGCTGTCTACATTTTGCCCAAGTAAAGTAATGTCTTTGTAGCCTCTATTCCATAGGTCGTTAACTTCTTCAATAATACTTTGTGGGTCTCTACTTCGCTCTCGACCTCGGGTAAAAGGTACCACGCAAAATGTACACATATTATCACATCCACGAGTAATGGATACAAAGGCAGAAACGCCGTTGGTGTTTAAACGTACTGGCGAAATATCGCCATAAGTTTCTTCTTTAGAAAGGATGACGTTTATGGCATCTCGACCTTCATCTACTTCGGCAAGAAGGTTTGGTAAATCTTTGTAAGCATCTGGTCCAACAACTAGGTCGACTATTTTTTCTTCTTCAAGAAATTTAGTTTTTAAGCGTTCGGCCATACAACCTAATACACCAACTTTCATGGTTGGGTTATGGTCGCGTTTTACGGCATTATATTTTTCAAGGCGTTTACGTACGGTTTGTTCTGCTTTATCGCGAATAGAGCAGGTGTTAACTAAAACCAAATCGGCTTCTTCCAAATTTTGTGTGGTGTTAAAACCTTGATTTGCCATTATAGAGGCTACAATTTCGCTGTCGCTAAAATTCATGGCGCAACCGTAACTTTCAATAAAAAGTTTACGTGTGTTGCCTGCTTTGTTTTCTATAACTAAATATTCGCCTTGTTTATTTTCGTCTATTGTCTTTTCCATAGTGTGTCGATATTTCTACCGGGGTCAATAAGTATGCAAAGATACAATAAATTTGCGTTTAGTGACAAAGTGGCAGTTGGATTTTAATGTTGTTTTAAATCCGCTTTCGGACAGATTTTTTTGTGTATAATTGTATCTTGTTTGCAAGTCTGAAAATTTGCAGTTTTTCTAACCAAATTATTAAAAAATGAATGTTATTGATACGCTATTAGGTAAAATAGAAGGTGCTAAAGATCTAGATTTTGGAATTATTTTTAGTGATTCTATAGAGTTGTTTAAAAAAACGTGGTTACAAGGGTTTTTAATGGTTTTGTTTACCATGTTAATAATGTTACCATTAATAATTGTATTTTATATTCCATTAATAGGTATGGTTTTGGCACAACAAGAAAATGGTTATGTCGATACTAATGGTATGGAAGGATTCTTTGAAGGTATGTCTGCTTTGTATATTTTGTTTGTTGTTGTTGCTGTACTAGTTTTAGGATCTGTTACGTTTGCAATTAATGCTGGCTTTTATAGAATTATGAGAAAGATTGATAATAATGAGCAAGTGCTAACTCCAGATTTCTTCTACTTTGTTAAAAAGCAATATTTAGGAAAAACGTTTATGATAATGCTTGCAACCATTGGTATAGCAATACCATCGGCCTTATTGTGTTATATTCCTTTAATATATACTATGGTGCCTTTGTCGTTTTTTGTGGCAATTTTTGCTTTTAATCCAGATTTAACAGTGGGGGAAATTATAAAAGTAAGTTTTAAATTGGGGCATAAAAAATGGCTAATCTCATTTGGTTTAATAATTGTTTCGGCATTGTTAGCGAATTTAGTTGGGTATTTATTATGTGGTATAGGCTTGTTGTTTACCTCGGCATTTACTTACCATCCTATATATTTAATTTATAAAAATGTAATAGGATTTGATAAGCATAGTGCTATTGATGAAATTGGAACGACAACAATAGAATAAAAAAAATAAATTTCATTTTTACGGAAAAGCCTGATTTTACTATGTTTAAATCAGGTTTTTCTGTTTAAATAATACACAGTTAATCCATAAAATGCTACAGGTAAACTTTTTTTGATATACATTTGTAGCTTCAAAAAATGAAGTATGGCGAAGAATTTAGTGATAGTGGAGTCACCTGCAAAGGCAAAAACCATTGAAAAATTTCTAGGAAAAGATTTTAAAGTAGAATCAAGTTTTGGGCATATTGCCGATTTACCTTCCAAAGAATTAGGGGTTGATGTTGATGGTGATTTTAAACCCAAATATGAAGTTTCTAAAGATAAAAAAGCAGTTGTTAAAAAACTGAAAGACTTAGTTAAAAAAGCCGAAATGGTTTGGTTAGCAAGTGATGAGGATCGAGAGGGAGAAGCTATTGCATGGCACTTGGCCGAAACTTTAAAATTGGATAAAGACAAAACAAAACGTATTGTTTTTCACGAAATTACTAAAGGAGCTATTTTAAAAGCTATTGAGAACCCAAGAAGTATTGATTACGATTTGGTTGATGCGCAACAAGCGCGTCGTGTTTTAGATAGAATTGTGGGATACGAGTTGTCTCCAGTGCTTTGGAGAAAAGTAAAAGGCGGTTTGTCTGCAGGTCGTGTACAATCTGTATCTGTAAGATTAATTGTTGAAAAAGAAAGAGAAATTCAGGGGTTTACACCGGTTGGATCTTATAGAATAGATGCCGAATTTTCAAATGAAGACGGCCAAACCTTTAAAGCGAAACTTCCAAAGAATTTTTCAACAAAAGCCGAAGCTCAAAAATTCTTGGAGCAGAATGCTTCAGCCGATTTTAAAGTTGCCGATTTAACTAAAAAACCAGCAAAAAAATCGCCTGCAGCACCGTTTACAACTTCAACATTACAACAGGAAGCATCACGAAAATTATATTTTTCAGTAAGTAAGACCATGACCATGGCGCAACGCCTATACGAAGCAGGTTTAATTACTTATATGAGAACTGATAGTGTAAACTTATCAGACGAAGCTAAAAAAGGAGCCGAAGCAGAAATTATTAATGCTTATGGCGATTCTTATAGTAAACCAAGAAATTATAAAGGTAAAGCTAAAGGTGCTCAAGAGGCGCATGAGGCCATTCGTCCAACTAATTTTGCAACCCATTCTGTTAATATAGATAGAGATCAAGCGCGCTTATACGATTTAATATGGAAACGTGCCATAGCATCTCAAATGAGTGAAGCCGAATTAGAAAGAACTAATGTTAAAATTAGTGCTTCAACACATAAAGAAACATTTACAGCAAATGGAGAGGTTATTACTTTTGATGGCTTTTTAAAAGTGTATTTAGAAGGTACTGATGATGAAGATGAAGAGCAAGACGGTATGTTGCCGGCAATGAAAACTAACGAGACATTGCTTAATAATTACATATCGGCTACTGAGCGTTATACACGTCCGCCGGCTAGATTTACAGAAGCTTCCTTAGTTAAAAAACTAGAAGAGCTAGGTATTGGACGTCCGTCTACTTATGCGCCAACTATTTCGACTATTCAGAATAGAAATTATGTTGAAAAAGGTACGGTTGAAGGTGTTGAAAGAAGTTACGCACAGCTTACTTTGCAGGAAGGGATAGTTAAAGATGTGACTTTAAGCGAAAAAGTAGGGTCAGATAAAGGTAAATTAGTGCCAACGGATATTGGAATGATTGTAACGGACTTTTTGGTAAATCATTTTGATGCTATTTTAGATTATAACTTTACGGCGAAGGTAGAAGCAGATTTTGATGAAATTGCCGAAGGAAATGTAGACTGGACCGAGATGATGAAGTCTTTTTACAAGGAGTTTCATCCTGTAGTTGAAGATGTTAAAGAAAATGCCGATAGAGAATCTGGAGAACGTATTTTAGGTGAAGATCCAAAAACAGGAAAACGTGTAAGCGTACGTTTAGGTAAGTTTGGGCCAATGGTGCAGATAGGAACTGTTGATGATGAGGAGAAGCCGCAATTTGCTAGTTTAAGTCCTGATCAACAATTAAATACCATTACTTACGAAGAAGCTATGGATTTGTTTCAGCTGCCTAAAACACTAGGTAAATTTGAAGACGAAGAAGTTATGGTGAATAACGGACGTTTTGGACCTTATGTTAAGTTTGGTGATGCCTTTGTATCGCTTCCTAGAGGTACTGATCCCTTAAGTGTGGAGTTAGACGATGCTATTGTTTTAATTAAAGAGAAACAAAAAGCAGATGCTCCGATATACATGTATAAGGATTTGCCAGTGCAAAAAGGTAAAGGGCGATTTGGACCTTTTATTAAATGGAACAATATGTTTATTAACGTAAACAAAAAATACGATTGGGATAATTTATCTGATGATGAAATTGTTGAATTAATTGAAACAAAAATTCAAAAAGAGATTGACAAGGTTATCCATAACTGGGAAGATGAAGGCATTCGCGTTGAAAAAGCACGATGGGGCAGACATAATGTTTTAAAAGGTAAGGTAAAGGTTGAATTGGCAAAAACTGTCGATGTTAGCGATATGACCTTAGAAGAGGCAAAAGCAATTATAGAAGCTAATACGCCTAAAAAGAAAGTAAGAAAAACTGCGGCCAAAAAGAAAGCACCAGCTAAAAAAAAGCCAGCAGCAAAAAAGAAATAAAAATAAATGAATTTTAATTTTTTAACTCCAGTTTCAGAATCAGTACTTGCTCATAACGAGCTTTTGTCATCGCAAGCACTTGGTCGGAAAATTAAAATTCATTCGGCTCAAAACGGAATCCCGGATCTCGAAGGTGTAAAAATTGCCATATTAGGGGTTCTAGAAAATCGAAATGATGTTAATTATATAGGCGAAGAAATTCATCTTAACGAAATAAGGCGGTCGTTTTACAGTCTATTTCCAGGTAGTTGGAATACGTCTATAGCAGATTTAGGCGATATTGATAAAGGAGAAAGTGTAGAAGATACGTATTTTGCCTTAAGAGAAGTTATAACTATTTTAGTTAAAAAAGATGTGATTCCAATTATATTAGGTGGTTCGCAAGATTTAACTTATGCAAACTATAGGGCTTACGATAATTTAATTCCTATGGTGAATATCGTAAATGTAGATTCCCAATTTAATTTAGGAGATTCCACTAAACCAATGAAAAACAATAGTTTTGTTGGTAAAATTATATTAGATCAGCCTTATAACTTGTTTAATTATGCTACCGTTGGCTATCAAACGTATTTCAATTCGCAAGAAGAAATAGATTTGATGGAAAATTTATATTTCGAATCCTATAGACTTGGTACAGTTTCTAACGATATAACTATTGTTGAGCCAGCCTTAAGGGATGCTAATATTGTTAGTATTGATCTATCTTCAGTAAAAGGCTCCGAAGTAAGTTCAAAACAAAAATACTCGCCAAACGGTTTAGATGGAAAGGAAATATGTGCAATAGCGCGTTATTCTGGTATTAGTAATAAAGTATCTTCCTTTGGTATTTACGAATATAGGCCATCAAAGGACGATGAACTTACCTCTATGTTAGTGGCTCAAATGCTATGGTATTTTATTGAAGGGGTTAACTACAGGGTTAACGATGATGATTTTTTAGATGACAACAATTATCAGAAATTCATTACTTTAGTGGAATCAGAGGAGTTGATTTTCTATAAAAGTAATAAAACTGGAAGATGGTGGATAGAAATTCCTTTTTTATCAAATGTTAATAATAAATTAAAAAGACATACGTTATTACCATGCATGCATCAAGATTACCTAGATGCCTGTAATAATGAATTACCAGAAAGATGGTATAAAGCATTAAAAAAGAATAGTGTTTAAGAAATGAAGTTTAGCTGAAATACCATTTTCATCGATTAAAAGCTAAATTTTTACGATGAAATGTTATTTTTTTGGATAAAAAGTTGTTTTATTAAAAATATATAAATATGTTTACGCTCTCAATAATGAAGCTTAAAATAATTAACCTCAAGTTTTCTATGAATATTAAGAAGTTTATATTGTTAACCTCAGTTTTTGCAATGCTAGCAAGTTGTGGCTCTAAAGATAGAGGCGAACTAGTTGGTGTTCAAGGAAAAAAGTGGCATCCAGAGAAGCCTTATGGTATGGAGCTTATTCCTGGAGGCGCATTTATAATGGGTAAAGCGGATGATGATCTTGCTGGTGTGCAAGACGCACCTTCGAAAACTGTTACTGTAAGAGCCATTTATATGGATGCAACAGAAATTACAAACAGCGAATATCGCCAGTTTGTAAACTGGGTAAGAGATTCTATTGTTAGAATGAAATTAGCCGTATTGGCAGACGAGGTTGGTTTAACGCCTGCTGATGAAGGTACCATTGGAGAATTTGCGTTTAGTGATGCAGATCCAGAAAACATGTCGGTTTATGAAAAATACATGTATGATAACTATACAGGTTTAGGACCAACAGGTTACGAAGGAAGAAAAATAAACAAAGACATCGATCTAATTTTTGATACTTCAGAATATTTAGATGAATACTATGCCGAAGTTATGGATACAATGTATCTACCTTTGGAAGAATCGTACAATGGACAACGTACTTGGGATGTGACTAAATTTAAATTCCAATACAGCCACATGGATATTCAAGAAGCTGCAAGAAATAGAGGTGTTAAACGTAGCGATGTTATAATAAAAGAAGAATTAGAAATCTACCCTGATACTACAGTTTGGATTAGAGATTTTGCATATTCTTATAATGAGCCAATGCACAACGATTATTTCTGGCATGATGCTTATAGCGAATATCCTGTTGTAGGTGTTACTTGGAAACAAGCAAAGGCATTTTGTGAGTGGAGAACAATTAATAAAAACTCTTACCAAAAATCTAAAAAAGGTGCTCAATTAGTAAACACGTTTAGATTACCATCTGAAGCGGAGTGGGAGTATTCTGCTCGTGGTGGCTTGCAAGCCGCAACGTACCCTTGGGGTGGACCTTATACAAAGAGTGATAGAGGTTGTTTTATGGCAAACTTTAAACCTGTAAGAGGAGATTATGCAGCAGATCAAGCGCTGTACACGGTTGAAGCTAAGTCTTACGAACCAAATGATTATAATTTATATAATATGGCTGGTAACGTATCAGAATGGGTTAATGCATCTTATGACCCTTCATCTTATGAATATACATCTAGTATAAACCCTAGTGTAAATGATAGTGATAATAAGCGAAAAGTTGTAAGAGGTGGATCGTGGAAAGATGTAGCTTACTTTTTACAAGTAAGTTCAAGAGATTATGAATATGCTGATTCCGCAAGGAGTTATATAGGATTCAGAACCGTTCAAGATTATATGGGGACACAAGTAACTAGTAACGGTCAATAAAAGTTTAATCCAAATCAATTAGTAATAATACTATTAACCTACTTAAGTAGAAAAAACCTACTTAAAACTAAAATCGAAAATTATGGCAAAGTCAAAAGCAAGTAAGAAATTCATGAACATGGCGTATGGACTAGGAGCAGCAATTGTAATTGTTGGTGCACTATTCAAAATTATACACTTTGAAATCGGACCTTTAACAGGTAACGTTATGTTAACAATTGGTCTTGTAACCGAGGCAATTATATTCGCATTATCAGCGTTTGAACCTGTTGATGACGAATTAGATTGGTCATTGGTATATCCAGAATTAGCTGGAGGAAAAGCTAGTGTTAAAGGTGGCGCAGGAAGTGAAGATGCTCAAGGATTATTATCTCAAAAATTAGATGATTTATTAAAAGAAGCTAAAATTGATGGCGAATTAATCGCTAGTTTAGGTGAAAGCATCAGAGGGTTCGAAGGCGCTGCAAAAAACATGTCGTCTACAGTTGATTCTGTTGAAGCTTCTAAGAAATATGGTGAGGAATTATCATTAGCAGCTGCTCAAATGGAATCATTAAACAGCTTATATAAAGTACAATTAGATAGTGCTACTAAACAGCAAACTATCAATGAAGAGTCTGTTGAAAATGCAGCAAAATTAAAAGAACAAATGCAATCTTTGGCATCTAACTTGTCATCATTAAATGGTGTGTACGGCGGAATGTTATCTGCAATGAATAAATAATTAGGAGCGTTAATAAATAATCCCAAATTAATTTAATTAACCCCAAAAAAACCTAATTATCATGGCAGGAAATAATTTATCAGCAAGACAGAAGATGATTAATCTGATGTATTTAATATTTATAGCGATGCTAGCTTTAAATATGTCAAAAGAAGTGCTATCGGCCTTCGGATTAATGAACGAAAAACTTACAGAATCTAATCTGGCAACGGAAGCAAGAAATGCTAGTTTTGTTGCAAGTTTAGATGTAAAGGCAGAAGATCAACCAGAAAAATACAAGCCTTTAAAAGCTAAGGCGGATCAAATTGATGATTTAGCGCATAAATTTGATGCATATTTAGAGGATTTAAAAGGAAAAATGACCGCTAAAGTTGATGATAAGACCGATTATGAGATAATGGATAAAGGTGATTACCTAGATCAAAATTTCTTTAAAGGTGGAATTGTTACAAAAGAAGGAAAAGAGTTTTTAGCTCATATGAAAGGCTTTAGAGAAGGTGTTGCTAATATCTTAGCTGGCGAAAATGGTATGGAGTCTGTAATAAAACAAGTGAACGATAAATTTAGTACTGCCGAAGTTAAAAACAGAGATGGTATTAAAGTTGACTGGTTGGATTATCACTATAAAGGATATCCTTTAGTAGCCTCTTTAACTAAAATGACGCAATTACAGTCAGATATTAAAACTACCGAATCAGAAATATTATCAAATATGTTGGCAGGAACACTTTCTAGTGAAGTGTCTATGACAAATTATACTACTTTAATGGAAACGTCTAAGTCAGCTTACTTTAACGGTGAGCAGTTTGATGGACAAATCGTTTTAGGTCGTAAAGATGCATCTACAAAACCAAGTAGAGTTGAACTAACTTTAGATGGCAGAAAACTAACTAAAAAGCAATATACTATCGAAGATGGTAAAGTGAAGCTGAAAATTGGAACAGGTGGAGTTGGTGAACATAAAATTGAAGGTAAATTAATCTTCGCTCAAGATGGTGAAGAAATTGAAGTACCTGTAAAATCATCATTTGCTACCGTTGCAAAACCAAATTCGGCTACTATTTCAGCTGATAAAATGAATGTAGTTTATAGAGGTGTTAAAAACCCAATGACCATTTCATTTGCTGGTGTTCCAGATAATAAAGTTTCGGCTAGTGCACAAGGTTTATCTAAGGGGTCTGGTAGTAGTTATGTTATGGATGCCACCAAAATTCAAGGTAGAGAAGTTACTATTAATGTAACGGGTACACTACCTGATGGAGGAAAAGTAACAGATAATGCTAAATTCAGAATTAAAGATTTACCAAAACCAACAGGTACAATTAGAGGTGAAGATGGTGCATTAAAAATGCAACGTAATAGTCTTAAAATTTCTACTATTGGTGCTAAGTTTGAAGATTTCGATTTCGAATTACCATTAAGAGTTACTGGATTTAAATTTAAAGTTCCTGGACAACCTACAATAAATGTTAGAGGAAATAAGTTAGATAGTAGAGCTCAGGCAGCTTTAGCAAAAGCTAAACGTGGCTCTGGAGTTCAAATATTTGATATTGAAGCAAAAGCTAGTGGTGTAAGTGTTATACTTAAAAAAGTATCACCAGTTTTTGTTGAACTTACAAATTAAAACACTGTTCGAGATATTCTTAAACAAACAAAGAGTATCTCGAACAATTAGAATGTAAAATAAAAATTAAGATGAACGTAAAAAGTTTTTTATTAACCGTTGCTACTGTTTTAACAGTTTCAAGTCTATTTGCACAAGCTAATATTCTTAATGCTAAAAGTCCTGATGAAATTGGAGTAAGAACGGAATCTCAAAAAGCAGTTGACAATGATAAACCATTAGAATATGGTTATGTTGACGATAGAGATATTCTGTTTTCTAAAATGACCTGGGAAAAAATAGTGCTTGATGAGCGCGCAAACTTTCCGCTTTACTACCCAATAGATACAAATAATATTGGTAGTGATAGAAGGTCCTTGTATGACGTGCTTATGAAAAACATTAAAAATGGAAAAATAAAAAACATTTACGATGATTCTTATTTTACCACAAAACGTACTTTAAAGGATATTCAAGGAGCATTAACTATGATTGATACTACAGAGTATGGTATTGAGCAATTAAATGCTGGTGAGGCTTTATCTGCCGAATATATTAACAAAAGAGAAATTACAGCTGCAGATATTAAAGAATATCATATTAAAGGTCTTTGGTATTTTGATAAGCGTCAAGCCGAAATGAAATACAGACTTTTAGGAATAGCTCCTGTAGCTCCAGATGTTAATTTTATTGATGACTCTGAACCGGATTTGGTACCTTTATTTTGGGTGTTTTTCCCAGATGCTAGAGAAGTGCTTCACGAAGCAAAATCTTTTAATAACAAAAATAGTTCTATGCCGTTTTCTTTTGATCATGTGTTGAATGCAAGACGCTTTCAAGGTTATATTTTTAAAGAAGAAAATGTGCAAAATGATAGAGCGATTACAGAATATGTATCTCAAAATGCTTTAATGCAATTACTTGAATCTGAAAGAATCAAGGATAAGATTAGAGATTTTGAATTGGATATGTGGACTTATTAAGCCATAATAGTCTATAATATATTAAAAACGCCCACTTTTTTGAAGTGGGCGTTTTTTTATGGGTAAAACAACATAGAAACTTTTTAAACATTCTAACTATCTTTACCCCCATTATGGAAGTAGATTATATTATTGTAGGTATTGGAATTGCAGGAATAAGTTTTTGCGAGCAATTAAGAGCAAATGGAAAATCGTTTGTGGTTTTTGATGATGAGTCTCAGCAATCATCAACAGTTGCCGGTGGGCTATATAATCCTGTGGTCCTAAAACGTTTTACATCGGTTTGGAAAAGTACAGAGCAGTTAGATATTGCGTTACCACTCTATAAACAAATCGAAAAAAGATTAAAACTGAAACTGGATTATAAAGTCCCCGTTTTAAGAAAATTTGCCTCGCTAGAAGAACAAAATGATTGGTTTTCTGCCTCGGATAAACCTTTGTTGTCAAGATACCTTTCTGCAAATATTATTAAAAATAATAATATGGCCATCGATGCTCCTTTTGGTTTTGGTGAAGTGTTAGAAACAGGAAGGATTGATGTTAATACTATGATAAAAGGATATAAAACCGAGCTTTTAAACGCTAATTGCTTGATTGAATCTGCTTTTAACTATGAAAACTTACATAGTACTGATGAAGCCGTAAGGTATAAAGATATAACCGCGAAGTATATTGTGTTCGCGGAAGGCTCTGGTATACGTTTTAATCCGTTTTTTAATATGTTACCTCTTAATCCTGCAAAAGGGGAATTGTTAACGATACATGCTCCCGATTTAAATATTGATTTTGTTTTGAAAGCAGGCGTGTTTTTAATTCCGTTGGGTAATGAGTTATATATTGTTGGTGCCACTTATGAATGGAAAGACTTAAGTTATGATACTACTAAAAAAGCAAAGGATGCGCTTTTAGAAAAGTTGAATAAACTAATAGACTGTTCGTATAAAGTTGTGCACCAGGTGGCAGGAATTAGACCAACGGTAAAAGATAGAAGGCCGTTAGTGGGCAAACATCCCATGCATAAAAATCTTTTTGTGTTAAACGGACTTGGTACACGTGGGGTTATGATTGGCCCTTATGTAGCCAAACAGCTTTTTAATTTTATTGAGCATAATGAAGCCCTTGAAAAAGAGGTTGATATTAGTCGTTTTACTTTGTAAGTTGTTATAAACGGGCTAGGGATTGTAGTGCAATTTTTATATTCATGAGTTTAATAATAGTCCACAGCCCGACCTAGGAGGGGCGAGGGCTTGTAAGCTTTCGACTTCGCTCAAGACAGGTTCCAAGCGCGATCCGTTATGGGGAATCTGTCTGCCGGCAGGCGCCAAAAAATTATTTCTTTTTTAAGGTTTTATCGTAACTCATAAAAAAGTTTATCCAAATATTTCTTGAAACCCTCATAATTATTGGCATAAATACGACAAGGGTGGCTATAATAGAAATAAAAATACCATTAAGACTAGCGTTAAAAACGTAAAGACTAATAATAAAAGCAGCAAAAGCAAAAGCAATACCCACGGCGTAACTAACATACATAGCCCCATAAAAAAAGGAGGGTTCTATCTTATATTTTGTACCACAATTGCTACATTTTTCATTCATCGTTAATGCTTCGGTTAAAATATACGGATTGGTGTTTACGTACATAGATTCTTCATGACACTTAGGACATGTTCCGGTAAAAACACTATATAATTTTGATCCTTTTTTAAACATATAATTTAATGTACTTTTGCATGCGAAATTGCAATACAAAAATACTGTTTTTATTAATAACGTATTGTGATAAAAGCTACAATTCTATGATGAATATCCATAATTTATCGATTTCTTTTCAAGGCGAGTACCTTTTTGAAGACATAACTTTTAAACTAGGTAATGGTGATAGAATTGGGCTTATTGGTAAAAATGGAGCAGGTAAATCTACAATGCTCAAAATTTTATCGAAGGAAATGGAGCCTGATACTGGGCAAATTGCTGCAGATAAAGATCTTAAAATTGGGTTTTTAAAGCAGGATATCGATTTTGTTTTAGGTAGAACAGTTTTAGAAGAGTCGTATGAAGCGTTTACGGAAATAAAAGAACTTGAAGCCAAAATGGAAGCTGTTAATACACAATTGGCTGAACGTACGGATTATGAAAGTGAAGCGTATAACCAATTGATGATTGATATAAACGAACTTCAACATCAATATGAAATACAAGGTGGTTACAATTACCAAGGTGACACTGAAAAAATTCTTCAGGGTTTAGGTTTTAAACGTGAAGATTTTAATAAACTTACCGATACCTTTTCTGGCGGATGGCGTATGCGTATTGAGTTGGCAAAATTATTACTGCAGAGTAACGATATTTTACTTTTAGATGAGCCTACCAATCACTTGGATATTGAATCTATTATTTGGTTGGAAGGGTTTTTAAGAAATTATGCGGGTGCTGTTGCTATTGTGTCGCATGATAAAATGTTTTTAGATAATGTTACTAACAGAACTATTGAAATTTCTTTAGGTAGAATTTACGATTACCCTAAACCGTATTCTAAGTTTTTAATTTTACGTGAAGAATTGCGAACGCAACAATTAGCCTCTCAAAAAAATCAGCAAAAGCAAATTGAGCAAACCGAAAAATTAATTGAGAAGTTTCGGGCTAAGGCCTCAAAAGCGACCATGGCACAATCACTTATAAAAAAGCTTGATAAAATTGATAGGATTGAGGTTGATGAAGATGATAATAGTGTTATGACTTTAAATTTTCCGGTTTCTATAACGCCAGGTAAGGTTGTGGTTGAAACCAATAAAATCTCTAAAAGCTATGGTGATAATGAAGTTTTAAAAGAGGTTGATTTACTTATAGAGCGCAATAGTAAAACGGCTTTTGTTGGTCAAAACGGACAAGGAAAATCGACTTTAGCCAAAATAATGGTTGGCGATATTAAATATGAGGGTGAATTAAAACTGGGGCATAACGTTCAAATAGGATATTTTGCTCAAAATCAAGCAGAATATTTGGATGGTAATAAAACCGTTTTAGATACTATGATTGATGCTGCAAATGAAACCAATCGTAGCAAGGTGCGTGATATTTTAGGGTCGTTTTTATTTAGAGGAGACGAGGTCGAAAAATATGTGCGGGTACTTTCAGGAGGAGAGCGTAACCGTTTGGCTTTAGCTAAATTGATGTTGCAACCGTTTAATGTGCTTATTATGGATGAGCCTACGAATCACTTAGATATTAAATCTAAAAATGTGTTAAAGGAAGCATTAAAGCGTTTTGAAGGGACTTTAATTTTGGTGTCTCACGATCGTGATTTTCTTCAAGGTTTAACCAACTTAGTTTATGAATTTAAAGATCATAAATTAACACAGTATTTAGGAGATATTGATTATTATCTTGAAAAACGAAAAGTTGATAATTTAAGAGAGGTTGAAAAACGTACGGTAGTTAAAGAAACGCCAAAGGTTAAAAAACAACAGTCTTACGAAGAACAAAAGAGATTAAAATCGCTTAATAATAAATTGAGTAATGTTGAGTCTAAAATTAATCAGTTAGAACGCAAAATAAAGGCTATTGATTTAGAGCTTGAAATTAATTATGAAGAAGTGACCTCTAAGCCTAATTTTTTTGATGATTATCAAAAAAAGAAGGCGGATTTACAGCGATTTATGGAGAAATGGGAGGATATTCAGCTAGAAATTGAAGAGTTCGAAAATTAGGAATTTTTTATGTTTTCTTTAACGTTTATCGCCTAAACTATAAGCTAATTTTGCTGTCATACCATCAAAACTCTGTGTATGCGTAAAATTATACTTTCCGTAATTGGAATTCTACTAATAGTACTTTCGTTTTTATTTGCAAAAAAACTTATTGCGGATAAACATAAACCTAAGCCAGTTAAGGAAAAGGTTGTAAAAACGGTGTTTACCGATACTGTTAAAAACCAAACTATTCAAATTGTTTTACCTGCAAACGGAAGCTTGGTAGCTAAACGTAGAGTGGAGTTATACTCGGAGGTTCAAGGTATTTTTAAAACATCAAATGTTCTGTTTAGACCGGGACAAAAATATACTAAAGGTCAAAGTTTAATTCGAATTAATTCTGATGAGTATTACGCAAGTGTTCAGTCGGCTAAAAGTAATTTATATAATGCTATTGCCGCCATTATGCCCGATTTACGCTTAGATTTTCCTGAGGTTTTTCAAAAATGGCAAGACTATCTTAATGGTTTCGATTTAAGTAAAATTACTCCAGAATTACCGAAAATGACTTCCGAAAAGGAAAACTACTTTATAACAGGTCGGGGTATTGTATCTAGTTATTATAATGTGAAAAACTTGGAGCAGCGCTTGCACAAATACACTATTTCTGCACCGTTTACTGGTATTTTAACCGAGGCTTTAGTTACCGAAGGTTCATTAATTAGAAGTGGTCAAAAACTCGGAGAATTTATTGATACATCGGTTTACGAAATGGAAGTGGCATTAAGTAAAACTTATGCTAGCTTACTAAAAGTAGGTGAATCTGTAAAGCTTACCAATTTAGATAAAACAGAAACTTATACGGGGAAAGTATCTCGTGTAAATGGTAGTATAGACGCCACAACACAAACCATTACGGCTTATATTGATGTTAAACATGAAGCTTTAAAGGAAGGGATGTATCTAGAGGCCGAATTAAATGTAAAAGAAGAGCCAAACGCTATTGAGATTGATCGTAATTTGCTATCGGAAACTGGCGAAATTTTTATTGTTAAAGATAGTTTATTAGATGTTATACCTGCAAAATCAATTTATTTTTCTGATACTAAGGTGGTTTTAAAAGAAGTGCCAGATGGTACAGTAATTCTTAAAAAGTCTGTTCCTGGTGCATACGCAGGCATGCTTGTTAAGCCTTTTAAAAATTTATCAGAAAATAAAGATCAACAATAAGCATGAGAAAACTTATAGAGTATTTTATTAAGTATCACGTAGCTGTTAATATTTTTATTATCGCTTTTATTGTTTTTGGTTTTCTTGGAGTTACATCTTTAAAATCTTCATTTTTTCCATTAACAGATTCTAAAATTATTAATGTTAGTGTTACCTATCCTGGAGCATCACCGCAGGAAATTGAAGAGGGTATTGTGCTTCAAATAGAAGACAACTTAAAAGGCTTAAAAGGTATCGATAGAGTTACTTCGGTATCTAGAGAAAACAGCGGAACCATTACAGTAGAAATTGAAAAAGATGAGAATATTGACTTCATGCTGTTGGAGGTTAAAAATGCCGTAGATCGTGTGCCTTCTTTTCCTTCTGGCATGGAACCATTAATAGTTGCAAAACAAGAAGCGGTAAGAGAAACCATTTCCTTTGCTTTAAGTGGTGAAAATATTCCACTTGCCACATTAAAACAAATTGGTAGAGAGGTTGAAAACGACCTAAGAGCTATGGACGGCATTTCGCAGATAGCTATTTCTGGCTATCCGGACGAAGAAATTGAAATAGCAGTAAACGAAACGAGATTATTAGCTTATAACTTAACGTTTAGTGAGGTTTCTCAAGCGGTGAGTAGAGCAAATATTTTAACAACCGGAGGTACTATTAAAACAGATGTAGAAGAGTATCTTATTCGAGCAAATAACCGCTCCTATTATGGTGATGAACTTTCTAATATTGTTGTGAAAGCTTCAAATGATGGCAAAGTGGTGCGATTAAAAGATGTAGCCATTATTCGTGATCGGTTTTCAGAAACACCAAATGCTACATATTTTAATGAAAAACTTTCAGTTAATATATCAATAACAAGTACGAATTCTGAAGACTTAATTTCTTCAGCAGATAAAGTAAAAGCATATATAGAAAGTTATAATCAAAAACATAATAATGTCCGGTTGGATGTGGTTAGAGATTTATCTAAAACCTTAAACCAACGTACAGATTTATTAGCAGAAAATGCTATAGTAGGTATGTTATTAGTATTATTGTTTTTATCGGTATTCCTTAATACACGGTTAGCGTTTTGGGTAGCCTTTGGGTTACCAATTTCATTTTTAGGCATGTTTATTTTTGCTGCTCAATTTGATGTGACTATTAATGTTCTATCGCTTTTCGGCATGATAATCGTAATTGGTATTTTGGTAGATGATGGTATTGTAATTGCTGAAAATATTTACCAACATTACGAAAAAGGTAAGTCGCCAGTACAAGCAGCTATTGATGGAACTATGGAAGTTATTCCACCTGTAGTTTCTGCTATAATTACAACACTTTTGGCATTTTCACTTTTTCTGTTTTTAGATAGCAGAATTGGGGAGTTTTTTAGTGAAGTTGCAGTCATTGTAATACTTACTTTAGTGGTGTCCTTGGTTGAAGCTTTAATCATCTTGCCTGCCCATTTGGCGCATTCAAAAGCATTACATCCGCAAGTAGAAGAAGAAAATCCTTCTAAAATGAAGCAATTCTTTTCTAAAATGCGGGTAATTAATAAGATGGGGGATAATTTCATGAATTTTTTACGTGATAAATTATATGCCCCAACCATTACCTTTGTTTTAAATTTTAAAGTCCTTTCTCTTGGTGTTTTTGTAGCCTTGTTAATTTTAACTTTTGGAGCCATTGGAGGTGGTATTATTGGTGTTACCATGTTTCCCTCGGTAGCCAGTGATAGAGTATCTATAGAATTAGATATGCCAAACGGAACCAATGAAAAGGTAACCGATTCTATTATTTCTATGATAGAAGAAAAATCGTTTATCGTTAATCAAGAATTAACAGAAAAGTATTTAAAAGACACCGATAAGCAACTCTTTGAAAATACTATTTTGACTATTAGTAGCAGTTCAAGTGCTAGGTTAGATATAAATTTATTACCAGGAGAAGAGCGTCCTGATGCAATAAAATCTGCATTAGTAGCCAATAGATTGCGAGAATTGGTTGGACCTGTAATAGGCACCGAACGTTTAATTTTTGGTTCTGGAGGTAATTTTGGTGGTAGTCCTGTTTCTGTATCATTACTAGGGAATAATATTGAAGAACTAAAAGCTGCTAAAATTGAATTAAAAGAGGTTTTAGCATCAAATCCTTTATTGAAAGATATAGAAGATAATGACCCTGCAGGCATTAAAGAAATTCGAATAGAACTTAAGGAAAGTGCCTACTTACTAGGTTTAAATTTAAGTACGGTTATGACGCAAGTACGTTCTGGTTTCTTTGGTACTCAAGCACAGCGTTTTCAGCGTGGGCAAGATGAGATTCGAGTTTGGGTGCGTTACGACAGAAGCAATAGAGCGTCCATAAACGATCTTGATGAAATGCGTATTGTTACTCCTACGGGAGAGCGCGTAACCCTTAAAGATATTGCCACTTATAGTATAGAAAGAGGAGACGTTGCAATTAATCATTTGGATGGTCAGAGAGAAATTCAGGTTTCTGCCGATTTAAAGGACCCAAGTACAAGTACCACCGATATTTTAGCTGATTTAAAGAATGTAACTATGGTGGATTTAAAATCGAAGTACCCAACCATTTCTGCTTCTTTTGAAGGTCAAAATAGAGAAAAAGAGAAATTAAACAGTTCATTAGCAAAAGCGGGAATTCCTATCTTATTCCTAATTTATATTGTTATTGCATTTACGTTTAGAAGTTATAGTCAACCTTTATTGTTAATGCTTTTAGTACCTTTTAGTTTAACAGCGGTTGCTTGGGGACACTGGATTCTTGGTTTTTCAGTAAATATTTTATCTCTTTTAGGTATTATTGCTTTAATTGGAATTATGGTAAATGATGGTTTGGTGTTTATAGGTAAATTTAATACCAATTTACGTGAAGGTTTAAAATTTGATGATGCCCTTTTAGATGCGGGTAAATCGCGATTTAGAGCCATTTTTCTAACCTCATTAACTACAGTAGCAGGTTTAGCGCCTCTATTGTTAGAAAAAAGTAGACAAGCACAATTTTTAAAACCTATGGCCATTTCAATTTCTTTTGGAATTGCATATGCTACCGTTTTAACCCTTTTGGTATTACCCTTATTTTTATCCTTTAGTAATAGCATAAAACAAAAAGGAAAATGGTTAGCTACAGGTAACCATGTTACAAAAGAAGAAGTAGAACGAGCAATTAAAGAACAAAATGAAGAAAATGAACATTAAAATTTATAGCGTGTACGCGTTGTTTTTCTTCGGCCTAATAGTTAATGCACAACAAGTATTAACAACAGATGAAGCCATAAAGCTCGCCTTAGAGCATAACTACGGAATTAAAATAGCTAATAACACTGTAAAAGTAGCAGAAAATAATACTGGTGTTTTAAACTCAGGGTATTTGCCCACACTTACTGGAAATGCCGGCGCAAGTATTGATGTTCAAGACACAGAAGGACAGCGTGTTGAAGGAGATCCTGTTGCAACAAATGGTGTGGAAACACGTAGGTATAATGCATCGTTAGATTTAAATTATACGTTGTTTGATGGATTAGGACGATTATATAATTACAAGCGTTTAAAGGAAGAATACCAATTATCTGAGCTAGAAGCTCGTGAGACTATAGAAAAAACAATGCTGCAATTGTTTTCTATTTATTATTCTGTAGCTCAACTATCAGAAAACACGGATGCTTTAGAGGAAACTCTAGTGATTTCTAAAGATAGGTTAGCAAGAGCTAGTTACCAATTTGATTTTGGGCAAAGTACTAAGTTAAGCGTTTTAAATGCAGAAGTTGATATTAATAATGATAGTATTAATCTTATAAATGCTAAACAACAATTACGAAATACAAAACGGGATTTAAACGTTGTTCTGGGAAATCAAATGGGCGACGGTTTTAATGTAGATACAGATTTAAGTTTTTTATTGGCATTAAATAAAAATAAACTTTTAGAGAAAACAAAAGCTAATAACGTGTCTTTACTTCAGGTGGATCGTAATATAAATATCAGTCAATACGATATTAAAACCAATAAGGCTCAGCTTTTACCTACAATAGGTTTAATCGGGTCTTATGGTTGGAATGAATCTTCAACGGATAATAATCCTTTAGCATTTACAATTCAAAGCACTACATCCGGATTTTCGGGAGGATTGAATCTATCATGGAATTTATTTGATGGTGGTGGAACATTAACGCGAGTAAAAAACTCTAAAATTGTTTTAGAAAATCAAAAACTTCAAAAAGAACAGCTTAATATTGATGTAGAACGTAATTTCAATAATGCATGGGATGACTATCAGAATAAGTTAGTCGTTTTTGAAGTTCAAGAAGATAATATTAAAACAGCACTAAATAATTTTAATCGGACTCACGAAAAATTCAAACTTGGTCAAGTTACTTCTATAGAATTCCGTCAAGCTCAACTTAATTTGTTAAATGCAGAGTTAAGTCGAAATCAGGCAAAATACAACGCAAAATTAGCGGAGTTGACTGTTCTTCAATTAAGTGGGGAGATTTTAAATGTAGCGCTTTAGGTTAAATTATTTAAAATTAGAGTATTACGGTTTTTTGATTTGTGGTTTTATTCAAGGTTAAGTATGTATTTCATCTATTCATCGAAATGGAAATGTTAAAATTATGTGCTTTTCAACGATAAAAATAGTTTTTTATCTAGTTCGGCGCTATCTTCGTATAGTAATTAACCCCCGAATCAACCGTAATTATGAAAACTCTTAAATTAATAGCAATTTGTTTTTTAGTATCAGCATATTCTTTTGCTAACGTTTCAACATCAGATAAAGATGCGTTAATAGCATTGTATAATTCAACTAATGGAGCAGAATGGAATTCCTCTTGGGATTTAAATTTAGCTATCGATACTTGGTATGGAGTAAAAATAGAGAATGAACGCGTTGTAGAAATTAATCTTCAGTTTAATAACCTTAATGGACCTTTACCAAGCGAAATAGGAAACCTAACTAGTTTAAAAATTTTAAATTTAGGTTTTAACAAACTTAACGGAACAATACCTTCTTCAATTAAACAATTAAAGGAGTTAAAAGACTTACAGTTGTTTATGAATCGTTTTGAAGGAGAAATACCTTCTGAACTTGGGGAATTAAAAAAATTAGAATCTTTAAAATTGTATAGTAATAAGTTTATGGGAGAAATTCCAAGTACACTAATGGGTTTAACAAATTTAAAAGAGCTTTTATTAGGAAGTAACTTTTTAACAGGACAAATTCCAACCGAGATTTATGCATTAACAAAATTGCAAAAGCTAAGCTTAATGGATAACAAAATGGATGGTGAAATTCCAGCAGAAATAGCACAATTAAAAGATTTAGAAGAGTTGTTATTATCGACAAATCAATTTTCAGGAGACTTACCTAAAGAATTTATGAATTTAACAAAGCTAAATACAATGATGGTGAGTGATAATAACTTAAACCAACAGTATATTAGTGTTTCTGGTAAAAACCCACCTACGTTAATGCATTTAGAATTACAAAATGCAACGGCAACAATGGATATTGAAAAGGAATAATATAGTTTTTATAGTTTAGTTAGAATTAAACCATCACATTTGTGATGGTTTTTTTATTTTTAAAAAATGATAGAACATTATTTTACCTGTCCACATTGTTGGGAAACCATTTCGATGCTCTTAGATACTTCGGTAAATAATCAAACTTATATTGAAGATTGCGAAGTTTGCTGTAACCCAATTCAGATTACTACTCAGTTTATAAATTCTGAATTGACAGTGTTTCAGGCGAATAGCATTGATCAATAATATTTTATGAAATAATGTTTGTAGAAACGTAAAAACAGTGTATATTTGCAGTCGGAAATAAATTGGTCGGCATTATGAACCGGAAGTTAAAAGCTAAGTCAGTTATTTCAAGATTATATCGCGGGATAGAGCAGTAGGTAGCTCGTCGGGCTCATAACCCGAAGGTCACTGGTTCGAGTCCAGTTCCCGCTACTAAGTAAGAGTAATCAGAAATGGTTACTCTTTTTTTATGCAGTAAAT
>NZ_JBDWDG010000025.1:0-2472 GCF_039977455.1 Algibacter sp. | reverse complement strand
AAATAATTTAACGGTGCTTATGCCAAATTCGAAATTCAATCAATATACCATTTTTGATATTAGTGGACGAGTAAATAAACAAGGCGTTATTACAAATGATTTACAGAAACTCAATATTGATTTAAGTGATTTATCTAAAGGCATGTACTTAATTAATTTAAAAGGAATTGAAAGCAGAACTTTTAAGTTGGTTAAAAATTAAAAATTAACAAAAAATATATATTATAATGACAAAAATTATTAAAATCAGACTTGTTTTTATACTAGTCTTACTTCTTAATGTAATTAATTCTTATGGGCAATTAACACATCCAGGAGGGTGGTTTTTAGATGATGATTTAAGGCTTATTAGAACTAAAGTCTCTGCAGGTGAAGAACCGTGGATATCTGGTTGGAACGCCATAAAAGATATTGATGCCGATGAAAGCTATACGGCGACGGTGTCTCCAACTATTACAGATACAAATGCATTTTCGAATCAAGGGCATGCGGCTTATGTTCTTGCTATTAAGTGGGTAGCTTCGGGCGATATAGCTTACGCTAATGCAGCCAAAGATATTATTGATGCTTGGGTTAATACTGTTGAAGATTTTGATGTTTATGGTCCAACCTTAACCCTTAGTGTTTCTGCTGGTCATATGGCTAATGCGGCTGAAATTCTTGCTTGGGGGTTTAATGGAGAGGCTAGTTGGTCATCAACAAGTATATCTAATGCTAAAACTTGGTTTAAAAATATAGTTTACCCTTTTACGAGTACCGGCGATTCGCGTTCTATGAACTGGGGAACGTCGTGTGTTATTGGAAATATGGCTATGGCTATTTTTTGCGATAACACTACCATGTTTAATGATGCCATTAATGCTTATAAATATGGCTTTACGGATACCGATGATGGCTGTGCAGGAGTTACGCAGTATATTATAAATGCAGACGGTCAATGTTTTGAAAGTGAGAGAGATCAGGTGCATACTCAAGGTGGTATTGCTCATTTGGTAGAACCAGCTTTGATTGCTTGGAACCAAGGTGTTGATTTGGTAAGCTTTGCTGACGACAGACTTGTTGCTGGAATGGAATATACAGCTAAATACAATCTAGGATATGATGTGTCTTGGACAAATGATATTCCTAACCCTTGTAATCAATCATTTGGCTGGATGAATAATGGTTTTATTAGTGAGGACGGTCGTGGAGATTTTTCGCCAATGTATTATTTGGCAGCTAAACTTTTTAAAATGGCAGGTAAACCGCACCCATATACGGCAGCGGTACTTGACGCTTCATATGATAATGGTGTGCCTTATACTCCAGAGTTTACAAACACCTCTCATCCAGGGATGGGAAGTATGTGCTTTATTATAGATGAAAACCCTGGAGATCCTATAAGTGGATTTGATTCCAAAGGTTTACCAGAATATAATATGAATGAATTACCTATGACCATAGAAGCAGAGAATTTCGATTATTTAGATTTAAATGGTCAAGATAAAACCTACAACGACCTTACTGATTCTAATGAAGGAGGTCAATATCGAACTGATGAAAACGTAGATATTGAATCCTTAACTGATGGCAACTATAATATTACAAGTATTAAAAATGGAGAATGGTTGTTATATACAGTTAATGTGTCTTCAAATGGTATATATAGTATAGATATAAATTATGCAGCTTCTAATAATAATGGCGCTATAAAGTTTAATTTAGATGGCGCAGATCTAACATCAAGTGTATCAGTTCCTTTTGGTGCACCAAATTCTACAGGACTAACAGATTGGCAAGATTTTAATGTTGTAAGTGGTGTAAGGCTATCCAAAGGTATACAGGTTTTAAAAGTTTTATTTACTGGTGAAGATGACGCTTTCAAACTAAATAATTTTACAGTTTCACTAGTAGAAGCAGACCCCGAAGAGACTGTTTTAATTCAGGCAGAAGATTATAGTGAAATGAATGGGATTAGAACTGAATCGACAGGTGATGTAGATGGCGGATTAAATGTAGGATATATAGACGCTGGAGATTGGATGGATTATCAAATTGAAATAGCTAATTCTGGTACTTTTATTTTAAACTACCGTGTAGCAAGCAAAAATGGAGGCGGTTCTGTGGAATTTCTAGTTGATGGTGAAACTCAAGGAACAACAGGTATTTCCTCAACAGGAGACTGGCAAGCGTATACAACATTAAGTACCACAGTATCATTGACTTCAGGAAGTCATACTATTCGTTTAAATGCGCTTTCTGGTGGGTGGAATATTAACTGGATCCAATTGGTGTTAAAAGAGGTTGAGTCACTTTCTCAAGAATCGTTTGAAAAAAATAATGAGGTACGGCTTTACCCAAACCCCGTATCAAATAATTTAACGGTGCTTATGCCAAATTCGAAATTCAATCAATATACCATTTTTGATATTAGTGGACGAGTAAATAAACAAGGCGTTATTACAAATGATTTACAGAAACTCAATATTGATT
>NZ_JBDWDG010000024.1:0-146789 GCF_039977455.1 Algibacter sp. | reverse complement strand
TATAAATGTGATCGGATTCTACTTCTATGGCATCAGGGGAACCATCAACTACAACCAATTCCCCAAAGGTATAACCAGGATTTAACCCTCTGAATGAACTTTGGTTTGAAATATCCATAACCTTATTGGTTAAAGCAGATTCGTTTGCAATAAAATCGCCTAATTCTCCAACACTTTCTCCAAGTTGCAATGCAATAGACCCTCTAATTTTATCATCGATAAACCCATATGCTTTCGGTTCAAAAGCCGTGTAAACATCCACTATATGTTGATAGTTAGCTTTTACCATAGAAGCACTCCACTCCACTAAACTACGGGCATTTTCTAAGGTATTAGTTAGTTCACTTAAAGTTAAATCCCCATCACTTTCAAAAGGTGCTTTTAGGTTAATATTATCCCATTCTGATAACTCTAGATACCCTGAACCTGCAGTGGCCATTCCTAAATAACAAACTTTATTAAGCATGTCTTGAACGTTTTTTGGTTCCCATTGGGGTGCTGTTTTAAAAATAATTTCCTCCAATTTTACCGATAAATCCAAAAGCTGTAATCGAGCTAAAGGCCGTTTTTCATCTAAAAGAGATTCTCTAATTGCTAATACTAATTCAGCTGTTTCTGGAATTAATTGTTGCGCAGGTGTATCAAAATCATGCATATTTACAAATCCTGATATTTTTTCGCCAATAGCTGTACTTTTATACAATGCATTTTTATCTACCAACGTTTTAATATCAATAGGCTTATAAAACTTAGACATAGTTATAACCAACGCATCAATCTTGGCTACTTGATTATTAGATAGTTTGGAACTATATTTTTCTTTAAACGATTTTACTTTTGCTATATCCGAGAATTCTGGCTGACCATGAATTTTAACACGCAAGTCCATAAAAGGCAAAAATTCATCTGAAATCACTTTTGATTGACTTCGCATAAGTTGTGATAAGTTATCATCGCCATTATGCGGAATGTCTTTTAATGATTGACGAATTAAAAAATAATTCTTTTTTAAATTTTCATCGCTTTTTAAAAGCCATTTATAAAAATCGATCCCCCAAGCCTCTTCATCTTCAGACTGAATGGCCCCTCTGTAGAATTGTCCTTTCTCGTTAATCCAACCATTATCAATAGCTCGCAAATACTTATCTAACTGATATTGTTTAAGTCTAGAATGGTAATTATTGACATCCCAAAAGTCATCCTTATCGGAATAAGCTAAAATTTGCCCAAAATAAAGGTTGTTGGTTTTTGCCAATTGCTCCACAGCATCTTTATAACGCGCATGCTGCACTCCTGGACCAATATTATCAGGACAAGGGTCTTTTGGCTGTCTTATACTGCCATCTTTACAAAACCAACGAATGTCTTTATAAGGCCCTCTAACATCATTTTTATATTGAATGATTTGTTGAGAAATAACCTCATTACTGACTTTTTGAGAATAACCATTTATAAAGAAAATGGTACATATAAAACTGAAGATAATTAACTTTTTCATCTAAATTGCAGTATCATTATTTATATTAATTCAAAACGCAATTCTTTAAAAAAACGACTGGTTTTCAAATATTTATTGCCTTTACTAAATATACATAAATCTGAACTAAAACAATTATTTATCTTTTCTTTTAACTTAATAAAAAGGATCCATTTTAACAATGTTAATATTGTATTAATAGACGTATTTAAGCTAATAAAAGGTTAAATTTCTTCTATTTTTGCAGCATGAATAAACCCCAAAATTTCAAGTTTGAATTTGTAGCTTTAATGGCTTCATTAATGTCTATAGTAGCCCTAGCCATAGATGCGCTTTTACCCGCTATACCACAAATTGGTGCTTCTTTAGGGGTTACCAATCCAGAAGATAACCAATTGCTAATAACCATGATATTTTTAGGTATAGGCTTTGGTCAATTAATTTTAGGACCTTTATCGGATAGTTTTGGACGAAAACCTCTGGTTTACGTTGGTTTTGTAATATTTTTTATTGCTAGTTTCATTTGTATTTCTACCAAAGACTTTAAATGGATGATAATAGGACGAACCCTGCAAGGTTTTGGGCTATCTACTGCACGAACAATAAGTATTTCTATGGTTAGAGACGAATTTCAAGGCGATTATATGGCAAAAATCATCTCGATAATTGTTATGTTTTTCCTTTTAGTTCCTGTAATTGCCCCTACTTTAGGACAGCTATTAATTAACTTTTTTAATTGGGAATCTATTTTCTATTTTAATTTAATTTTTGGTCTATTGATAGTCATTTGGTTTTGGATAAGACAACCCGAAACCCTAGCCAAAGAGAAGCGCATTAAGTTTTCATCAAACCTATATGTAAATGGCACAAAAGAATTTTTTAAAAACAAAGAAGCTATCGCTTTTACACTAATTTCCGGGTTTATTACCGGATCTTTTATGGTGTATTTAAGTACGTCTCAACAAATATTTCAAGAACAATATAATCTAGCAGAAATGTTCCCTTATATTTTTGCGAGTTTAGCTATTTCTATAGGTGTTTCCACATTTTTAAATAGTCAGTTAGTTGTAAAATATGGCATGAAAAGGCTAGCTTATTATGCGTGTATAGCTTACACCTTAATTTCGGTGCTGTACGTTATTTTATTTTGGTCTGGAATAAACCCAAGTATTTATATATTATTAAGCTTTTTTGCCATGCAATTTTTTGCTGTGGGTTTCCTTTTTGGAAATTTAAGAGCTTTAGCCATGCAACCTTTAGGGCATATTGCAGGTATTGGAGCTGCTATTAATGGTTTTTTGTCTACCGTTTTAGCTGTTCCCATAGCCAATTATATAGGTAGTTTTGTAGAGACCTCAGTGCTTCCTTTATTTATTGGATTTTCAGTTTTTGGACTGCTATCATTATCCGTTTTTCTAATGATAAAAAGCAAATTGAAGGTTGTTAGCGTCTAATCTATTTATAGGTAACGTTCTTTTATAATATTAATATGATGAATTTCATGACCTATGGTTATAAAGGCTGCAGCCCTAGCAGACATGGCACTACCACTCGCCGTTCCTATTACTTCCAAATCTTGGGAGCTTAAACTTTTAAGAAGCACTATAAAGTTTTGACGCACCACTTGATATTCCTCAATTAAACTTGATATCGTTTTTTTGTTTGCTCCAGAAGGTAAGATATAATCGTTCTGCTCGTATCCTGTCAATGGTGTTTTATCGTGCCTTGCAATCCTAAAACAGCGATACATAAAAACACGTTCGTTATCTATTATATGCTGAAAAACCTCTTTAATACTCCATTTATCCTCGGCGTATCGATATTCTAATTTATCCTGAGGAATAGATTTAAAGAAATCTTCGACCTGAATCTTCCCCTTCATAAAACCTTCAATTAAGCTGATTTCACCTGAAACTTTAGATATATAAGTTTCATAAAACGGATTGTACTCTTTGGATGTTAAATCTGTTACTTTCACCTGTTTTAAATTTTTGCTTGATAGGTATATAAATCGAAATACCTGCCATTAAGTTTAATTAATTCATCATGAGTACCTCTTTCAACAATGCGACCTGCTTCGATAACTAAAATTTGGTCCGCTTTTCTAATAGTACTTAATCTGTGAGCAATAACTATTGTGGTTCTATCTTTAACCAATTCATTTAAACTTTTCTGAATTAAAGCTTCACTTTCGGTATCTAAATTTGAAGTCGCTTCATCCAAAATAACAATCTTTGGGTTTGCTAAAATGGCTCTTGCTATAGCTAATCGTTGGCGCTGTCCTCCAGAAAGTTTAACGCCTCGTTCTCCTATTAAAGTTTCTAAACCATCATCAAATCGATCTGTAAATTCATTTACGTATGCCGCTTTTACCGCGTTTTGTAATTCTTCTTCGGAAGCACTTGGCCTAGGGAACATAATATTTTCTCTAATAGTGCCTTCAAATAAAAATTCATCTTGAAGCACAACCCCTAAATATTTACGGTAGCTATTCAGGTTTATTTTTGATAAATCTTGACTATCAATAGTTACCTGTCCCGAATTTGGATTTAAAAATGTAGCCGATAAACCTGCAATAGTAGATTTTCCAGAACCTGAACTCCCTACCAATGCTGTAACAGAACCTGCAGGTGCTTTAAAACTAATATTATGAAGTACTTCTTTATCTGCTTCATAAGCAAAAGACACATCGTTAAACTCGACATCGCCTTTTAAAGTTTCAAGCTGAATGGTCCTACTTACATTATCCTCTTCAGCAGTCATATTCATTAGCTCTTCCGTTCTATCTAATCCTGCTAAAGCCTCTGTTAACTGACTTCCAATATTACTCATTTGAACAATGGGGGCAATCATAAAACCAAGTATTAATGTGAAGAATAAAAATTCACCCGTGGTCATTTCACCTAAAATCATATAATAACCACCAATACCCATAATTCCGGTGGTTGCAACACCTATTAAAAACGTTGAAGAGCTCGTCATAAAAGCCGTAGCCGTTAAACTCTTTTTTACATTTTGATACAATTTATCTACACCCTTTTCAAATACAATATTTTCTTGTTCTTCGGCATTAAAGGCTTTTATAACCCTAACACCTGCTAAAGTTTCGGTTAGTCTACCTTTTACTTCGGCATTTATTTTACCGCGTTTTCTAAAAATAGGTCGAATATATTTAAAAGCTTTTAAAGCAATAAACCCGAATATAGAAAGTGGCACAAACACAAAAAGGGTCATCCAAGGATTTAACTTAATTAAAATAATTAATGAAATGACAGCCGTAAACGAACCTCCAACTAATTGCACCAAACCAGTTCCTATTAAATTACGAACCCCTTCAACATCACTCATAATACGGGACACCAATGCGCCAGACTTTGTATTATCGAAAAAACTAATGGGTAAGGACAATACTTTTTTCTGTACTTGAGCACGTAGTTCGCTTATTAAATATTGGGCTTGCACACTTAAAATTCTTGTTAACGCAAAGGACGTTATTGCTTGAACCGTTATCGCCGCTATTACGATACCTATTAAAGTATAAATTTGCGAAACATCTTTACTTGGCACGACATCATCAAGTAACACCTTACTTTGCCAAGGCAATACCAAACCTGCTAAACTTCTTATTACTATTAAAATTAACCCAATAAAAACTAACTTTCGTCTTGGCCAAATAATAGTTTTAAAGGCTTGCGCCATAGTTACTTTCGGCTTGGTTTTATTTTGATTTTTTGAAGATTCTTTAAGGTGCTGCATAACTATTTTAAAATAATATAGAACGCAAAATTAAGCATTATAGATTGATATAATAGAGTAACTTAAAATTAAAAAACCCCTCAAAATGAATGGTTTTTAGTTCTTAACAAATAGAAGATTTAACTATGTTCTACTTGCTTTTTTTCACAGTTATCTAGCTTTTTTTTCTTGAGGAGTTAAAACCAGCTCCTTCTTAACATTCTTTTTTGAACCTTTAGATTTTTCCTTAATATTATTTGTTTGTATAAAGCTACGCTTTAGAAACTACTAACAACCTTATTTTATTTACTTTAAACGACTTCATTCGTTTTAAAACCTGGTTATTTCTATGCTAAATTTAACTTTGTATAAATTTATTATGGACTAATTATTACATTTACAATTAAACTTTAATACAACTAGACTATGAAAATAATTGGGATTGGTAAAAACTATATAAATGATAAGAGTGAAATTGCAGCTTTAAAAACAGGAGATCAAGTCATTTTTTTAAAGGCTGAAAGTACTTTAGTAACTAATAATAAAGATATTCCTTTTCCTAAAATTACTAACCAATTGAATTATGAAGTAGAATTAGTTGCTAAAATTGGAAAATCTGGTAAAGAAATTCCAGAAAGTGATGCTGCTTCTTATATTAGTGAAATTGGTATTGGTATTGATTACACAGCCAAAGATGTTTTAAATGCTACGAGAGCTAATAAAGGGCCATGGACATTAGCCAAAGGATTTGACGGTGCATCACCAATAAATGGTTTTAAACCGGTTTCTAATTTTTCTGACATTAACGACATTAACTTTAGTTTAATGATTAATGGAAAGGAAGTACAAGCAGGAAATACTAGTGATATGATTTATAATTTTGTTGAAATCATCACTTTTATTTCAAATTACATGACTTTAGAACCTGGTGATTTAATTTTTACAGGGACCCCAGCAAGTGGTGCGGGTCAAAATTTTAAAGGCGACCATTTACAGGCTTCAATTGAAGGCGAATTACTTTTAGACTTTAAACTTATTTAAAAGTAATTTAACTTTCATGAAAAATTCAATTGCAGAACGGATTAGTGAGTTTTTAAAACGCTATCCTCCATTTAACCTTATTAATAGTACAAGCCTATTACGTATAGCAGAGCAGGTTAATATTATTTATTTAGAAAAAGGGGAAACTATTTTTAAAAATGGAGACATTAACCACAATTGCTTTTATGTAGTTAGAGATGGCGCCATAAGCTTATATTATAAAAATGGAGATGTAAATGAAATTACAAACATCCATGATACAGGCGATTTATTTGGTTTACGAGCTTTAATTGCAAAAACGCCGTACCACCTTAATGCAACTGCAAATGAAGAATCTATAATTTACGCGATTCCAATTTCTATTTTTCAATCGGTAACAGACAAAAGTGTTAACATTCAAAAGTATTTAATTACTGCCTTTGCTTCAAATGATTACACACCATATACTTCTGAACAAGCTGGCAAAATCTTTGTCGATTACATCCCTAGTAACTCTCAGGATGTTGTAAGTTTTCAAACAGCAAATTACACTAAAGCACCTATTACTTGTGGTACAACATCAACCTTAAAAAGTGCCGCAAAAAAAATGTGCGCTCATAAAATAGGTTGTATAATTGTTATTGACGCTCTTAAAAAACCCGTAGGAATTATCACGAACAGTGATATAAAAAACAAAATCGCAACAGGTCTGTTTCCTATTGAAACTAAAGTGACTCGAATAATGAGTTCGCCTGTAATTACTGCAAAAAAAGACTTAACAGTAGCCGACGGTCAATTACAAATGATTAAAAATAGTATTGGTCATTTATGTATAACTAAAGATGGTACGATTAATTCAAAATTAATAGGCGTATTAACTCACCATGATGTTTTAACCACTTTAGGCAACAATCCTACCGTAATATTAAAGGATATAAAAAGAGCAAAACGAACTAAAAAACTACGAGCTGCTAGACATAAAGCCAATGGATTATTAAAAAGTTACTTAGACCAAAATATCCCATTATCACATATTATTAAACTAATTTCTCAAATTAATGATGCGGTAACTACTAGGGCTATTGAATTGGCTATTTTAAAAATGCCTACACCTCCACCTGTTTCCTTTTCTTGGTTAGCATTAGGAAGTCAAGGCAGACGTGAACAATTACATTTTACAGATCAAGACAACGCTTTAATATTTGAGAATGTTTCAAAAAAAGATTATCCTGAAACTAAAGCTTATTTTTTAGAACTCGCAAAACTCGTAAACAAAACACTTAATAAAGTAGGTTTTGAATATTGCGAAGCCGATATGATGGCTAGCAACCCAGAGTGGTGCAAATCCCTTTCGGAATGGCAAGTACAGTTTAAAACTTGGATTTTAAATCCTGATGAAAAAGCGATATTACTATCCTCTGTGTTTTTTGATTATAACGCTGTTTATGGCAATACCAAACTAACAGATAAGATTACAGATACTATTTTTAACACCTTAAATGAGGCCTCGCTATTTTATAATTTTCTTGGGAGAGATGCTGTAAAAAGCCCATCTCCTCTTGGTTTTTTTAAACAATTTTTAATTGAACAAAATGGTGAACAAAAAGAGCTTTTCAATATAAAAAGTAGAGCCATTATGCCTTTGGTAGATGCGGCCAGACTACTCATTTTAAACAAACAAATAAAAGGCGTAAACAACACCTATGAACGCTTTGAAAAGTTAGCACAATTAGAACCTGAAAACGCCGAGTTATACGAATCTTGCTCCTATGCTTTTAAGGCCCTTTCTAAATTTAAAACCAAACAAGGGCTATTAAATAATAATTCTGGTAAATTTATTAACCTAGAAACCTTAACTAAAGAAGAAAAGTTAAAACTAAGACGCTGCTTTAAGCCTATTCAAGAAATTCAAAAAGTTTTAATACATAGGTTTGATTTAAAAAACTTTATATGATTAATTGGTTTAAAAAACGTAAAAAAGAATATCCTGATTTCTGGATAGCTTACCTCGAACATTTTAAAGTTTACAAAAAAAAAGCAATTAGCGAAACACGTTTTGTAGCTTTTGATACCGAAACTACCGGTTTCGACAGAAAAAATGATAGAATTCTATCTATTGGAGCTGTAGCATTTGTAAACAAAACAATCCCTGTAAACCACAGCCTAGAATTATATTTAGAACAAGACATTTTTAACCCAGACACTGTTAAAATACATGAAATCATGAAATCTAGTGACTTTGATAAAATATCGGAACTAGAGGCCATTAAAACCTTTTTAGAATATATAAAAAACTCAGTCCTAATAGCGCATCATGCTAATTTTGATAAAACCATGATGAATGAAATGCTTTCTAGACATGGCTTAGGGAAATTAAAAAATAAATTTATTGATACTGGAGTATTATACAACAAATCGAAACACATAATATATCAGGAAAGCTCAAAAAAACATTACTACTTGGATGATTTGTGTGAAGAATTAAATGTACCAAAGGTAGATAGGCACACGGCTAATGGTGACGCCCTAATTACAGCTATTGTGTTTTTGAAAATACTATCGCGTTTGGACAAGCGTAAAAATTTAAAATGGGGGTATTTATTGGGAAAATAGCTTTAAACCCTTCGTAAAACAGAAAAGATATTTACTGAATATTTATAAAAAAACTAAACTTGATTATTATAACGAAATAAAAACCAAGCTTAGCTATAGTTTTACAGACTAAAGGACATTATCCATAATTTCCTGAACAACTTCTGGATTTAATAATGTACTAGTATCACCCAAATTACCGGTATCTTTCTGTGCAATTTTACGCAAAATACGTCTCATAATTTTACCTGATCTAGTTTTTGGTAAGCCACTAGTAAATTGAATTTTATCTAGTTTAGCTATAGGGCCAATACTTTCTGTTATAATTTGATTTATTTCTATTCTTAAGTTATCGTGGTTTCTACTTTCTCCAGTATCTTTTAAAGTGACATAACCATATAATGCACTTCCTTTAACATCATGTGGAAATCCAACAATTGCAGACTCTGCTACCGCTGGATGCTCGTTAACAGCATCCTCAATAGGTGCGGTTCCTAAATTATGCCCTGAAACAATAATAACATCATCCACTCTACCTGTAATTCTATAATAGCCAACTTCATCACGAAGTGCGCCATCGCCAGTAAAATATTTGTTTTCGAAAGCTGAAAAATAGGTTTCTTTATAACGTTGATGATTCCCCCAAATGGTTCTGGCCATTGATGGCCAAGGAAACTTGACACATAATCTACCATCTACCTGATTACCTTTAAGTTCATCGCCATTCTCGTCCATTAAAGCCGGTTGAATACCAATAAACGGTAACGTGGCATAAGTTGGTTTGGTAGGTGTTGAATACGGAATTGGAGAAATCATAATACCACCTGTTTCGGTTTGCCACCAAGTATCTACAATTGGGCTATTCCTTTTACCAACATTATCGTTATACCAATGCCAAGCCTCTTCATTTATAGGTTCGCCTACCGAACCTAAAACTTTAAGAGATGATAAATCGTATTTTTCAACTAGCTCTGAACCTTGCTTTGCTAAGGCTCGTATTGCTGTTGGTGCTGTGTAAAACTGATTGACTTTATGCTTTTGTATGATATCCCAAAAACGACCAAAATCTGGAAAACTTGGCACGCCTTCAAACATTACAGAAGTTGCTCCATTTACTAAGGGACCATAAACAATATAACTATGTCCGGTAATCCAACCAATATCGGCAGTACACCAATACACATCATTTTCACGGTATTGAAATACATTTTTAAAGGTGTATGCAGTGTAAACCATATATCCGGCGGTAGTATGCACCATACCTTTTGGTTTACCTGTTGAACCTGAAGTGTATAAAATAAATAACGGGTCTTCGGCATTCATAATTTCAGCTTCGCAATGGTCTGATGCCTTATCTAAAAGCGGTTGCAACCATTGGTCGCGCCCAGAAACCAAATTTACATCTGTGTTAATTCGTTTTGCTACTAAAACGGTTTTTACTCCTGGACAGCTCTCTAAAGCTTCGTCTACAATGCCTTTTAAATCGATTGTTTTTGCCCCTCGGTATGAGCCATCGCTAGTTATAACCATTTTACAATCGCTATCATTTATACGAGTTGACAATGCTGTTGAAGAAAACCCTGCAAAAACGACCGAATGTATAGCGCCTATTCTTGCGCATGCCAAAACGGATACCGCTAATTCGGGAATCATTGGTAAATAGATACAAACGCGATCGCCTTTTTTAATGCCTTGTGCTTTTAATACATTAGCAAATTTATTGACGCGTTTATATAATTCGTTGTAGGTTATATGTTGTGCTGGCTCCTCTGGATTATTAGGTTCAAATAAAATAGCCGTTTTTTCACCTCTTGTTGTTAAGTGCCTATCGATACAGTTTTCTGTAATATTTAATTGAGCACCTTCAAACCATTTTACTTCGGGCTTGGAAAAATCCCAGCTTAATACATTATCCCATTTTTTTCGCCATAGAAAATGTTCTTCTGCAATTTCTTCCCAAAATCCTTCTGGATTTCGCACCGATTTTCTATAAACTTGATAATATTCTTCTAAATGTTTTATGTGATAATTACTCATGGATTTTTGTTTAGAAATTTGATAAAAAAAATGTGTGTTCTAAATTAATAAAATAATGGAGATTCTACCTGTTTTATTAAGCTGGATTGTTATAAAATAATGTTAAGAAAATGGCTAATGCAAACTAACCCGCGTTAAGGATTGAACGGCATGTTTGAGCTCCCGACAAGGGAGGAGCGAGTAGTGAAAGCCTGACCCCCGCTTAAAAGCGGGGGAAACGCCCTAAATATTTTAATGAGTGGCTTCTCCTGCGCCGCTAGGAATCCTTATATTTTCTACAATGTCCTGAACTTCTTGTGGTGGCTCTGGAGTAAATTTCAAGATAACTACCGAAACAACAAAGTTTAAAACCATGGCAATAGTACCAAAACCTTCTGGAGAGACACCAAACCACCAATCGGCTTTTGTGCCACCACCAAACCAGCCAAACTTAAATTTTGTCATGTAGAAAAGCATAGCTAAAGTACCGACAACCATACCAGCAATGGCACCTTCTTTATTCATTTTTTTGTAAAATATGCCCAAAATAATAGCTGGAAAAAAGGATGCTGCCGCCAACCCAAAGGCCAATGCTACTGTTGCCGCAACAAATCCTGGAGGATTAATTCCAAAATACCCTGCAACACAAACTGCTACAACTGCAGATAAACGTGCTGCAATAAGCTCGCCTTTTTCTGAGATTTTTGGGTTAATCATTTTTTTAATTAAATCGTGAGAAACAGATGCTGAAATAACCAATAACAACCCTGCTGCTGTTGATAAAGCTGCTGCTAACGCACCTGCAGCAACTAAAGCAATAACCCAGTCTGGTAATTGTGCTATTTCTGGATTAGCTAAAACCATGATATCATTATCTACAACTAGCTCATTTTTATTAGTATCGGCAACGTATTGAATTAATCCGTCTCCATTTTTATCATTAAAGACTATTAAACCTGTGGTTTCCCATTTTTTAAACCATTCTGGAACGCTAGCATATGACTGATTTGAAACGGTTTCAATCATATTTGTTCTTGCAAAAACAGAAACTGCAGGCGCCGTAGTATATAAAATCACAATTAAAAGCAAGGCTATTCCGGCAGATTTACGCGCATCTTTAACCCGTTTTACTGTAAAAAACCGAACAATTACGTGAGGTAAACCTGCTGTCCCCACCATAAGAGCCAATGTAATGGCAAAAACATCGAGTATTGATTTTGAACCTTCTGTATACTCTTCAAAGCCTAAATCGGTACTTAGGCCATCTAGTTTATCCAGTAAATAGGTTCCAGAACCATCGGCTAAAGTACTACCAAATCCTAATTGTGGAATTGGATTGCCTGTCATTTGTATAGAAATAAAAATTGCCGGAACCATAAAAGCAAAAATAAGGACACAATATTGTGCTACTTGCGTATATGTTATGCCTTTCATACCTCCTAAAACGGCGTAAAATAATACGATAATCATTCCTATAATAACACCGGTATTAATATCGACCTCTAAAAAACGTGAAAACACCAAACCTACACCACGCATTTGTCCTGCAACATAGGTAAACGATACAATTAGCGCACAAATTACCCCCACTAAACGGGCAGTGTTAGAATAATACCGATCGCCAATAAAATCGGGTACGGTGAATTTTCCAAACTTACGTAAATATGGCGCCAACAATAATGCTAACAACACGTAACCTCCGGTCCATCCCATTAAATATACAGCTCCATCATACCCTTTAAAAGAAATAATTCCTGCCATGGAAATAAATGAAGCGGCACTCATCCAATCGGCTGCCGTGGCCATTCCATTTGCTAATGGTGACACGCCACCACCCGCTACATAAAACTCCTTAGTAGAACCTGCTCTAGACCAAATAGCTATACCTATATATATGGTAAATGTTATACCTACTAAAATGTATGTCCAATTCTGTACCCCAATACCTTCTGCTAATAAACTATACATCATAACCATACTTTTTATCTAGCTTATTCATTAAACGAACATATACAAAAATCAAAACAACAAAAACATACATTGAACCTTGTTGAGCAAACCAGAAACCTAGTTTAAAACCGCCAATTCTTATAGCATTAAGTGATTCTTTAAAAATAATTCCGGCACCAAAGGATACCGCAAACCATATAAATAATAAGATGAGAACATACCTTATGTTCTCTTTCCAATACGCTTTTGAATTTTCTTTTTCTGTCATATTACTTTAAATTAGTTTAGTTTAGAATCAAATTTATAAATAGACATAACAAAGGGCTTATAATTTAAGTGCAAAACATATAAATTATAACCCAATTAAGCTTAGTATAACGCCATTTACAAGGTTTTAAAGTACTTTTTAGCTTCTATTACAACCTTTGGTGCTAAAGTTATTGTTGCTACCATAGTTGGTATTGCCATTAGAGCAAAAACACCATCAATTAAGTTTAACATAACGCTAAAAGGCGTTGTTGCCGCAATAATTATACTGAGTATATACATGTAATTATAATAGTGTTTTTTATCTGCCCCTATTAAAAACCCTAAACATTTACTACCGTAATAAGCATAAGAAAACAGCGAGGATATACTAAAAATAAACACACAAACCATTAGCAAATATTTACCATAACCGGGCATAACATGATTAAATGCTGAAGCGGTTAAACTTACGCCGTTATTAGACGTTGTTTCCCAAACACCTGTAACTAAAATAGCCAAGGCCGTTAATGTACATACTATTAGAGTATCGATTGCTGGTCCTAACATAGCAACTAAACCTTCTCGAATAGGCTCGTCTGTTTTAGCTGCACCATGTGCCATAGGCGCTGTTCCAATACCTGCTTCGTTTGAAAATGCACCACGACGAATTCCTAGTAAAATTAAGGCGCCTAAAACACCGCCTAGAAAAGCATCACCTTTATAAAAATCTGATGCAAAGGCATCAATAAATATCATAATGAAATATTTAGGTACCACGTCATAATTAGATATCAATATGTATAGCACTAAAACAAAATAAAGCAACACCATGGAAGGCACCATTTTTGAAGCTGCACTACTAATACGCTTTAAACCTCCAAGTATAATTATAGAGGTTAAACCAACAAGTATAGCTGCTAAAATAAGATTTGATTTTAGTCCTACCTCTACCCCATTTGGTCTTAAAATAATATCGTTTATAGCTTGAGTTAATTGGTTAACATTAACAACCGGCAACGCGCCAATCATTCCGAAAAGGCTAAACATAATAGCCAAAGGTTTCCAAGACTTACCCAAACCTTCTTGAATAAAATACATGGGACCACCTTGCAACTCACCAGCGCTATCTTTACCCCGATACATAATCGCCAAGGTAGACGTAAAAAATTTGGTAGACATTCCAACAACTGCACTTACCCACATCCAGAACATAGCTCCTGGGCCACCAACCGAAATCGCAACGGCAACTCCGGCTATATTTCCCATACCAATAGTAGAAGATAAAGCAGTAGTTAAAGCTTTAAAATGTGAAATTTGCCCCGGATCGTTTGGGTCGTCGTACTGTCCTCTAAGCACCTGAACAGCATGCCCAATATACCGAAAAGGCAAAAATCGAGATAATACCAAAAGGTAAAAACCACCTCCAATAAGTAATAAAACCAAAGGCAATCCCCAAGCGTAATCAGAAAATGTTTTTATGAGTTGTTCCATATTTATTTATATCATTTCATAAATATATTACTTTACTAACTTTCATTTCAAATATTTAAAAGTATATTTATAAAAGCAAACCCATTTATGGCGCAAACCAATCGCTTATACTTTATAGATGCTGTTAGAGCATTTGCTATATTAATGATGCTTCAAGGTCATTTTATAGATACTTTATTAGCGCCCGCTTATAGGGATAAATCAAATGCTATTTATAATGTTTGGGCTTATTTTCGAGGTATAACAGCTCCTACTTTTTTCACCATATCAGGATTGGTTTTTGCTTATTTGCTACTTCGTGCCTATGCTAAAGGCGATGATAAACCCAGAATAAAAAAAGGATTATTTAGAGGCCTTCTTCTTCTCCTAATTGGATATAGCCTTAGAATTAATGTTTTTAACTGGATTAATGGTTATTTCAGTTCCTATTTTCTTGTTATTGATGTTTTACAATGTATCGGCTTATCCTTATTATTTTTAGTTGGACTTCATTGCCTTTTAAAAAAACACACCTACATATTTTCAATAGTTCTATTTACTATTGGATGCGTCTGTTTTGTTACCGAACCTCTTTATAGAGGCATAACTTTAGAAAGCATCCCGAATTTTATTGCAAATTATATCACCAAAACCAATGGCTCTATATTTACAATTTTACCGTGGTTTGGTTATTCTGCATTTGGCGCTTTTATTTCAACTGTGTTTTTTAGGCATGTGCACCGCAACAAGTTTAAAATAAGTACTATAATTTCTTTTTTTGTTATAGGTAGCTTTCTTATTTATTTTTCATCTTTATTCCTCACTAAACTTAGCCAAATAACTAATATTACGCTTTTTAAAATGAGCGCTAATTACAACTACCTGTTTACCAGGCTTGGAAATGTACTTATATTATTTGGTGTTTTTTATGCTTTCGAAAAATTCTTAAAACAATCTATAATTACACGCATTGGAGAAAAAACACTATCTATATATGTAATCCATTTTATATTGCTTTACGGTAGTTATACTGGGTATGGTTTAAAACGCTTTTTAAATAAATCTTTAGAACCTGAAACAGCCATTTTTGGGGCTATTCTATTTATTGTTGTGGTCTGTTTTATGGCGTTTCATTATGGAAGAACAAACACATTTGTTTATAATTTAATTCGGAAAACAGTAGACAAACTAAAAACATTCTACCATGGCCTATGATGAATTTCTCGCAGATAGAATAAGACAGCAATTAAAAGATAAACACACCCATTTTACAGAACTTAAAATGATGGGAGGACTATGCTTTAAGGTTAATGATAAAATGTTATGTGGTATACACATCGACAAAAAATATGGCGATAGTTTAATGATGGTACGTATTGGTTTAGAGGCCTATGAAAAAGAATTACAAAAGCCAGAATGCTTACCCATGGATTTTACTGGAAGACCTATAAAAGGTTATATTTTTGTAACCCCTGAAGGTTTTGATACGGACGATGATTTGGGGTATTGGATAGATTTATGTTTAGCTTTCAATCCGCTTGCAAAAGCGAGTAAAAAGAATAAATAATTATTGTTTTTTCAAGTCCTTAACATCCAAAAACATAGGTTGACAAATCATTTTATGTTAAACCCCTTTAGCAAATATACTTGTCTTACTTTATATTTTATATTTGTAATATAAATCATTCTTTTAACACCTATGCAAAATCATCTTCTCCTACTTTTAATACTGTTTTTTGGATGTCATAAATTTTATGCTCAAAACAACCAGCTCATTATTACAGGTAAGGTATTAGAAGGTAATAATGCAAGCCCAATTGAGTATGCAACCATATCCATACTTGATAACGATTCTAAAAAACCTTTAACAGGCACTATAAGTTCTCCTGATGGGAACTTTACTTTAAAAACTAACGAAACAAACTTTTATATTGAAGTCAGTTTTATGGGGTTTGAAACGAAAACCATTAATCAATTTGACATTGTAAAAAACACCATAAATTTAAAAACTATTACCCTATTAGAGGACAACCAAGCTTTAGATGAAGTTTTAATTCGTGCCGAAAAATCACAAACCGAATTCAAATTAGATAAACGCGTTTTTAATGTAGGTTTAGATTTAAGCTCCACCGGAGCAAGTTCGCTAGAAGTTTTAAATAACATACCGTCGGTAAATGTAAATATAGAAGGTGAAATTAGCTTAAGAGGTAGCCAAGGTGTTCAAATATTAATTAACGGAAAACCTTCGGTTTTGGCAAGTGCAGATGGTAACGCTCTAGGAAGCATTACTGCCGATATGATTGAAAAAATTGAAGTTATAACCAATCCTTCAGCTAAATACGATGCAGAGGGTACATCTGGAATCATAAATATCATTATTAAAAAATCTGAAAAACGTGGCATTAATGGATCTGCGACGTTAAACTTTGGTATCCCTAACAGCAATAGCTTTGGTTTAAGCGTTAACAAGCGAACGGAAAAATTTAATCTGTTTAGCCAATTCGGATTTGGTATTCGTACGTATCCCAATAAAACAGAATCTATTAACCGAGATTTAGAAGATGATATAACTGTTAGTAGCACTGGAGATGGCGACTTTAATGAAAAATTCGGAAATATTTTAATTGGAACCGATTATCACATAAACGACTTTAACGTGGTTACCCTTTCAGGATCTTACGCATACGAGATTGAAGATCAAAATTCCATAACAAATTATTATCAAACGGACGCTACCAATACCATAACCGATAGCTGGCTACGAAATGAGTTAACCGAAGCGGACAATCCAAAATTACGTTACGAATTACAATATAAAAAGAGCTTTAAACGACATGCCGACCAAAGTTTGCTATTTAGTGCTTTGGGAAATTCTTTTAGAAAAGATCAATTTTCAGATTTTGAAAACACGATTATTATTGGGGATGATGAAGATTTCAAACAAAAAACACGTACCGATTACACCTTATCTGATTATACCTTTAAACTAGATTACACCCATCCATTTTTAGAGAAATACACTATTGAAACAGGATCTCAATATGTTATAAATAGTGTATCCAATGATTTTGCGGTTAGCGATTTAGAAAACGGCACATGGGTAAACAACCCCGATTTAACCAATGTGTTTGATTTTGAACAAAATGTTTTAGGTGTATATACCACAGCTGCTTACGAAGGGGATGTTTGGGGACTTAAACTTGGTTTTAGGCTAGAACATACTAACCTTAGTACTTTGCTGCAAACCACTAACGAAAGTAATGGAAAGGATTATACCAACCTATTTCCAAGTATACACACCTCCTATAAAATAAACGATGATTTTTCAATTCAAGCAGGCTACTCCAAACGTATTCGAAGACCTGGCTTAAGAGAGTTAAACCCTTTTTCGAACATAAAAAACAACTTTAGTATATTTACTGGTAATCCTAATTTACAACCGGAATACACAGACTCCTACGAAATTACAAGTATAAATAAATTGGGTAAAGCCTCATTAAATTTCAGTGTGTATAACAGATATACGACTGATGTTGTAGAGCGTATTTCAACATTCGAAAATAATGTAAGCATATCTACTCCTGAAAATATTGGTACGAATACCACCACTGGTTTTGAGGCCAACGGAAAATATGCACCCGCAAATTGGTTTTCATTTAATGGAGATTTTAACATCAACTATTTTAGCAGAAAAGGTGTTTTTGAAACCACTAATTTCGATTTTAATGGTAACCAATGGTCTGCGAGTTTAACAACAAAATTTAAACTGCCAGCAGATTTCGATTTAGAGTTATCTGGCGACTATCAATCTAAATTCAAAACCATACAAACCGAAGTTGCAGATAACTTATATGCAGATCTTGGTTTAAGAAAAAAAATTCTTAAAGGCAAAGTGATTTTAAACCTAAGTGTACGTGATGTTTTTGCTTCCAGAATAAGCAAAACCACGACCTCACAAACCGACTTTTATCTATTTAATAGTAGACAGCGTGGACGGTTTGTTTCTTTTGGCGTAAGCTATGGCTTTGGGAAAGGAGAGGCTATGCAATTTTCTGGACAACGATGATAATAGTATTAATATAATAAATAACTAAAAAAGTTAAAAACATGATAAAAGTAAGGTTTTAAAATACCTGATATTATTAATTTTGAACAATAAAACCAACCTAATTTAAAGTTATGAAAATCAAATTCAGTCTGTTTTTTTATTTAGTCCTAATAACTATAGTATCATGTAAAGATTCAAAAAAAACAGATCATACAGCAGGACACACACACCATTGGAGTTATGCTGGAGAAACCTCTCCTGAACATTGGATAGAGATTGAAAAAAATTCCGATTGCGACGGAACCTTACAGTCACCAATAAACATAATACATAGAAATGTTGATTCTATAAAAAAGAATCATGAGTTAAAAATTCAATATACACCTAGCACTTTAATAAGTGAAGTTAAAAACAATGGGCACTCTATCCAATTTGATTTTGAACCTGGCGATTCTATAAACTATAAAAATGAGACCTTCTTTTTAAAACAAATCCATTTTCACGAACCCTCGGAACATAAAATAAATGGGGTAATCTACCCTATTGAAATGCATCTAGTACATGTTAGTAAAGCTGGAAAAATTACCGTGTTTGGCATTTTAGGTGAAGAAGGAAATGAAAGCCAGTTATTTGAATTTTTTGAAAGCTTTTTACCCCTAAAAGAAGGCTCTTTTAAGGATATTCACCAAGAAATTGATTTATCAAACCTATTCTTAGAGGATAAACAATATTACACGTATGGCGGCTCATTAACAACACCTCCATGCACAGAAAGTGTAAATTGGATCGTTTTTAAAGACCCCATTGTTTTGTCCGTTGAAGAGGTATTAAAACTTAAAAGCAACATGCCAATTAATAATTACAGAAACGAACAACCATTGAACGGGCGCGTTGTAAAGTTTAATTACTAATCTATAATTTAAAACATGAGCTATAAGGCAGTCATTTTCGATTTAGATGGCACTCTCGTAAATTCCATTGAAGACATTGCAGATGCCATGAATTCAGTTTTAAAAAGCTCTAATTATCCGACACATAATTATGAAGATTATCTCAATTTTGTGGGGAGTGGTATAAAAAGTCTCGTTACTAAGGCATTACCTAATAACAGTCGTAACGTCCAACAAACAGAAATGGGATTTAATGCGATGATGGATATTTACAGTAATAATTACAATAACAAAACAAAACCTTATGATGGTATTACAAAGTTGCTTGACACCCTAAAGTCTCGTAACTTAAAGCTTTGTATTTTATCAAATAAAGAAGACACACTTACCAAAAAAGTAGCTTCAGCGTTATTACCAAACTATTTTGAATCCGTTGACGGGTTAACTGCTGAAGCTAATAAAAAACCAAACCCAGTTAAAGCTCTTGAAATAAGCAAAAACTTGGGCATAAAACCGGAAGATATTATTTTCGTAGGTGATTCTGATGTTGATGTACAAACCGCAAATAATGCCAATATGCTGGCTGTTGGCGTATCTTGGGGCTTCAGAAAAAAAGAAGAATTGATTGCTAATGGTGCTAAATTAATAATAGACCATCCCTTAGAATTGATTGCTATTTTATAACTGGAGGAATAAACAAACACCTATTTAAATGGTTTTATACTACTTCTTTTTAGTGGTTTTGAGCTCTTGTTTTCTGTTAAGGATTTTATATTTAAAAAAAAGACTGAAATACCTAAAACCTTATACCTAATTATTACACCTAGGAAAGGTAAATGCTTCTTTAATAGCCCCAATTACTGCCTTTTTTGTTGCTGCTATGGGGTTTAAAAATTTAATAGCATGGATTTCCCCTTCTATTTTAAACACGATTTATATTTTGTATTGGAAACAAAAGGTAAAACCAAAGAAGATCAACAAACCAACATAGCACTTTTTCTGTTAAATTTATCCAATAATTTTGAAAAACCAATACTTAATCGTAATATTGCAATAAACTAATAAATAAAGGCATGGGATTAGCTAAAACAGAAATGTTTACCGACGAGCAAAACGAAATAGCTCTATTTGCAAAAGTTTTTGGACATCCTGCAAGAGTGTCTATATTACAACATTTATTTAAAATTAATGCTTGTGTTTGCGGCGATTTGGTAAACGAAATAGGTTTAGCACAACCCACAATATCTCAGCATTTAAAAGAACTTAAACTTTTAGGCTTAATAAAAGGAAATGTAGAAGGCACCAGCGTTTGCTATTGCATTGACACCGCTAATTGGTCTAAAATGAAACGTGTTATGCTTCAATTTTTAGATCAAGATGTATCTAAAACAGATTGTTGCTAAAAAAATTTTAAAACATTAATCGTATAATTGCAATAAACAAATACAGTTATGAAACTATCAGAAGTAAAATCAGTATTAGGAACATTGGAAACTATAAGTTTTCAATTACCAAACGGCGAATTAGTACCAAACCACTTTCATGTAACGGAAGTTGGTAAAATAACAAAACACTTTATAGATTGTGGTGGTACCGAAAGAAAAGAAGACGTTATAAACTTTCAACTTTGGAATGCCAATGATTATGACCATAGATTACACCCCGAAAAACTTATACATATAATTGAGCTTTCTGAAAAAGTCTTAGGTCTTGAAGATTTAGACATTGAAGTTGAATACCAAGCAGAAACCATTGGTAAATTTGGACTAGAATATAATGGTAAAAACTTTTTATTAACCCAAAAATTGACAGACTGTTTAGCACCAAACAAATGTGGAATCCCTGCTGAAAAACCAAAATTAAGATTTTCAGATTTAAACGACGAGCCTTGTTGTACGCCTGACGGAAATTGCTGCTAATCCCAAATTTTAAATCAACGTAACACAAAATGACAATAACACAATCATCCTTATTTACAGAAATAGATAGTTTAATAAAAGGTTTAAAACCAGAAACTATTTCTGCAGATCGCAAAAAAGTTTTACAACCATTAATTGATTTTATTCAGCACAAAGTAACAAATAAGGAGGCTGTTAGAATCAATTTTATTTGTACCCACAATTCGCGACGAAGTCATTTATCGCAAGTTTGGGCGCAAACCATGGCTCATAATTTTAATATTAAACATGTGTTTTGTTATTCTGGTGGCACAGAAGCTACGGCCCTTTTTCCTATGGCTGCAAAAACATTAGAAAATTCAGGGTTTAATATTAAAAGGCTTTCTGAAGGTAAAAACCCTGTGTATAGCATTAAATATACAGACAATACACACCCCATAATTGGATTCTCAAAAACATTAGATGATGATTTTAATCCGAAATCTGAATTTGCTGCGATTATGACTTGTGATTCGGCAAACGAAGCGTGCCCTATGGTTTTAGGTGCAGAAAAAAGAATTCCTATTACTTTTGAAGATCCAAAAGCGTTTGATAACACACCACAACAAGCAGAAAAATACAACGAAAGAAGCTTGCAAATTGCAACAGAATTGTTCTTTGTTTTTTCTCAAGTAAATCTATAAAAAATGGCTCAAAAAAAATTAAGCTTTCTTGATAGAAATCTGACTCTATGGATTTTTGTTGCTATGGCAATTGGTGTTGGTCTTGGTTATTTTATACCAACATTTCCTAACCTAATAAATTCCTTTAGTAGCGGCACCACAAATATTCCCATTGCTATTGGATTAATTTTAATGATGTATCCGCCATTGGCAAAAGTAGATTATTCTCTTTTGCCCAAAGTGTTTAAAAACACTAAAATATTATCCATTTCACTCATACTAAATTGGATTATTGGACCTGTACTCATGTTTTTCCTTGCCATAACATTTTTACGAGATTACCCAGAATACATGGTTGGCCTTATTTTAATAGGTTTAGCACGATGTATTGCCATGGTTTTAGTTTGGAATGATCTTGCCGAAGGCAGCAGTGAGTATGGCGCTGGCTTAGTAGCCTTAAACAGTATTTTTCAAGTTTTTGCTTATAGTTTTTATGCTTGGGTTTTTATTACTGTACTTCCACCCTATTTTGGTTTTGAAGGAGCTATAGTTGATATCTCAATAGGCACCATTGCAGAAAGTGTTGCCATTTATTTAGGCATCCCGTTCGTGATGGGTATTTTAAGCCGATTAATTTTGGTAAAACTGAAAGGCGAAGGTTGGTATACAAATACATTTATTCCTACTATTTCGCCATTAACTCTAATAGCCTTGTTATTTACAATTGTGGTTATGTTTTCGTTAAAAGGCGAATTAATTGTTGAAATACCAATGGATGTTTTAATAATAGCAGTGCCTTTACTTATCTATTTTAGTTTAATGTTTGTTATAGGCTTTTTCTTTACAAAGGCTACGGGAGCGGATTACGATAAAACTGCAGCCGTTGCTTTTACAGCTGCGGGTAATAATTTTGAATTAGCCATAGCAGTTGCTATTGCCGTTTTTGGTTTAAATTCTGGACAAGCCTTTGCAGGCGTAATTGGTCCTTTAGTAGAAGTGCCCGCGCTCATTTTATTAGTTAGAGTTTCCTTTTGGTTTCGAAAAAAATATTTTAAAAAAGTTTACGCATAAATCACCAAGTAAAAGAGAGAAGAGAGACTTTGCTTTACTGGATTGCGTATATAAAAAAAACGACCAAGTTTGGTTAAACTAGGTCGTTTAGTTGTTATAATATTAAATATGAAAAATTATAATAAATCCTTTCTTCTTACATTAATTCTCATAGTACCTTCTATAGGTTTATCTGACACCAAAATTAGATAACCACCTCCACCAGCACCGGCTAATTTCCATGCTAAAGCGATATCCTTGTATTTGGCTATTTCTTTATTTATTCTATCATTAACCATAGCAGGAAACATTTTTGTTTGCGCATGAAAAGACTTTAAAAATCCAGCTGAAAATTTTTGCAAGTCTTTATTTTTTATGGCCTCCCAAACTTCATCAGCTGCACTTGTAAGTTCCTTAACGTTTTCTTCATTTATATAAGTGTCACCTAAAAGATCAAGCCCTGGCTCTCTAGGCCATAACAAACGCATATAAATATGATTCTCTAACCAAGTAAGTGTCGCTTCATCGTGAATAGATTCTATTTTTATTGGCCAATATTCATTATTATATTGGTGTCTTACCAATCCAGGCATACAAATTCCAATAGCATCTTGAGCGCCAGAAATCATGGTTGCTCCAGGACTATTCTCATATTTAAAGAGAATTTCTGCTAATTTTTCTGGTTTTTCCAACGGTAAATAATATGGCCATATTTTTTTTGCAGCATTTCGAGTAGATGTCGACATACCACATCTTTCGTTATACTCAACTACAGGCTCTAAAGATAAAGTTAATGCCCAACCTTTGCCATACTTAGAAACATAAGGCTGGTCTATCCAAGTTCCAGCTAAATCAATTCTATATGGTAAGGTGCAATTACCAGCAGATCGTATAGCCGTTGTAGAACGCTCTGGTAAACCTTCATCTGGTATTCTTTCTAATAATTTTAGCTCAATACCTAACGCTATACATAATTCTTGCTTTGCTGGCGAATAACCATCCTCATTTACAATAAAATAATCAGGTTTTAACTTAACAAGATCATCCTTAAAATCTAAAATTCCAGAACCTGTGTTTACAAAGGCTTCTTTAACATATCTGATTGCATTAATCATATATATTCTTTCTTGCTCTGAGTTTATTGTTTGGCGTCCTTTCAATTCTACTACCGTGGCATCAGATCCAATTCCGACGTATAAATCTCCATAATTAGCGGCTTCTTTAAAAAATGCGATATGACCACTATGTAGCATATCAAAACATCCAGAAACAAAAACCTTTTTATTCATTGTAATTTATTTTAATTTGATAAAATCCTACTTTTTTAAATATGCTAATACATTGGTTTCTATTCTATCTTGAATATTAGAAACATCTGCTTTTACAAATGTTTCGCCCGTAATGTTTTCGTATAGTTCGATATAACGCTCTGAAACGCTTTGGATATACTCATCGCTCATAAATGGTACCGTTTGCCCTTCTAAACCTTGAAAGTTATTCGCTATTAACCATTGGCGAACAAACTCTTTTGATAATTGCTTCTGAGCTTCTCCTTTATCTTGACGCTCTTGATACCCATCGGCATAAAAATAACGTGAAGAATCTGGGGTATGAATCTCGTCGATTAAAACAATTTTTCCATCTTTAGTTTTACCAAATTCATATTTAGTGTCGACCAAAATTAAACCTCTTGAGGCTGCAATGTCTGAACCTCGTTGGAATAATTTACGCGTATAATCTTCAAGAACTATATAATCTGCTTCTGAAACAATACCCTTTGCTAAAATATCTTCACGAGAAATATCTTCGTCATGATCGCCCATTTCTGCTTTAGTCGCTGGTGTAATAATAGGTGTTGGAAACGCATCATTTTCCTTCATACCTTCTGGCATAGTCACACCACAAAGCATACGTTTACCCGCTTTATACTCGCGAGCGGCATGCCCAGACATGTAACCACGTATAACCATTTCAACTTTAAAAGGCTCACATAAATGCCCTACAGCGACATTTGGGTCCGGTGTTGCTGTTAACCAATTTGGAACTAAATCCTCTGTTGCCGCCATCATTTTGGTTGCTATTTGGTTTAGTATTTGGCCTTTGTAGGGTATTCCTTTTGGCATAACAACATCGAAGGCTGAAAGTCTATCGGTGGCAACCATGACTAACTCTTCGTCATTTATATTATATACGGCTCTTACTTTTCCTTTGTATAGGCTTTTTTGACCTGGAAATTTGAAATTGGTATCTATTATGGTATTACTCATTTTTAAATGGTTTATGAGTTGTGTTTATTATTTGAACCCTAATTAATAGGCTCTATTTTATACTTTAGTTTCTTAATTTAGTTATTATGCCCTAGCCCCGATTGAAACGGCATCCTTTTTATGTGCTTTCTAATTGTTTAATAATAACTTATAATTTTAAATTACACTAATATGGTAACAAGATACTGAAACAAGTTAAGCACATGAAAAGATATAGTGGAAAGCGGGAAATAGCTTCTTAAAAAAATTAATCTCTATTTTCGATTTCTTTATAGGCAGCAATTACTTTTTTAACGAGTTTATGGCGAATAACGTCCTTATCATCTAGAAAAATCATGCCTACACCTTCTACATTTTTTAATATTAATAACGCTTCTTTTAACCCAGAAATGGTACGACGTGGTAAATCGATTTGACCAGGATCTCCAGTTAATAGAAATTTGGCGTGCTTACCCATACGCGTTAAAAACATTTTCATTTGGGCGTGCGTGGTGTTTTGTCCTTCGTCCAGAATTACAAAAGCGTTATCCAAAGTCCGACCACGCATAAATGCTAATGGTGCTATTTGTATGGTACCATTCTCGATATAATGTGCCAATTTTTCGGGCGCAATCATGTCGCGTAAAGCATCGTAAAGGGGTTGCATGTAGGGATCTAATTTTTCTTTTAAATCGCCGGGTAAAAACCCAAGATTTTCTCCTGCTTCAACCGCTGGCCGTGTTAATATGATACGTTTAACCTCCTTGTTTTTAAGGGCTTGAACTGCCAATGCCACTCCTGTATACGTTTTACCTGTACCCGCTGGCCCAATGGCAAAAACCATATCGTTTTTGCGCATAAGCTCTACCATTTTGCGCTGGTTGGCTGTTTGTGCTTTTATAATCTTACCACCTACACCATGTACAATAGTTTCTCCGCTTTGGTTTGAGGTTGTATAATCATCGCTACTTTGACTGGTTAATACACGTTCTATAGTGTTTTCATCTAACTTATTGTACTTACCAAAATGCTTAAGAAGCATGGAGATACGCCTATCAAACTCATCCAACAACTCTTCATCTCCAAAGGCCTTTAATTTGTTTCCGCGGGCTACAATTTTTAATTTGGGAAAGTACTTTTTAAGTAGTACTATATTTGCGTTTTGTGCTCCAAAAAATTCTTTTGGAGATATTTCTTCGAGTTCAATAATAATTTCGTTCAAAAGCGTTTATTTATTATAAGTTTAGTAAAAACATTAATTGAAATATTGTTTACTTAGATGAAATGATTTATTAGATTTGTATCACATACAATTTGAAACTCAAAAATACATAATTTTGAGTAAGGTAACATTAAAAACATATCAACAATTTTGCCCATGGCAATTATAACATTAACAACCGATTTTGGTGAAAAAGATTACTTTAGTGGCGCTACAAAGGGCGCTATCTATAGCGAGCTGCCCGATGTTAGGATTGTTGATATCTCGCATTCCGTTTCCCCATTTAATATTCCAGAAGCGGCTTACATTATTCAGAATGCCTACAATAGTTTCCCGAAAGGCACCATACATATTATTGGTATTGATTCTGAAATTAACACAGAAAATAAGCATATAGCTTTAAAATTAGACGACCATTATTTTATTTGTGCCAACAATGGTATTATGAGCATGATTTGCTCTGAAATAGCACCTGAAAAAATTGTTGAAATAAATATCCACGATAAAATACAAAGTAGCTTTCCTGTTTTAGATGTTTTTGTTAAGGTAGCTTGCCATATTGCGCGCGGTGGTACTTTAGAGGTTATAGGAAAGCCTATAAATGAAATTAAACCAATTAAAAACATAGCACCCTATGTAAATGAAGACAAAACCCAAATTATTGGTAGTGTCATTTATATAGATAATTATGGTAATGTGGTAACTAATATAAAACGCAGCTTTTTTGAATCTGTGCATAAAGGAAGAGAATTCGAAATTTCGGCACGCCATTATACCTTTAAAAAAATACATAATAAATACAGCGACATTGTAAATTTTGAAATTCCTGAGAACAAAAGAAATGACGAAGGGCGAAAGCTTGTTGTTTTCAACTCTGGTGATTTTTTAGAAATTGCTGTTTACAAAAGCAATAGTGCCACCGTTGGTAGTGCATCTACGCTATTAGGATTGGGTATTATGGATGCTGTAAGCATTAGGTTTGAACCTAAACCCGTTATTCCTAAAGGTGCAGAAATTCCGGTTAATATGAAAGCTGCCGATTATTAAACTAAAAGTAAAATTATGCTAGTTAGAATAGTGAAAATGGGATTTTACAAACAAAATATTGAGGTGTTTCTTGAAAATTTCGAGGCTACAAAAACCAAAATAAGAGCGTTTGAAGGTTGTAGTTATTTAGAACTATATAGAGACAAAAAGGACCCAAGCATATATTTCACTTATAGTTATTGGGAATCTGAAGAAGCTTTGGAAAACTATAGAAAATCTGATTTATTCAACTCCATTTGGAGCAAAATTAAACCCCTATTTAGTATTAGACCTGAAGCTTGGAGTGTTGATAAAATTGAAACCCTAAAATAAAAAAGTCGCTGTAAACAGAAAAAAACAAATGCTAGCTATATTAAAAAAAGAAATAAATTCATTTTTTGCATCGCCTATCGGGTATTTGGTTATTGCCATTTTTCTAGTTTTAAATGGATTATTCCTTTGGCTTTTTAAAGGTGAGTTTAATGTTTTAGATTATGGTTTTGCCGATTTATCATCCTTCTTTTTATTAGCTCCTTGGATTTTAATTTTCTTGATTCCCGCAGTAACCATGCGCAGTTTTTCGGATGAAAAGAAACAAGGAACATTAGAGCTTTTACTCACTAAACCTATTTCGCATTTCAATATTGTTTTAGGAAAATATTTTGGTGCACTTATTTTAATTTTAATAGCGCTTATACCAACTTTACTTTACGTTTACACGGTTTACCAATTAGGAAACCCTATTGGTAATTTAGATATGGGAAGCACTTTAGCATCGTATTTTGGTTTACTATTTTTAATTGCTGCTTATACGGCTATTGGCGTTTTTGCATCTACCCTATCCGACAATCAAATAGTTGCTTTTATATCCGCCGTGTTTATTTGTTTTATATTCTACATAGGGTTTGAAGGCTTTGCTGAATTTACCTCTAGCAATTTTATAGAACAATTAGGCATGAGTTCGCATTATAAAAGTATGACTCGTGGTGTTTTGGACACCCGAGATATTGTTTACTTTTTAAGTATTACGTTTTTATTTTTAGTAGCCACTAAACTTAATATTAATAAAGCAAAGTAAATGATAGTAACACCTTTATTAGTATTTTTTTTGGTGATTGTCTTTATTGCTGTTTGGCTGTTTGTAAACACTATAGACAAACGAAAATGGCTCACATTTTTGGTTAGTTTGCTTCTAGCTCCTGTAGTTTACTTTTACATGTTTTACCCAATGTTAAACATTTTTAGTAGCTACCACCATGAGAAACATTTTAATGCTAAGGCTTGGGAAGACCAACCAAAATTACGCTATGAAATGACTGACCAAATTATAAATAATAACATATTAATAGGTAAACAAAAAAGTGCAATTAAAACTCTATTAGGAAAGCCAGAATGGTTTAGTTGGGATCCCAGTTTAAAGGCTAATTCGGAAAACAAATGGAACTATAATTTAGGGTTTAAACCTGGTGCTTTTAATAACCTACAAGAATGTTTAGAGCTTAATTTTGTTAATAATACTGTTAAATCTATACGTCTGTATCAATTAGAAAAAAAGTTTGAATAAAAATTTAAAACACATATTACTACTTTGCATCGCTTTAATAGCGGTAAACGGTATAAGCAATACGTTTTATAAGCGATTCGATTTAACTACCGATAAACGCTATACACTTAGCGCATCTGCAAAAGGCATTATTGAAGATATCAATTCCCCTATTGTTGTTGATGTGTTTTTGGAAGGTGAAGACTTTCCTTCGGAATTTAGACGCCTTCAAAACGAAACCAAACAATTATTAGAAGAGTTTGCTGCTACCAATAAGTACATTGTATTCAACTTTATTAATCCTTTGGAAGATGAAAACACACGAGAACGTAACATGCAACAACTCACACAACGTGGATTAACCCCTATGCAACTAAGCGTTCAAGAAAGCGGAAAATCATCGCAGGCTGTTATTTTCCCATGGGCATTAGCAAGTTATAATGGGCAAACGGTTACTATTCCGCTGATTAAAAATAAAATTGGAGCCTCTCAACAAGAATTGGTTAGCAATTCTGTTCAGCATTTAGAATATGCCTTTGCCGATGGATTTAGCAAACTTACTAGAACTAAACGTCGTAAAATTGCTATTTTAAAAGGTAACCAGCAATTAAAAGATAAATACATTGCCGATTTTGTTAAAAAACTTGGCGACTATTATTATATAGCGCCTTTTACCTTAGATAGTGTAGCATCAAACCCACAAAACACCTTAAAAGCTATTAATGCTTTCGATTTAGTTATATCGGCCAAACCTACCGAAGCCTTTACCGAAGACGAAAAACTCGTATTGGACCAATACACCATGAATGGCGGAAAAAGTTTATGGTTAGTCGATGCTGTAGCTATGGAAAAAGATAGCCTTTACAATGCAACAGGCACCAATTATGCCATTTCTAGAGATTTAAATTTAACCGATTTCTTTTTTAAATATGGGGTTCGTATTAACCCGTATATGGTTAGCACGCTATACTCTGCTCCTATTACTTTGGCTATGGGCCAAGGCAGCCAATCGCAATTTCAACATCTTAAATGGCCATATTCGCCATTAGCAGGATCGAATAGGAAACACCCTATTGTAAATAATTTAAATTTAGTTCGCTTTGATTTTGCTAACCAAATAGACACTTTAAAAAACAGTATTGAAAAGACCATACTTTTAGAAACGGCACCTTTAACAAAATTAGAAGGCACACCAAGAGAAGTCAGTTTAGCATTGGTAACTAAAGAACAAGACCCAAAGGCTTTTAACAAGGGCAACCAAACCCTTGCGGTGTTGTTAGAAGGCGAATTTAATTCGGTGTACAGCAACCGCGTAAAACCCTTTAAACTTTCCCAAGAAAAGAATATTAGTCTGCCTACAAAAATGATAATCATTGCCGACGGCGATGTTATTAAAAATGATATGGCACAAAATAAACCCCTAGAATTAGGTTTCGATAGGTGGACAGGACAAACCTATGGCAACAAAGAATTTTTACTAAATGCAGTAAATTATTTATTGGACGATAACGGACTTATAAACATTCGCACCAAAGAAATTGCTATCGCTTTTTTAAATCAGCAAAAAATAACCGCCCAAAAAACCAAGTGGCAACTTATAAACATCTTGCTACCATTACTTTTACTCGCTGTATTTGGTTTTGGCTTTAACTACCTAAGAAAGAAAAGGTACGCTTCTTAAATGTTAATAAGTTTGTTTCCAAATATAGACTGATTGGAATATATTTGTATGTAGTAGAATTACAATAAAAACTAAGCTTTTAGATGAAGCATTTATAGGAAGTTCAACGTTTTTAAGTGGAGTCTTTTAAATAAATGTGACATGTGATCTTTTAAAAAAATATATTCCAACACATGAAATTTATAGTATCAAGTACTTATTTATTAAAACAATTACAAGTTTTAGGTGGCGTTATTAATAGCTCGAATACCTTGCCTATTTTAGATAATTTTTTATTTGAATTAGATAACAACCAACTTACTGTTTCGGCAAGCGATTTAGAAACCACCATGGCTTCTACGTTAGATGTTGAAAGTGACAGTAAAGGTAGTGTGGCTATTCCCGCTCGTTTATTATTAGATACTTTAAAAACGTTTCCAGAGCAACCCTTAACATTTGTTGTAGAAGACAATAATACTGTTGAAATTAGCTCTAACCACGGTAAATATGCATTAGCTTACGCCGATGGAAACGAATTCCCAAAAGCAGTAGCACTAGAAGACCCTAGTAAAACGGTTATTACTGGCGATGTTTTAGCAACGGCCATTAGCAAAACTATTTTTGCTGCTGGTAACGACGATTTACGCCCTGTAATGAGTGGTGTATTTTTTCAGTTTTCAACCGAGGGGTTAACCTTTGTAGCTACCGATGCGCATAAATTGGTAAAATACACACGTGGCGATATTCAAGCCAACCAAGTAGCAGAATTTATTATGCCTAAAAAACCTTTAAATCTTTTAAAAGGTATTTTAGCAGGTAGCGAAGATGATGTAACTATAGAATACAACGAGAGTAATGCAAAATTCACTTTTGAAAACTCTGAGTTAATTTGTCGTTTAATCGACGGGAAATACCCTAATTACGAAGCGGTAATCCCGAAGGAGAATCCAAATAAATTAGTAATAGATAGAAATCAGTTTTTAAACTCTGTGCGTCGTGTTAGTATTTTCTCTAACAAAACCACACACCAAATACGATTAAAAATTGCTGGTGCAGAGTTAAATATATCTGCTGAAGATATAGATTACAGTAACAAAGCTGAAGAGCGTTTAACCTGCGATTACCAAGGCGACGATATGCAAATTGGATTTAACTCACGTTTTTTAACAGAAATGTTAAACAACCTAAATGCAGATAATGTACAACTAGAAATGAGTATGCCAAATCGCGCAGGTATTTTAACACCTGTCGATGGATTGGATGATGGCGAACATATTACCATGCTAGTTATGCCAGTTATGTTAAATAGCTAAGTTCCTATTCAAGTTATCTCGAGCGGAATCAAGAGACCAGAATTTTATGATATAAAGCAGTAACCTTAATTAGGTTATTGCTTTTTTGTTTTTATTAACTTTATCAGAAAAAAGCGACTTACTTGATTTAACGACAGATATAAAACACCACCACGTAGAGAAATAGAAGCTAATAAAGATTTCGTATCAACCTCTATATTCAAGAAAACCCAAGAAAAATGACTTTTACTCTTGCTACAGTATTTTTTTATGCTTGTAAAAAACAGTAAACTAGTTCTCTATTTTTTATAATATCTTGGATATTATTTATAGGTGATATAAGTGGATATTATTTTAATATACCTAAGCCCAACACATCCATTCCCCTAACCCTTAAAAAACACTAAACCCTTCATTTTCATTAGACTAAACCCTGTGTTAAATATTTAAAATTTGGTTTAATAAAATATATTCACTAATTTGTACTGTATTTAATTCCTCATTTTCACACCTCTACTTCCCTTCAAAAACTGTGGCAACACTATTTATTAATTCAATCTTTTTATTATGGGCAAGTATAAAATCGGAAAAGACATTGGAAAATTGACCGTACGCCTTCAAGAAGTGAACAAAAAAGTAACTTACCTTCAAAACAAAGGGCAATCGGGTAATACTTCAAATCCTGGATGCCAGTGTCGAGGTGTTTCAGATAACGAACTTTTTGAGAGCCTTGAAGATGCAGCACCAAATGGTAAAGTATTCGAAATTTTAAAACATTTGATAATTGATGCTGGGGACGTTACAATAAGAGAACTGTTTGCATGTAACGCAGAAGATGTTGGACATAAGGCAGCAAATGCAATAACAGTAGCTAAAGACATAGGATTCCTCGCCTTAAGTAATGATAAATGCTGCCATGAAGTCGATGATGTCCTGCAGAATGACTACTGTAAGAGTAGCGCTGGAAAATGGTGTAGCCTTATAAAAAAGCATGGATTAAAGCGTTGCACGTTGGCAAGTGATAAGTGTTGAAAAACAGCTATAAAAATTGGGACAATTTGAATGTTTGAAAATCAAGTTTACATATTATTAATAGGCAGGCGCCTAAATAGTTCGGCATCAAATTTTAGTAAAGTGAATTAATTCTTAATTTCTTAAATTTATTAAAAATTAAAATTACTGAACTGTAATATCCGTGAATAGATGGTTCCATCCTGTTGTGGATTCCCAAACTGATTTAGAATTCAATTTACCAGCCAAGCGAATAGCATATTCAGGTCTATTATAAATTTTTGTTTCTGGATCAGGTAAGTTTAAAAACAAATCATATTTTCCTGGTTCTAATAATTCAGCCCATTTAAAATTAAGATTAATTTTTTGAAGCTCATCTGTAAACCAATAACGAGGATCACTCTCTATTTTTGTTTTATATATTTTTTTAGTGTCTTTATTCCTTAAAACCAGTTCAACAAACCTATAGTTATAAGTAGATGAATAACCTTCATTTAAAATATCCAATTCTATTTTTATTGTCTCATTATTTTTTATTTTAGTTGGGTACAAACCACGTTTTAAAACAAATCTATATCCTAAATTTCGTTTTATTTCATCGATACATTTATTATTCCAATCCCCATTTACAGCACCCGACCATGCCGTATTTAAAAATGAAGTATGAAAGCGTTTTAAATATTTTTGTGCACCACCCCCCTCGGACTCACAATCGTTATATGGACTATATACATCCTCACCATTATCACCTCCGGGGCAAGTTTCACCACCAAAAACTAAAAACTTCGTTTCGGCAGCAATGTATTTTTTCAGGTTTAATGTATCGCTTACAGCTGGCCACGTATGAAACGAATTATACGTCCAATAGTCGTCATAATTTGCCAATATACAATCGTTATGATGAGCTATTCTTGCCCTCGCCATACCGTTAAATGCATTTTCTTTTAATAAAGGAATTGCTTCTTCTGGTTTTGCTTTTTCACCATCAAAATACCTTAACTTATAATAAGGGGCCCGTACTTGTATCATTCTTGAAACAGGTACAACCTCTAGTAACTTTGTAATAATTTCATTTCTATCTAACCAATTTTGGTTAGTAACTGGCCCATGCTCCAAATCTCCAAAAAAGTCTGAATAATATTGCTCTCCCCATGGCCCTATTAATCCCATTTGAACTACAGCAATTACGTCTTTATTATGTTCTAAAATAGGTTTTAATTGATCTAAATGTTCTTTTATAATTTCTTTAGGGGCATCATTGAAAGGAGGATCACAACAAGTATTACTATAAGAAAACCTTAGCACTACCTTATTTCCAACTTCTCGAAGAATATCCATATCTGTTTGTATTGCAGTTAGGATAAAATTTGATAATGGTTTATCAAGAAAAATATCAAATTGATAAGACCTGTAGGTAAGAGAACAACCTACTTTAAAATCGCCAGCAGCAAGGTTTGGTGTTCTTAAATCACGTAGCACTTGGGCATTTAGAGGCACAAAATTACTTGCTAATGCATTAAAAGGTCTATAAAAACCGCGCTCAGGATTAATAAACTCATTCATATCTTCTTCATAAAAAACCTCTTTGGATTGTTGCTTATATTTCGAACAATTAAATAAGGTTATTAAAAAAATGAAATAGAAATAATGTTTCATAAATATTACTTATTTATTAATAATTAAGTTTTTAAAAATTAGAACCTTACATCTAGCAAAGTACTAACCTTTTATTTTAGTGGAATACGGTAAAAAAAACGAACACCCTAGCTTACAGCAATTTGGATTTCCAGCAATACTAATTTTAGTTTTATTAACTCATATTAAATTTTTATATAAGTTTTATTTTTATTCATGTACCATAATAACAAATACAAAATACCAAACCCTAAAATTGTAGCAAGAACATTATAGTAGTTTCCTATAAATGGCTCAAAACCAAATAGAAGATATTTAGATATTTCGGGGAAATTAAAAACATGAGAAAGTACATAAGCTGTTATAGCGTTTACACCTATAACTTTAAATAAGAACCCCCAATTGATGAAACCTTTCACATCAATTAGCCAATAAAATAGCACTAGCATAAGTGTACAAATTCCAGATGATATAAGCACAAAAGTACTATTCCATATTTTCTTAACACTTGGATGACCTACATGCAATATTAACCCCACAATCAATAAAAGAAAGCCTAACTTAACTAATTTAAGTGCTATTTTTTCTCGAGGTATTTTTAATCGAAGCATTTCCCCTGCAAATACTCCTGATAATGTTGTTGATATAAAACCTAAACCAGATAATAACCAAGTATATTGATAACCATCATCAAAACGACCAAAAATGTAATGGTCTATATACAACGCTATATTTTTATTAGGCAGTAATTTACTCCTACCAATTCCTGGCACTGGAGCAAATTCTAATAATAAAGCAAATACTATAAGACATACTACAAAAAGAATATATCTTAATTTTTTATTTAAATGAATAAATGCTACGCACGAAAACAAATAACCAACAGCAATAGCTTGTAACGTATTACTAAATATTTGAAATTTAGTAATATCTAGAGCTAAAAGATTTCCTTGAACAACCCAACCTAAGAAAAATAGAATTACAAATCTTTTTATTATATGTGGATAAAGTTTTGCCTTGTTATCAATTTCAGCAACACGTCTTTCCATAGAAAACGGTATCACAACTCCAACTAAAAAGAGAAATAGAGGCATTATAATATCGTAAAAGTGAAAACCAAACCATTTTGGATGCTCAAATTGTGTTGCAAAAAAGCCTGTAGTTTCAGTTTGAGCTGCAATATTTAAATGGTAAAAAAATCGATCTGCAAAAATAATCATTAGCATATCAAAACCTCTTAACACATCAATAGACAACAGCCTATTATTAGAAACCTTATTTTTCATAATTTAAAAAGTTAATTCCTTTTCTAGAAAGTTTTTAGTGAATAAAAAATAATTACATTTATAGAAATCGATTAATAAAACTATTAAACATTTAGGTTTACTCGCAAACACTAGTAGTCTCCGACGGAAGTTCATAAACAACAAACTGACTTGTTGCTGTTACTTTTGGAAAACTACCTACAGCTGCCCACCCACTGGTCATTTCAGAAAAGGCAAATGCAATAGAGCTGCCTAACGAACCAAATTGTGTTTTAGGAATTCTGAATTCTATAGCATTTGTTGTAGCATCTAGGTTAACAATTCCTGAGGATTCTATGTTTACTCCAGAACCTGCTAAATATGCCCAACCCCAGCCACCTGCAGGATCTGTATGCTGGTAAAAACCTCCCCAAGAATTACTTAATAAAGGACCTTCAAATAAATAATCTGCACCAGAACCATTTGGCCATTGCCAGCTTAAAAACCCTGTAGATGAATTACCATCAGAATTTATAAATATATCTACTAACTCCATTTTCATGGCTGTGTTACCTTCTAGGTAGACATTTACATTATCGCCTTTACCCCAAATTTTTATTTTTTTTACAGAAACACCGTCAGCTTCTTCATATAAAACAGGCACCTCATCCCAATCCTCAAAACCTCCATTTATATCTATTTCAACATTTAAAACAATTGGGGCTGTAATGGTTTTAGTTACATAAGACTCTTGTCCTTCATCGTTCATAGCAGTTAACGTAACCTCTATCTCGCCCCCCACCTTAGTATATCTATAGGTTGGATTCTCCTTTTCGCAATAAAAGCTTAAATCTCCAAAATCCCACCTATAAGATGTAGCTCCTTCAGACAGGTTGGTAAATGTAAATAAGTCGTTATCGTTTTTAAATGAAAAGTCGGCTACAATACCTCCATCAGAATTCACCTCACTATCATCTGTTCCACAAGAAGTAAGTTGAAAAACAATAATTATATAAAATAATAAATTTATTTTTTTCATGATTAATTATTTTAAAGATTAAATTTTAATTTTAATTTATTATTAATGTGTGTAATAATTTATTCATACCATTAGTGGCGTCCCAAGTATTTGAATTTGATAATTGTATAGAATATTCTGGACGATCTGCTAAAGTTTGGAATTGATCTTCAATTTTTAAGAATAACTCATAATTTCCAGCAGGAATTCCTGAAAGGCTTACTAATTCTGTTAATTGATAACTTGCCTCTGGTTTAACCTTCCTAATATCAAAATCTAATGCCTTTTTATAAATGGTGCCATCGGTTTCTGATTTAAAAACTAAAAAGGTATTTTTATAATTATATACTGGAGCAAATCCTACATTTTCAAGACTAGTATTTAATTCAAAATTACCACTAATTGATGCCTCCTTACTTAAACTTGCCGATTTCAATATAATTCGGTAACCTAGTTTTCTTTGAAAATCTAAAAAGCAACTATTATTTCTCCAAACATTTAATACTGGACCATAATAATCAAGATTTAAATAAGTCCATTTTAAAAAAGACATCTCATTTTCTGCCGTTAAACAACTTGCTGTTGGTATATCGGTTGGAGGGCATGTTTCTCCTCCTGTTGGAACATACAATGCTTCTTCACTTATATAACTTTTTTCGGCATCAACATCTTGATATGTACCATAATCATTAGAGCTTGCCAAAAAACAATCATTATGAAAACCAACTCTCGCTATATTTGTAGTACCATAACCTACACTAGCATCCATTGATGTTGAGGAACTGAATACTTGCTGCTTATATAGAGGTGTTCTAAGTTGAATTTTAATTTCTTTAGGCAGAACCTCTAGCAATTTATTAACAACAGCTTGTTTATTTTCTAACGTTGTTAAGTTATTGGTAGTGTAATACCACTCACCCCACGATCCAATAAAACCAGCTTGTACGAACGAAATAATATCGGCATTATTTGTAAAAATGGGTTTAAGCTGATCTAAATGCCTTTCAATTATATTTAAAGGTGCGTCTGTTTCATTTTGATTTTCATTATATGCAAATCTTAAAACACATTTTATACCGGCAGTTCTTAACCTATCAAAATCAGTTTCTATCAATGTTAATTGTGCTTCGCTTAAATCTGAATTTTTGAAAGAAGACAAATTATACAAACGTAATATGATAGATACATTTTCATTTTTTAAGCTTTGAAGTGTCACCAAATTTAATGCATCCCCCTCTGATTCAACACTCCAGGAATGCATAAAACCCCGTTCAGGATTAGAAATAACACTTGAAGATTCGCTATAAGTAATATTTGTTGTTGAATTATCTATTACTTCTTCCTCTTCTTCATCATTACCTGAAGACGAACAACATAGGCATGTTATAACTGAAAAGAATATAATGGGAATTAAAATTTTAATTTTCATAATGCTTTTTTGTAAGTTTTAATATGTGTTTTTTATCCATGAATAAGGTTCTCTTTTCACCCAATTCCCTCTGGTAAAATCTGGAAAATCTTGAGGTTCTCCATTGTTTTCAATTGAAGCCTCTGAAAGAGGTGTTACAGCACTCCAAGCTGCTGCATCGTATGCATCCATAGGCGGTGCTATTTTTAATTTGGCCGATTCTACAAATGCATTGATAACGAAAAAATCCATACCTCCATGGCCTGCTCCCTCGGCATGATCGCCAAATTTTTGCCATAATGGATGGTCGTACTTCTTTAACCATTTATTTGCCTCATCCCATTGATGAGCCTTTGTTTGGCCATCAATATGTATGCGATTTCCATCAACTTCCCATAAGCCATTTGCTCCTTGCACCCGAAAACCTAACGAATATGGTCTAGGTAAATTGGTATCATGAGTTACTATAATTGTTTCTCCATTAGCAGTTTCTATAGTAGAAGTAACCACATCCCCCAACTTAAACTTAACTTTAGAGTTTGGGTGTTGTTCACCCCCATTTTTTACAATATAATTATGTAAACCAACACCCTTAGAAGCATGTGATGTTAACGACATAAAACGGTTTCCTCTATTAATATCGCACATTGCAGCTATAGGGCCTACCCCGTGAGTTGGGTAAATATCTCCATTGCGCAATACGGAATGTTGCGTTCGCCATTTTGCCTCTGAAATTGCTTTTTCGCCAAACTCTACACCACCTCCATAAGGCTGTTTTCCATTGTTAAACTTAACTGCACGAAGATCATGTTGATAGCCACATCTAAAATGTATTAATTCTCCAAATACATTTTGCTTTACCATGTTTAATACCGCCATAACATCTCTACGGTAATTCACATTTTCTAATATCATTAAATGTGTTCCTGTTTCTTCATGGGTATTAACCAAATCCCAACACTCTTCCATGGTGTTAGCGGCAGATACTTCTAGGCCTGTATATTTCCCTGCTCTCATAGTATCTTTAGCCATACGAGTATGCCATAGCCATGGGGTGGAAATAATTACGGCATCTACATTATCCAATTCTAGCAGATTTTTATAATCGTATTCGTTCTTACCAAAAACAAGTGGTTTCTTCCCCCCTTTACTTATTATTTTATCAACCACTAAATTGGTTCGAGCTACGTCTATATCGCATATTGCGGTAATTACAACATCATTTCTTAACAAAAGATTATCTAGGTGATTTGTTCCGCGTAAGCCAACACCTATCATCCCTATTTTTAGTTTTTCTTCAGAACTAGCCATTCCAAAAGTTAAATTTGGAAGAATTGAAATACCTGCCCCAAACAATGCTGTTTTTTTTATAAAATTCCTTCTAGAGTCCATTTCTTTTTTTATTGTTTTATTATTTTACTCTTCATAAAATGTTTGTTTAATTTATTAAAACACCTAACTTGTTTTTAAAATTAATTATAACCTGTGTTTTGCAAAAACAGACCTTTACCTTCACTTATTCGCTCTAAAGAAAAAGGAAATAATGCTTTATAAGTTTCGCTTTGGCTTGAAACTCCATTTAATGAATTTGCGTATTCTGTAAATTTATCATGGCGAATTAAATCTGCTCGATATTGACCATTTTCACACCAATATTCATGGGATCTTTCTAATAAAATCATAGTATTAAAGGTATCTATATCCGAATAATTCGATAATAAGATATCATTTAATCCAGCCCTGTTTCTAACTATGTTTACCAAATCTATAGCTTCTTGAGAAGGTACATTAGCTTTATTAGCTAATGCTTCTGCCTTAGACAGTAAAACATCGGCATACCTGTAAATAATAATATCTACTGTGGTAAGCCCTGTGTTTCGAGCGGCATCTTCAGAAATTTTTAATGGTAATGGTCCCAATTGCATATAAGCCCCAGGGTTTGACTTATTGTACGTAACACCATCGGTACCGGTATATTCTGCAATTAAATTTGTTTTACGTATATCATCCGGTTCAAAAGACTCATAAAAATCCCAAGAGCTTTGTATAGTTCCATAACCTCCACGATTAGGGTAATTACTTGGTAATACCATAAGCTGCCATTGGTTTTCGCTAGTTCCTGCATAATCGGCTGGAACTGCAAAAATAACTTCTTTACTATCTACAGGTGCTTGCGTATCCCATAAACCAACATAATCGTCATCTAACTCATAATAATTCATTGCCATAATCGCATTTGCTTGCTCTTCTACATCCTCCCATCTTTTTTCATGTAAATACAATCTAATTAATAACATTCTTGCCATGCCTTGACTAAACCTTCCATATTCTGCATCTTCAGGTAACGGTAAGCCTTCAATGGCTTCTAACAAATTATTTTCAATAAAAGACACCATATCATTATAATCTAACCTTGCCAATGGCGTTTCTATTAGCGGATTTTTTAAAACATCTAAAGGAGCTATAACCAAAGGACCATAAACATCAAATAACTCATATGCCAAAAAACCTCTAGCACATTTTATTTCCGCAACTCCTTGTTCTTTTAAATTATCATTAACACTTGAGTTTTCTATCCTATCAATATTAAGAGTCATGGAGCTAATTTGGTTATAAAAAACATCATAATATCTAGTAAAACTAGTAGATGCTGAATTATAACTATGTAAAGTAGCTTCTTGTTGAATACCATAAGCCCCTTGAAGTATTTCAGTGGTAGCGTCTAATAAAAACATTAATCCATTTTCTGATGTGGAATGTATCCCGTTACTCCAAGAACCTCTTAAAGGATAATATGCGGAAACAACCAATGCTTCTACATCTGCCTCTGATGCAGGAAAAATGGTAGGGTTAATTTCATCGTAATTTATAGATTCTAATTCTGAGCTGCACGCAACAGACACCATTGAGATGAGTCCCATTAAATAAATTTTTAAATTTTTCATAAGTATTTTTTTTAAAATTTTAAATCTAAGCCTATTGTGTATGTTTTAACACTTGGATATGCTGCTTGATACGAATCGGTTTCAGGATCAACACCTTTATACGGTGTAATTACAAATAAATTTTGTCCATCTAATCGTAGGGTTGCAGATTTTATTAATTTATTAATCCATTTTGATTCTAATTTATAAGCTAGTGATACATTTTGTAACCTTATAAACCATGCATCTTGATAAAAGAAATCACCAGGACCATATTGCGAATACCCATAATAAGATGAAGGTCTTGTATTAGAAGGGTTTTCTGGTGTCCATCTGTCAAATACATTACTTAATACATTTTGTCCATTTGTAGCAACAGCTTCAGCACTTAGTCCTAAGGCATAATCGGTTGGATCTACCATTTGCCTCCCAAACATTCCGTTAAAATGGATATTTAAGCTTAAATTCTTGTATTTAAATGAATTACTAAAACCAGCAATAAAATCCGGATCTGATGAACCTATTAACACAGTATCGGCAGCGTCAATAATTCCATCAGACTCTCCTGTTCTAATAAAAACGCCATCTTCATCAACAATTGGATTTCCAGAATTATCACGTTGAAATCCATTTACATCTTTAATTTTTATTTGACCGGGAACTAAATCAGGTTGAGCAGAAACTACATCTCCGACTTGCATTATACCATCAGAAATATATGAAAATTGAGCTCGAATAGGGTCGTCTACACTTTCATAAACAGATGGCTTCCAATCCTCAGAACGCTCTTTCCATCGATCCTTATATTTAGAAAAAACAAAAGTACTATTCCATTTAAAATTTTCATTTTCTATATTAATTGAATTTAAACTAAGTTCTATTCCCTTACTTTGGGTACTACCTACATTTGCCCAAACACTATTTATTTCGTTATAAGAATTTATATCTTTAAGCTGAAGTAAGTCCGAGATTTCTTTATTGTAAACTTCAATAGAACCCGATAATTTTCGATTAAGCAATTCAAAATCAAGACCTATATTTATTTCCTTGGTAGTTTCCCATTTTAAATTAGGATTTTCTAACCTAGAAGGAAAGACACCTACTAAAATAGATTCATCAGCATCCAAATATGCAGGTTGTGCGTAATATGCAGCAAATGCATTAGAACCTATATCTGCATTTCCTGTTTCACCATACCCCACTCTTAATTTTAATTGAGATACATTAGATGAATTTTCCATAAATGATTCTTGAGACAAATCCCAACCCAGAGCTAAAGATGGAAAAATGGCAAACTTATTATTTTCTGAAAAAACACTAGATCCATCTCTACGCAGTGTAGATGTTAAAATATACTTCTTATCATACACATAATTTAATCTACCAAAATACGAAACCAGGTTATCTTCATTTTTTGATGAAGCCAATACTTTAGTACCCGCACCCGCATTAATGTTGTTCCATAAAAAAGAATCGGTTAAGAAATCACTATTTCCTAATGACGAACTTTCAGACCTATATTTTTGTCTAGAATATCCCACTAAAAAATTAAAATTATGCTTATCAATTAGTTTAGAATAATTTAAGGTTAAATCAAAAAGTTGATCGTTTTTTTTCTCGTTTGCAATTGATGCTTTTCCGTTTTCCAAAGCTCCCCACAATGTGGTTCTTGGCAAATAAGTATTTCTACTTGTATCCCCTTGATCTAAACCTACTTGAGCTCTAGCTGTTAATCCAGGTAATGGCTTAAATTCGATGAAAAAATTTGTAAGCGTCCTATCAATAACTCCTTCGTCTGATATGGTAAGCAGAGAGTATGGATTAGGTTCCTGAGCATTTTGTGGGTTAATAGGGTAATTACCAAACTCATCTATCGCCCCAATATGCGGCCCGTACTTTAATGCAGAATAAATTAATCCTGAATTTTCATATAGTCCATCTCCTAATTGGGTATTGTCGTTTTTTATTCTACTCATGGTAAAATTCATACCAACATTAATAAAATCATTAATTTTTTGATCTAAATTAAACCTTAACGACGCCCTATTGAATGCAGAGTTTTGTAGAACACCTTTTTGTTCGTATAGATTTCCGGACAAGAAATACTTAGTAGTATTAGTCCCTCCTCTTAAGGACAAATTGTGCTGTTGCGTACTTCCGTCTCTAGTTACTAAGTCTACCCAGTTTGTACCTTGACCAGCATTATTAATTTCATCATCAGAATAAAACCTTGTAAAAGCAACGCCATTAACAGGGTTAGCAATTGCTTCTTCTAGAGTTCTATCACTATATGGATATATTTTATTGTTAAAAGCCCAATTTTCATAAGCCGCATCATTTCGTAATTCCATCCATTCAGGTAAACTTAAAACATCAAAACTATTATTATATGGTTGATAAGAGAATGATGAATTATAATCAACTTGAATTCTTCCAGCTTTACCTTTTTTAGTTGTTATTAAAATAACCCCATTTGCGGCTCTAGCACCATATATTGACGTAGCACTAGCATCCTTTAAAATAGAAATATTTTCTATATCATTAGGGTTAAACGAATTTAAAATACTTTGTGTACCTCCATCATATCTGTTTCCAGTTTCTGGTTGTTGGAAGTCTGAAATTGGAAATCCATCTACAACAATTAAAGGGTTATTTGAAGCATTAATAGATCCTGCTCCCCTAATTTGAATATCTAATCCACCACCAGGTTGTGCACTATTTTGTGTAATCTGTAAACCTGCTGCTTTACCTCTAAGCACATCACCTACTGAGGTTGAAGACGACAACACTAAGTCTTCTGTTTTCACAGTAGAAATAGCACCAACTATATCCTTTTTTTGTTGTGTTCCATATCCTACTACTACAACCTCATCAAGACTAGTATTATCTTCTATTAATTTTACATTAAAAATCAATTGGTCGTTTATTGCTATTTCTTGAGTTACAAAACCTAAAAATGAAAATACCAACGTTTTTGAGTTACTAGGAATATTTAATGTAAAATTTCCATCAAAATCTGTAGAAGAACCTATAGATGTCGATTTTACCTGGATTGATGCCCCAGGAAGAGGAACACCAGCTTCGTCTGTAACATTACCAGTAACGGTAATTTGTTGTTTAGCATTTTTTAAATATTTTATTGCACTTGAAGAAAAAGAGTTTGCATTAACTTGACTTATTGAAACTAATAGAAATAACATTAATAGTTTCATTTTTAAATCAAACTTAATATTACCCCTCAATACATTGGGTGTTGTTGTAAGTTTTTCCATATTTTTACTTGTCATTTTTTAATTAGAGATAAAATTAAGTCACTTATTTTACCAGAAAATGTTTAAACATTTTTCCGTATTTAAGTTTGCATACGCTACTGTCACTATTTGTTTCATAATCTATTGAGTTGTTTTAATTAATTTTCTAATTTTATTTTTCTTCTTCCCCTAAAAAGAGCTGTGTTTTTTAAGATATATTCTGTCTTCATTTTATATAATTATCTCATTTTGCTAATTTCTATTTGAATTAAATTTTCATCTTGTAGATTTATTTTTTTTCTAGAGTTAAAAAACAAGATTAAAAGACTAAGGAAAAGAACCAAATGTATAACAAGCAGAACCAAACTGAGTCAACACGCTGAAAACCAAAACACTACAAGCGTATTTAAAACAAAAACAAATGAATATTAAATTTATTTTAAGCTAATGTATCTATTTTTTTTATATAAAAAAAGGAATAAAACAAAAAATGTTCTCGAACACACTATTTTTTTGTGCTCGAGAACATAATTTAGTGTAATAATAAATAACTTTTAATTATTTTTGCTTTATGAAAATTTACACAATAAAGGACATTGCTAACTTAGCAGGGGTTTCTAAAGGAACAGTTGATAGAGTTTTACACAAAAGAGGTAAAGTATCTCAAAAATCTTTAGAAAAGGTCAATAAAATATTAAAAGAAATTGATTTTCAACCAAATCCTATTGCTAGAAATTTAAAAAATAATAAAGTTTATCAAATATGCGTAGTGCTACCTAATCCGGAAGAAGACATTTTTTGGGAACCTTGCATTGTTGGGATAAACGAAGCTATAGAGGAATTTAAAAAGTTTGGCATATCAATTCAAACTTACTTTTATAGTCCAAGTAGTACACAATCTTTTATAGATATTAATAATGATATATTACAAACAGCTCCAGATGCTGTTCTTTTATCTCCCATGTTTTATAAAGAAAGTTTAGAAGTTACCCAAAAGTACACTTCGGCTGGTGTTATAGTTAGTACTTTTAACAATCAAATAGATTCAAATCAAATTGGAAGCCATGTTGGACAAGACCTGTTTCAAAGCGGTAGAGTAGCTGCCAAATTAATGGACATGATAACAAACAAAAAGTCAAAAATACTAATTGTGCATATTGATGAGGCTGTAAACAATGCATTACATATGCAACAAAAAGAAAAAGGCTTTCGAAATTACTTTGAAGAATTACCTAGTAGCCAATATGATTTATTGACTTTTAATGTTTTTCAATCTGAAATAGATAAATCACTTCCTGATATTTTAAAGTCGCAATCAAATGTTTCTGGGATATTTGTAACCACTTCAAAATCTTATAAAGTAGTAGAAATCCTAAAGAAAATAGATTATAAAGATCTTAATATTATTGGTTACGATTTATTACCAAAAAATATTATGTACATGAAAAATAATATTATTAATTTTCTTATTAATCAAAATGCAAAAATGCAAACCTATATTAGTCTAACCTATTTAGTTGAACATTTCCTATTTAATAAAAAAATACCTTCTCAAAAACTTTTACCAATTGATATTGTAAATTCTGAAAACGTAGAATCTTACATTCACTAATAATCAACAAGATTTAATATTCCAAAAGATGAAGCAATATGAAAATTAGGTTCTTTTGATTGAGGATTTATCCAAGAAATCCATGTAGGCTCAAAACTTGCATTTTTAGATTTATTATATTTTGCAACATAAATACCTGCTTCTATTATATTATTGTTTAATAAATTAAATTTTTTTAATGAAGCTAAACTAATTGCTCCTTCTACTGTAAAATAATCTTTTTGAATATCTGACTTAATCTCAATATCTTTAGAAGGCCAATTCCAATTAAAATCAAATTTTCTTTTAGGATAGGCCATAAAATCCATAAGCCTAGGCGTCGGGTCTATTTCTAGACAATAATATGGATTCATATTTAGGTTTGACCTAAAAAAAAGTTCTACCCTATCTGAATTACCTATACTATCGATACTATCATCCTTAGTATTCAGATGTACATTTTCATCAAAAACTTTAAACAAAAAATACAAATTATTTGAATCCCAAAGTGATTTAAATTCTATTTTATTTGTTTTTTTATCATCCCAAGGTGAAATAAAATCCTTTAAAACATTAGCATATTCCCATCCTTTATCTATTCCTTTTCCCGTTAAGCTAACATGTTCATGTTTGTTATAGTTTACGTTGTATACTTTTGTTTTCACACTTGGATATTTCGTTATATTAATTAAAATAGCGCATTAACATCTTATAAATTACTATCAGGTTAAATTAAGGTCTTAACTTCTTCTATAATTTTTTCGGCCAATAAATTAGCATTATCTAACGAAAAGCTCTCTGTATAGATTCTAATAATAGGTTCAGTATTAGATTTTCTTAAATGAACCCATTCCTTTTCAAAATCAATTTTCACACCATCAACAGTATTTACACTCTCATTTTGATACTTAATTTCCATTTTTTTTAAAACTGCATCTATGTTAATATCAGGTGTTAATTCAATTTTTTGTTTACTCATAAAGTAATTGGGGTAATTGTTTTTTAATGCCTTACAAGATATGTTTTTATGAGCTAAATGAGATAAAAATAAAACAACCCCAACTAAAGAATCTCTTCCATAATGAGATCCAGGGTAAATAATTCCTCCATTACCTTCCCCCCCAATAATGGCGTTAGACTTCTTCATTTCATGAACAACATTAACCTCACCTACTGCACTTGATGAGTAAACCCCTCGATGTTTTAAGGTTATATCTTTTAAAGCTCTTGATGATGATAAATTTGAAACCGTATTACCTCCATTTAGTTTTCCTAAAACATAATCGGCACAGGCAACTAAAGTATATTCTTCTCCAAACATAGAACCATCTTCACAAACAATTGCGAGTCTGTCTACATCAGGGTCTACCACGAATCCTAAATCTGCTTTTTGATTAACTACAAGTTTCGATATTTCTGTTAAATGTTCTTTTAATGGTTCTGGATTATGAGGAAAATGTCCGTTTGGTTCGCAATAAAGTTCGATACATTCCACACCTAACTTATTTAACAGCAATGGTAATGCAATACCGCCTGTAGAGTTGACAGCATCTATAACCACTTTAAATTTTGCTTCTTGTATAGCATTAATATCTATAATATCTAATTTTAAAACCTCGTTTATATGTTTCTCTATATAACCTTCAATTTTATTATGAGTCCCTAAATCATCAACTTCTGCAAAAATAAAATCCTCATTTTCTGCAATATTTAAAATTTTTGTTCCCTCACTTGCATTTATAAACTCTCCTTTATTATTTAAAAGTTTTAAAGCATTCCACTGTTTTGGGTTATGGCTTGCTGTTATAATTATACCTCCATCGGCATTTTCTAAAACAACTGCTATTTCTACGGTTGGAGTTGTAGACAATCCCAAATCTTTTACATTAATACCAAGACCTATTAAAGTTTTGGCTACTAAATCACCAATCATGCTACCAGAAATCCTCGCATCTCTACCAATCACAACCGTTAATTTTGTTTTAGAGCTTTTTTCTTTTAGCCACATGCCATAAGCTGCAGCAAACTTAACAGCATCCAGAGGAGTTAAATTATTATTTACTTCACCACCAATAGTTCCTCGTATACCTGATATCGATTTAATAAGAGTCATTTAAATTTTTAATTTTTAATTACTAAAACTGAGTCATTTTTTATTACCATTTACTAAACCATCAATTCTGGGAAACACTTTTTAATTGTAATACTTGTTCTTAAGACATAAATTAACTTGTAATCCTGTTCGCCAACTTCGTTTAAATACTATAAAAAAATTACATGTAAACTCTTTTTGGGCTGAAATATGATGGTTTAGCTTTGGATAATTTTTATATTTAATTCGACTTTTTATAAATTCGATTTAATATTAAACTTAATAATGCCATCTTACAAAAGCTTCCATTGCAGCATAATGAGATAACCCCAATTGATCATATAAATTGGCTGTTTCTTTATTTCTATCTTCTGCACGTTGCCAAAACTCTCTGCTATCTGTTCCTTGAAAAACAACACCATCTTTTTGAGACTGGTGCTTAAAAATACCTTTTCGCTTTTCCAATACTTGATCTGGTCCCATTGGTACAGCCATTTCTATTTCATCTACTCCCCATTCTTGCCAAGCACCACGATATAACCAAACCCAACATTCTTTCATAAACTTCTTAGGCTTAAGCTCTTTTACAGCTTGAAAAACAGCATCTAAGCACACTTTATGTGTTCCGTGTGGATCGGCTAAATCGCCAGCTGCATAAATTTGATGTGGTTTTATTTTTTCTATTAAATCTGAAGTAATCTTTATATCGGCAATTCCTATCGGGTTCTTTTTTATAGTGCCTGTTTCATAGAAAGGCAATTCCATAAAGTGAATTTGTTGGTCTGGAATACCCACAAAATGACATGTTGCTCGTGCCTCTCCTTTTCTTATTAATCCTTTTATAAAACGAACCTCTGCTATATCAATTTCACTAGATTTTTTATTTTTAAGAAAAGTAGCAGCTTTTTTATAAATATTTAAAGGTTCTGAATTTTCTATTCCAAATTTGTCATTATAGTCACAAACAAAATTAGCAAAGCGTAATGCTTCATCATCGGCTACTGCAATATTTCCAGATGTTTGATACCCTACGTGAACCTCATGACCTTGCTCTTGCAGTCTTTTAATGGTTCCTCCCATACTAATAATATCATCATCTGGATGTGGGCTAAAGACGAGAACACGTTTTTTTGATGGCTCTGATCGCTCTGGTCGCTTGCTATCATCGGCATTTGGCTTACCTCCTGGCCAACCAGTAATTGTATTTTGTAATTTATTAAATATTTTAATATTAATATCATAAGCAGGTCCAGAATCCGCAAGTAAATCGCTCATACCATTTTCAATATAATCATCGTCTGTTAACATTAAAATTGGTTTCTTCAACGAAAGAGCTAAACTCAAAACCGCTTTTCGAACGAGTTTGTCTGTCCATTCAATCTTCTCAACCAACCAAGGCGTATTAATCCGTGTTAATTTAGATGCGGCTGCTTGATCTAATACAAAAGTTGCATTGTTATGCTCTTGTAAATAAGAAGCTGGTACCTGACTAGTTACTTGGCCTTCAACAGATGCTTTGATAATATTTGATTTACCTTCTCCCCAAGCCAAAAGAATAATTCTTTTAACTTCCATTATTTTTTTAACACCTAACGTTATAGCTGTTCTAGGGGTGTTTTCCAAACCTCCAAAATCGCCACTAGCTGCAACTCTGGTGATGTGATCTAAAGCTACTAGTCTGGTTTTAGAATTTTGTAACGAACCAGCTTCATTAAAACCTATATGGCCATTTCCTCCAATACCTAAAATTTGTAAATCCAAACCACCCAAGGCTTCTATTTTAGCTTCATAAGCATCACAATAGTTTCCTATTTCTACTTTCGATAATAATCCATCAGGAATATGATAATTTTCAGGTAATATATCGACATGATTAAATAATTGCTCTTTCATAAAACGCACATAGCTATTTACAGAATCTGGTTCCATAGGGTAATACTCATCCAAATTAAACGATATTACGTTTTTAAAACTTAAACCTTCTTCTTTATGTAAACGTACCAATTCGGCATAAAGACCTTTAGGAGAAGATCCTGTAGCTAAACCTAAAACACAAGGTTGTTTTTGAGACTGCTTAACCCGAATAAGGTCTGCTATTTCCTTTGCCACCGCTTTTGATGCTTCCGTTGAAATTTCAAATACTACTGTTCCTATATTTTCAAATCGCTTTTCGAAGCCTGTAGCTTTATCAATAATGCTTTTTAACATTGCTTTTAATTTTTTATTTATTTTTTGACCAATTTTTAATTTTATGCCCCCAAATAGCAAAGAAAAAAATAATACCATAACATGGAATTAGTATCCAATAACTGCTTGTTGCGGCTTTTGCCAAAGCATCTGTTAAGGGCATGCCTTCAGCAATTAATGCGAGCTTATTAGCATCAACGATTCTGCCATAAAGAGGTGGTATTATTGCTCCACCAGATACGGCCATAATAAGTAATGCGGATGCTGTTTTTGTAAACCTCCCTAAACCATCGAGAGTTAAAGGCCAAATTGCAGGCCACACCAGGGCGTTCGATATACCTAAAGCTGCTACAAACAAAATAGAAGTAAACCCTGTTGTGTTTAATATACAAATACTAAAAACTATTCCCAAAATGGCACTTCCTAAAAGAGCTTTTTTTTGCTTGAGATATTTTGGTATTAAAAACACCCCAAGAGCGTAAGTAAACACCATTGCTAATAAAGTATAGGTTGTAAAAAACTTAGCTTCTTCACCTGTAAATCCTAAGGAAATCCCATAAGAAATTATAGTATCCCCAGCAATTACCTCGGCGCCAACATATACAAAAAGAGCCAAAACACCTAGCCATAAATTTGGAAATTGAAAAATATTTGTTTTAACATTTTTTCCTGTTTCCCCTTCTTCTTCTTCCTGTGCTGCTTCAACATGTGGCAATGGCGCTTTTCTTATTATCCCTCCTAATATAAATAACACAACAGCCATTATTATATAAGGCATAAAAACACTAGCTGCCATTGTATCAAGTAGTTCTCCTTTTTCTTCTAAAGTTGCCGTTCCCAACTTTTCTTTAACATCATCGATGCCTGATAGTAGTACGGCCCCAAAAATTAACGACCCTAATGCTCCTGCTATTTTATTTGCTATACCCATTATAGCAATACGTTTTGCCCCACTTTCTATAGGGCCTAAAATAGTAATGTATGGATTTGAAGCCGTTTGAAGAAGAGTCATTCCAATACCTTGAATAAAAATACCAGAAAGAAATACCCAATATGTTCTTGCTACTGCCGCAGGAATAAATACTAAAGCCCCTATAGCCATAATTATTAAACCTAGAGACATTCCTTTTCTGTAGCCTATTTTAGAAAGAATATACGATGCCGGTAATGCCATAACAACAAATGAAATGTATGATGCAGAAGCCACCAAGTAAGATTGCGCATCTGTTAATTCATTAATGGTTTTCATAAATGGAATTAATGCTCCATTAATCCAGGTAACAAAGCCAAAAATAAAAAAGAGTCCTGCGATGATTAAAATGGGAACTAACCTTTTATTATTAACCCGTTCTTGCTGTAATTTTGACATACGAATGATATAGAATTATATTATTTCTTGTTGAATTTCTTTAATTTTTTCCGAAAAACTCTCTATGAGTTTCAATTGATTTTTAGCCCTAACTAAATTGTGATCTTCGTATTTTATTTTATAATAAATATCGTTATTTAGATAATCTGTTAAAAACCTCAAAGCCATAATATAGGTCATAGTTTTAGCTCCTAATGGTAAATATTTAATTTCCAAATCAGTTAATGAGCTTTGTATTTCTTCTAGAAAACCTCGAGTATAAGCTTTATAAAAATCAAAATTAAAATTCACCAAATCAAGATTTGCTTCATCTTCTGCGGCAGAGTTACAAATGGTTCTAATGGCGTCGCCAAAATCATAATGTACAATACCAGGCATTACTGTATCTGTGTCTATTACACAAAGGCCTTTATTATCTTTAGTAAATAAAGCATTAGATATTTTGGTGTCGTTGTGTGTAACTCGCAATTTTATATCTCCAGATTCTTTTAAATTTTGAAGAATATGCATTTCCTCCTTTAATTCCGTAACCATATTTATGGTCTCTGTGGCCTTAAAAAGACGCTCTTTAGCAGCCGATTGTAATGCCGATTGGAATTGAGAATACCTAAACGACATATTATGAAACTTAGGAATAACTTCTGTTAATTGAGATGTATCAAAATCACTGGTTAAATTTAAAAACTCACCAAAAAGCTTTCCGCCTTCATATGCTATTTCAATATCGTTAACAGTTTCATAGGTTACACTGTTATCTATATAGTACATTAAACTCCAATAATTACCCTTGATATCTTTATAATAAGAATTATCATCATTAGACTTTACAAAATCTAACACTTGTTTTTTACTTTCTTTTAATTTACTTTTTATGTGTTGGCTAATGGCTACTTTATTATTAATTAAACCCGCAACATCTTTAAAGACACTATGATTAATACGCTGTAATACAAAGTAAGGCCTTGTTTTAGTAATAATTAAATAAGTATCATTTATATGCCCCGAGGATAATTCTTTATAGGATTCATAAACATTTAGATGCTGAAATTGATCGAATATTTCTTTTAAATTTTCTACTTCCATTCTACCATAATTTTTTAGGGTAAACACCTTGTTCCTTTAAATTTACTATTGCTTTTTCAACAATTTCTTTGTCTTCTTTATAGGTTACTCCAAACCATTTGGCTTTAGATTTTAATACTTCTACACAAGCCTTATTAGATTTTAAAATTTCATTAACTATTGAAGGTAAATAAAATTCAGATTTTAAATTTTCCTTATTGGCTTCTAAAAATGCCTTAAATAACTCTCCACCAAATTCAAAACATTTTGGTGTAAACCCCCAGAAATTCATAGATACAACTGTATCCTTATTTATAGGAAGCATTTCTCCTTTTTCCCCCTTTCGATATAACTTATCGGCAATTTTCTCAATATGGGTACGTTCAGTAACATTTAATAAGTAACCTTTGTCCGTTACTTGGCATTCGCCTCTAGAAACAAATCCATAATTAGACACTGTGTTTTCTAATAAATACGCTATCATGCTAAATTTATATGAATTTTTATCCATCGCTTTCAAGGATTCAGCCATAGTTTCAAAGGCTTCTGCTCCATAAAAATCGTCTGCGTTTATAATAGCAAAATTCTCTTTAATTACTTCTTTAGCCATTAAAAGAGCATGACCAGTCCCCCATGGTTTTGTTCGGTCAGGGTTAATATATTTTTCAGGTACGCTATCTAATTCTTGAAAAACATAAACTACTTCGGCCCTACCCTTTAATTTTTTATTAAAAATTTCTTTAAACTCTTTTTCAAAACTCTTTCTAATGATAAAGACAAACTTTCCAAAACCTGCCTTTAAGGCATCATGTAATGAAAAATCTATAATAGTGTCTCCTTCAGGTGTAAAGGAATCAATCTGTTTTAATCCTCCATATCGGCTTCCCATTCCCGCCGCTAATATTACTAATGTTGGTTTATCCATTTTAATTACTTATTTAATTTGCTTTATTTTTCATAAAAAACTTAAAACGCTTACATACAGAAAAGTACACAGAAAAAACCCTTGTTAAATATGTAATACGCTACAAATGTAGAGAATGTAAATAGATAAAAAAAGGAAAAACAACAAAAATGTGCTCGTGCACATAAAATAATGTGTTCGAAAACACTAAATTTAGATTCTAGAAAAATTTAATTGATTAAATTAGTGTTACCTTAATTAATTACAAATTCTTCGTCTTTAAATAAAGTTAAGCAGTTAAAACACTATTTTAAAAAATGAATAATATAAAAAAATCTTTATCAGCTCCTTTTTATGGTATCCTTATAACCATAATGTAATAAATAACTAAACTGCTGAAATTGAAACATAGTTATAAAACTAAGCAATGACACTAAACCTTCAGTCCTTTGCAAGTACTCCTAAAGGAGAAGCATAAACAAGACCTATTACTTTTAACCATATCCACAAAACAATTAATAGAATCACTATTAATCTTCCGTTATAATAACTAAAAAATGCCCACTAAAAAGTGAGCGTTTCAATTACCTCGTTTAAATTCACTAACTAATAAAATTAAGAGATAAAAGTAAATGTAAATGGGTATGTTGCTACTTCACCTTTACTTGCTTTTACGGCATTTACAATAGGAAATATTATTGATATAAGTCCTAAAACAGCAAAGCCTAAAAGGCCTAAACCGAATAATAAAATTAACGGTACGCATATAATACACCAAACTATTAAACTTAATTGAAAGTTTAGTATGTTTTTGCCATGAGTATCCATTTGATACACTTTATCTTTTTGAGTAAGCCATAGTACCAATGGTAATAGTAAACTACCAAAACCGGTTACTAAGGTTATTAATTGACTTAAATGTGTGATGACTAAAAGTTGATTATCTTTTTTCATGATTATTGATTATTGATTGATACTTATATGACGAAGAAAACCATAATTTGTTACAGCATGAATACCTAAAACTGAAAAACAACCTTTATTTATAAAGCTATTTTTAGTCCTTATGTTGCAGTACTAAAAGAGGAATGTCAATTTTAAACGCAAGCCTTTCCACCGTATGAGTCGTAAATAAACGTTGTAAAAAGGAGTGTTTTTTATTGATTATTGCTAAAACGTCTATATTATTTTTTTTAATACAGTCACTTACCTCGTTAAACAGATTACTACTTGTGGTATTTATGTAATCATGTTTTAAATTGCTAAAATTACTATTAAAAAAAACTGAATTATCTTGGGTGCTATCCAATACATTTTTTTCATCGGATACATGAAGCACATTTAACACTGCATTGTGGTAGTTAACAAATTGAGTTAAAATATCTAATTCTCCAGTTTTAAACTTTTTTGAATTTGTGGTTATAAAAGCCAAACGATCTATGGGCTTAAAGGTATAACCATTTGGAATAGCTAGGACAGGAACTGCACAACGTTGCATAACCCGTACCGTATTACTTCCAAAAAGAACTTTTTCTAGTCCCGAAGCGCCTTTGGTACCCATAATTATTAAATCGATATTTTGTTTCTCGCTTACTTGGTTTATAGAATCTATGAAATTATCATAATCCACAACAGAATGAAACTGATGCTTTTTGTTATCGTTTGTTTTTTTAATAGTTGTTAAAATATTAGAAATTGATTTTTTTGCGGCATCAATCAGGGTTTTATAAATGGTTGTCGATGAATTTACCGCCATCATATTATCTGTAATAAAAGAAGATGCTTTCTGTATGTTTAAAATATAGAATTGACATTCCTGATTTTCAAACAACTTTAAAGCGTATTGAATGGCATTTATAGAGTTTTTGGAGAAATCTGTTGGTAACAAAATATGTTTCATGGCGCATGAATTTGAATTTAAAATTACCGCTTTTAACCCTAAAAAACTATGATAAAAATCAGTAAACGAATACCTCAAAAAAATAATAAATTAGCATAATAATTATAAGGATTGTATTTTCGGCACAATAAATGATTAATAGGACGTTATAACCAAAACTATATTTTATGATTCGTATCTCTTTTTTGTTATTATTCTTTGTTTCAATAACAATAAATGCGCAGAATAACGCTATTGGCACAAATGAAAAACTTACTTATACAGCGTCTTATAACATGTCTGGAGTTTTAACTGATTTGGCCGAAGTCACAATGGAAACTAGCACGGTTAAAACATCAAAAGCTACACTTTTACGCTTAAAATGTAGAGCTTTCACCTATAGTAAATGGGATAGTTTCTTTAAAATTAGAGATTTATATGAAACTTATGTGAGTCCGAAAACCTTAACACCATACTTACATAACCGCGAAATCAATGAAGGTAGCTATTTTAAAAACATGAAATACACGTTTAGCCACAAAACCAATACGGTTAAAACAGTACAAACCAAGAAAAACAATTGGGTGCAGAAAAAAACAGTAACTATTGGTGCTGATACTAAAGATATTATCTCGACTTTATATACCATAAGAACCTTCGATTTAACAAACCTAAGTCCAGGAACAAGTAAAATATTTACTATTTTATTTGATCGTGAAGAGATAAAAGCTAAAGTGACTTATTTAGGAAAAGAAACCATATCTACAACATTAGGAAAAAGGACTTGCTATAAGTTATCTATGGGTTCTGCTAGTAATAACAAAGTAAACGGAACCATGTGGCTTTCTGCCGATGAAAATAAAATTCCTGTTTATGTACAATTCAAAATTCCTGTTGGCACAGGCGAGTTAAAACTTAAATCTGCTTCTGGCTTAAAACACTAAACATATTAAAATGAAAAAAGTATTTACAATTTTAGCACTAATAGCCTCTATATTTTCGGTTATTTTTTCTGTTTTACCTATTTCGAACTTGGCCATATTTCCAGCAATAGCAGCCTTAATATTTGGTATAATAGCCTTTTATTTATTTAAAAAATCAGGCCAGACAAAAAAAATTATTCAATTCACGTTTTTATTAACCATTGTTGCATTAGCGGTTACCACTTATAAAGCCATTTTTACAACAACAGAAATTGCAAACACCGATGCTATTGAGGCTAAAGAAGTTAAACTAGAAGAGGCATCTATTGAAGAACTAGAAGGCTTAGACATTGAGATTGACGAATCTGAATTAGAAGATATTTCATTTGAGTAGAACGTAACTTTATTCTTAAATGTTTTTAGTAGCCTTAGTTTTATTGAAACTAGTAAGCTATATATAGCCACTCTATCAAAATAATTTGATGGTAATTTGATGTAATTACTAACTGCTCAAACTACAATAAATTTATTGACAACCTATTTAATTACTTGGTTAGAATCTATTTTAAAACTTAGGATATTGTAATATTCAAAATACACTTGCAGCTTTACATTGCTTAATATTTTTGTTATTTTCTATTATAATTGCGAACCTAACGATTAGCATTAAGTATCGGTTACACCAGATAAAATAGATTATCCTTAATTAGAAAAGTGAGCCAAACGGATATTCGTAATTCCCTTACGAATCGTTTATCTAGAACATAAAATCGCCACGGATACCGCAAATGAATTGTTAAATTGGACTGAAAATTAGAAGTCTATAAAAACTATTTTGTAATATCGTATTTAAAAAAAAGACTAAAACATGAAAAAATTAGCCATTTTAGTTTGTATGAACTTACTATTAGCGTCTTGCAGCTCTTCACAAAATAAAACCAATACAGAAAAAGATATAACGCCAGAAACTTACGCTAACACCATTACAGCTAGCGAGCTTAAAACTATGCTTTACACCTATGCTTCTGATGATTTTGAAGGCAGGAAAACTGGCGAACCAGGACAAAAAAAGGCCATAGAGTTTATAAAAAGTAATTATCAATCTAATAACATTCCTTCTCCAATTGCTAAGGATGATTATTTTCAAGAAATTCCTGCGAGTTACTTTGGTAAAAACATAAAAGATTCTGAAAATGTAATTGCCTATATAAAAGGAAAAGAAAAACCAGATGAAGTTATTATTATTTCAGCACATTTAGATCATATTGGGGTATCTGGAAGTGGCGATATTAATAACGGTGCAGATGATGATGGTTCTGGAACCGTAGCTATTTTAGAAATTGCAGAAGCTTTTAAAGCAGCCGAAAAAGATGGAAAAGGACCTAAACGCACTGTTGTATTTTTACATGTTACAGGTGAAGAAATTGGGCTTTACGGATCGCGCTATTATGCCGATGAGGACCCTATTTTCCCTTTAGAAAATACGGTTGCAAACTTAAATATAGATATGATTGGACGTGTTGACCCAAAACATGAAGCTAGTGGTAAAAACTACTTATACCTTATTGGGTCTGATAAATTAAGTAAAGAATTACACGATATATCGGAAGATGTTAATAAGACATATTTCAATTTAGAATTTGATTACACCTATAATGCTGATAACGATCCTAATCGTTTTTATTACAGATCGGATCATTATAACTTTGCAAAAAACAACATTCCTGTTATTTTTTATTTTAATGGAACACATGCCGATTACCACAAACCATCGGATACTCCAGACAAAATAAATTATGCCTTTTTAGAAACTCGTGCTAAACTTATTTTCCATACAGCATGGGAACTCGCTAATAGAGCAGAACGTATTAAAGTGGATTAAAAACAAAGTTAAAACCACAAAAAAAGCCTTTCAATTTCTTGAAAGGCTTTTATTTTTGGGTGGAAGACCGGATTCGAACCGGCGACCCTTGGTACCACAAACCAATGCTCTAACCAACTGAGCTACAACCACCATGTTTTTTTCTTTAAAAACCTATTAAAAAGTTTTTCAAGAGGAACGCTCTAACCATTAAGTTAAAACCTACCATGCAACTACATTTCTGTAATGCGTGTGCAAATGTAATTGATTTCATTCTTTATAACAAAGACTTTTTTTAAAATTTTTAGTTAAAAATGAAAAAAAAATAGTTAAAACCCCTAACTACTTTAAATCGAACAAACTATCAACTGCTGCATAACGCTCCACAGTAAAACCTTCTGCGTGCTCTACACTTATTAATCTACCTAAATCTCTAGATCTATAAATTATACTATCTGTAAAGTTCTTACTAGATATAGGAGTTTGCGGTTCTTTACTATTTGCATCAAAAAACTGAGTTTTATACGCCAAAACAGCATCCATTTTTTTATCGATAAATCCAGTAACATCAACAGCTATATCTGGTTCTATATGGTTCCACTGTATATAATGGTAAACATGTTTTGGTCGCCATGGCTTTTGTATTTCACCATCATCTTTAGTTTCTATTTTAATTAAACCACTTAAAAAACAAGCATCACTTACAAGTTTACTGCCTTTACCATGGTCAATATGCCTATCATTAATGGCATTGCATAATATTATTTCTGGCTGATATTTTCTTATCATTTTAATAATAGCCAATTGGTGTTTTTTATCATTAACAAAAAATCCATCAGCAAATTCTAAATTAGTGCGCATGCTAACCCCCAATATTTTTGCGGCATTAAAAGCTTCTTCGTCTCTAGTTTGGGCAGTACCACGTGTACCTAACTCTCCTCTAGTTAAATCTATAATGCCAACTTTTTTACCCTTATCAACTTCTTTTGCTAGTGTTGCACCGCAACCTAATTCTACGTCATCAGGATGTGCTCCAAAGGCTAAAACATCTAATTTCATGTGTTTATATTTATTTTTTTTATTGTCACAAATAGCACCTATATAATATTGTCCTTAATTACGAACTTTAAATATGGATATTTCTTATATAAATTTATTTTTATTTTCCGATTTCACATTTCTGTAAATCATTTTATTCAGCTAAAACATAGAATATCGTAAAACTTCACATAACGAAAACGTATTCGTTAGCATTTTCTTTAATTTTTTTATCCTAAATATACTAAATACTTAAAAATAACGCCTTTACTCAAAGCATGATATTAGTCATAATTCTAACAGGATAATCAAAGTAGTTTTGCTCTATAATTATTACGAACCCTATAGCAGTCAAAGCTAATAAAGAATTACAAGATATGATCTATTTAATGCTTACCATTTTAATTATTACTATTGGTCTCTTCGTCTGGGGAAAGTTTACACCAGATATTGTTGCATTAATTTCAATGTTAAGTTTATTCTTAACAGGTATTTTAGATACTAAAGAAACCTTAAGTGGTTTTAGTAATCCTACAGTTATTATGATTGCTGCCTTGTTTATAATAGGAGAAGGTATTGCTCAAACTGGTTGGACAGCCCTAGCGGGTAAAAAGTTTGTAGAATGGGCAGGAAAAAGTGTACCTAAGCTATTAGTAATTATAACGCTTGGTGCAGGTGTTTTATCTGGTTTTGTTAGTAATACAGGTACCGTTGCTACTTTAATGCCGCTTACAATCTCATCAGCTTGGAGTATTGGTACCTTCCCATCTAAAATGCTAATGCCTGTGGCATTTGGATCGAATACAGGTGGTTTACTTACATTAACAGGAACACCTCCAAATATTATTGCTAGTAATGCTTTAGCTGAAGCTGGTTTTGAAGAATTTTCATTTTTTGAATTCGCGCTTATTGGTTTACCATTACTCATTGTCGCACTGCTATACTTTAGATATATAGGTTATAAACTTTTACCTGAAAACAAAACCAATAACAAACCCGTAAATATAGAATCTACACTGCATAACTGGATTGAAGCCTATAAAGTTCATAATGGATACTACCGATTACGTGTAAGATCTATATCGCCATTATTAAACACCAAGTTAGATACCTGGGAGCTTGAAAAAAACTTTAATATATCTATTATCAGAATAAAAAGAAGACATCCAAGTGTATTGAAAAAAATACCACAATTTATAGAATTCCCAGATCCTGATACAGAATTTCTGTATCACGATATTATAACTGTAAAAGGGGAAACAGAGGATATAAACCGATTAATGATTACGTTCAGGCTAGGGCTTTTACCGCTTGAGCCTATTACAGACGAGCTTAAAAACAACTTAATAAATCAGGAGGTTGGTATGACCGAGGTTATAGTAAACCCTAACTCTATGTTAGTAGGCAGAAAGTATAATTTAAGCACGTATTTTAATCGTTTTAATTTACAACTTCTGGCCATTTCTAGAAACAGACAGCCTGTTTTAGATAAAGAGATTACAATTAAACCTGGCGATGCATTTTTAATTCGTGGTACTTGGGAACATATTGACGATTTAAAAAAACAACATGAAAATTTGATAATTATTGGTAGTCCTGAGGGGATGGCTAAAAACGTAGAAAACCTAAACCATAAATCATTTATAGCATTAGGCGCTTTAATTCTCATGATTATATTTATGGTCTTTAAAATCGTACCAGGATCTATAGCAGCCTTAATATCTGCAGGTGTGGTATTACTTACTGGTTGTGTACCTATTTCCAAAGCCTATAAAGGCATTAGCTGGACCAGTGTTGTAATGATTGCAGCTATGATACCCATGGGTATTGCGCTTCAAAAAACAGGAACCGCTCAATTAATTGCAAACGGACTTGTAAATTATTTAGGTGCCATTCACCCTGTACTATTATTGGGAGGTGTTTTTTTACTAACTACAACATTTAGTCAGGTAATAAATAACTCTGCTACAGCAGTATTAATGGCTCCAATAGCCATATTAGCAGCAAACTCATTAAACCTATCACCTGCTCCATTTATGATTGTTGTGGCTATAAGTGCATCGACAGCCTTTTTAACACCCATTGGAACAACAACTAATGCCATGGTAATGACGGCAGGCGGATATAAATTCATGAACTATTTAAAAGTGGGCGCACCACTGCTATTTATTTTTTTCATAATAACACTAATACTTGTGCCAGTAATATGGCCATTTTAATAATAATTAATAGGAACCTTTAAATTCAATAAAAATGGAAACAACAGAAACAAAAAATCCAAGCTTAGAGCAATACGGATTAAAAGATGTGACGGTTAACTGGAATTTATCACCAGAGGAATTACAAAAAATCACAGTTGATAAAGGAATGGGGAAAGAAACAGCTAATGGCACCCTAGCAATAAAAACTGGAAAATTTACAGGACGTTCACCACAAGATCGTTTTATAGTAAAAGATGATTATACTGCAGATAAAGTATGGTGGGGTAAAACAAACAAACCTGTTACCTCTGAAAACTTTGATAAATTAAAAAACGAAATCACTAAATACCTTTCTGGAAAAGAAATTTATGCTAGAGATGGCTACGTATGTGCAGATCCCGAATACAGAACTAATATTAGAACTGTTACCGAATTACCTTGGTCTAACATGTTTGTATATAATATGTTTTTAAGACCTAGTGTAAATGAATTAGAAAACTTTAAAGAAGATTGGTTAATTCTATGTGCTCCGGGCTATGAATGTCCTAACCCAAAAGATTTTGGTATTCGTCAAGGAAACTTTTCAATACTGAACTTTACCCAAAAAATTGCATTAATTGGAGGGTCGGCTTATACTGGAGAAATGAAAAAAGGTATTTTCTCTGCATTAAATTTGATTTTACCTACAGAACGTAATGTATTACCAATGCACTGTTCTGCTAATGTTGGTAAATTTGGAGACACTGCTATTTTCTTCGGATTATCGGGTACGGGAAAAACAACTTTATCGGCTGATCCAGAACGTAAGTTAATTGGAGATGATGAACACGGTTGGACAGCAGACAATAACATTTTTAATTTTGAAGGTGGTTGCTATGCCAAGGTAATAGACTTATCTGAAGAAAAAGAACCAGACATTTTTAGAGCTGTTAAACCAGGTGCTATTCTTGAAAATGTGGTTTTTAAAGAAAATGGAGAACCTGATTATCTTGATAGTAGCATTACTCAAAACACGCGTGTAAGCTACCCTATTCATCATATTGATAATATTCAAGAAACGCTTTATGCTAACAATCCTAAGAATATTTTCTTCCTAACTTGTGATGCCTTTGGTGTTTTACCTCCAGTATCCAAATTAACTCCAGGACAAGCAGCTTATCACTTTATTTCGGGGTATACCGCAAAAGTTGCTGGAACAGAAGCAGGAATTACTGAACCTGTACCATCATTCTCTGCATGTTTTGGCGAACCTTTTATGCCATTACACCCAACAGTTTACGGCGAAATGCTAAGTAAAAAAATGACCGAAGCTGGTGTAAACGTTTGGTTAATTAACACAGGATGGAGCGCAGGACCTTACGGTGTTGGATCTCGTATAAAATTAAAATATACAAGAGCTATGATAACTGCTATTCTTAATGGTGAGTTAGACAATGTAGATTACCATCAAAACTTTATATTTGGTTTATATATGCCAAAATACTGTCCAGGTGTACCTTCAGAGATTTTAGACCCTATGAACACTTGGCTACAAAAAGGAGCTTATGTTGGGAAAGCTATTCACTTAGCACACTCATTCCACTTAAACTTTGAGAAATTTGCTCAACATGCATCTGATCAAATTATTGAAGGTGGACCACTAATTGATGAACATCATCATTTAAACGAACACTTTTAATAGGTTCTTATTTAATGGTAAAAGGAGCTCTTATATTTTGAGCTCCTTTTATATTTTATCCTATTTCAAATTCTAGTTGTTTTAAAAGCATAAATTATGAAGTATTTACTAATTTTCATACTACTAAGTGTTTCTGTTTGTAATGGTTACGCTCAATCTAACCAAGAGAAAAAAATAGGCTCATGGTTTACTTACGCAGGCACACATCGTGTATCCGATAAACTGAGTATAAGTACACTTTCTCAAGTTTGGATGTTCGAATTAACAGAAAACTTTAATTTCATTCTGCTTTATGGCGGTTTAAATTATCATGTATCTCCAAAGTTAACCACAACTTTAGCTTATGGATATGGAGATATTGATGGCGGTTTTTATACCGACAAGCCACATACTTACGAAAATAGAATATTTGAACAGGTTACTTTTAAACATAAAATTTCAAATCTCCCTATAGATCATCGATTTAGAGCAGAACAGCGCTTTTTCCATAAATACGATTTTAAAAGCACGTCTCACCGATTACGATACAGGTTAGGCACCAAAATAAACTTAAATAAAAGTTTATTTATTAGATTGAATAACGAGTTTTTAGCAACCATTCAAAGTGATATGCTTACAGAAAACAGGTTTTACACCGCTTTAGGCCTTAACATTTCAAAATCTTGCAATGTACAATTAGGGTATTTAAACAGAAAAATAAACGGTTTAAACTTACATAGACTACAAGCCGGACTTTTTATAAAAACAGATCATAGAAAGAAAAAAAAATAAGCTAAATTTTATTTAAGAATAGCCATTAAAATTTCTCCTTTTATTTAAACGTCCACGCTACAATACGTGAAATTTTATTGCCTTGTCCCATACTTATAGTTTTAATATTAGTAGCCCCTAATTTTTTTAGCGAATTATACATGCCTTTTACCAAATCCTTTTTAGAAACTAAGGTTGTAAACCATTCGCAATGGTCTTTAAACAGCGAACTTTCATATAAATAAGTATGCAGAAACGCTTTTTCACCACCTTTATACCACAACTCATTTTGGGTACCAGAAAAGTTTCTAATAGGCTTTAAATCATCCATATTTAAACCTTTAAGCTTTCTAGCATTAGCTTCTAAAGCATCGGCTTCCGATTTAAAAAATGGTGGATTACAAATAGCCACCGAAAACCTATCGGTATCCTTTAAAATACCTTGAAATATTTTTGACGCCTCTCTTTGAAGTCGAAGTTCAATACCATGATCAAGCTTATTCTTAGTAATAATATTTTGAGCATGTTTTAAAGAATCCTTATCAATATCTGTAGCAACGAAGCTCCAGTTATATTCTGCGTGTCCTAAAATCGGGTAAATGCAACTAGCACCAGTTCCAATATCTAAGACTTTAATATTACCTGTAATTTCTGAGGATTTTAATAAATCGGAAATATGATGAATATAATCTACTCGCCCTGGAATTGGTGGACATAAATTAGTTTCAGGAAACTCCCAAAACCCAATATTATAATATTTAAAAAGCAAAGCCGTATTAAGTGCTTTTACCGCATGCGGATTCGCAAAATCTATAGTTTTTTTTTCATATTTATTTACAAAAACATACGGTGCCAATCCTGAGAAGAATTCACTTAATACATCTAAATTGTATCCTAATTTATGCTTGTTATTTGGGTGTATTTGAGCTGACTTCTTGATAGTTTTGGTTTTAAGGAAAGGTATTAAGGAGACTAGTTTTAACTATACAAAGTTAAGAATAACAAACTACACTTCAATACTTTTTAATAATGAGAATTGCTTTACATGTCTAACCTTCCATTGGAATGGAAAAACTAAAAGTAGTTCCTTCACCTTTTTCAGATGTAAACCATATTTTACCTGAATGTGCTTCCACAATTTTTTTACAATGGGCTAAACCAATACCAGAACCTTCATACTCCAAACGTGAATGCAAACGTTGAAATATATCAAATACCCGATCTTGATATTCTTTAGCTATTCCAATACCATTATCGGAAACAGAAAACACCCAAAATTTTTGATCTTTTTTTAATATGCTATCTGTTTCACGAACCTCGTTACACGCTATATTTATAATAGGTTTTGTATTTGGATTTCTAAACTTTATACCATTAGTTATCAGATTTTGAAATAACAAGCGTAATTCTGTTTCATTACCTTTTACTATTGGTAAAGCATCATACTTTATTTCGGCATTGGAGTTTTTAATCGTATTATGAAGGTCACTTGTTAAAACATCTAAAAGCGGCATACAATTAACATCTTCGTATTCCTTAGATCGCCCTAATCGAGAATATTTTAAAAGCTCGTCAATTAACTTTTTCATTCTTACACTACCCTCTTTAATAAACCCAAGCATTTGTACACCATCGTCATCAAACTTACTTTCATACTCATCTTTTATTATATCTATAAAACTAGATATGGTATTTAAAGGCTCTTGTAAATCGTGACTTGTTATATATGCAAATTGCTCTAGTTCTTTATTTTTTAATGATAATTGTCTAGACTGTTCGTTTATCTCAATATGTTGTGCATTTAATCGAATATTTAATTTTTTGTTCTTTATGTAAGCTACCAATAAAGACATGCTTAATATTAGCAATAAAGTAGACAAGATTGATAGTACAATATTTTGCTTTCTTTGCGTATCTATTATAATATTCTTCTCCTTTAAAACTGCTGTTTTTTCTTGTATATCACTACTTTGATCGTTTAATATTTTTTGTTGGTATAGAATTTGAATCTTTATAGAATCTATTTTATTTTGTTGATAATTTAATCTAGCTACCTGCTCATTAATTTTCCGTTCATTTTCTCTTTCTATCGATAAAACTTCCTCTAACTTTTTATTCTTTAATTCGCTTTCTATAAATAAAGAATTTATAGAGTTTTCCTTTTCTAAAAGTGCTTCTTCCTTTTTATTTAAACTATCTATATGACTACCAATCGTTTTAATCTGCTCTTTAATAATTTCTTTTTGTTGATCGTTTTCCCTACTAACCACATACAATTTTTGCTCTGCTTTTTTATAAAGTTTTTCTTTAAGCTCTGTTGAAGTTACAGCATAACTAGCTAGAGTAGAAACCATTTTAAGATTGGCCTCTCTAAAATACATTCTATTAATATCGTAACTAAAAGTATCGCCTACTTGCACCATATTAATCATTGAAGAATTGGTTGGGTAGCCTTCTGTAATAATTAAAATTCTATTTCCAATTGTCGCCTCTAGAATATCTTTTATTAAATACTCGTAGGCTGTATTAACATAAATGACATTAAAGTTTTGAATTTCTCCAATACCTTTAATTCTACTGACATCAATAAGCTTATCAAAAAGCCGCTTTTCTTCTGAAACTTTAGTAAGATTATTATAAATAGACTCTGTTCCTAAAACACCAATTTTAAATGTTTCTATACTTTCTACATTAGGCCATCTAACCTGCTCCGATAAATTTAAAATCATAAAGGAGCGTTGGTCTTCAATAGAGATATTATCAGAAGATTCGGCATCTTGAGCAAAAGAAACAAAACTGCAAAACACCACAAATAAAAATGAAGCATTTAATTTTGAAATTTTGAAATTAAAACGCTGTATTTTATATAAAAATAGTCTTAGTAAACTTATTAAAATTTTAACTATAACTTTCATTAAATCGATAATTTGGGGAATTATTTATAAAAGCTTTTTATTGACTTCTAGGTTTTTAAAATTTTATTAATCTGTGAATTGGTTAACATTTTACTATTTAAAACTTTTACATACTTGTAATTTTCTAATTCCTGAAGCTTTTCTAAAGACAAAACTACACTCATCATGACATAAATTTTAGTATTATTTGTTTCACCTTTTAGAAAACCTTCGTAGGCCTTTAAAAACTGAAAACCATCCATAACCGGCATATTAATATCTAAAAAAATAAAATCTGGCAGTGTATTTCCCTGGATATACTCCATTGCCATTAAGCCATTTTCTAACACTTTTATTTCATAATCAACTTTATTTCTTTTTAAAATAATTTGATTATAAAAATTTGTTGCCTTATCATCGTCCACTAAAAGTATTTTGCCCATATTTATAACATTCAAAATAAACTTTAAACTTTATCCAATACAGAAACTAAAGCTTGTACATTTAATGGTTTTCTCAAAAAATCCAATAGTTTGCCATTATTTTCAAACCTTTTTAAATCTCTTGGATCATCAGATGAGGATAGAATAATAACTTTAATTTTATTAATTAAGTTTTCATCAAGTTCATAAAATTCTTCTAAAAACTCCCAACCATTCATTGCTGGCATATTTATATCTAAAAAAATTAAATTTGGTATATTTTCAGTATCCTTTGTACAATTTTGAAGAAATTCTATAGCTTCAAATCCACTATGTTTTAAATAAATAGATTCAATACTTTCGCGACCTTTAGCCAAATGTTTATTTAAAAAATTAGTAGCCTTATCATCATCAATAAATAGAATTTTTATTTTTTTATCGTCACTCATTTAATTTCAAAAATAGATATTAGTTTTCTAGATGTTTTCTGTCTGTTCAGAAAGCCAATTTAGTATTTTTTTTCGACATAATACATTTTTTTACGTCAAAATACATTTTTTTGAAAGATTTGACTGAATTTAACACTCCTACATGAACCGTTAGGCATTTAAATGACAATCTTATATCTTCGCAAAAAAATGTTATATGCTCAAAGCCGTTATTTTTGATATGGACGGGGTTATTATTGATAGTGAACCCATGCACAATAAAGCCTATCATGATATGTTTAATGAAGTTGGAATTGAAGTTTCAACAGAGCTTTACGAATCATTTACAGGGCAATCTACCATTAATATTTGCAAACGATTATGCGATCACTTTAATTTGGACCAGGATCCTGAAGTTTTAGTCGCCTTAAAACGTAAGTATTATAAACACTTTTTTTATAGCAATTCGGACTTAACACTTATTGATGGTGTATTAGATTTAATTAAAGATTATCATAAAAACGGACTGACTTTAGTTTTAGCCTCATCGGCAGCAATGACCAGTATTAATCAAATTTTTGAACGTTTTGATTTAAACCAATATTTTATTGCAAAATTAAGTGGTGGCGATTTAAAACAATCTAAACCTCATCCAGAAATTTTCATAAAAGCAGCAGCTGCTACAGGTTTAAAAAAAGAAGAATGTATTGTTATTGAAGATTCTACTAACGGGATTATAGCTGCAAAGGCTGCTGGTATTTATTGTGTTGGCTTTGATAGTTTTCACTCTAAAAACCAAGACTACTCTAAAGCGAATATGATTATTAAAGATTTTAATGACATTAAGTTTAATAAAATATCAAATGTATTTAAATAAAAAACACAAAAAGACTATAATAAGTTTGTCCACAATTTTGGATGATTAGTCAATTTTAAGCATCAAAAATAGCTTTTATTCTTTACCATCTGATTTTTCTTGCATTTTTTTAATAATACTTTTAAGCCGTTCTTTCCTTATTTGGGTTTCAGATTTTATTTTATTTTTTTTCTGAGCCATCAATTTAGAATGCTTCGCTTTATTTTTCGTATTCTTTTCTCTACCCTTTTTTGCCATAATACTACATCGGTTTTTTAGAATGCAAAATCCCCTAAAGTTTTTTAATTTGTACTATTGCTTTGCTTTTAATAAGGCATTTTGCTCTTCCATCAATTCATTTAAGTTTGATAATAACTCAATATCCTTTGGTGTAACGACGGTTTTATCTTGGGTATCATGCGATTTGTTTTTAAGCCTGTTAAGAAACTTAACAACAATAAAAACGGTAAAACCAATAATTAAAAAGTCTAAAAACGCTTCTCCCAATGCGCCATAACCAATAGCAACCTCTCCAGTAACAACCGTACCGCTAGCATCACTTACGGCTTCTCGCAATATAAGACGTTTGTTATGCATATTAACACCATCGGTTAATAAAGATAATGGCGGAAGAAATACTTTTTTAACCAACACATCTATCACCTTATTAAAAGACGCCCCAATTATAATACCTATAGCCATATCCATCATATTACCTTTAACAGCAAACTCCTTAAATTCTTTAAATAATTTCATCATTTTATTTTATTATGTTCTGATGCAAAGATATTAGATTGTAATTTTCTTTATTACTCCTTTTAACAAAAAAAATACTCTAAACGCCTTATGCTAATGGTTCTTTTTAAAATTGTAATGTTGAAATAGTACGGATTTAACTAATAACTAAACATATAAGCATATAAACTAATAATGATAAATATTAGCTAATAAGATAATATTTTAATTTATTAGCTTTTAAGATAATAAAATTGTTAATTACAATAATAATTAATACCTTTGAATGTAATTTGCTACAAATTTTATGACTAGTATAATAACAGGTGATATAGTAAACTCTAAAAAAAGCGACCCTAAAAAATGGCTACAAGCACTTAAATCTATTTTAAATAGTTTTGGTACTACACCTTTAAATTGGGATATTTATAGAGGCGATAGCTTTCAACTAGAAATCAAACCAGACCAAGCCTTACATGCATGTATACTTATTAAAGCTACCATAAAACAATTCGATAGTATAGATGTTAGGCTCGCTATTGGTATAGGCGACAAAACCTATAACTCTCCAAACATAACTGAATCTAACGGAAGTGCCTTTGTAAATTCTGGCGAGTGTTTCGAAAACTTAAAAAAAACAACTTTGGCCATAAAATCGCCATTCGAGCCCTTAAATACCACTATAAATATTATGTTGGAATTGGCGCAATTAACAATAAACAATTGGTCTAGTACCTCAGCAATTCTCGTTAAAACAACTTTAGAGAACCCCAACCTAAACCAAAACCAAATAGCTAATATTTTAAACAAAACTCAAGGCAATATTAGCCAAGGCTTAAAACGAGCAGGTTACGACGAAATTTCAAAACTACTACAGTACTACACCTCTCAAATACAAAGCCTATGTTAGCATTAGCTTTAAAATTTATACTTGCACACGTTATTGGCGATTTCCTGTTTCAGCCCTATAAATGGGTAGAACACAAAGAAACCCATAAACATAAATCCAAATATTTATACTGGCATATATTAGTGCATTTACTAGTATTAATACTACTGCTACAATTCAATTTTAAATATTGGCTAGCCCTATTAATCATACCTATTTCACATTATATAATCGACGTTATAAAGCTTCACCTTAAAACTAAAACAAACAACCGCATATTATTTGGGTTAGATCAATTAGCACATATTGTAGTAATAGCGCTTGTTACAAAAATTTACGAACCCTACCCTATCACAATCGATAGTTTATTTACGCCAAAAACTCTATTATTTATAACCTGTTTACTAGGCATTACCAATGTATCATCTATTATCATGAAAACCATAATTTCAAAATGGGATTTATCAGAGTATAATAAAGAAGCCTCTCTAGCCGACGCCGGTGCCTACATTGGCATCCTAGAACGTCTATTTGTATTCATGTTTATCGTAACAAACCATTGGGAGGGCGTAGGTTTTTTAATAACCGCAAAATCCGTATTCCGTTTCGGCGATTTATCAAAAGCCAAAGACCGCAAACTTACCGAATACATCCTAATAGGTACACTCTTAAGTTTTGGGTTAGCCATAGCCTTCGGGATAAGCTACGAGTACGTTTTAACTTTAATAGAAAAATAAATTAGGGCGTTACCACAAGGGTCGAGCTTTCCGTTACAAGTCCTCGCTCCTCCTACGTCGGGCTGTGGGCTTTTCACTGCAATCCCTAACGCGGGTTACAACTTGCCATAAACAGTCATCCATCTGCAGTTATCTAGCCTAGTTAAAATAAAAACCTATAGAAAAATAAGTGACTTACTTCTTATAAAACTTAGCATAGCCACGATAGGCAAAAAACCCTAATACAGCTACCAAACCACAGGCAATACTAATAAACTTAACACTCACAATCTGGTCGCCACTAGCATAACTATGCAAACCTGCTAAGTAAAAATTCACACCAAAATACGTCATTAAAATACTAGCAAACGCTACAATAGACATTAGGTTAAAAAACCAACGTCCACGAAGTCCCGGAACCAATCGCATGTGTATTACAAAAGCATATACCATAATACTAATAAGCGCCCAAGTTTCTTTAGGGTCCCATCCCCAATAACGTCCCCAACTTTCGTTGGCCCACATACCACCTAAAAAGTTTCCAATGGTAAGCATTACTAAACCAACCGTTAAGGCCATTTCATTAATAATGGTTAACTCCTTAATGTTTAAATCCATTTTAGCTTTATTAGCCTTGTTGGTAAAAATCATAAGTATTAATGAAACCACACCTAAAATCATTCCTAAGGTAAACGGCCCATAACTCGCCACAATTACCGCCACATGAATCATTAACCAATAGCTATTTAAAACAGGTTGTAAATTTGCAATAGCCGGATCCATCCAATTCCAGTGCGCAATCATTAAAATCATAGCCGTAACAAAAGCGGATGCCGCAATAGTAAGGTTAGATGTTTTTCTATTAAATATATCTTTAACAAAAGCCATTACTGCCGATTTAGGCACTACCGCTTCAGATAATTTCTCCTGCTCTAATTTTTTCTTACTTATCCCAGTAATTAAACCAAATAACATGGTAGACCATGCCACATAAATCATAGACTCATAAGCATCACTCCAAGGTGCATGACCCGAAATGTACCAACGTACAATTAATCCTGCCGTATGTAACAAAAACAACCCTAAAATTACAAACTTTAAAACCGTAACCGATACATTTACAAACTTGCGCTTACTATTAAATATTTGCATAATTAACAAAACAAACATTAAACTACCAGCATACATGTACCAACTATAAAGTTTCTTAAAAATATCATACTTATTGTAAAGAACCTCGGTGTTTATTTTACCATCACTAAGCATCACCGCAGCCCCATAACGATGTTGTGTTTTCTTAAAAGCTTCCAATAATTTATCAGCTTCACTAAAATCGTCAGTACGTTTTGCTTGATTTAAAGTATATAAATAGGCTCTAAACCCATTGTTTACAAAATTTGAATACAACGAATCTTTAATTATAGAAGTATCTTTTTTATAATCGTAGTTCGAAATCCATTTGTTATTTTCATCATTAGGAATTGGAAATATCTTTAAAGACATCCCTTCGATAGTATTATATAGTAAATTAACACGCTGGTCGGTTTCTTTAAATTCTTTTTGAAAACCATTAGGCACTTGCGCTTTATAAGCTTCATCCAAAAATGGAGCTAATTTATACTCTCCTCTATCTGAAAAGAAATCTGCTAACGGTACATATTTAGCATCTTTTTCAGCACCAATAAGATGCCTAATAGAATCCCCTTTTTTAGGTTTTAAATAAATAATAGGCACATTATACCAAAGCATTGGGCTTTCTTGAATAGACAAAAACACTTGGTTGGCATCAAAATCAGCATACGTATCATGTTTACTTAATTTTCGAAGCATTTCTGATGCATAGGTATTAATGGGCATCATTCGTCCGCTTAAATCCTGAATCACTAAATGACCAAATTTATCGGCATGCGCTTTAGGTGCAATATTAGCTTTAAGAATAGAATCTATTTGGGCTTTTGTAGGCTGAGAATGGTCATGACCATCGCCCTCATGATGCTCATGTGTTTGCGCCATAGCGTTTAAGCTAAAACACAACACCAAAATAGTAATTAATTTTTCCTTTTTAGCTTTTACTTTTTCTAACTGGCGTTTAATTTCTCCAAATCGAGAATGCTTAGAAAACAGAATAGCCATTAACCCAAAGTACAACATAAAATAGCCTAAATAAGTAATTAAAGACCCCCAGTAATCATGATTTACAGAAAGAATTGTCCCTTTTTCGTCCGGATCAAATCCCGATTGAAAAAATCGATACCCATCATGGTCTAGAATATTATTCATAAATATTTTATAATCATAATTTTCGCTTCTTTCATCTATAACGGTTACTTCACTTGAATATGCCGAATAGCCTCGTTCGGTACCAGGGTAACGTTCAGCTTCAAAATCGTTAAGTTTTATCGAGAATGGTAAGTCTAGAACTTTAGAACCATATTTAAAAGCAAAATCTAAACCTCCAACTTGTATTTGTTTAAAGCTACTGTTTGTGCCTTTACCTCCTAATAAACCAACACGTTTTGTTTCACCATTGGTAGTCACTTTTAGAACCAAACCATCTTCGTCGTTTTTAAGAAATTCTGCTTTTTGAACCACATCGAAAACACCTTTAATAACGGGTTTGGGAAACACCATTTGCATATCGCCTATTTTATAAAGCGATCTTAAAACTAAAGGCTGTATACTATCTTTTATCAATTGACCTTCTGCTCTTGTTGCCATAGTCATGTAAGACCCCTCAAATGGCGACTCTATAGTTAAACCAGCATCGGTATAATTAATATTAATAGCCCCTTTAGCTGGGTTATTTAAAGCAAAAATAACATTATGAATGCTGGCTTGCTCGCCTACTTTTAAAAAGTGATTATGCGCACCGTTACCGCCGGCTTCAACAATTTTTAAATATTCCTCACCATTTTCATTTGGAATAACATCTTCTTCGGCACTTACTATAAATTTTTCTAACTCAATAGTTACTGGTTGCTCACCGTATTGGGTATCAATTCTAAAATCGTTTTCTAAACGTCCAGAAAAATCAACCTCACTTTCAATAGGCAAACGTTGTGGCACACCATCAATTTTATAATCACCATCTATATAAGTTGTAATATATGTTTTTTGAGAAAGAAACGTGTTTTCGGTTGCTCCTTCTCGAATAGCCATCATACCTTCAAAACTAGCATAACGCGTTATAAAAGCACCTAATAAAATAAAAATGAAAGCGCCATGTAAAATAAACGTTGCCCATTTTTCTTTTTTGTAAAGCCTGAATCTAAAAACATTACCAATAAAATTGATAATAAAAAACACCATAATAGCTTCGAACCACCAGGCATTATAAATCAAGTTTCTGGTGTATGGTGTTGGAGATGTTTCTTGTCCTGCATCTAAAATTGTTCCGGTTGCCATTGCAACAGCAAAAGCAATAAATAAAACAGCAGTAAGTTTTGTTGAAAATAAAATATTGGCTAGCTTTTTTTGCATAATAATTACCCTTTTGTAAGGTTGGGCAAATTTAAGGATTAATGTTTATTTTGAAGTGTTAAAGTATTCTAAAAAAGCAAGCTAATTAAGGAATACTAAAAGTAAAAAAACGAAAGTAAAATTATAAAAACCTGCATACGTTTTTATCATATTTAAAAGCATGGTTTTTTTCACTAAAAAAGAATAAAAAAAATCATATCTAATTGTCCATGAAACTAGGCATTACTTCCCTCTAGCTTCAAAAATTTTCAAATACAGAAACGATCCCATTTTACGGGCCCGACGTTTAGCGTTTTCGGCAACTTCGCCTTCAAAAAGTTCTTCTAGAGTTTCAAACCATAAGTTTAACCAAAGTCCAAAGTGCAATTCAGAAATACTATTATTATTATCTTTATCAACTTTAACATGCGCCGCCAATGGATCCCCGTGGTATTTATGATCTAACTTACGAGTCATAAATAGGCTAGATTCCCAAAAAGTAGTTAGCTTTTCTAAATGAGCGTCCCAATCTTTAATTACATGATTAAAAAAAGGACCTAAAACGGCATGCACTCTCACTTTTTTATAAAATGAAGTAACTAATAAAGCGACATCTTCTCGAGTTTGAATATCTGTTTTCATGGTATTGTAAAATTAAATTATTTTTTCTTGTAGAGGTGCAAAAGCTTTAAAAATGTTAGACATATATTTTTAGGATTATTTGGGATTTAGAAAGAATATCTCGCATAGCCGCTAAGGCGCCAAGGCTTTCTAGGTTGAATACTATTTATTACAAGAAACAAATATTTTGACTGTCTATTATAAATTAATTATGAGACCTAGGCTTAAAACTACTCTAGCAAATAACCGCGTAAAATATAGCTGTGACACATTTATGTACATGAATTCATTTATAAAAAAACAAAAACCATGAATTAAGGCCCATAGTCCGACGTATGAGGTGCGAGGACTTCTAGCATTTCGAATTTGCTCTAGACAGGCTCCTAGTCCGACCCTTTTAGGATGCGCCCAAAAATAAATAATTTGGTTGTCTTTTTTTGAGAATTCATTAGTACTTTTGCAACATGATTTCAGTAGTAATTTTAGGTGCTGGCAATGTGGCCACACATTTATTTAAGGGGTTTGAAAAAACCAACGATGTTTCCGTGGTGCAATGGTATAACCGGAACGCTTCTAGTTTACAACAGTATAGTCATTTGGTTGATGTTACCGATAACTTAGAAGCTTTAAAGGACGCCGACTTGTACATTATTGCCGTTAGTGATGATGCTATTTCTGAGCTTTCGAGCAGCTTGCCGTTTGAAGATAAACTAGTGGTTCATACTTCAGGGAGTGTAAGTGTTTACGATTTGGATATGAAACTAAAACGTGGTGTTTTATATCCATTACAGAGTTTTAGTAAAGCGGCTAAATTAAATTTTACCAATGTGCCTATTTGTATCGAAACCATTGATAAAAAAAGCTATCCGTTACTAAAAAAAGTAGCAGTTAGTTTGGGCAGCCCAACTAAACGCATTAATAGCGACCAAAGGCGTGTGTTGCATTTAGCGGCTGTTTTTGTAAATAATTTCACAAACCAACTATACCGCATTGGGCATGAAATTACCGAAAGTGAAGGTGCCGAATTCGATTTACTAAAACCATTGATTATGGAAACGGCAAATAAAATTCAAGATATGTCGCCGTTTAAAGCGCAAACTGGGCCTGCAAAACGGAACGACAAAAAAACTATTAAAAAGCATTTAAAACAATTAGATAACGAGCACCATAAAGTAGTTTACGAATTGCTTACAGACTCTATAAAACGTACGCATGGAAGAAAAAAGTTATAAGGAATATTTAGAACACATTAGCACTTTTATTTTTGATGTTGATGGCGTACTTACCGACGGAACTGTAACCGTAACCTCCACCGGTGAATTGCTAAGATCCATGAATATTAAGGATGGATTTGCTTTAAAATCGGCTATTGACCAAGGGTTTAATGTGTGTATTATTTCGGGAGGGTCGAACGAAGGTGTACGTATAAGATTAAGTGGCTTGGGGATTACTGATATTTATTTAGGCGCTCATAATAAAATTGAACAGCTTAATGAATACTTTAGTAAAAAGAACATAAAAGCTGAAAACGTTTTATACATGGGTGATGATATTCCGGATTATCCTGTAATGAAAATTATTGGTTTACCATGTTGTCCCCAGGACGCTGTTCCGGAAATTAAAAGCGTTTCTAAATATATTTCTCATAAAAAAGGTGGTAAAGGTGCTGTTAGAGATATTATTGAGCAAGTGATGAAGGTACAAAGTAAATGGAATGGTAATTTTAATGCTAAATATGATTAATTAACGTTTTGGCTAGACAACAAAGAAGACATAGCACTGGTTTTGGATATATTGGTTTTGGCAACAACCAAAGTGTTTTTAATCAAACCACCACTAAAGCATTTTCTAGTCTAAAAGAAAAACTTGATAGTGAAACATTTTATCATCACAAAGTCAATTTTCTTCATAAAAAACTTAGTAAGGCTGAAAAAGAAGCCATTAAAGAAAACATTAGAAAACAAGAAAAAATTAGAACACAAAAAACTATAGTCCTATTTGTTATTCTTGCTATTCCTATATTCTTTTTTATAAAGTTCTTTTTTAATAAACTAGCATCAAACCTTTAAGTTTTGAATGTATTAAACCTTATACGCTGGAAAAATTTATTGATGATTGCCCTGGTGCAACTCCTCATTAAATATGCGTTTTTGGAACCTTTTGGTGTTGAAACAAGTTTAGATGGTTTAGGTATTACCCTTTTAATTTTAGCGACTATTAGTATTGCTGCTGCAGGCAATATTATTAACGATATTTACGATGTGGAAACCGATTTGGTAAACAAGCCAACCCGCGTTATAATTAACAAACATATTTCTGAAAAAACAGCCTATACCCTGTTTATATTTTTTAATGTAATTGGTGTTGGTACTGGCTTTTACTTATCGCACCTTGTAGGTCGCGCTCCGTTTTTTACCATATTCGTGCTTATTTCTATTTTGCTTTATGTGTATGCCACCTATTTAAAAGGTACACTTTTGGTTGGTAATATTGTTATTTCTTTTTTGGTTTCTTTAAGTATTATTATTGTTGGAATTTTCGAATTAATTCCGGTAATGACTACTTCCAATCAAGACCTTCAAACTGTTTTTTTTAAAGTGATTTTGGACTATGCTATTTTTGCATTTTTAATAAATCTATTACGGGAAATAGCAAAAGACATTGAAGATATTAATGGCGACTATAAAGCCGGCCTAAACACCTTACCCATTGCAATTGGTAGAGCACGCTCAAAAAACATTTTAACAGGATTAAGTTTATTTCCTTTAATGGGGGTTGTTTTCTATGTGGTTTCCAACTTATACAAACACCCCATAGCGGTTGGCTATTTTTTAATTTTTATTGTGGGGCCGTTAATGTACACGTCTATTAAAACTTTTAAGGCTAAAACTAAAAAGGATATGCATCATATTAGCGTTATGTATAAAATTATTATGCTATTTGGGATGTTGTCATTATTGCTTTATTTGTTTACCTTAAGCTAGTAATTCTGGTATATGGATATGCTCTTAATTTATCATTAGGATTCATTAAGTAAGCTTAAAACAAACTAACTTTTGTTGCACTAAGCCCCAAAGTTATTAGCGCATAATGAAAACTGAGACTATAAACAAAATAACATGCTAAAAGAAAAACTAAAAAATCATAGACTAATTTTAGCCTCTGGATCTCCAAGACGTCAAGAGTTTTTTAAAAACTTAGGGCTCGATTTTGAAATTCAGTTAAAACCTATAACAGAAGAATACCCGCCACGGTTAAAACATTTTGAAATCAGCAATTACTTATCACAATTAAAGGCCTTACCGTATAAAGAGGCCTTACAACCTAAAGATATATTAATAACTAGCGATACTATTGTATGGCACAATAACACCGCACTTGGTAAACCTCGCGACATTAAAGAAGCTTTTAGCATACTAAAATCATTAAGCAATGCCACGCACGAAGTTATAACCTCGGTTTGTTTTACTACTACAACCTATACAAAAACACTGTATAGTATAACCAAAGTTTCATTTAAGGATTTAACCGATGATGAGATTAATTACTACATTAAAAACTACCAACCTTTCGATAAAGCTGGTGCTTATGGCATTCAAGAATGGATAGGACAAATTGGTGTTACAAAAATTGAAGGTTCGTATTTTAATGTTATGGGATTACCCGTTCATCTTGTTTACAAAACGTTAAATACCATTGCAGAAACCACTTAGCATTGTAAATTTACTATTATGAAAATACAAGAGAAATTAAAAAAATTAGTAAAAGGAGGAACTTTTGTGTTGGCTGCAGTAGGTTTTCTAGTTTTAACAAACTGTAAAAACAACACACCAAAAAACAACGAAGTTGCACAGTCAACTAAAGAGGCTGTTGTTAATTCGCCTAAACAAGAAGACACCAAATTAACTCAAGAGTTTAAAGAATATTGGTATGCTGGAGAAGCTGAAATTTCATCATACAAATTAGAACAAGCCCGATATGGCGAAATACGCGAAGGAACAGCCGTTTTAGTTTATGTTACTGAAGATTTTCTTCCGGATGCTCAGGTAAAGGCAGATAGTAAAAACTCAAACAACATTCCTGTTCTAAAACTAAATAGTATTAAAAACTTTGTTACCGGAATTTATCCGTATTCTATAATGCAAAGTACATTTTACCCTGTTTCAAATAATGCCCATGCTACGAAAGTGTCTATATCTATGCAAGAATGGTGCGGCCATATATATATGCAACTTAACAATAGGTCAGGATTTGAAATTACCTCACACTCGTATTTTGATGGTGAAGCAGACCAAAACTTTAAAACCGATAAAGCCATATTGGAAAATGAGCTTTGGACTAAACTTCGGGTTAATCCAAAATCTTTACCTACGGGAGATTTACTTATTACACCTTCTTTCGAATATCTAAAATTACACCATGCTAAAGTAAAACCATTTCAGGCAAAAGCGACGCTAACCGCAAATAGCTACACAATTAATTACCCTGAATTAGAGAGAACCTTATCCATTATTTTTAATCCTAATTTCCCTTTTGAAATTTTAAGTTGGGAAGAAACTCAAAAAAGCGGTTATGGTAAAGACGCTAAAATATTAACCTCTAAAGCCACTAAGTTAAATACTATAAAATCGGCTTATTGGAATAAGAAAAGCATAAAAGACGAAGCCTTAAGAGCTACCTTAAAATTAAATTAGATTGCCCTAAAATGTTTTAATTATTTTGAAAGGTAAAAGGATTTAAATTTTTATTTCGAACGTATCTTTACCTAACATTTCAACTGATAAATTATGTTTTTTCAAACCTATCAAAACCAACTTATATTAACGGGTATTATACTGCTTTCACTTTTAACAATAAGATATATTACACATGTTACTGTTACTAAAGTCGCTAAAAAGAATGGCATTAACGAGGCTAGAATAAAACTTATGCGTCGTTACATTACTGTAACACTTTTAGTAATTGCCCTTATAATTGAAGCTTTTGTTTTTGGTGCAAAATTTGAAGATTTAGCACTTGTTTTTTCATCCGTATTTGCCATTATAGGTATAGCTTTATTTGCCATCTGGTCAATATTAAGCAATATCACCTCGGGGATCATTATGTTTTTTAATTTCCCTTATAAAGTAGGCGACAAAATAGAAATTCATGATAAAGATTTTCCTATAAGAGCAATAATTGAAGATATTAGAGCCTTTCAACTACATTTACGACTCGAAAATGGTGATTTAGTAACCTATCCTAACAACCTAATGCTACAAAAAGCAGTAACCCTTATTGAAAAAGATGCTATTGAAGATTATTCAATCGACAACGAAGGTTCCAGTGCTGTATAAATTTATATCTTTATAGTATTATGAAAAAAGTGGCTAAAAAAACAAGAAGTCAAATGTCCAAAAAAAAAGTTGGGCAAGCACCAGGAAGTGTAATATATACGGGTGAAAAATCAGATCAGAAATTATTTATTGAGGCCTTCGATTATAATAATACAAAATGCGAGGTCAAAGAACTTCATAATGTTGAAGAATGTTTTACTTACGAAGAAGGCACCATTACCTGGATAAACATTAACGGCCTAAACCATGTAAAAGCCATTGAGCAGATTGGTGAACATTACGAGTTACACCCATTGGCACTTGAAGATATTGTAAACGTTTCACAACGACCTAAAATAGACGACTACGGCGATTATATTTTTCTAGTATTAAAAATGTTGTATTATGATAATGACGAAAAAATCGTATCAGAGCAAGTCAGTTTTATTCTAGGCAATGACTATGTTTTAACTTTTCAAGAGTCAGAAGGCGATGTTTTCAACGAGGTTAGAGAACGTATTAAACAGGCTAAAGGACGCGTACGTAGTATGCCAGCCGACTATCTGTTATATGTACTCATGGATGCGGTAGTCGATCATTACTTTAGTGTTATAGAAGTTTTGGGTAACAAAATAGAGGACTTTGAAACTCAAATATTTTCAGGCCATGTAAATGATGATGTAAGTCAAGATATTCAGAACCTAAAACGTGAAATACTAAGAGTACGTCGTGCCATTTATCCACTTCGAGAAATTGTAAATCGTATTGAAAAAACCGAAAGCTCACTTATCAATCATAAAACCATTACTTATTTTAGAGATGTTTACGATCACCTTATTCAAGTTTCAGAAAACATCGATATATACCGTGAAATGATTTGGAGTTTAATGGATATGTACATGACTACCATTAGCAATAAAATGAACGAAGTCATGAAAGTACTTACCATTATGGCATCCATTTTTATACCGCTAACCTTCATTGCAGGCATTTATGGCATGAATTTCGAGTACATCCCAGAACTACAGTATAAATACTCTTATTTTATTCTTTGGGGCGTTATGATAGTTTTGTTTATAGGTATGCTTTTTTATTTTAAACGTAAAAAATGGTTATAATCCCTTTTAACCTTAAATAAATTTACGTCATGTTATTTCGCTAAGACTTAAAGTTTATACTTTTTATGTAAAAAAACCACAATTCGAGTGAAAAAGACAATATTTAAAATTTCTAAAATGGACTGTCCTTCGGAGGAAAATCTCATCCGAATGAAATTAGATGGTATTTTAAGTATCGTGAATTTAGATTTTGATATAGCAAATCGAAAATTGACCGTTTTTCACAATGGAGAAATCAACCAAATCGAAAAGTCCATTTTAGAATTAGAATTAGGCGGAAAAAAAATCTCAACCGAAGAAACCCACCAATCAGAATTTAAAGAAAATGCCAACCAAAAGAAACTACTTTGGGCTGTACTTTCCATAAATTTCGTCTTTTTCTTAATAGAAATAACAACAGGAATTATTTCTAAATCTATGGGCCTTGTTGCAGATAGCTTGGATATGCTTGCAGACAGTTTTGTTTATGGCATTAGTTTATTTGCAGTTGGCGGCACCATAACAAAGAAAAAACGGATTGCAAAACTTGCTGGATATTTTCAAATCTCACTTGCTATTATTGGTTTTATTGAAGTTTTAAAAAGATTTTTTGGAGATGAGAAACTTCCCAATTTTTCAACAATGATTATCGTTTCGGTTTTTGCTCTAATTGCAAACGGAATTTGTCTTTACATTTTACAACAGTCAAAAAATAAAGAAGAAGTACATATGAAAGCCAGTATGATTTTCACCTCCAATGATGTGATAATTAACCTAAGCGTAATAATTGCAGGACTTATGGTAAATTGGTTAAGCTCTAGTAAACCAGATTTGATTATTGGAACAATCGTATTTATTTTGGTAATTCAAGGCGCATTCAGGATACTGAAACTAAGCAAGTAAACAGAAGGCACCACTTCCATTTAGTTATTTATTTCTTAAATTGGGTACTTAACACGACCAATATTCCAAACTAACGCATTGGTCAACATTAAGAAAAACCATGTGCTACGATATTAAAGCAAGTTATGAAGCTCAAATAAGTAGAGCTAAACGAATGGGGGATTTGGAGGCTGTTGAGGAAATATTGGAAAATCTAATTCCACTTACAGATTTACCAATTCACCACGCTTCAGGTTTTAGTCATCCTGAGTTATTAATTTACACAGATGACACGCCTGAATTTCCAACTGTCGCAACTTGGGGCCTCGTACCACATTGGGTTAAAGATGAAGACCAGTTGAAAAATTTGTGGAATAATACTCTTAACGCGCGCGGAGAAACAATATTCGAAAAACCATCATTTAAACAATATGCTAAAAACAATAGATGCCTAATCTATATCGATGGATTTTATGAGCATCATCATTTCAATAAAAAAACATACCCTTTTTTTATTCAGCGTAAGGACGAAAAACCTATGGCACTGGGTGGTTTATGGAGTGAATGGATTAACCCAAAAACAAAAGGCAGAATGATTACCTTTTCTATTGTAACAACAAAAGGAAATTCTATGATGGCAAAAATTCATAATAACCCAAAATTAAAAGATCCAAGAATGCCATTAATTTTACCTCAAGAAACAGAAGAACAGTGGTTGCGTATTACTGAGAATGATATAGATAAACAGAAAATCACATCTTTAATACAAAGTTATACTGAAGAAGAACTGAAGGCACATACTGTAGGTAAACTAAGAGGGAAGGAATACCTTGGAAATGTTAAGGGAATTTCGAAACAAATAGTTTATGAGGAACTTGAATTTTAAGGCTCCCTAATAACCTTCAATATTTTATACTAACCTCTTATATTTTAAAAAAATTGAATAATTAAAGCCCGTTAAAACGCTAATAAAAATATTATAATATCAACCTTAAAATAAGCAAACAAAAATCGATTATCGTCAATCAAAAATAATAGTGTATCTTTGCCGACTGAAACTCAAGAAGAGTTTTTATTCCTCAGAGTGAGGATGTGTTACTGGAAGTTTAAGTTAAGTATGTCGATTCACTTCTTTATGTAACACCACATAACAAATCGCATACATAAACAAAAATGAGCACATTCCAAGATTTAGGTCTTAATGACGACCTATTACATGCAATTACCGATTTAGGATTTACAAAACCTAGTGAAGTTCAAGAAAAAGCAATCCCAATTTTATTAGAATCTGAAACAGACTTAGTAGCATTAGCTCAAACAGGAACAGGAAAAACAGCTGCCTTTGGTTTTCCAATGTTAGAAAAAATTGATGTTTCAAGTAGAACCACCCAAGGTTTAATATTATCCCCAACAAGAGAGCTTTGTTTACAAATTACCAACGAAATGAAATTGTATGGTAAATATTGTAAAGGCCTTAATGTAGTTGCCGTTTACGGTGGGTCTAGTATTACAGACCAAGCTAGAGATATTAAACGTGGCGCACAAATTATTGTGGCTACTCCTGGTAGAATGAAAGATATGATTAACCGTCGTTTGGTAGATATTTCTAAAATCCAATATTCGGTTTTAGATGAGGCCGACGAGATGTTAAACATGGGGTTTAAAGAGGATATTACTGATATTTTATCACATACTCCCGAAGATAAAAACACTTGGCTTTTTTCTGCAACTATGCCTCGAGAGGTGGCAACTATTGCGAAAAAATTTATGAATAACCCACAGGAAATTACTGTTGGTAATAAAAACGAAAGCACAAGTAATGTAACTCACGAATACTATTTAGTAAACGCTAGAGATCGTTATCAAGCTTTAAAACGTTTAAGTGATGCTAACCCAGATATATTTTCTGTAATTTTTTGTAGAACAAAACGTGATACTCAAAAAGTCGCCGAAAACCTAATTGAAGATGGATATAGCGCAGGTGCTTTACATGGCGATTTAAGCCAAAACCAAAGAGATTTGGTAATGAAATCGTTTAGAAACCAACAAATTCAAATGCTTGTAGCAACCGATGTTGCTGCACGTGGTATTGACGTAGACGATATAACCCATGTTATAAACTACCAGTTACCAGACGAAATTGAAACCTATACACACCGTTCTGGTAGAACAGGTCGTGCCGGAAAAACAGGAGTTTCAATGGTTATTGTTTCTAAAAGTGAGGTTCGTAAAATTAAAAGTATCGAGCGTATTATTAAACGTCAATTCGATAAAAAAGAAATTCCTGATGGTGCCGATATTTGCGAAATACAATTAATGTCGCTAGCAAATAAAATACACAAAACAGAAATAAACCACGAAATCGATAAACACTTATCGAGTATTAACGAATTATTTGCGGATACCGATAAAGATGAATTAATTAAAAAATTCTTCTCTGTAGAGTTTACACGTTTTTATAATTACTACAACAAATCTAAAAACTTAAATATTGCCGAAGGCTCTTTTGATAGTGGTCGTGAAGGCGGACGTGATTTTAGAGGTGGTAAAAACGATTCTACACGTTACTTTATTAACGTTGGTGGAAAAGATGGTTTCGATTGGATGTCTTTAAAAGACTTCTTAAAAGAACAATTAGGCCTAGGTAGGGACGATGTTTTTAAAGTGGAAACTAAAGAGTCTTTCTCTTTCTTTAATACAGAAAATGAATTAAAAGAGAAAGTTTTAGCGCATTTTACCGACTTTAAACACGAAGGTCGTTTTGTAAATGTTGAAGTATCTGAAAACCGCGGTGGCGGAAGGCGCGGAGACAGACGCGGTGGCGGAAGACGCGACGGTGGAAAACGAAGAGACGACAAACGTGGCGGCGGAAGACGTGACGACAGAAAAGGAGCTTCTTCTGGGAGCCGAAGTGAAAGACGCAGAAGCGAAGGTGGCGATTCAAAACCACGTCGTTCAAATTCTAGTGAATTCGGTAGCTCAAGACCAAGACGTTCTAGACGATAATTTAAAAAAAACGCTTGATACTAAGTGTCAAGCTTACCATAAATTTGTTAATCCTATAAAAATAGGAATTAAACTTTTTTGTTAATTTTAAGTCAAAATAAAACAAAACGGCAATTAATTGCCGTTTTGTTTATTACTTTTGGTAAGCAATTTAGGCCTATGAAAAATTATATTTTACTTTTTACCTTTCTTTTTACTTCTGCCATTTGTTTAGCACAAGAGTCAGGTAAGGTTTCAGGGGTAATAATTAATTCGGCCGATGATTCAGTTCTTGAGAGTGTAAATATTGTAAACCTAAACCAGGTTATCGGTACAACTACAAGCAAACAAGGCGAATTTACAATTACTGCAAAAGCTAACGACACCCTTCACCTATCCTACTTAGGTTTTAAATCTATAAAAGTTAGGGTAACTAACGATTGGATAAAGTTTGGAAGCTCTAAAATCGCGCTAACCGAGTTGGCTTTAGCACTAGAAGAAGTAGTAGTAAACCAACTAAGTCTTACCGGGTATTTAGAAGTCGATATTAAGCAAATACCAGACATTAACACCAATTACCGCTACAGTATTTCCGGATTACAAGGCTCTGGTTACGAAGCCAGTAAAAAATCTGGACTAACCAAAGTTATTGGATCTATATTTAACCCTGCAGATTTTTTACATCGTATGTTTGGCAAAAAAGAAACCGAATTACGAAAGCTAAAAAAAATGAAGTTAGACGACGAAATCAGGAACCTTTTGGCCTCTCGTTTCGATCGTGAAATGCTAACCGTTTTACTGCAAGTGGAGCGTGTCGATCTAGACGAAATTGTAAGCCAGTGTAATTACTCTAAAGGTTTTATTCAAACCGCTAACGATCTTCAAATACTAGATGCCATTAGCGAGTGTTACGAAGAATATAAGCTATTAAGCAGAGGCCGTAGCAGAAAAATTTAATTTAATTATTTGGGCGTTACCACAAGGGTCGGGCTTTCCACTATATCTTTTTAATAAGTCATTTTGAGGTCAAAGCATTGTGGCAATCTGTTAAATTCCAAAATTTTTAAAATTTAAGGTTTCTTTGTTATAAAAAGGATGCCGTTTCAATCCCTAACGCGAGTCAATCTGCAAAAAGCAGTTCTAAACCATCGAATGTAAAGCCACTCTATTACCTTCCGAGTCTTCAAAAAGCCCCATATACCCATGTTCAGGAGAAATCTCGGTTTTAGTTTGCAGTATTTTACCGCCAGCACCTTCTACTCTATCTAATTCAATTTGAACATCATCACTCATAAAATAAACCAATGTACCATCATGACTTGGCGTATAAGAGTCTTGCTTAACCAAAGTACCTGCAGCGCCTTCCTTTCCCTCAGTAAAAGGAAACCATCCCATTACCATTTCACCATAATCCTGAATATCTATTTTAACTTGAAATACATTTTCGTAAAACGCCTTGGCTCTATCCATGTCAGACACAGGAATTTCAAACCAGCCCACCATATTTTTTTTCATGATTTCTGCTCTTATAAAGTTGAATTCTATAAAGATAATTATTTTTTCAATTCATAAAACCGCTCCACAATCTCGTCATAGCTTTTAATTGTTTTTTTACACCAATCTAAACGCTTTTCAAGAATTTCAGGTTCGGTAAGTTGCCAATTTATAGCCGTCTTTTTAAGCTTAGTTGTTACATGCTGCAAAATAATAGCAGCCGAAACCGAAATATTTAAACTCTCAGTAAACCCAACCATAGGGATTTTTAAATAGCAATCTGCCTCATCCAATACATCTTTAGATAAGCCTTCCGTTTCCCGTCCAAAGAAAAAACAAGACTTTTTAGTTACATCAAAATCATACAGTTCACAATCATCCGTATGTGGTGTAGTAGCAACAATTTGATATCCATTTTGCTTTAAATCCTTTATACAATTCTTAACGCTACCATATCGGTTTAAATCCACCCATTTTTGAGCACCCATAGCAATTTCGCGGTCTATGCTTTTACTGTTTACTTCTTCAACAATATTTAACTCTTGTATTCCAAACACATCGCAAGTTCGCATTACAGCACTAGTATTATGCAGTTGGTACACATCTTCTGTAGCCACAGTAAAATGTTTGGTTCGTTCTTGTAAAACTTCCGAAAAACGACTTTTACGATGTTCTGTTAAATAGGTTTCTAGGTGTTCAATGAGTTTTAGGTCAGTCATAACGCAAAACTAATAAACTTTCTGGCATTACTAAAAATGAATACTTAGTATCTTTGGTACTATTCCTGTATTCGGGAAAATTACAAAAAAGCATAAATAATGAAACATATAGTAGTACTTACAGGCGCAGGTATGAGTGCCGAAAGTGGTATAAAAACCTTTAGAGATGCAGACGGATTATGGGAAGGGCACGATGTTATGGAAGTAGCAACTCCCGAAGGCTTTGCAGCCAACCCAGAATTGGTCTTGGATTTTTATAACCAACGTCGACGTCAGTTATTTGAAGTAACGCCTAATCAAGCACATTTTGAATTGGCAAATTTGGAGCACAATTATAAAGTAACCATAGTGACCCAAAACGTAGACGATTTGCATGAACGAGCTGGCAGCACAAAAGTTATCCATTTACATGGCGAATTATTAAAAGTAAGAAGCACTAACACCTCTAAAGATATTCAACAATGGAAAACGGATTTAGTAATTGGCGATTTATGCGAAAACGGGCACCAACTGCGTCCGCACATAGTTTGGTTTGGTGAGGATGTGCCGATGATTGAAAAAGCAGTAAGCATATGCGAAACAGCCGATGTTTTAGTTATTATTGGTACATCGATGCAAGTGTACCCTGCGGCAAGTTTAATGCATTATGTTCCAGAAAACACACCAACGTATTTTATAGATCCAAAACCAAGTATAGCTGGTAATAGTAATTTAACTGTCATTGAAGATACAGCAACTCTTGGCGTCCAAAAATTGATAAAATTGTTAAAGACTAAACAGTAAACTCTAAAAAATATAATATGCTAACTGTAAACTATAAAGACTATCTTCGCGCACTATTTAAAAAAATACAGAAGTAACAGATGAAGCGCATTAACGAATACAAGAAATTGTTTGAAGTAGAACAAGACATGAGTTTAAAATTTCTTAAAACTAAATATAGAAATTTAGTTAAGGAATGGCACCCAGACAAATTTCAAGCAGATGACCCTAAAGCTGTTGAGGCCGAATTAAAAAGCCGACAAATTATCGATGGGTATCACTTTTTAGTTAGTATCGCTCCAGAAACTAAAGCTGCAAATTTAGAAGACTTTAATACTACTATTTCAACAGCTATAATGGATTGGCAACATAAAGGGTTACTTTTAGAAGTTACTTTTTTAGATGGCAATACTTACGAGTTTTTTGGTGTAAACAAAGCTTTATATATTAAATTTTCGCAATCGGATAAACAAACCCGTTTTGGTAAACGAAATATTTTCAACAGCTATACCTATAGAAAAATTAAGAAAAGCGAAGTTACAGCTTAGGCTTTATTCTTCTCTTCAATCCATCGGCTCATAAATTTAGTGCTTTGCATACTATGATGATGCAGCATTTGCCCCGTAAAATTATGTTGACGATGTATATCTAAATTATTAATAATCGATTCAATTCGCGATACAAACACTATTTTATGTTTTTGCGCATTGAATCGATTGTTTATTACAGCAAATCCATTGGCTTGCTTTTCACTCCAGAACCATTCATTTTTATATAATTGAATAGCCTTATTTGCAAAACAATTAGCATCATCCTCAATAAATCCGTTAGGTTCAAAATCGCCAAACATCCCTTCTGCCCCAACCGTAGTGGTTACCATAGGCGTTCCATTTTGCATAGCATCAATTAACTTCCCTTTTAGACCCGCTCCAAACCGAATTGGCGCTAAACATACTTTGGCCTGTTGCATAACCATGTTTACATTGGTGGCAAAACCTTTTACTATAAAACCTTGCTGCTTGTTACTTAGTTGGGTAACTTTTTGAGAGACATAAGCACCATAGATATGTAATTCCGCTTGCGGTAATTGCTTTCTAATTAATGGCCAAATGGTATCTTTTAAATAAAGTACAGCATTGTAATTAGGTTCATGTAAAAAATTACCTATACTTAAAAAATGTGCTCTGTCCTCAAACTTAGGAAAGGTATTTATAGCATCATTAGGAACCTGTTCTAACATAAATGGAAGATAAAGCAACAAAGCTTCATCTACCTTAAAATCATTTTTTAAAATTTCCATTTCTGCTTGCGAAATAATTAAAGTTATATCGCAACGATATATACTAGCTATTTCTCGCCTTGCAGTATCGCTAAACAAATAGGTTTTATTAAATGGTTTATGATCTTTAAAGGCTTGCTGCCTGCCTTTTCGCAAACAATGTAAATCTTCGGTATCTAAAATTTTTAAGGCATTGGGACATTGTTCTGTAACACGCCAACCAAACTGCTCTTCCATCATAAAGCGATCGAAAAGCACAACGTTTGGGTTTAAATCTTTTACAAAATTATCAAATGAAGTGTTATTTAATTCAATGGAAACTTGAGAAACACCAATACTTTCCAGATCAAAAGCATTGTCACTTTTAGCACAAGGGCTTGCAAACGTTATTTGATAATTTTCAGATTGAAACACATTAACAAGTTGCATCATTCTACTTCCTGCCGCAGAACTTTTAGGTTCTGGCCATACAAAACCAATAATGAGTAGATTTTTATTCATGAAAATTTTCTAAATCTCAAAATATAAAAAAACCAAATTCCAATTATGAAACGAATCGCCTTGGCATTTGGAATCCGTTTTTATAACACGCCTTTTACAAGAATCTTTATTTCTAGCTTTCTTTGCCAAGAATACGTTAAGTATTACTCCGGTTTAGGTTCTAGACCATATTTTACGCGAACTAATTTTGCCCAATCAATAACCGATTTAATTTGAGCTTCGCTAAGTCTAGCTTCACTATGTGTCCATGTATAAGAGTTTAAAGGCATCTCACCTTCTTCAACCATTTCTATAAGTTCTTCAAATTTATGATCTTTTCGTTTTATAGAATTCCCTTCCCAATTAGACAGATTAAAATGTTTTTTTCCATCTTTAACATGGTGGTTTAACCAATAATTAACAGGGGTAATGTTATTATACCAAGGATATTTAGTAACATCGCTATGGCAATCTATACAAGCATCTTTTAAAATAATTTTTACATCTTCTGGCGGATTGGTTTCAGCCATAAAAGCATCGATAGACGTTAAATCACCTTCATTTTTTTCTGGTCCAAAAAACTGAGCAATTACAAATACAAGAAGCAATAACAGTACTATTTTTTTCATTTTAATTAATTTTAAGTTAACTCACTTTCTATGCCTAAAAACTTATAAAAAATCATATTTTATTGTAGTTTTAAACTTAATTACACTTTTTAAACACAAAAAGTGGGTTAAAAATAAGAAAACCATTTGACTACAGGGCAACTTTATAACGAATTAAATTATGTAAATCATTCGCGAGAAAAACGGTTGTTTTATGCCCATCTTTTAATAAAAAACCCAGACTTAATTCCAAAACTATTGGATATCCTATTTAGGGTAGATGATAAAATTTCGCCACGTGCCGCTTGGGTTTTCGAGTTTATGTGCAACCATAATATTGAAACGATTGTACCATATTTAGATGTGTTTACTGAAAACATGCATAAGGTCCATAAAGAATCGGCAGTAAGACCTATAGCTAAAATTTGCGAATTTTTAGCAACGGCTTATTCTACAAAAACGGATAATCTAATTAAAAGGAATTTAACCCAAACACATATACAACGCATTGTAGAAACCTGTTTTGATTATATGATTAACGATATAAAAGTAGCTCCAAAAGCGTATAGCATGACAACACTTTTTTTGATTGGAAAAACTTTGGATTGGGTACACCCAGAGCTCGCTCGTATTTTGGAAGACGATTTCATGAAACAAAGCGCTGCATATAAAGCACGAGCACGCCATATTTTAAAAAAGATTAAGCGAGAACAAAAGTAACTTGATCTCCCATTAGCATAGATTAATTTATAACTAGTATACGTAGACAAGCTATCCAAGAGTTAAATAGCAATGAGAACTTTAGCAGATAGACCCGCGTGAGGGATTGAAGCGGCATCCTTTTTTTGCTGCCATAAATGGCAAAAAAAGATACAGTGAAAAGCCCGCCCCTTGGGGCACGCCCAAATAATTCGTTAATAGAACGAGATTACTATGAATTTGCTTTAATCTTAGCGTTTGTAACTTCGTACTTCTAACTTTCTTTTCTATCTTTGCAACTTCTTAAAAACCAAACACAAATTATGTCATTATCAGCATTAAATGCCATCTCGCCAATTGATGGCCGTTACAGAAGTAAAGTAAGTGAATTAGCGCCATATTTCTCTGAAGAAGCGCTAATAAAGTATCGTGTTTTAGTAGAAATAGAATACTTTATTGCACTTTGCGAAATTCCGTTACCTCAACTTCAAGATGTAGATACCGCTGTTTTTACTAGCTTAAGAGCGATCTATAAAGAATTCTCATCGGAAGATGCCTTGGCTATTAAGAAGATTGAAAGTGTTACCAACCACGATGTGAAAGCTGTTGAATATTTTATTAAAGAAAAATTTGACACCTTAGGATTATCTGAATTTAAAGAATTTATCCACTTTGGACTAACATCTCAAGACATTAACAATACGGCTATTCCTTTAAGTATTAAGGAAGCTATGAATAACGTTTATGTTCCAGAATATTCAATAATTTTAGAAAAACTAAAAGACCTATCTAAAGACTGGGCAGACATACCGATGTTGGCAAGAACCCATGGCCAACCAGCATCTCCTACACGTTTAGGTAAAGAAATAGAAGTTTTTGTAGTACGTTTAGAAGAACAATTTAATTTATTAAACGATATACCAAGTGCCGCTAAATTTGGTGGAGCTACAGGTAATTTTAATGCGCACCATGTGGCTTACCCAAACATTGATTGGAAGGCTTTTGGCGGACAATTTGTACAAGATAAGTTAGGATTACATCACTCGTTTCCAACAACTCAAATTGAGCATTACGACCATGTGGCTGCTTTATTTGATACTTTAAAACGTATTAATACCATTATTTTAGATTTAGATAGAGACATCTGGACTTACGTTTCAATGGATTATTTTAAACAAAAAATTAAAGCTGGCGAAGTTGGAAGTTCTGCAATGCCACATAAGGTAAACCCAATAGATTTTGAAAACTCTGAAGGAAACTTAGGAATAGCAAACGCTATTTTTGAACACCTTTCGGCTAAATTACCTGTTTCTAGATTACAACGTGATTTAACAGACAGTACTGTTTTAAGAAATGTTGGCGTTCCTTTTGGTCATACATTAATTGGATTTAAATCGACTTTAAAAGGTTTAAACAAATTACTTTTAAATGAAGGTAAATTTGCTGAAGATTTAGAAAACAATTGGGCGGTAGTTGCCGAGGCGATTCAAACTATTTTACGTCGTGAGGGGTATCCAAACCCATACGAAGCGTTGAAAGGCTTAACAAGAACCAATTCTAAAATCAATCAAGATTCTATTTCAAATTTTATTGATACCTTAGAGGTTTCTAATTCGATAAAAGACGAATTGAAACAAATTACACCTAGTAATTACACAGGTATTTAATAGATAAAATATGATAAACGACAAACAAGCTTTAATACTTTCTGGAGTAATGATTGGGGGTATTTTTGTTTTTGGAATATTAAAAATTCTCGACAATTTTGTTGTTTTAACCGTACTAACTATTATTTTTTTTACTATTATTTTAAGTATACTTTCTAAAAAGTCAAAACAAAATAATCAGGATTAAATAGAGTACCTATAACATACCACAACAAAAAGGCTTCCTAATTAGGAAGCCTTTTTGTTGTGGTAATTTCAGAAAATAAAAGTCTATTTAAAGAAATTTATAATAGGATCTATTTGCCCTTCTTCAAAATTTGCATGTTGCATAGCCTCAACTAAGGTCACCATTTTTTCAGGATTCATATCGTCGCCTAATATTCTAACAATACCAAAACCCATATCTTTATGGCTACCAAAAACAATAAACTCATCGGTATCATCATCTTCATCCAAATATTTTATCGATATTTTATTGCCTTTATCGCTAAACTCCATTAAGTCATTATATTTACTATGGCTTAAAATAGCTTTTACTTTTTCAACCTCAGCGTTAAAGGTTTGGCTATTCGTCTCATCAAATTTATATCCTAAAAAATTTAATTTATTTACAGAGTTATAAGCTTCTTCTTGCGCTTCTGAAAAATTAGATTTATCAATATCTAGCATCGATAAAGGTAAATCTTGAGAAATAAAATTTTTACTTTCTTGGTGCTCTACAAAATACCGTTGCAAACTAACATCATTACCACAGCTAGTAAAACTTACTGCGGTAATTAATGCTATTGTTAAAAAGTTAATTGTTCGTTTCATGATTGAATAAATTGATGAATTATTTATTTTTTTCAAGGTGTTGCCCTCCCGGAATATTCATTTTATCGGTAAGTTTCGAAATTTGATTAAGATCAATATCTCCAGTAAGCGATACCACTACAGTTTCAATTTTACGTTCCTTACCATTAATTTCAATTTTATCTTCCATCATACTATCAATGCCGTTTACAAAAATTAATAGCTCTTTTACGTGGTCTACATCTTTTCCTTCTTTTACATAAAATTTAACCTCGCTACCATCATCTTTAACTTCCATTAACTCTTCTAAGCCACCAGATCGCGATGAAACCCATTTAGAAATTTCGGCCGCAATGGATTTATTATCGGTTACAATCGTCTTAAAACTAGTAATACTTTGAACCATATCCATATAAGCTCTAGCCTCGGCATCATCAACATTAATACCCATTTTGGCTATCATTTGAAACATTTTAGGCTTTATCGATACATAAGTAACATCTGAATTGTCACTATATTTATCAAAAATATCCTTCTGTGCCATTCCTGTTAACGGTAATAACATCAAGGCCATTACGAATACTATTAATCTATTTTTCATTGTTCTTGTTTTTAATTTATTTGTAATCATTTTTTTAATTCGTTTTAAAAATTATACGTGTTGTGTTTTCAACTTCGTTAAGATATCCAAGAGTCGAAGTGCCTTTACTCATCTCATTTAAATAACTAACAGTTGATGCGCCTTTATTAAATTTAGACGAAATCATTTCCATAGATTTCGAAAACTCATTAAACGCTAATTCGGGATCTTCGTAAGTACCTAAATCACTTTGATTTATTTTAGTACCAAAATAAAACCCTAGCATAAGCACAGCTATTGCTGCGACCGAAATCCATTTGTAATCAAAATTACGTGTTGTTTTTAATGGAACGTCTTTAGTAAATTGCTCTTGCTTGTTTACCAAAAAATACGTGAACATAGGTTTGTACACCTCTAAATGTGGCGCTACAGTTTCTTGCGAAAAATAGTTTTTTAACTGCTGCTCTTCCTTAAGCGATGTTTCACCGTTTTCGTACTTTTCTAGTAATTTCTCTATATTATTTAACACCATAACTGTGTGTATTTGTTAATTTTTCTCTTATTGTTTTTCGTGCTCTAGATAGGGCTACTCGTACTGCTGTATTATTCATATCCAGCATTTTGGCAATCTCATCAAAATCATAATCCTCAATATCTCGTAACTGGATTATCATTTTTTGTTGTTCTGGTAAATCTTCAATAATTCTTGATACCCAATTCACACTATCTTTTAATTCTAATTGCTTTTGTAACGGTGTGTTTTTTTCCTCATAATTGCTATGTACAATTTTTAAATTTTTGGATTGTTTCGATTTTAACCTATCAAAACAGTAATTCTTAGTCATGGTCATTGAAAAAGCCTCAACATTTTTATACTCTGCTATTTTCACCTTATTATTCCACAATTTCAATAATACTTCTTGCGTGGCGTCCTCGGCCTCTTCTGTCGATACTAATAAGCGTTTCGCCAATCGAAATACTTTGTCCTTAAAAGGCATTACAATATTTAAAAACTCTTTTTGAGTCATTTTGGTTTGGTTTAAATAAACAGCTTGGTTACGGCTATTTCTATTACGACGACACAGTATTTGTTTTGTTACGCAACATATTAAAAAATATAAAACAATTCTATTCATTTGGGGTGTAACCCCGAAGGTTCGGTCTTGAAGCTTGTATTGAGCAAAGTCAAAATACCACAAGTCCGCGCTCCTCAAAAGGCCCCTTAGGGCTTTCTTCTGCAGTCTCCTACACGGGTATATCCGGTAAATTACAGGCAGAAGCCAACTAAAATCTTATTTTTTAATCAGAAATAGGATATATACAATAATGTAACTAATTTTAAAGTTTTACCTACGACACTTATAAAAATGTAAAATATGAAAAAATTAAATGCCCTAACACTAATTTTTGCTACGCTACTTTTTACCAATTGTTTTCAAGATCATGATGATGTTCCCGCTACAGACAATGACATATTAGATTTTGTATGGAAAGGCATGAATATTTTTTACTTATATAAGGACAATATCCCTAATTTGGCAGACGACCGATTTACTAATAACGCCGAATACACGGCCTACCTAAACACCTTTGATTCACCATTCGATTTATTTAATCATCTTATATACCAACCCGAAACCGTAGATAGATTTAGTTGGATTGTGGACGATTATCTAGCCTTAGAGCAGCAATTTCAAGGTAACACGCTTACCAGTGGTATGGAATACGCATTATACGCAGCACCAAATAGCACAACCGAAGCTTTTGGTGTTATTCGTTTAGTACTACCCGATAGTCCAGGAGATAATGCAGGTTTAAAAAGAGGTGACATTTTATATGCTATTGATGGTATAAAATTAACTCAAGCTAATTTCTCAGCTCTAACCAACCAGGATAGTTACACATTAAATCTCGGCTTTTATAACGATAAAGGCACCTTAGGAACCACAGACGATAGTATAGACCCCTTAAATGAGAATATACTTGTTAGCAAAGTACAATTTACGGAAGCCCCTATCTATAATACTCAAATAATAGATATAGGTGGCGAAAATGTGGGCTATATTATGTACAACGGGTTTACATCTGGCTCTGAAACCGAATTAAACATTGTATTTAGCGAGTTCAAATCTAAAAACGTACAGCATTTGGTTCTCGATTTAAGATACAACCCAGGAGGATCGGTAAGCACAACAACTTATTTAGCAAGTATGATAACTGGGCAATATACTGGTGAGCTTTTCGAAAAACTTATATATAACAACACTTTACAAAGTAACAATACCGAATATAATTTTACTAACACACTAGACAATGGGACTACAATTAACAGTTTAGGTTTAAATAAAATATATGTTCTAGTCACTGGAAGATCCGCTTCTGCTAGCGAAGGCTTAATAAATGGCTTAGAGCCCTATTTGGATAACGTTATTAAAATTGGCTCTAATACCGTTGGTAAAACACAAGCCTCAACAACACTTTATGATTCACCAAATTTTGGAAGACAAGGTGCAAACCCTAGTCATACATACGCTTTGCAGCCTTTAATAGCCAATGGTGTTAATAAAAATGAAGAGACTGTTCCTGGTGATGGCTTACCCCCTTCAATAGGCTTTGAATACTTAGAAAACCCACTTAATTATGGTATTTTAGGCGATGTAAACGAACCTATGCTAGCCCTTGCTCTTGCAGATATCGAAGACTCAATGGCTAAATTTTCAGTAATTAAATCAAAATCATCTCAATCTTTTAAATTATTAATGGATAGTAATGAATTAAACCCACTTGATGGTGGCATGATTATCGACTAAAATCTAGTTAATTGAAAAAACAAAAAACATACTTCAACTGGAGTTCTGGTAAAGATTCCGCTTTAGCACTTTATTACTTACTACAAGACAAAGGTTTTACAGTAAACGAGTTAATTACAACCGTAAACAGCTATTACAATCGGGTTTCTATGCATGGGTTAAGAAAAGAGCTTCTCATTGCTCAAACTCAGGCCATAGGTATTCCTGCTAGTTTAATAGAACTACCGGAAATGCCAAGTATGAATGTTTACGAACAAAAAATGCTAGAAATCACTTCTAGGTTAAAAAAAGAAGACTTTACACATACTGCGTTTGGCGATATTTTTTTAGAAGATTTAAGAACTTACCGCGAACAACAACTAGAAAAACAAGGTATAAAAGCCATATTCCCGCTCTGGAAAAAAGATACAAAGACACTTTTAAACGAGTTTTTAGATTTAGGTTTTAAAACCATTGTAGTTTGTGCCAATTCAAAATATTTTAACGAAGATTTTGTCGGAACAATAATAGACGAAAACTTTATAAAAAACCTACCCGAAGGCGTTGACCCATGTGGCGAAAATGGCGAGTTTCATACCTTTTGTTTTGATGGTCCTATTTTTAAACACCCTATTCAATTTAACATTGGCGAAAAAGTATACCGAGAATATAATGCGCCTAAAACGGACAATGATTCAGTTTGCTCCACAGATAATTATGGCGTTTGGTACTGCGACTTAATTCCATAAATAGCGTGGAAGGTTTTATTTATCAACTTGGTTTTTATTTCTACTATTTATTCGCCTTTCAACATCTTTGAAATAACGTTTTTCCTTGTATTTCCTAAAGATAAATACAGATATAACAACTAAGCCTAGAAGCATCATTCCGCCTTGACCTGTTAAGTATTCAATTGTTTTCATTGCTAGTAATTATGGGTGTTTTAGTCGGCGATAAATATAAAACTTTCATTTCTAAAGTTTATTTATCAGAACTAAATATTTGTGCTTTAAAAAAATTATCAAACATGTTGTGCATTACGATTTAATCCCACAAAAAAGGCTACCATAAATTGGTAGCCTTCCTTAAAACAACATAAAATGGGTATCGTTATTTCTTTATTAATCTTTGGGTATTCACACCGGTTTCATTCGATAATTTCACAATATAAACACCAGATATTAATTGGTCTATGGTAACAGGAATACTTTTATTATTTACAACCTGTTCGTGAATTAAACGTCCAGAAACCGAGTATATGGATACAGTTCCCGATTTAGGAACATAAAAACTAGTTAATGCAGGATTAGGATATAAAGCCAATGCATTTTTGCTAATGTGATTTAAGCTTAATGAAGCCGAATTAATAACACCAACAGCATCCAAATCGAAACCTGAAGAACCAAACGGAGTCGCGTAAGGATCGTTAACGATATTCCCATAACTATCATAAGTGGCGTATGTAGGATCTATGGTGCCAATAACATCAATAAGTTTTACGTGTGTAATAGCATTTTTATCCAACAAAGCATCATCAGTAATATCATCCAAATCGAAAGGCGTACCATAACTCGCTCTATATTTTCCTGCTAAATTATTTATATACGTTGGGTCAACACTTCCAAAACCTCCAACTTGAGTATCGGTTTGTGTTTGGCTATGTGAAGGAAACCTAAAATAGTTTACACCATCTGAACTAACTTCAACAAAAGCTAATTCTAAAAAGGTATCGCTAAAGCTGTTTTCAAAAACCGCAAAATCAAAACCAGAGTTATTGCTTATAGCATTCTCGAAAGTTAAAATTGCTGTTCCGCCATCGCCTAGGCTTACAATCTGCCCATTAGATTTATCGATGGCATTTTCTGGAACTCCAAAATTTGCGACATCTCCGGTTGGGTTCGTAATATTTTGAGGTCCGCGAACAACAGTAACTCCTGTTGCCCACGCTGTAAAATCTTCAGAATCGCGATGAATAGCTGTTGTGCCTTCTGCTCCTGCTTTTGGGGCATAAGATTGTGCGATAACAGATAAATTAAACAGTAAAAAAAGTACTAAATTGAGGGAATTTTTCTTCATAATTTTTAAAATTTGGTGTAAAAAAAACAGTCACAAAATGCAACTGTTCTTATATGTTGTTACTTACTTTCTAATATTAACCCCTTTAAATCAAAGCATTAAAATACCTTAAGTGGTTAAATTTTCTTTATAATTAATGATTTTTAGTTAAAATAAATTTTAGCAGCTCCAATTGACAACTCAACAGTTTCAATAAGCGAAGCGCTATCTAAATCGTAAATAAGTAAATCGCTTTCTTCTGTAAAATTAGAGTTCGCTACGTATAATGTATCATCATCAACAGAAATTCCATAGGCGCTAATTGATGACACATCCAAAATAGCTGATGTTGGCAGCACATCACTACTATCATCTAATTCGTATACTTCACCATTCAAAACATAAAACAATTCATCATCATCATCATGAGTCATTATACTTGGATGCTCTCCTTGAGCAAATTCCATTACATCCAGAATAGCAGAATTATTAGTGCTTATACGAGTAATTGAAGCCAAAGTTTCAACTGCCGGGGTTAACCAATATTGATTAGCACCACTACATAAAACAACTAAGTTCCCATTGGAATCTAGAGCCATTGCTCCCGGAGCGTCGTTAACTTCTATAGTTCCAACATTATTATCTGAAATGTCAATTACAGAAATAATATTGTTTACACCCCAACCACCTTTATGTGATACGTATAACAAATACTCGTTTTCTAAAATATATTCAGGCCCTTCACCTACCTGAATCGTATTTGAAACTGTATTGGTGTCTAAATCTATAATAGCCACAAAATCATCAGTAGAATCACCACCATCTCCCCAATTTGTTACATAACCTTTTCCGTTTGAAACGGTCATATATCTTGGATTTAGTAAGCCCGAATTTATGGTTGCTACAGACTCAAATGTGTAGCGATTTAAAACTTCTATTTTATTCGAAACATTTAAAACTACATAAGCAAACTCATCACTAAAGGCTATGCTTTGTGCTGTATCCCCTAATGGTGAACCATTTACGTTACTAAATACATTATTTTCGACTGTTAAAAGATCATCCGACACAAAGGATACAGACGCATTTCCTTGTCCAAAATTGCCTTCGTGAGAAATTAATAATCCATTTTCATAATTACCTTTTGGTACAACTGGGGTATCATCGCTATCTTCACTACAAGAGGAAATAAAAATGCTTGTTAATAAGGCTAATACTAGTAATTTGTTGATTTTCATTTTTAAAATTTAATTATTGTTTGTACTTGAACGTTTCTATTAGGCATGGGCCTTAAGGCCACATTTTCGTAATATGTATTGTATAAATTATTTACTTTAAAATTTAATGTTAATTTGGTTTCCCTTGTTAGGTTAAACAAATAGCTCATGTTTAAATTCCCAAAATCATACTCTGATAAGGAGTTTCCTAATATAGAAACATCTCCATTAAACATGTGTTGGTAACGCAAAGTAAATCGTTTAACCCCATACGAGACACTTAAGTTCCCTTTATGAAAAGGCACATAAATAAGCTGCTTATTAGTTTCTAAATCTTCAGAAACGGTGTAAGAGTAATGTCCCGAAAAATTAAATTGATTCTTATTAATGGTGTAATGCGATTTCACCTCTACTTCCGCCCCATAACTGGCAACCTCACCTATATTTATGGGAGACCATATACCTGTATTATCTGGCACCCACTGAATCATGTCCTTAGTATTAATATAATAGCCATTAAGCTTTACATTAAAATTTGGATAATTAAAATGCTGCCCTAAATCTATTTGATAAGACGATTCTGGAACCAAATCTAAATTACCTCCAGGTTGCCAATACAAATCGTTAAATGTAGGAATACGGTAGTTTTTAGAACCGTTTATTTGAATATGATAATGTTCAAATAAATCCAAACCAGCATCAACAGAATATACAAAGGGTCTCTCACCTCCTGTTGTAAAATCTTGTCTAAGGTTAATGCCGTAACGAACTACGTTATTAAGTTTGTGATTAAGTAACGCTGTTGTAGAAAATGCGTTTCTTACCGGTTCCTTAAAACTATCTCCTTTTCCTTTTGTGTTCGAATATTCTATTATGGTTTTAAACTGTAATTTATCGCTAAAACGCACATTAAAATTATGATTAACTAATACTGTATTTACGCTACCTAAACTAAAATTAGCTTTGTCTTTGTTTTCAAAATATTTAAACAATTCGTGTAAATGCACTGCTTTAACTTTCGAGCTAAACTTCCCCGAAATTCGAGACCACTCCAACATGGTTCTAAAATTTTCGTCTTCATATTTACTTTTAGAAGGGCCAACTAAAGTTCCTGAGAAATTTCGATTACCAAAATAACTTTGATGGTAAAGCTTTACAATATCCTTACTCGATACATAAAACCCTAAGTTGGCGTTTAAATTTAGGTTACTAAACTCGCCATTCTCGTTTACTTGACTGGTTCCTAAATATTTATAATCGTTATCGGAATCCAAATAAGATACTGCAACATTTCCGGTCCATAATTTACTTCCAAAACCAGTATTAAAACCTAAGTTTTTAGAATTAAAGCTTCCGTATCCTGTTCTTATAACAGTCTCGAAATGCTCGGTAAAACTTAAATTATTATTTAAATGAATGCTCCCTCCAATAGAACCGCTACCATATTGCACGCTTCCCCCACCGCTTCTAATAGCTATGGAATTATAATTTGATGTATTAATGGTATTGAAATCTGTTTGACCATTTAGTTGAGAGTTTATATTTATCCCATTCCAAACCACAGCTGTTTGCGATGCGTTCGTACCTCTAAATGAAGGAGATGAAACCATTCCGAAACCGTTTTCTTTAAAATATATATTGGAATTAAAAGCCAATAGCCCTGTTAGGGACGTTGCATTATTAGTGATAATGGAATCTGAAAGTATTTCTATTTTTATACCATTGGCGTAATCCAATAACTTGGTATCGCTAATTACAACTTCATCTAACTTTTGCACAGCATCAACCTGAGCCTTTGCTACAGTAGAAAAGCCTAAAACGAATGGTAGTAATATGTATATATTTTTCATAAATCTTTAAAACTCTTTACCCGAGAGTTATTTTAGATGATGAAAATGGCAGGTCTCCTGACTTATCTAATGTTGCTTTTCCTTCCCAGCCTAACGCCAGTGGTTGTAGTGCACAACACCCTCTTTAAGAGGTACTAAAACATGTTTAGCATAAACTTACAGTTGCGGGAACAGTTCTGGAATTAATTATAAAATTTCACCAGATTCCCTTTTAATTTGTTTTGCAATTACAAAACAAAACCAAAATTCTCTGCAAAAGTAAAGGATTTAAATAAAGTAAACAGATAAAATTTTACTTTTTCTTATTCATTTTATAGAGGAGATAAATAAAGCCTGCAAGAAAATGAACTATAATAACTACAGCTACTATATATATTGTTAAATTTGACCCGTTTCGCATAGGATTACTATTTTTTTCAAAATTAACTATCTAAAAAATATACTGCGTTCCTAATGTTACATGATGGTATGAGGTCTAAACTATTTTTATTATTACTATTTGTTATTTGCTTCAATTGTAAAAATGAAACAAAGCATCACATTGAAGAACTTGAAATAAGCCAAGAGCTACTTGTAAAATATGCTAAAGGCTTTTCGATTAAAAACTATAAAAACTATAAAGTTTTAACCATTGAAAAACCTTGGCCTAATGCCGAAAAAAAATTCAAATACGTTTTAGTTAATAAAGAGAACGCAGCCAAAACTAGTTTTTTGAAGGATGAATATGATGATCTTATTATCAATCCTATTCAAAAAATAGTGGTAACATCTACTACACATATTCCGTCATTAGAGCTTTTAAATGTGGAACAAACTTTAGTCGGATTTCCGGGAACCGATTATATTTCTTCTGAAAAAATAAGAACACAAATAAATAACGGAAGTATAAGAGAATTGGGTAAAAATGAAGGATTAAATACCGAAATACTTTTAGAATTAAACCCAGACTTAGTAGTCGGATTTGGAATAGATGGCAACAACCGATCTTTAGAAACCATTAAAAAAGCAAGGATTCCTGTTATTTTTAATGGCGATTGGGTAGAACATTCGCCACTTGCTAAAGCAGAATGGATTAAGTTTTTTGGGGCCCTGTACAATAAGGAAAATAAGGCGGACTCCATATTTAAAACCATAGAAAAGGAATATTTAAAAGCTAAACAATTAGCAAAAAACGTAAAATACAAACCTACCGTTTTGAGCGGCGCAATGCATAGCGATATTTGGTATTTACCTAATGGCACAAGTACTGAAGCCCAACTTTTTAAAGATGCTAACATTAATTACCTATGGCAAGACACCAAAGGGGTTGGAAGTTTAAAATTAAATTTCGAATCGGTATTTGTAAAAGCTAAAGGTGCCGATATTTGGCTAAGCCCTTCTAATTATTCAAGTTTAAAAGCTTTAGAAAATGGCAATAACAACCATACGCTATTTGATGCTTTTAAATCGAAAAATATTTATAGTTTTACCAATACAACAGGAGCTTCTGGAGGTGTATTGTATTATGAATTAGGGATGACGCGACCAGACATCGTTTTAAAAGACCTAATTAAAATTTGCCATCCAGAATTATTAGAGCATTACACCCCCTTCTTTTTTAAACGCCTAGAATAGTTGACAGATAAAAAAACATACCATTTACCCTTTATTATATTGATTGCTATGTTAGTAGCGTGCTTTTTCATGAATATAAGTTTAGGATCGGTCTCTATTCCTTTTAAAGCTATTTTTAATAGTTTAATAGGCAGTACCACAGAACAAGAAACTTGGCAACATATTATTCAAAATTATAGATTACCAAAGGCTCTAACAGCAATAATTGTAGGTTCTGGTTTGGGGATTTCGGGTCTTATTATGCAAACCTTATTTAGAAATCCTTTAGCAGGCCCTTTTGTTTTAGGTATTAGCTCTGGTGCTAGTTTGGGAGTTGCTATGGTTATTTTAGGCTCCAGTGTTTTTGGTGGCATTTTTGCCGCATTATTTCTATCAAAATGGGGTATTGTCCTTGCTGCTAGCGTAGGAAGCTTTCTAGTACTATTGGCTGTTTTAATGGTTTCTATAAAAGTTAGAGACACCATGGCTATTTTAATTATAGGGCTTATGTTTGCAAGTATTACCGCTGCCATAGTTAGCGTACTCTCTTATTTTGGTTCTGCCGAACAATTACAGCAATATGTGTTTTGGGGTTTTGGAAGTCTAGGTAATTTATCATGGACAGATCTTACCATTCTATTTCTAATATATAGTATCGGTTTAATGCTTGCCATATTTTCAATAAAAACATTAAACACGTTGCTTTTAGGCGAAAACTATGCTAAAAGTTTAGGTTTAAACATCAAAAGAAGCCGATTAACTATTATCATAGCCACCAGCTTATTAGCAGGAACGATAACAGCATTTACTGGACCTATTGCGTTCATTGGTTTAGCAATTCCGCATCTTACAAGGCAAGTATTTAATACGTCTAATCATAAAATTCTTTTACCAGCTGTATTTTTATTTGGTGCTATTGTCATGTTAATTTGCGATAGCATTGCCCAATTACCATATAGCGATTTAACCTTACCCATAAATGCAATAACGGCATTAATTGGTGCTCCTGTAATAATTTGGTTATTAGTAAGTAAACGAAAAATGGTATTTTAATATGAATAGCAAGCAGCCACATATCATTTTAAAAACTAACGATTTATCAATAGGTTATGTTTCCAAAAAGAAACAAACATGTATTGCTTCAAATATAAATATCGAATTAAAAAGAGGCGAACTTGTTGGATTAATTGGTGCAAATGGTATTGGAAAATCGACATTACTACGAACATTAACACAAGTTCAAAATCCATTAGATGGCGCTATAGAAATTAACGGCAAAAAGGTATCGGATTATGCGCCAATAGAATTAGCCAAAGTAATGAGTTTGGTGCTAACCGAACAAATTACATCAAAAAACCTATCCGTTTTGGAGTTGGTGGCTTTAGGAAGACAACCTTATACAAACTGGATTGGTAATTTGTCCAAATTAGATACCGAAGCTATTAATAATGCCCTGGACCACACAAACATTACAGAACTAATACACAAAAAATGTTTTGAGCTAAGTGATGGTCAATTACAAAAAGTTATGATAGCACGAGCTCTGGCTCAAGATACTGACTTAATTATTCTAGATGAACCCACAACTCATTTAGACATGTATCATAAAGCATACATTTTAAAACTGCTTAAAAAACTAGCTAAGGACACCAATAAAACGGTTCTGTTTTCATCTCACGAAATAGATTTAGCCATCCAATTATGTGATAATATAATTGTTATGACTGAAAATCAAGTGGTTTCAGATGTACCATACAACTTAATTAAACAAGGTGTTTTCGAAACCTTATTTCCAAAAGATTTAATAGCTTTTGATGAAAAAACAGGAAGTTTTAGGGTGAAAAATTAAGAATGATGAAAAACTCATTTTAAAACATAAATCTTCTTTACCCACCACTAGAAGTTCAAACTAAAAAAATTATCTTTGATTTTATCACACTTTTCTAAATGAACGACAGTCTTATTCTCATTATCGCAATACTAATTTCCGCAGCTATAGGTGGTTATTTAGGTATGCTTTTCACAAAACTTAAAAGTAAAAGCGAACAAAGTACCCTTGAAGAACGCAATACCAACCTTCAACTACAAATTGATGATTTAAAAGCATATCATCAATCTGAAAATGAAAAACAAAACAACAATTTTTCAAGTCAAATTGAAGAACTGCGTCAGGTTATTTCTAAAACAGAATCAGAACGCGAAGATATTCGACGCGAGAAAGATTTTTTAAACACCGAATTGGCTAGAAAAAATTCTGAATTCGAAAACCTTCAAGAATTAAACTTAAAACGCGATAAAGAATTAGAGCTACGCCAAGAACAACTTCGTAAAGATTTTGAACTATTGGCTACTAAAATACTTGATGAAAAATCGGAGAAATTCACACTACAGAATAAAGAAAACATTAAAAACATTTTAAATCCGCTTCAAGAAAAAATTAAAACTTTTGAAGAAAAGGTAGATTTAACACAGAAGGAAAGCATTAGTATGCATTCGGCTTTAAAGGAGCAATTGTTAGGTTTAAAAGATTTAAATCAACAAATGACAAAAGAAGCCACTAACCTCACTAGAGCTTTAAAAGGCGATAGTAAAATGCAAGGAAATTGGGGCGAATTAGTTTTAGAACGCGTTTTAGAAAAGTCTGGACTAGAGAAAGATAGAGAATATTTTGTACAACAAAATTTTACTCGCGAAGATGGAACCCGAGTATTACCTGATGTGGTTTTAAATCTTCCGGATGGAAAAAAGATGATTATTGATAGTAAAGTATCTTTAACAGATTACGAACGATTGGTAAATGCAGATGATGATGATAAAGCCTTGCACTTAAAAGCGCATGTTAATTCTATTAGAAGACATGTGGATCAACTTTCTGAAAAAAACTATCAAGATTTATACGATATAGAATCACCAGACTTTGTCTTGTTATTTATCCCCATAGAGCCTGCATTTGCAGTAGTTGTAAATGAAGACAACTCCATTTACAACAAAGCTTTTGAGAAAAATATTGTTATTGTAACACCATCTACACTATTGGCTACATTACGTACTATTGATAGCATGTGGAATAACGAAAAACAACAACGTAATGCCATTGAAATAGCCAAACAAGCTGGGAATTTGTATGATAAGTTTGAAGGCTTAATGAAAGATTTAATTGGTGTAGGTAAAAAAATTGATGCTTCTAAAGTGGACTATAATTCTGCCATGAATAAGTTGTTTGAAGGTCGAGGCAATTTAATTACCAGTGTTGAAAAACTTAAGAAGATGGGTGCGAAAGCTAAAAAATCACTTCCAGAAGCTATAATTAAACGTGCACAAGGCGATGACGGTATCTAAATGTATTTATGAAATTTCTATTTAAAACATTTATAGCTTTCCTTTTAATAGTAGCAGGATATTTCAGCTTTATATCTTTTGTACATTATAATGAAGGTGTTCGCGCTAGCAAACTCGTTAAAATTAGCAGCAGAGGTATGCTTTTTAAAATTTGGGAAGGCGAAATAAGCCAAGAGCTATCTGAATCCCAAATATTTATTTTTTCGGTTGAAGACCATCAAAAAGAAGGTATTGAAGACCTCACAAAGTGTCAAGATAAGTTTGTAAAACTTTAATATTTTGAGCCTAACAAAACCTTATTTTGACTAGTAGATTTTAAATATTTTATAACAAACGTAGTAAAAGTAAAACACTAAAACCAACACAATATGTTTAAACACGCTAAAGATTCTCAAGTATCAATTACAGAACTCATGTTACCTGCGCACTCCAATTTTAGTGGTAAAATTCACGGGGGGCATATTTTAAATTTAATGGATCAGATTGCATTTGCTTGTGCATCAAAACACTCTAGGCATTATTGTGTTACGGCATCGGTAAACAAAGTTGATTTTTTAAACCCAATTGAAGTTGGCGAATTAGTAACCCTTAAAGCTTCGGTAAATTATACGGGTAGAACATCAATGGTAATTGGCCTTCGTGTAGAGTCTCAAAATATTCAGACTGGAGAAATAAAACACTGTAATTCGTCTTATTTTACCATGGTAGCTAAAGATGAAAACGGTAAAAACGTTCCGGTTCCTGGTTTAATTTTAGATAGCAAACAAAGCATTAGACGTTTTGCTAGAAGTATTGCTAGGCAAGAACAAACAAGAACGAGGTCTTCTCGCTTTAATTCTTCGGAATTTAAAATGGAAGAACATATTGACTTGATTAAATCGCAAAATGCCACTATTGAGTTTTTTGAGTCTTAATATACTAAAAGCATAATCTCAAAAACGATAACAACTAGTACTTTATCTAACAAAAAAATCCCGTATTAAACGGGATTTTTTTATATATAATACTTAGAATTATTTACTTAAATACATTTTACGTCTTGAATATAAATCGTAAAAGGCATCATCTTTTAAGCTGTCTATAAATAAGATGCTTTCTCCAGTACTTTTCATTTCTGGTCCTAGTTTCTTATTAACATTATGGAATTTATTAAACGAGAATACCGGTTGTTTAATAGCATAACCATTTAACTTTGGTTTGAAATCGAAATCTGTTACCTTCTTCTCTCCTAACATTACTTTTGTTGCATAATTTACATAAGGCTCGCCATATGCTTTGGCTATAAAAGGAACCGTTCTAGATGCTCTAGGGTTTGCTTCTATAATATAAACTGTGTCGTCTTTAATTGCAAACTGTATGTTTATTAAACCAACCGTATTAAGCGCTAATGCGATTTTTTTAGTGTGGTCTACAATTTGTTGCATAACTAAGTCGCCTAAGTTAAATGGAGGTAATAATGAGTTACTATCTCCTGAGTGGACACCACATGGCTCGATGTGTTCCATGATACCAATGATATATACATTCTCACCATCGCAAATGGCATCGGCTTCTGCCTCAATAGCACCATCTAAATAATGGTCTAATAATAATTGATTCCCTGGCATTCTGCTTAATAAATCCACTACATGCTTTTCAAGCTCTTCTTTATTAATTACAATTTTCATGCCTTGACCACCAAGTACGTAAGAAGGACGAACTAATATAGGAAAATCTAATACATCGGCAATTGCAGCAGCTTCGTCGGCTGTTGTAGCAATATCAAACTCAGGATAAGGAATGTTGTTTTCTTTTAATAATCTTGAGAAATGCCCTCTATCTTCTGCTAAATCTAAAGATTCAAAACTAGTTCCTAATATTTTAATACCGTATTTTGTTAATTTTTCAGCTAATTTTAAGGCTGTTTGCCCTCCAAGCTGTACGATAACACCTTCTGGTTTTTCATGTTTAATAATATCATAAATATGCTCCCAGAATACCGGTTCGAAGTATAACTTATCGGCAGTATCAAAATCTGTTGAAACCGTTTCTGGATTACAGTTAATCATGATGGTTTCATAACCACATTCTGCGGCAGCTAAAACACCATGAACACAACAGTAATCAAACTCAATTCCTTGACCAATTCTATTTGGACCAGAACCTAAAACAATCACCTTTTTCTTGTCTGTTACTACACTTTCGTTATCTGCATAACGGTTACCATTGGCAGTTTCCATATCACTTTCAAAAGTAGAATAGTAATATGGTGTTTTTGCTTCAAATTCTGCAGCACAAGTATCCACTAATTTATAAACTCTGTTTACACCAAGCTCTTCTCTTTTGCTATAAACTTGACTCTCCAAACAGCCTAACATGTGTGCTATTTGTCTGTCGCCATATCCTTTTTGCTTTGCTTCTAAAAGTAAATCCTTTTGTATGGTATCAATAGTAAAGGTTGAAATTTCGTTATTTAAGAAATGTAAATCTTCATATTGCTTTAAGAACCACATATCGATTTTAGTAATCTCATGGATTCTACTTAATGGGATTCCCATTCTAATGGCATCATAAATTATAAAAACCCTATCCCATGAAGCATAGGTTAGTTTTTCTATAATTTCGTCGTAATTTTTATTCTCTTTTCCATCGGCACCTAAACCATTACGCTTAATTTCAAGTGATTGCGTTGCTTTATGTAGCGCTTCTTGAAAAGAACGTCCAATACCCATAACTTCACCCACAGATTTCATTTGAAGTCCTAAGGTACGGTCTGATCCTTCAAACTTATCGAAGTTCCAACGTGGTATTTTAACAATCACATAATCTAAAGTCGGCTCAAATAAAGCTGAAGTCGATTTTGTAATTTGGTTATTCAATTCATCTAAATGATACCCTAAGGCTAATTTAGCAGCAATTTTTGCAATAGGATAACCTGTTGCTTTACTAGCTAATGCCGAAGAACGTGAAACACGTGGGTTAATTTCAATGGCAATAATATCTTCTTTTTCATCAGGACTAACAGCAAATTGCACGTTACAACCACCAGCAAAATCTCCAATATTACGCATCATGTGTATAGCCATATCACGCATTTTCTGAAACGTTTTATCGCTTAAAGTCATTGCTGGAGCAACCGTAATAGAGTCTCCGGTATGAATACCAATTGGATCCATATTTTCGATAGAACAAATAATAACAACGTTATCATTTGAGTCTCTAAGTAACTCTAACTCATATTCTTTCCATCCAATTAAAGCTTTATCAATCATAACTTCATGAATTGGAGAAATCTCTAATCCGCGAGTTAATAATTCGTCAAAATCTTCTTCCTTATATACAAAAGAGGCTCCTGCACCTCCTAAAGTAAAAGAAGCTCTAATAATTAAAGGGAAACCAAACTCTTGCGCAATTTCTTTTCCTTTTAAATAAGATGTTGCTGTTGCTTGAGGTGCCATAGGCACGCCAATTTTAAGCATTAACTCTCTAAACTGTTCTCTATCCTCAGTGATGTTAATGGCATCAATGTTAACACCAATAATTTCAACATCGAAATCTTTCCAAATGCCTTTTTCATCAGCTTCAATACATAAATTCAAAGCAGTTTGCCCACCCATTGTTGGTAAAACGGCATCAATTTGAGGATGTTCTTTTAAGATTTGAATAATCGATTTAGTATTTAAAGGCAGCAAGTAAACATGATCGGCCATAGCTGGATCGGTCATGATAGTTGCAGGATTAGAATTGATTAAAATAGTTTCAATTCCATCTTCTCTAAGTGAACGTAAAGCTTGAGTTCCAGAGTAATCAAATTCACATGCTTGTCCGATTACGATAGGACCTGAGCCAATAATTAATATCGATTTAAGTTTAGGATTTTTCGGCATTTTTACTCGTTATTATGTTGTATTTTAATGTGTTGCAAAAATAGTAATCAGCAGATATAAAAAAAGGCATTACCGTTAAGTAATACCTTTTAATTATCAACAATTGTTAATCATTATTTTTTATGTCTAGTTTCAGTTGAAACAGATAATTTTTTTCTTCCCTTAGCTCTTCTACGTGCTAATACCTTTCTACCGTTAGCAGAAGCCATTCTTTCTCTGAAACCATGTTTGTTTCTTCTTTTTCTCTTTGATGGCTGAAACGTTCTTTTTGGCATGTCTTATGTTTTTAAATCTGTATAGTAATTTATGAATAAATGGCTATGTTAAAACCGAGGGCAAATATACAAAGCCTTTATTACTTTGCAAATCATTTTTAAAAAAAATTTAGAAATATTTTTAAGAAACTTAAAACTCATGTTAGACCTTTATTTATTTGGGGTACCACTATACATTGTCAATTATCTATATGTATATTTTAATAAAATTTTAGTTTCTTTGCACTCTTAAATTCTAAAAGCAGTATATTTTAATATTTAAAAAGCGCTTTTTTCTATTATCAAAATAACATTATGTACAATAAAATTATAAAACTAATCATTGCAGCAGGAATAATTGCTTTTGCTATTTATCAATTTATAGAAGGTGAAATTGGAAACGGTATTGCCCTTATATTTTTATCTCTAATTTTTATATTTCTATATTTTAAAAATGAATTTATTTTACTCGCATTTTTAAGATTAAGAAAACAAGATTTTGAAGGAGCAAAAAAATGGTTAAACAAAATTAAAAATCCTGAAGCTGCATTAGTAACAAAGCAACAAGGCTACTTTAATTACTTACATGGTATAATGGTGTCGCAAGATAATATGAATGAAGCCGAGAAATACTTTAAAAAATCGCTATCATTAGGATTATCAATGGATCATGATATTGCAATGGCTAAATTAAATTTAGCAGGTATTGCTTTTTCTAAACGTAGAAAACAAGAGGCTCAAAAATTACTGTCTGAAGCACAGAAATTAGACAAACAAGGTATGCTTACGGATCAGATTAAAATGATGAAACAAAACATGAAGCAGGCAGCTGGTCCTAATCAACATTATGGTGCTGGTGCTTCATTAAGGTCTCAAAAAAGACGTGGTAGATAATATAAATAGAAATTAAATTAAAGGTGACCACAATCTACAATACGATTCTTTAATTTTTTCGAATTTAGACCTATATAGCCATTGATTTGGATTCACTTTTTCACATGCCTTAAGGTCATTTAAAAAATGCTTTTTTAATACTTTACTAGTATCTATATCGTAAATAAAAGCATTTATTTCAAAATTAATATTAAAACTTCTGTAATCCATATTAGAGGTTCCTACTGTTGAAAAAATATCATCAACTACTATCGTTTTGGCATGAATAAAGCCTTTGGTATAGCGATACACTTCAATATCAGCATCAAACAATCGCTCTAAATAGGAATTGGTTGCATGTTTAACAACCCAAGAATCAGATTTTTTAGGAATAATTAGTTTTACATCTACACCACTTTTGGAGGCCACTTGTAATGCTGTAATAATTTGATCGTTTGGCACAAAATAAGGCGTTGTAATATAAACATAATCTTCTGCAGTTGTTATAGCCGTAAAAATGGCTTCCATAATATTGGCCCAATCTGTATCAGGACCACTTGCAGCTATTTGAACCGCAACATCATTTTTACATGTTACTTCTGGGAAATAGGATTTATCTATTTTAAGATTAGTATTTGAAACAAAATGCCATGTAGTAAAAAAATTGATTTGCAATGATTTTACAGCTTCTCCAACTAGTCTTAAATGGGTATCTCGCCAAAATTTATTGTTATTTGCATTAACGTATTCATCAGCAATATTAATACCACCAACATAAGCAATAGCCCCATCAATAACAGCTATTTTTCGGTGGTTTCTATAATTCATCTTCCCTGTGAATTTAGAAAAAACAACGGGCATAAATGGATAATGCTCTACACCGCTATTGTTTAATTGCTGCTTCATTTTAGAAGATAGCTTACTTCCAACATCATCATAAGTTAACCTTACATCAACACCCTCGGTTGCTTTTTTACATATAATATTTAAAAGTTGCGTACTTATATTACCATCTTCAACTATATAATATTCTAAATGAATATGATGTTTAGCTTGTTTTAAATCTTCAAACAATTTTTTAAACTTGTCATCACCAGTGGTAAAAAGTTCTAATTCGTTACAAAGCGTTAAAGGTGAATTTTCATTACTATAAAGAAGTTTTACTAATTTGACTTTATTGTCTAGATAATCATCAACTTTTCTAATAGCCTTACCATCTAATTCTAACTCTTCATGTATTCGTTTTACGGTAGATTGGTTAAGAACTTGTTTTCTGTTGAAAATTTTATTTTTCCTATATTCTTGCCCAAACAGGTAATAAATAAGAATTCCTAGAAAAGGAAAAAACACTAAAACAATAATATAAGATAGTGTTTTAGTAGGGTTTACGTTTTTAAGAACTATAGTTATAACTGCCGTTATAGCTACTACATAATTAATTATTAAAAGAACACTCCACAAATCACTATTTAAAAAGCTAGACATAACATGTTAGTTATAATAGCCTTCCTTAGGAATTTCCAGATAATATTGTTTTCTTGATTTATTATTGAGATGCGGTTCGCGTAACCAAGGGTTATGAAGTTTTAAAACTTTATAATTAATCCCGAAACGTTGTGCAAACTTAGTAAAATCGGTTACTGCAGTATCTACTTCTACTTTATAGGTTGGAACATTGGTGTATAAATCTTTATCTCGAAAGTTAAATCCGTAATTTTTAGGATTCGATAAAATCTCCTTTAAAGCTACAATTCTAAATAAATAACGCCCTGTTTCTTCTCCTAATAGTAAATCGTAATATCCAGTTACATCTTGCTCGCGTAAACGTCTAGAAACACCTGCATTTCCTGCGTTGTAAGCAGCAGCAGCCAGTGTCCATGACCCTAATTGATCCTTAGCCTTGATAAGATACTTACATGCTACTTCTGTAGCTTTTTCTAAATTATAGCGTTCATCAACATTTTTATTAACCTCTAAGCCATTTTCTCTTCCCGTTGCTGGCATAATTTGCCATACCCCCCTTGCTCCTGCTGGAGACACTGCGTTTGTTAAACCACTTTCAATAACCGCTAAATATTTAAAATCGTCTGGTACGCCATGTTTTGCTAAAATAGGCTCTATAATTGGAAAATATTTTTTGGCACGTTTAAACATAAGTAATCCGTTTGATTGCCAATACGTATTTACCAACAACTCTCTATCCATACGTTCAAAAATATCAGGATTTTCAAGCGGCATAGGCTCTCCTGCAAAATCTAAATAATCTGGTACCTGAAGCGCATAAACATTATAATCATTTATTAATTTAGTTTCAAAATTTTCGTCTGTTGGAGCATCTTGTAACGCAAAAATAAATAAGCCACATAAACTTAATAGTCCCACAAACGCCAAGGCTTTCTGTATAATCTTCATTTTAATAAGTTTTTTATAAAATTACAAAAATAGTTTAGCTACCTATAATTAGTTTAGGTAAATTTTCGTTAAACCATTTATATTTATTTATAATGGCAATATGAGTACCGTTTTTAATAACGATACAATTTTTAATGTTTTTTATAGGGAATACTGAGTCTTTATCTCCATGGATATGAATGATATCTCGATGACAAGTTTCTTGACACCAACACACCATTTCTTTAATTGCCCAACTTAAATATTTATTATCATTTACGGATAAATATTTTTTATAAAGTTCAATTCTTTTGGCAATAGTTTCTCCAAAAACATAGTTCTCAAAAACATCAATTTTACTTGCTAATTTAGTAGGTACTAAAGCATAAGCCTTGGTAGCTTTAGCAATACGCATCCTATTAGGTAGCTCATGCATAGACTTTACGCTAGACACAATAATAAGTTTTCTAACTAAAATAAATTTACACATTTCTTGAACTATTACACCTCCAAACGATACCCCTAACAACACTATGTTTTCATGCTTTATTTTTTTACATAAACGGCGTGCATAGTCAGCAATAGATTCTTCTCCGAGTGGAATTAGCCATTCTAAAAAATGAATTTCAAATTGGTCTTTGGGCAATTTAATATATTCAAAAATTTTAGGGCTAGCTGCCATTCCTGGCATGAGATAAACATGTATTAACTCTTGAGACATAAGGCATTATGCATTAATTAACTTTACTCTGTCAATTATTTTTCGTACTTTTGCACAAAGTTATTGAAATAGTACTCACTATTTTAACTTTCCTACAAATTAAAACAAAATTAACATGGTTGAAGCTGCAGAATTAATTGACAACGATTTTCTTCGTCAATTTGAAATTAAAGTAGACAATGATTTAGCAATAATTGAATACTCATTACAAGAAAGGAAAATATTTTTAACCAAACTAATTATCCCAGAAAACATTAAAGATGAAGATTTTAAAAAGGAATTTTTATCACTTGTTTTTGAAGAAATAGGATCCCGCAACTTAAGTGTTATGCCTACTTGCCCGGAAATTGCGAAATTTGTACGAAGTAACAGAAAATACAAACGAATGCTTCCCGTTGGTGTAAGAATTTAAGTTTTAAAAACACATATTAATTAAAAAAAAGCTAAGGTAACAACCTTAGTTTTTTTTTATTCCTTTCCGTAATATTTTGAATAATCATTAGAAATTTTACTCAAAACCACGCCTTCATCTGAAACTAAAACCAATTCATTGTCCACATTAAATTGATAGGTCGCTTTTACTGTTCCGATAACTTCAATAGTATCATTTGCTATTTTCCATAAAAATGGGGAAGCTGAAGATGTTATTTCTCCAGAATCAAATTCAACTTTATTAATCTCGAAACCGGTATTCTTTTTCCCAAAAACTAACTGTAAAGTATTGGTTTGATCGCCAACTACTTCTACTTGTTCCCAAATACCACGTAAATTATTTTCTGCATCATTTACATCCTTTGTACAAGAAGTAACAACAAGTAATAATAGGGCAATTACCACAAATTTTAATACACGTTTCATTGAGAGACTTTTAAGGATAAAACCAAAAGTAATATCATGATAAAACTTAAGACAATTAAATCGTTAAAAAGCATTAAAGAGAGGTGAATTACCTTAAAAATTACATGAATACATTGCTATTTAGCCTTTTACTAAGGCGGCAACAAACTTTAAACGTACAAGACCATCATTGTCTATTTCTGTTAATTCCACTTGATGCAATGAATTTACCAACTCTGGATTCCAAGGTGTTTTTACTTTTACATAGTTTTCGGTAAAACCATGAATATAACCTACTTTATTTTCACTTTCAAACAATACCGTTCGGCTGGATCCTATTTGTCCCTCATAAAAGGCGCGACGTTTTTTAACAGATAACCCACGTAACATTTTACTGCGTTTACTTCTAACAGAATTAGGAACCACATTATCCATTGCAGCCGCTTCGGTATTATCACGTTCCGAATAGGTAAAAACATGTAAATATGAAATATCTAAGTCCGTTAAAAAATTATAGGTTTCTAAAAAATGCTCGTCTGTTTCTCCAGGAAAACCAACAATAACATCCACACCAATACAGGAATGTGGCATAACTTCTTTTATTTTAGCAACTCTATCTACATATAATTCACGCATGTAACGGCGTTTCATTTTTTTAAGAATAGCGTTACTACCTGATTGCAAGGGAATATGAAAATGAGGTACAAAAGCTCTAGATTTTGAAACCAAATCTATGGTTTCATTTTTTAGTAAATTAGGCTCAATGGATGAAATACGCAGGCGCTCGATACCTTCTACCCGATCTAACTCGGTTACTAAATCTAAAAAAGTATGCTCGTGTTTTTTATTACCAAATTCACCTTTACCATAATCACCAATATTAACACCAGTTAAAACAATTTCTTTTATGTTTTTAGCCGATATTTCTCTAGCATTCTCTAAAACATTGGCCATAGTATCACTTCGCGAAATACCTCTTGCTAATGGAATAGTACAATAAGTACATTTATAATCGCAACCATCTTGAACTTTTAAAAATGCTCGTGTTCTGTCGCCTATAGAGTAGCTACCTACGTAAAAATCGGCTTCTTCAATCTCGCAAGAATGTACTTCGCCAAAATCGTTTTTAGATAGATCATTTATATAGTCGGTAATCTTAAATTTTTCGGTTGCTCCTAGCACCAAATCCACACCATTAACATCGGCCAATTCTTGTGGTTTTAATTGCGCATAACAGCCAACCGCGGCCACAAATGCATCTGGATTAGCTTTTTGAGCTTGCTTAACAATGGTTTTAAAGCGTTTATCGGCATTTTCTGTTACAGAACATGTGTTTATAACATAAATATCTGCTTTTTCAGCAAAATCGACCCTATCAAAACCCTCATCATTAAAATTTCTAGCAATGGTAGAGGTTTCTGAAAAATTTAGCTTACAACCTAAAGTATAAAATGCGACTTTTTTATTCATTATAATTTGTTAATCTGAACTTGTTTCAAGGTAATTTAAAATTTATCTTTACCACTAAAAGATTGCAAATTTACAACTTATAACTTACATGAAAAAAACTATTAAAACACAACTAATCCACTTTTTATCAGTTAGTTGTATTTTGTTTTTCCTTTTTTCGTGCCAGAATAGTGCTTCTAAACAAAATGATCATCTCGTATTTCGTTATAACGAATACGCCAATATTAACACTTTAGATCCTGCATTCTCAAGAACACTTCAAGATAATTCGGTGTGCAACCAGTTATATAATGGCTTACTTCAGTTAGACAACAATCTAAACCTTTTACCCTCAATAGCTAAAAGTTGGAACGTTTCTGATGATGGTTTAACCTATACTTTTAATTTGCGACAAGATGTTTACTTCCATAATCACAAATTATTTGGCAAAGATTCCACAAGAACGGTGGTTGCTAACGATTTCACCTATAGCTTAAACAGATTAAGAGATGAAAGTATTGCTGCTCCAGGCAGTTGGGTTTTAAACAAGGTTGATAACTTTAAGGCTATTAACGATACTATTTTTCAAATCAAATTAAAACAACCCTTCCCTGCTTTTATAGGCCTTTTAGCCATGAAATATTGTTCGGTTTTACCTAAAGAAATTGTAGAACATTATGGCGTCGATTTTCGTGCTAACCCTATAGGAACAGGTCCTTTTAAATTTAAACGTTGGGAAGAAAACATAAAACTTGTTTTTAGAAAAAATGAAAATTATTTTGAAAAAGATAGTACCGGGAATAAACTACCATATTTAGAGGCTGTGGCACTTACCTTTTTACCCGACAAGCAAAGTGAATTTTTACAATTTGCCCAAGGTAATATTGATTATTTATCTGGTTTGGATGCTTCATATAAAGATGAATTGTTAACGGCCGATGGCAGACTAAGAGAGAAATACAACGAAACCGTTGATATGATTCGGGGACCGTATTTAAACTCTGAATACCTTGGATTTTATTTAGATTCTAAATCTCCAGAAATTCAGTCTGAGTTAATTAGAAAAGCCATTAACTATGGTTTTGATAGAAAAAAAATGATGCTGTATTTAAGAAATGGCATAGGAAACCCAGCTAATGGTGGCTTTATTCCTAAAGGATTACTAGGACATGATACCTCTATAGGATTTAGCTACAAACCTGAGTTAGCAAAACAATTGGTAGAGCAATTTAAAGCAGAAAGCGGTATTAGTAAACCTGAAATCACATTAAACACAACCAGTAATTATTTAAGTTTCTGTGAATTTATACAGCGTGAACTTGAAAAAACAGGCCTACAAATTAATGTTGATGTGTTACCAGAAGCAACCTTAAGATCCGCCAGATCTAACGGGAAAGTAGACATGTTTAGAAGTTCCTGGATTGCCGATTATTTAGACGCCGAAAACTACCTGTCTATTTTTTACAGCAAAAATTTTGCTCCTGATGGTTCTAATTACTTCCATTATAAAAATGACATGTTTGACAGCCTTTATAATAAAGCCTTTACCATAACCGACATTGAAAGGCGTAAACATTTGTACACTAAAATGGATTCCTTAGCTATGGATAAGGCCCTAATGGTACCATTATTTTACGATGAAGTTGTTCGTTTTACAAGAAAAAATGTAAAAGGTTTAGGCATTAACCCAATAAACATGTTGGATTTAAGGTATGTTCATAAAAATTAATTACCCTCTATATTTTTACCAATATCTTCTATTTCATCTTTAACAACTAGCATCGAGTTTTTCCACCTGTTTTCTAAAAACATGTAAAAACCCCACAATGAAAGTAAGCCCGCTGGTAGCCCTAAAAGGTTGGCGCCCCAGTTGCTATCCCAATCCATTCCCCAATCGAAAACATATATATCTAAAAGCGCTATAAGTATTCCAAAAACAAAGCTTGATGTATAATATAATACAACACTTAAAATAGCGTAAACCCATTTGTTTTGGTTGTATTCTTCAGATAAATCGTAAAACCGTTTACCAATTATGTAAATAAATAATAGTCCTAACATACATATGGATTTATAGTTGTAAAATTAAAAACCTGTTGTTTAAACAAACTCTTAAGATAACTAATACTATTAAAAACAAAATCCCGAGTCAAGACCCGGGATTTTCAAATATTATTATATAACCTTTTAATTAGCTTACCAATTGCTTTTGAGAAGGCTTAAACTTTGTTAAAACAATACCATCAACAGCTGCTTCATACTCTGCCATAGTAGGTGTTCTACCTAAAATTGTAGATAATACAACCACTGGAGTTGATGATAATAGGGATTCTCCTTTTTTCTCACCCGTATCCTTTACAACTCGTCCTTGGAATAAACGTGTAGATGTTGCCATTACCGTATCTCCTGGTTCTGCTTTTTCCTGGTTACCCATACAAAGGTTACAACCTGGACGCTCTAAATACAACATGTTCTCATACTTAGTACGTGCTAAACCTTTTGGAGCACTATCGTCAAACTCAAATCCTGAGTATTTAACTAAAACATCCCAATCACCTTCTGCTTTCAACTCATCAACAATATTATATGTTGGAGGCGCCACTACTAAAGGGGCTTTAAATTCAACTTTTCCGTGTTGTGCTTCAATGTTTTTCAACATTTGAGCTAATATTTTCATATCGCCTTTATGTACCATACAAGACCCTACGAAACCTAAATCTACTTGTTTAGTTCCTCCGTAGAAAGATAATGGACGAATAGTATCGTGTGTGTAACGTTTAGAGACATCATCATTATTTACATCTGGATCGGCAATCATTGGTTCAGCAATTTCATCTAAATCAATAACAACATCTGCGTAATAATTAGCATCAGAATCTGGTTTTAAAGCTGGTTTAATCCCTGTCTTTAATTCTTGGATCCTAGCATTTGCTTTATCTACTAAACCTTTAAGAACTTGCTTATCATTATCCATTCCCTTATCAATCATGATTTGGATACGGCCTTTAGAAATTTCTAATGATTCGATTAGAGTTTCTTCTTCTGAAATACAAATAGAAGCCTTAGCTTTCATCTCTGCTGTCCAATCTGTAAATGTAAAGGCCTGATCGGCAGTTAGCGTTCCAATATGAACCTCAATGATTCTTCCTTGGAATACATTTTCTCCTCCAAATTGCTTTAACATTTGTTGTTGTGTAGCATGAACAACATCACGGAAATCCATGAAACTTCTCATTTCTCCTTTAAAAGTTACTTTTACAGATTCTGGAATTGGCATTGTAGCCTCACCTGTAGCTAATGCTAAGGCAACAGTTCCTGAATCGGCTCCAAAAGCAACCCCTTTAGACATACGTGTGTGGGAATCTCCACCAATAATAATATCCCAATCATCAACAGTAATATCATTTAAAACTTTATGAATTACATCGGTCATGGCGTGATATTGCCCTTTAGGATCACGTGCTGTAATTAATCCGAAATCGTTCATAAAACTCATTAACCTTGGAATGTTAGCCTTAGACCTATCATCCCAAACAGAAGCTGTATGACAACCCGATTGGTAACCTGCATCTACAATTGGAGAAATGATAGTTGCCGCCATCATCTCTAATTCTTGAGACGTCATTAACCCTGTAGTATCTTGAGATCCTACAATGTTTACTTCAACACGAACATTAGAACCTGCATGTAATGTTTTTCCTGGTGTATTTCCAACAGCGTTTTTATTGAATATTTTTTCAACAGCTGTTAAACCTTGTCCTTCAACAGATACTTCTTTTGATGGCGCGTAAACTTGAGGAATATCAATTTCTAATATTTTACAAGCTAAAGTTTGTAATTTTTTACCGAAAACCACAGCATAAGAACCTCCTGCTTTGATAAACTCCATTTTTGGTGGTGTTAAGGCAGCAGAAATATCTTTTAACTCTTTATCTCCGTTATATAATTTTTTTGTTTTTGTATTTATCGTTAAGACCGTACCTGTAGCTACAGAATACACTTCTTTTAAAACTGGCTCTCCATCTGCATCTACAACAGTATTTCCATCTGCATCTTTTTGTTGTACCCAGTTTTTTAAATCGATACCAATACCACCTGTTACTCCAACAGTTGTTAAGAAAATTGGTGCAATACCATTTGTACCAGCAATTACCGGAGCAAAATTGATAAATGGCACGTAAGGACTAAAAGGAACACCTGTCCATAACGCTACGTTATTTACACCAGACATTCTAGAAGATCCAACTCCCATAGTACCTTTTTCAGCAATTAACATCACACGTTTATCAGGGTGTTGCTCTTTTAAAGCCAACAACTCGTTTTGCATCTCTTTGTTGTGCTCAAACATACACTGACCATGTAATTCACGATCTGATCTTGAGTGTGCATCTGCTCCTGGAGATAATAAATCTGTAGAGATATCTCCAACGCCAGCAATATAAGTAACTACTTCAATTTCTTCTTCAACCTCTGGTAACTTAGTAAAGAATTCTGCTTGCGAGTAACTTTCTAATAATTCTTTAGCAATAGGGTTTCCCGCTTTATAAGCATTCTCTAAAAGCTCCATGTCTGCTTCGTATAAAAACACTTGAGTTTTTAATACTTTAGCAGCCTCGGCAGCAATAGCAGCGTCATCGCCTAAAGCCAAAGCTAATAAAACTTCTATAGAAGGTCCACCTTTCATATGCGACAGTTGCTCAAAAGCAAAGCCAGGAGTAATTTCTTCAACTATAGATTCACCTAAAATAATTTCCTTTAAAAACTTAGCTTTTACACCAGCAGCACTCGTAGTACCGGGCAAAACATTATAAATAAAAAAGTTAAGAGAGTCTTCTCTATACTCATTATTTACATCTTTAATTTGCGCAATAATTTCGGTAAGTAATTCTGCTCCATCAATGGGTTGGGGATGTAGACCCTGGCCTTTTCGCTCTTCAATCTGGTTGAGATAGTCTTTATAAGTGTTCATAAAAGAATTGTTTTCAATGTTAAAATGACATGAATACTTATATTCAATGCCATGAAATATTATTTTAGTGTTGTTTTTTTAGTCCTTGCAAACTTAAAGAATTTAAAGCAAAGTTTTAAAAAGAAACTATGGAATACAACAAGTAATTATAGTTATTTATTATAGTAGTATTATTTATTTATTTGATTGCCTATTTTTTATCATTTCACCATTTAAACTGATAATTTTTCAAGCTAATCGCAAAAAAATCGTTTAATATATCTTGAATCTCTTAAATTAGTGATTGGATTTTCAAAAAACTTATATAATACATATGCCAATAAAAATGAAATTAACCAATAAGCCAGTAATATTACTAATTTCATAACATTTGAATATATGTCAATATTTACAAAATACTGAATTGTAAGCAACACTATTGAATAGTTAACCAAGTACAATCCATAGGATAATACACTTATAGAAGTGATTTGTGTGTTGAAAAACCACTTTGGATTCCATGTTATAAAAAAAGGAAAAAGCAATAATAAACTTATGGATAAAAGCGGCAAATAAAATATATTAAAAAAGAAGGTTGCATTTTCTGGCTGCACACCAAAACTAAAAATTAAAACATGAACTCCTAAAAAAAGCACAAGACCTAATCCAAAAAACAAATTCTTATATTTCCCTATAAAATTGTTGAATTTATAAATTACAAAAGCCGCTAAAAATCCATAATATATACTATCGATTCTATAAATAACGACTTTGCGAATATGCTGACTCCATTCATGCATAGAATGTATACTATTATTAAAATGAAAATTAAATCTGAAACAGGTTACCGCGATTATTACAGAAAAAACAGTTACTAAAAACAGGGTATTATTGCTTGTTTTTCTAAAGAAGCTTAATAAACAAAACAAAATTAAAGGCCCAACTATATAGGCATATTCTTCAATTGATAAACTCCATGCTTCGGTAAAAAAATCGGGATGTGGGCTTTTGAAATTTTGTAGAAACCCAAAATAGGCTGCTACTCCATTTAAAATCTCTCCTTTTAAACCCCACAAAAGTGCCATGTTTAAAACTAGAATTAAAAAATAATTTGGTAAGGTTCTAAACCAGCGTCGCACCCAGAAATACCCGAAATCTTTAAACTTTGTTTCACCCTTTTGTAATTGCTTTAAAAGTATGGTTCCTATTAGAAAACCACTTAACACAAAAAACAAATCGACACCAACAGTACCAAAAAACTGAATTACAGTTATTAAAATATGCTCTTGATTAGGAAAAAGTAAAAGTGTAGAATGTGAGAACAACACCAATAAAATGGCTAATGCTCTAAGAACATCTAGTCCGAAGATTCTATTTTTAAGATTTATATACATCGAAGTTTATTCAATGTAAAGCTATTAAAATAAACTTTTAATAATTTGCTCTTCTGAAATGCCTTCGGCTTCGGCCTTATAATTTTTTATAATTCTATGACGTAAAATACTTTGTGAAACGGCTTGTATATTTTCGATATCTGGTGAAAACTTACCATGAATAGCGGCATGAGTTTTTGCTGCTAACACTAAATTTTGCGAGGCTCTTGGACCAGCACCCCAATCGACATAATTTTTTATAAGTTCTGGCGCTGCATCACTGTTTGGCCTTGTTTTCCCAACCATAGAAACGGCATATTCAATAACATTATCAGCCACTGGTATACGACGAATTAAACCTTGAAATTCAACTATCTCCTGAGCCGTAAATAAGGCATTTACTTTTACTTTAACATCGGAAGTTGTTGCTTTTACAACTTGTACTTCTTCTTGATATGTTGGATATTCCAAATTAATAGCAAACATAAAACGGTCCAACTGCGCTTCTGGTAGTGGGTAAGTTCCTTCCTGCTCTATTGGGTTTTGAGTTGCCAGAACAAAATATGGTAAGTCCAAATTATAACGATGACCGGCCACCGTAACCGAGCGTTCTTGCATAGCCTCTAATAGGGCCGCTTGGGTTTTAGGTGGTGTTCTATTAATTTCGTCGGCTAAAATAATATTTGCAAAAATGGGCCCTTTTATAAATTTAAAATGGCGGTCTTCATCCAATATTTCACTACCTAAAATATCGCTAGGCATTAAATCTGGTGTAAACTGAATACGTTTAAAATCTAATCCTAAAGCTTGTGCAATGGTATTAACCATTAATGTTTTTGCTAAACCAGGAACACCTATTAATAGGGAATGTCCGCCAGAAAAAATTGAAATAAGTATTTGAGTTACAACTTCGTCCTGTCCAATAATAACTTTGGAAATTTCAGTTTTTAAAGCTTTAAACTTATTTACAAATCCTTCAATTGCAGCAACATCAGACATACCTTTTTATTTTTTTAACCAATTACCAGAAAACTCACAAGATCTATGCTCCTTACTTATTTTAATATAAGTATCAAGTATTTTTTCATCCTGCCACTTTTCAATAGCTCTAATTTTCTTTTCTTCTAAAGCTAAATCTTTAATTTTTAAATAATCACGAGCATAATCTGCTTTATGCTCATCTATTCTATCAGTAACCATTAAAAGTTTAAACTTCTGTCCTCCTGTTCTATCTTCTTCTCTTAAAACTAAACTTAATTCATTGTCTTTTAAATTTTGAATTTGAGCATATAACTCTGGATCCATTCTTGTTAATTCAAAATTATAATCTTGAGTAGTTGGGTTAATTAATTGCCCCCCATCACCTCTTGTTTCTTTTTCGTCACTCATTTCTCTGGCAGCATCAGCAAAAGTAATATCGCCTGCAACAATACGTTCTCTAACTTTTTCTAAACGCTCCTTGGCTTCTGCAACAGCCTCACTAGAAACTTTAGGTGTTAATAAAATATGCGCGACATCATATTCCTGTCCTCTAATTTTTTCTAATGTAATGATATGGTAACCAAAATCTGTTTTAAAAGGCTCTGACACTTCTCCTTCTTGCAGCGCAAATGCCACTTGTCTAAATTCCTTTACCATTCTTGGCTGCTTTTTGTTAAGCGTATACTTACCTCCTTTACTTGCCGAACCCGGATCTTGAGAATACAATACCGCTTTAGAGCGGAAACTTGCTCCGCGTTCTATAATATCCGCTTTAAATTGTTTTAAGCGATTAATAACACGTTCGCGTTCTTCTTCCGAAATCTTAGGCTCTGCTACAATTTGTGCTACTTTTAGCTCGGTACCAAAAGTTGGTCTTTGGTCTATTGGAATTTTATTAAAAAAATCTCTTACTTCCTCAGGAGTAATTTCAATTTCTTCAACAATACGCGCTTGCATTCTTTGAGCTAGTAAGTTTGATTTATTAATTTCAAACATTTCGTCTCTAAAAGTTTTCTCGTCGTCTTTTTTATAAAATTCTAAAAGACGCTCCATAGAGCCATTTGTTTGTTGTAAAAACTGCTGGATTTGATAATCTACATTTTTTCTTACTTCGGCATCAGAAACAGGAATACTATCTTGAATAGCATGATGAGCATAAAGTTTTCTTTCTAGCATTAAGCCAAATAATTCGCAATCTTCTACTCCGTCAATTGATCCTCCACTTGCTATTATTTGATCTTTCTCTTTTTGAATATCAGATTCTAAAACTATAAAATCACCAACTACAGCTGCTACACCATCTACCTTTCTAGCATTTGACGTATCAACAGAATCTACTTTTTTAGTTACCTCTTTAACTTCATCTTCAATAATCTCTTGCGCATTTACAGTATTCACTGTTACTAAGGCTACGCATAAAGAAAACACGTACTTAAGGTTAATTGTATATTTCAAATTGTTTGTTTTTAATCGCATCTTTAGTGATATCTTTTTCTAATTCTCTTATAAACTCAAGCTTACGCTTGTTAATAACTATTTGGTCGATGGTTGGCTTAACATATTCTAATGGAGCCGTATCATTTCTAACCAAAACATCATTTATTTGCATCAAATATACTCCTAATGAATCTTTGAGTTGTACAAAATTAGATTTTTTTAACAGTTGATTTCTATTTTCAGAATTTACAGCTGGAATTTTCTTAATAACTTGACTTAATTTAATCCAAATGGAGTCGTTAAGGGAATAGGATTTAAACTGAATTGAAATAGAATCTAAAGCTTTTTTATCTTCGGCATTATAGCGTTTCAGTTTCTTTTTAATATTTTCAAAATCTATGATATTTTCATTTACATGAATATAACGGAATTTAATAAGCTCTTCATTTAATTTAAAAACCTCTTTATTATTGTTATAATATATCTCTGCCTCCTCAAACGAAACTTTTCTATCGACACTACGCTCTACCAATGCTTGAATATAGGCTTTACTATATAAATCATTTTTATACTGTTGCACCAACCTGTCAAAGGCGGCTTGTTTATCTTCCCCAAGGTTTAATTTTGCTCCATCAACTAGTAATTGTTGGGTTGCCCAACGCTTAATAAAATTTTGTACTAATAAGGTGCTATCCTCTTTCGAGGCATCTTCGGAAACTAAATCTTCGATATCTTCTTGATAGAGGTAGTTTTCATTGACGCGTGCAATAGGACTTCCTTCATCCGATGTTTTTAAAAAACCGCATGAACAAACCGCCACAAATAATAACAGTATATATATTTTATTACGCACCTTTATTTTTTAAGTTTAGTTTTTACAGCTTGCAAAACGTCTTGATTAATATCTATTTTATATTTAGCTTTTAAAGCTTTAAGCCAAGTTTCTTCTTTATAATTTTGATAATCACTTATTACAGCACCTTTAGCCTCATCGAACGTTTTTTGTGCTTTTGGATATATTTCTTTAACCTTAACGACTACAAAAGCATCGTTATGCTTATATATTTTCGAAACACCTTTTTTAAATTTGAAATTTTCTGGAAGTGTTTGATGGTTAGCATCCATGACATCTGAAGTAAAAATAACATCGACATTATCATTACTATTTACTAGTGTTTTAATACGATCTATTGGCATATTTTCACTTAGTAATTTAGACACTTTTTTTAATGTTTTTTGTTTTGGAGATGTCGCCACCACAGCATCCATACGCTCTGGGAACATATAATTAGCGTTGTGACTGTCATAGTACTTTTGAATACCTGTGGAATCGGTTTTAGAGGCATTCCATATGGTTGTTTCCATTAAATCGAACAACAATAAACCATCTCTATATTCTGCAACTATATGCGCATAATCCTCATTATCTTCTTCCAAATGCGCTTCTTGATAACTGATTAAACTATCATTTAAAAAGGCTTCATATTTTTTTAAAACTAAGCTCTTTAAAGCTTCTTTACCGGAAGTGTTACGTTGTGTATTACTTAAATAGACTCCAAAGTCATTATATGTTATTTTTTTATCACCAATGGTAACAAGGGCCTGATTACCGGAAAAATCTGTTGGAAGTTTCCAAGTTCTTTTAAAATAATCATCATTCAAAATAGAAACAAAATAGTCTAAATTTGGTGTTGTATCGCTAATGGAATACTTAGCCCTAAGCTTATCGGTTAGTGCTTTATCAATAAGTTTAGATCTGCTATCGCGTTTTACTTTATCTACCAACTCTGGCTTAATTGTTTCTAGGCTTGGTACAGGCGAAATCTTATGTAATTTTACAATATGCCAACCAAAATCTGTTTTAAAAGGTTTAGAGATATCGCCTATATTTTTTAATCCGAAAGCCACATTTTCAAATTCCTTTGCTCTTAACTGCCCACTAGAAAAAGCTTTAAGCATACCTCCTTTTGGTGCTGAATTTTTATCATCGGAAAACTGCTTCGCTAAAGCATCAAAAGCCTCACCCTGATTTAGTTTTTTATAAATATCTTGAATTCTAACTTCTGGATTTTCTGCTAAAGAGTCATTTTTATTTTCGACAATCATAATATGAGCAACGGTACGCTCACCTTTAGACTCTCGTTTATCCAAAACATTAATAATATGATATCCAAACCGGGTTCTAAACGGCTGGGAAACATCACCTACTTGTGTATTAAATGCAACGTTTTCAAATTTATAAACCATTTTAAAACCACCAAAATAACCAAGCTTCTCACCATAAATCGTTTGTCCGTTATGTACTTCTGCCCTAACTTTCTCAAAACCTTCCTTTAAAGCTCTTTCTCTTAGTTTTGTTATTTTATTAAAAGCGATAAGAGAATCCTGAGGAGAAGCATTTTCATTAAGCTTAACTAAAATATGATTAGCGTTAACTTCGTTTAACGTTCTATCGTAAGCTTCTTCAACCAAAGCTTCAGTAACTTTAGAATCTGTTATATAGTTTTTTGCCAGTTGTTTTTTATAGCTCGACAATTCTCTTAAATAAGTCGGTTTCTTATCTAAATCCAAGCTTTTGGCTTCCTTAAGCTTTAACTTATAGTTTGTAAAAAGCGTTAAATAAGCATCTACATCTTTTTGGGATTCATCTTGAACCAAATCTAAATTTTTATTGTAAACCCTTATAAATTCTGAGGCATAAACAGGATCACCATCTACCGAAAAAAGCACATCGTCTTCTGCTGTTTGTCCGGTTACATTTAATACGGTTAAAAATGAAAACAGATTAAATAAATATCTTAATGTCATCAGATTAAATTTTATAGTATTCATCGATTGGGTAGAATTCGGCTGTAATTATCTATAACATTACAACTCCATAGTTTAGACTCCTAATTTATAGCGTAATATTTTTTTTTGAACGCTTACAAAAATAATAATATAAACGTATTAAACAAGTTGTTTTACTAACGATTAAAAAAAGTAATTATTATAACTAATAAACTTTAAAACAACAGATTATATTTGTTTCTATTAGCTTTATATTTGCACCCAAAAACAGCTACCAAAACACATGCGTAAACTAAAATTAATTTGGGACTTTCGCGGGCCAGATGCTTGTAAAATAGCAGAACATCACGAAATTCATTTAAAAGAATATATACAATTAGAAAACTTAAATATTTCCATTACGGGCATTGAAACTTTAAGCCAACTTCACACTATAGCTTTTTTAGTAGTTAATGAAGACCAAATGCGACCAATTAGAGATGCCTTAAAGCCACACCGAGGAGAAGTTTATAGTGACCCTAAATAAATTACCGTTTGGGATATTGCTTCCTAATATTCCAAATAAGTTCTTCCAAACCATTTAATTTCAATTCATAAACCTGCTCCAACATAGTGCCCAATTTCCCTTTAGGAAATCCTTTGCTTTGGTACCAAACCACATAATATTCTGGCAAGTCTATTATGTAACGATCTTTATATTTACCAAACGGCATTTTTGTATGCGCCAAGTCTATTAAAAATTGTTTATCAGGCAGCATAGTTCTAGTTTGTTAATTTAAATTTTATTAGTGTTAATTTAATTCGTATTTCGAATGCTTTCTAAGTTCAGAATCCATAAAAACATCCCATGAGGCCTGTGCTTCCCTATTTCTTGAAAAATCTGTTTCGCTATCGTACTTTTTTTGCATCACAGCTAATTCCGAATTAACCTCGTTATAAAGCGTATTGAGTTCTTGTTTAATAGAGTTGGATACTTTTAACTGACTAATCCTATACCTAAACTTTCGTGCAAATAACTCAGTAATATTAAAATGAGTTTGTTCATGTCCTAAAATATGTGTGGTAGCTCGTTCTTTTTTATACCATGATTTTTCGGGGTAAAAATGAGCAAATACCTCTGTAGTAAAACTTACCACTTGTTCTTTCTCTGTTTTAGTAACCGAATACCCAAATGTTATTCCAGAGGCTGTATTAGCAACTGCAACCTCATCCATTTTAGGCATTCCCTTAAAATCTTTCCAAGTTAGCTTATCGGCAGCACTCCAAACCAAAAATGACTCGGTATCTTGAATACTAAAAACACATAAAAAAATTAGAAAAACTTTACTCACAAGAATAGAACGACTAGTTTTAAGTATTATTATTTAACCTCAACAACAGTTAAATTGTCGTACTTAACTAGATAAACAGAATCGTTATAATAACCTCCAAAAAGCTTCTTTTTATAAGCAAACTTATTTTCAACATACTCCGTTAATGGCGCATTAATTACCGATGCATATAAATCGTTAGACGATACTAAACGCAATACAACATCCATAGTTAAATCAAATCCTTTAACAGCCCTTTTATTTGGCGTAATATTATAAAGTTCCTCATACGCTTTAACAAACGTATTATGATCATTTTCACTATACTCCTTTGATGCTGAAGCAAAATGAAACTGTAAACTAGATAAATGCGAGTTATTAATTTGGTCGCCTTCAAAGGCAGAATTAATATTAGTAGTAAGCAATATAATTTTTGTCGCTTCCTCGTCTAATTTATCGGGGTTTATTCTATTATTTAAAGAAGCTAATACACTTGTTACATTCGACGCATACCCTTCGTTTTGAGTTTCTAAAAACACCATGTTTTTACCTGGTTTGAGAGCCGACTCAATATCTTCTTTAGTTACAAAAAACTCATCTTTACCATCTTCATTTTTTCTAGAGTAAATCACTTTTGCAGCATTAAACTCACGTTTTAAACTATTAGCAATAGTAATATTTTTAGTATCTGCTATAATGATAATATTACTTGCAATAGTGTCAGATTTCACAAAATTAACCACCTTATCTTTCAATAAATCATTAGAGGGTCTTGATTGAAACACATTGTCATGTAATTTTAAGTTTGTACCAATTGGAGAAATTACAGGAACGTTATACGGTTTTAATTCTAAGGCAACCTTATTAAAACTTGTTGGTGTTAATGGCCCAATAACAGCATCGACATTTTCAAAATTATTTTCTCTTATAATTCTAGACACTTCACTAACCTCATATCGTGTATCATAAACATCTACTTTTAAAGACACACCCAAGGTTTTCAAAGAATCTAAAGCCATTAACACACCCGAATGAAAATCTAAAGACACATCTAAATAAGGGTCTCTTTTTAAACTGTTTTTCATATCGCTTACCGAATCAAAATCAACACGGTGCATTCTAAAAGGCAGCATTATAGCAATATGCTTTGTACCATAATCTGAGATATTTGTAGACAAATTACTTGCCTTTCCTTCTTGCGCTATACCCAGAGCGTCATTACCATTTGCTACGCCAACATTTGTGGTATATGGTATTTTTAAAATCATACCAGATTTTAATCCCGTTTCTTTTAATCCTGGGTTTAAAGCTTCAATTTCAGCTTGCTCCAATTCTAATTTTAATTTTAAACGATAAAACCCTTCTTTAGGTAGCACCTTATAATAGCTATATTGCTCATCAAATTGCATTTGCTCCTTAGTTTCAAGATTTGGCACATTAACAATCGCTCCTTCATTTAAAACAGCCGGCATATTTGGATTTAAGGTTTCCAACTCATCAACAGTAATACCAAACTTATAAGCAATACGCCATTTACCTTCTTTTGGCAGTACTGTGTAAGCTTTAGTAGCAGCAACCTCCTCAACGGTTTCTGTAATTTTAAATTTAGGAATTTGAAGTTTATCGCCTTTTTTAAGCGGGTTTGCATACAAGAATTTATTATACTTTTTTAAATCATCCTCAGATACCTTATACTTTTTAGCCAAACTGTAAAGCGTTTCTTTTCGCTTAGTTTTATGCTCTATAAAACCTGTTAACTGCTTATTAACAGTCACTTTTGGCTTATTAGCCTTAGATACGGGTATTATTAAAATCGTATTGGGCTTTAATTCCTTTTTAGCATCAGGGTTCAACTTATAAATATCGGAAGGCGATACGTAGTAATGCTTTGCAATCCCTTCAACCGTTTCTCCATTTTTAACTTGATGGGTACTAAAATTTTGTGCTTCAACCGCAGTAAAACTAAACGCTAAAACCCAAATAAGTGCTAAAAAAAATCTATTCATGTTGTTGTAATCTGCTAATAAATATAAAAATCTCGACTATCTAAAATTATATACGGATCAACCCAAAGAAAAGGATTGAAACAAAACTTTTTTTCTTAACAACAGCACATAACATGCCAAAAATTAATTGGGCGTTACCCAAAAAGGGTCGGGCTTTCCGCTACAAGTCCTCGCTTCCCATAAAAATGGGTGCGCTGTGGGCTATCCACTGTAATCCCTAACGCAAAATAGTACGCAGTATTCAGTTTTCAGTTTGTAATCATCAACAACCGCCTACTTCAACCTGAATACTGCTCACTAAATTATTCCCATTCAATAGTTGCAGGTGGCTTACTACTAATATCGTAAACTACTCTATTAACGCCTTTAACCTTATTTATTATATCGTTAGATGTTTTTTGTAAAAACTCGTAGGGCAAGTTTACCCAATCGGCAGTCATACCGTCAGTACTTTCAACAGCTCTTAAGGCTACACATTTTTCGTAAGTACGCTCATCGCCCATTACACCAACACTGTTAACAGGTAATAACATAGCTCCTGCTTGCCAAACCTTATCGTATAAGCCCCATTCTTTAAGGCCATTAATAAAAATAGCATCAACTTCTTGAAGCATACGTACTTTTTCAGCAGTAATATCACCTAAAATACGAATTCCTAAACCAGGACCAGGAAACGGATGACGCCCCAATAACTCAGGATCAATACCTAAAGTAGCACCAACACGTCTCACTTCATCTTTAAAAATGGCCCGTAAAGGTTCTACAATTTTAAGTTTCATAAAATCCGGTAAACCACCTACATTATGGTGACTTTTTATTGTAGCCGATGGTCCTCCAGTTGCCGAAACACTTTCAATAACATCAGGGTAAATAGTACCTTGTGCCAACCATTTAACATCTTCTAACTTATGAGCTTCATCATCAAACACTTCTATAAACGCATTACCAATAGCTTTACGTTTTTTCTCTGGGTCTTCAATTCCTGCTAAAGCATCTAAAAATCGTTTAGAAGCATCAACACCTTTTACATTAAGCCCCATGCCTTCGTATTGTTTTAATACACTTTCAAACTCATTTTTACGAAGCAGACCATTGTTTACAAAAATGCAATATAAGTTTTTACCTATTGCTTTATTTAATAGTACTGCCGCCACTGTAGAATCCACACCTCCTGAAAGTCCTAAAACCACTTTATCACCTCCTACTTTATCTTGAATAGCCTCTACAGTTTCTTCAACAAAAGAATCAGGCGTCCAATCTTGATTAATACCAGCAATAGTTACTAAAAAGTTTTCAAGTAGCTGTTTCCCATCTGTAGAGTGATAAACTTCAGGATGAAATTGAATAGCAAATGTTGTTTCACCTTGAATTTTGTAAGCTGCATTTTCAACATCTGTAGTACTAGCCAATAATACACCTCCTTTAGGTAAGGCTTTAATGGTATCACTATGGCTCATCCAAACTTGAGAACCTTCAGATATATTAGAAAAAAATGGTTCTCCCTTTTGGACAAACGATAAATTTGCACGACCATACTCTCTAGTATTAGATGGTGCTACTTCACCTCCCGAAAAATGAGCCAGGTACTGAGCGCCGTAACATACAGCCAGCATTGGTTTTTTTCCTCTAATTTCCGAAAGGTCTGGATGCAACGCATCTTCGCCTCGTACAGAGTTTGGGCTACCAGAAAGTATTACAGCTTTGTAATCCTCTATGTTTGTTGGAATTTTGTTAAATGGATGTATTTCGGAGTAAATGTTGAGTTCTCTAACTCGACGAGCAATAAGTTGTGTGTATTGCGATCCGAAGTCTAAAATTAATACCTTATCATGTTGCATGCGCAAAAATAGTAATGATTTTATAATTATAAATATCTATTCAAGTTTTTTTACGGCTACTTTTCAACAGTTTATTTTTATAACATTTTAATTAAACCATAGAATCTAAAATAGCTTTAATATCCTTTTCAGTAGTATCTGGATTTATAAAACAAAAACGCGAAACGGTTTCAAAAGTATCGCCATTTTTCCACTTAGTAGGCGTTACTAATGCAAATCCAGATTTGTGATTTTCATAGGTCCAATGCGTATAATCTTCTGGCTTCCATCCTATCCTTCTATATAACACACAAGACAAACTAGGTGCTCTTACCAATTCTACATTTGGGTTTTCTTCAATTAACCTGCCTGCAATTTGTGCTAATTCAATACCGCGTTCTATAGCTTCTTTATATCTCTCTGTTCCGTGTGTTGCTAACGAAAACCATAAAGGCAATCCTCTAACACGACGTGTTAATTGTATTTGGTAGTCGGTTGGATTAAACCCATGAGCGCCTTCATCTTTAAAAATATCTAAATAGGAGCCTTGTTGTGAATGAGCATTTTTGGCTAATTCTGGATCTTTATAAATAATGGCGCCGCAATCGTAAGGTGAAAACATCCATTTATGCGGATCTATGGTTATGCTATCGGCACGCTCTATACCATTAAATAAATGCCTCACCGAATCGGCAGCCAAAGCTCCACCGCCATAAGCCGCATCAACATGAAACCAAATATTTTCGTTCTTACATATTTCTGCTATACCCTGTAAATCATCAATAATACCTGCATTGGTTGTACCTCCGGTTCCTACTACAGCAAATAATCGTGTCCGTTGATGCTCAGTTAAACCATCAATCGTTTTTTGTAAATCTGAGCCATACATAACATCTTCTGTATCGACTAAAAGAATATCTACATCGGCTACCTTTGCCATAGCTTTTATAGAAGAATGTGCTCCAATTGAAGTAATTATTAATCCTTTTTCGCCTTTAAAAGCATCGTTCTTCCTCCAATGTTCCCGAGCAGTTACGATGGCCGATAAATTGGCTGCTGTTCCTCCACTGGTAAACACCCCAAAAGCACCTTCTGGCAAACCTGTTAAGGACACAATCCATTTCATGGCTTCATTTTCGCAAAAAATACCACCAGCACCTTCCATCCAATACGCACCATGAATACTTGATGCCGAAGTTACCAAATCGAACATAATCGCTGCGCGTGTTGGAGCCGCTGGGACAAATGCTAGATTTCGTGGATGATCTACTGGGACATTCGCTTTCATTAAATGCTTTCTCCACTTTTTAAATGCAACTTCCCCTCCAATACCTTCTTTAGTAATAGTTTCTCCCACCAATGCTTTTAACTCTTCAGCCTTTTTGGGTTTCCCTATTTTAGGGTTAGTAGATGAAATTCTATCAATGGTGTACTTCATGACATCCATAGTCATTTCTACTAATTCAATATCTATTTTGTGCATGCTTTTACAAGTTTAATATTAAAAACTCGCCTTTTAAAGGCTCTAAGTTTTTAATTAGATTAGGAATTAATTGCGCACCAAATTCCAAATAAAATTCTGAAAAATTGGCATTTCGTTCTTGCAAACTTCCGTTGGGAAATAAATCATTTTTTATTGCTGTCATCCTTTCTACCTCATCAGATAGTTTTCTTTTTTGTGCCTTCAGTAGTCGTTTTTCAAGATTATCAAGACCTTTTAACTGTTTCAACTCCTGTGCTTTTACAGCGCCATAAAAAGATTTATCAGTTTGCTCGGCCAATTCATACAACCCTTTAAACTGCTTTTCTAAATGTGCTTTTTGCGATGAAAAATCAATATCTATATTCGAAATATCTCTTACTTTTTTATTAATTAAAGAGGCTCGTTTTAAAAATAAATTTTCGGTTGTAATATTTAACTTCTCAAGTTTCTCCAATTGCTTTTCAGTCCTTATCAACACAGAATTTCTTAATAAGAATACAGGAAATGGCACGTTAACAGCGTCAAAATAATCTTTTAACTGCATCCAATACGCTAATTCTCCACCTCCACCTATATAACACAAGTTTGGCAAAATAACTTCTTGATACAAAGGGCGCATAATAACATTAGGCGAAAATTTTTCTGGATGCTCGAAAAGTTCTTTCTCTATTGCACTCTTACTAAACATAATAGTCGTGTTTAGTACCTTATAAACATCATCCTCAAAAACAATACGCTCTCGAATTCCCTTCTCTAAATAAAATAAATTTATTTCTCTTGGGTTTACCTGAATTTTATAGGAGTCTGATAATGCAGACAACCTGTTGTTTGTTTCTGTAACTTTATTAAAAGAGGTATGGTTAAATAACTCGGTTTCAACAAATGGCGTAAATAGCTTTTTTAATGCAGCATCATTGGCATCAACAATCACTAACCCGAATTCTTTAAATAATTCATTTGCTAAAAATCGTGTAGCATCAGCAAGATTACTATGATTTAAATAGGCATTTTCAAATAAGGTTTTTATATGTTGGGCATTTGTGGTTTGCCCTAAATCTTTGGAGAATATATTAAATATGGCATCTAAACCTTCGGTTGAAAGTTCTCCAACAGCTCCACTAGCCTCCTTATTCCATTGAAATTTCTTCCCTTTAAAATTAAAGTAATTAATTTCATCAAAATCATGATCTTCTGTGGCCATCCAATAAATAGGAACAAAATCCTGATCTGGATATTCCGCTTTAAGTGTTTTGGCAAGATTTATAGCTGAAACAATCTTGTACAAAAAATATAACGGCCCGGTAAATAAATTAAGTTGATGCCCAGTTGTTATAGTAAACGTATTAGTAGAATTTAAAAGCTCTATATGGGTGCTTGTTACATCTGAAGTCTCTAAACTTTTATATTGATTTTTTAAAACTGAAACTAGCGTTTTCCTGTTTTCTATTGGAAAAGACGCCTCTTTTTGTTGAATTTGAGCTTTAAAATTTTCGAGCTTTGGAAACCGATTATAAAAAGATTCTAACTCTGCTTTTTCATCTAAATAATCGCATATTAATGACGAAAAGTATCCTGTTTTATTAAATGCTATATAATCTTGTGTCATGCTTTACATTAAAATCATGTAAATATACGGCTATTCTATTTTTAGAAATCTAAAAAATAAGTTAAGAGTTTCTACATATTTACAACAAGGTAATATTAAGGTAACATACTCCAACAAATTATCAACTCCACTTAATACTATTTTAACCTAGTTAACTTTCGTGTAACCCTAAATTAATAGAACCACAAGACTAACTTAACAACATTACCACCTTGTAACAATAATTTTGACAGTATAAAATAACCAAATAAAACAATCAAAATTATGAAGAATTTTTTAAGACTACTATTAGCCTTTTTAGTAGTTTTTTCAACAAGTACAACACTTTTAAGTTGCGAACCAGAGGACGGTAAAAACGGTATTGATGGTATAGATGGTGAAGACGGTCTAAATGGTGAAGATGGAGCAGATGGTGAAGATTTTACGCCAATTGAAACCATGTTCGAAAACAAATCTACATTGGCACCTTTAGTTTCTATAGACTCAGAATTTAGCTCAGTAAATGCATTTTCTTTAATTAGTTCTACCGATGTACTTTCTAACGGTTTTAGACTAATAGGCGCACAAGATGGTGCTGGATTTCTTAAAGATGGAAATGAGTATATATATGTAGTTAATGCTGAAGATGATTATAGTGTTTCTCGTATCCGTTTTGATGAAAACTTAAATCCAATAAAAGGAGACTGGTTATTAAATGCGGGTGTTGCAGATTTTGCAAGACAGTGTTCTGGTACCATGTGGGAAAAAGAAATTCATGGTGGAGATAAAGACATCTTTTTATCGGCTTCTGAAAGTATTTCATACGATGTTAAAGCTATTGACCCTTGGGTTGAAATTCCTACACCTACAGCTGATTTTGGATTAGATGCATTAGGTGAATTTTCATGGGAAAACGCCGTACCATTACCAAAAAACACTTTTCCTGGAAAAACAGTTATTATTGGTGGAGACGATGATTCTAGTGGTTCTGAAGGACAAGTTACTATGTATTTATCTGAAAATGATGATGCAGATTTAGAAAACGGAAAAATATACGTTTTACGGTTTAAACAAATTTCTGATGGTGCTAGTGGAACGATTGCAGTTGATGCAAATACCGTTTACAACGAAGGTAGTCTAGATTTCCAAAAGACTTATGACATTGAATTTGTTGAAATCGTTAATGGTGCTTCTATGACAAAAAATGAAATGGAAGATGCCTGTACCGCTGTTTATGCCTCTCAATTTATGCGTGTTGAGGATGTAGATTACCAAAAAGGAAATGATGTTAATGCTTTAAATGTATTTTTTGCCGTTACAGGAAGAGGTCCTGGTAGAGGCACTTACAACGATTGGGGAACTGTTTATAAATTAAAATTAGACGCAAATAACCCCTTAGAAGGTAAATTAACTCAAATTGTAAGTGGTAATACAGACACTAACAATATGGACGGAAACCTAAATACGCTTCAAAGTCCTGATAACATTTGTGTTACAGAAAACTTCGTTTATTTTCAAGAAGACCCAAATTCATTTGACAGAAATCACGCAGCTTATATTTATCAATCAGATTTAGATGGTAATAATACTAAAGTTGTTTTAGAACTAGTAGTTGAAAACAATCTTGACCCTACAGGAAGCACAGGTTTTTCAGGTGAATTTGGTGCTTTAGTAGATATCTCAGATAAAGTAGGAATTCCTGATACGTTTTTATTAAACTTACAACCTCACTATTGGGAAAGTGACGAATTTGCTACTTCTGCATTACCACACAACCAAGGTGGTCAAATTGTTCTATTACAAGGCTTACCGAGATAACATTATATTTTATTAATAAAAAAAAGAATCTCCATTTATTGATGGAGATTCTTTGTATTTATATTTTTTTAAACATGACCTCAACCATTAAACTTTTAAGTATTTTAACACTAGTAACCATTCTTTATTCGTGTAACAAATCAAAAGAAGAAACTATTCCGCTTCCTAATTGGTTGTCGGCTCAAGATTACTATTTAGAGCAAATTAACACATCAATCGCATATCTTGATAGCTTAAAAGCAGAAGGCATAAACGGAGAAAAATCGAAGCACTATTTTACATTAGCTCGAGCTTTTTTTAAAAAAGCAGAACCTTACGCATCTTACCTTAACCCCGAAGTAGGACATAGAGCAAATGGACCTGCCCTATCTGTTTATAAAGAAGATAATGGAAAAACACTTAACCCTGTTGGTTTTCAAAAAATAGAAGAAAGTGTTTATGATAAAGAAACAACTACCGATGAATTTAATCAAGAATTATATGTAACTACAGGAATGCTACATATTCTTAAAAAAGGAATTGCCAAACGCGAATTAAATGCTCATCGCTTTTTTATTGCCACACACCAGCAATTATTCAGAATAGTAAGCTTAGGTATTTCCGGTTTTGATACCCCAGTAAGCCATTTAGGGATTAACGAAAGTAAAATTTCACTAGAATCATTAAATACGGTTTACAAATACACCATACAACCAATTATAAAAGTAAAAGACACCGCTTTAGATTCTGAATTTCAAAACAACATAGCGAAAGCAGTAGCTTACATTGAAACTAATTCTGACTTTAACACTTTTGATAGGTTTACTTTTACAAGAGACTTTATGAACCCTATAACCAGAAATTGGGTTCAAATACGTAAAACTAGTAACATTTGGGAACCTATAACTACAACGCCTTTTAATTTTGATGCGCTTACTTTTTTTGAAGACGACACGTTTAACCTTAATTATTTTACCCCAACAACCAACAGAAGCCCAACCGAAAAACAAATTGCTTTGGGGCAAAAGCTTTTTCTTGACCCTAAACTTTCTGCAAATGGCAACATGGCCTGTATAACTTGCCACATACCTAGTAAAGGTTATGCTGATGGTATGCCATTAAATCTAGACAACCAGGGTAAACCCTTGCAACGCAACACACCTACTTTACAAAATTCGGCATTTCAAAAAAGTTTCTTTTGGGACGGAAGAGCTAATAGTTTACTAGACCAAATTTCAATGGTTTTTACCAACAACAAAGAGTTTAACACTAATGTTCATGAGTTTTCAGATGCTATTCTTAAGGACTCTACTTATGTTAAATTATTTAAAGATGCTTACGGCTCAATTCCTGAAAATAATATTACAGTTATAAAGGCTATTTCATCATATATTTCAACCTTAAACGGTTCAAACTCCAAATTCGACCAAAACATTAGAGGAGATAAAAACACCTATACAGAAGCAGAAAAACTAGGCTATAATCTTTTTACAGGTAAAGCTTTGTGTGCCACCTGTCACTTTATACCTTTAACAAACGGCACAGTACCTCCTTTTTTCACTGAAACAGAACGAGAGGTTATTGGTGTTCCAGAAACTAATAAAAACAAAAAACTTGATGACGATTTAGGGTTTTATTGGAGGTTTAAGGAAGATATTCATTTAGGTATGTTTAAAACACCAACCATAAGAAACATAGAACTTACCGCACCATACATGCATAATGGCGTTTATAATACTTTAGAAGAGGTTATGGATTTTTACAACAATGGCGGCGGAGGCGGTTTAGGATTTAATCTTTCTCACCAAACCTTACCATTTGATAATTTAAATTTATCTGAAAAAGAAGTAAAATCTATTATTGCTTTTATGAAAACCTTAACTGACAATCCTGTAATCAACACCTACAAATAAAACAATTTGATTGATTTTTAGTTAGTTACACAAATATTTTGTATTTTAAGAAGAGAATTAAACACAAAATATAGTCATGAAAAAAATCACTTATTATACGATTGCCTATATAACTGTTCTATTATTATTTAACAGCACACAAATTACTGCTCAAAATTCTGATATATATGAGGAATTAAAGGGGAAAATTGTTGATGCCAATACCAATACACCTTTAATGTTCACCGACATTATTATAACCAACTCAAACATTAGTACGGTTACTAATACTGACGGTGAATTTCTTTTAAAAATACCAATTACACTTTTAGATAGTACGCTATCTATTTCTCATTTAGGTTACGAAAAAACAGCTTTAAAAATTAGTGGCATTAAGTCTAATAAAAAAATAAAATTAACTCCTGCACTTACAACTTTAAACACCATAAAAATTACAGCTACCACTAAGGATGCAAGACAAATAGTTATTAAAACACTTAAAAAGAAAAGCAGTATTTATAATAATAAAAACACGATTATGACTGCATTTTACAGAGAAACAATAAAAAAACGCAGGAAAAACGCATCATTATCTGAAGCTGTTGTAAAAATACATAAACAACCTTACAATAATTTTAAGAATGATCATATTGAGTTAATAAAAGCTAGAAAAAACACGGACTACTCTAAATTAGACACCTTGGCCTTAAAGTTACAAGGCGGTCCTTTCAGTAATTTATACACAGATATTATAAAATACCCAGAATTCATATTTACGTCGAATGATATCCCCTTATATAACTTTAGTTTTGGTAATTCAACGCTTATAAACAACAGAGAAATTTTAGTTATTAATTTTAAACAAAAAGGAAATATAAAAACTCCGCTATACTATGGCAAACTATATATTGATGCAGAAACCCTGGCGTTAACAAATGCGGTATATAGACTAAATATTTCAAACAGAGAATTGTCAAGTAAAATGTTTGTTAGAAAAAAACCTAAAAAGGTTGATGTTTACCCTACCGAGGCCGCATATCGAGTAAACTATAGAACAACAAATGGCAAATGGCACTATGCCTATAGTAACATTGCCTTAACCTTTAAAGTAAATTGGAAAGGCAAACTGTTTAATAGTACCTATACATTAAGTAGCGAGATGGCAGTTACAGATTGGCAATTAAACACCACCAAACTTGCAAAAACAAGAACTACATTAATTCGCCCTAACACCATTTTAAGTGATAAAACCTCAGGTTTTTCAGACCCTGAATTTTGGGGTTCTTATAACATTATTGAACCTGAAAAATCAATTGAATCGGCTATAAAGAAAATACAGAAACAACTTAAACGCACCTAATAGTGTAAGGCATAGACGCGATTTATAAAATTAGAACAAAGTAATTTGCCCTTCACCATCTTTATCACCTTCCTCAGTTGTATCATCACTGGAATTTGCTTTACTAATAGAAGGGTCTTGCTTTGGCTCCTTTGAAGTTGATTTGGACACGTCCTGCTCATCTACAACTTCTAAGTCATCAGCAGGAATATCTTTAGCTGCCTCATAGGGTAAAGGCTCCAAAAGATTAATTTGATTAACCTTATCCTTTGTTAATTGGTTTCCTTGAGCAGTTAGTCCCTTAATATCAATAAACTCTTCTAAATTAACCTCTAAATTATCTTTACGTTCCTTTCCGCGCTCTTTAGCAAATACAATTTCTGCCATAGGTTTCCAATCGGTAGATACTATTTCTAGTTGCGAATTTGGATGCTCCGATATAAAGGATTCTTCTTTCCCTTCTTGTTCTATTAAAAAACGCTTAACATAATAAAGCGCTTTTTCTCCATTATAATATACAACAGATATTGGTTTTTTAGGTTCCCATTTTTCCATGACAATCATATCGTCATCAAAATGCATAGTAACCTCTGGCGTAACAGTTTTAACTACTCCAGATTGATTGATAATTAATAATTTATCCTCACCTCTAAACTCCCCAATAAGCTCCCCTCTACCATCAACATTTAAACGTTGAACAGTATCATCAAACCAAATTTTTCTTGGCTTTAAGGTTGAAACTCCTTTTTCCTTTAACTCTATACGTTTAATAGGATATTTAGTAACTAAATTTCCTTTAGAAGCACGGCCTTTAATAAGAATATCTGAAAAATCTAGATCCCATTTTAATTTTTTAATACTACCAGCTTGTCTTAGGTTAATTGAAACTACTTCGGCCTCTCCATTAGGGTTTGCTGAAAAATACAAACAAACAGAACCTTTATTGCCATTGGTCAGATCGTATTCCCTATCGCGTGTTACACTTGTTACGGCAAATCTTTTTATATACGATGGCCCTTTAGTGCCATCCTTATAAATCATATTATAAATGGTGCGCTTATCTTTCTTTTTAAATATGGCTACATGAATAATATCCTTACCAATAAATGTTTTAGAATCGACTTTTGTTACCATCATTTTACCGGCTTTGGTAAAAACAATTATATCATCTATATCGCTACAGTCACCAACATATTCATCGCGTCTTAAAGATGTTCCAATAAAACCTTCTTCTCTATTCACATAAAGCTTGGTGTTTCTAATAACTACTTTTGTAGCATCAACATCATCAAAAGTTCTTATTTCTGTTTTACGTTCTCGACCTTCGCCATACTCTTTTTTAAGTCTAGTAAAATAAGCAATGGCATAATCAATCAAATGCGCTAAATGATGTTTTACCTCGGCAATTTGATCTTCTAAAGCATCAATTTTTTGTTGCGCTTTATCAATATCAAATTTAGAAATACGCTTAATTCGAATTTCAGTTAAACGTGTAATATCCTCAGTCGTTATAGCGCGCCTTAAATGTTTTATATGCGGTTTAAGTCCTTTATCAATTGCAGAGATAACACCATCCCACGTTTCCTCTTCTTCAATATCACGATAAATTCTATTCTCAATAAAAATACGTTCTAATGACGCAAAGTGCCATTGCTCTTCAAACTCACCTAACCTAATTTCAAGTTCTTGTTTTAAAAGCTGAACCGTATTGTCTGTTGATCGACGTAACATTTCTGAAACACCTACAAATAACGGTTTATTATCTTCAATAACGCAACCCAAAGGCGATATCGAGGACTCACAACTTGTAAAAGCATAAAGGGCATCAATAGTTTTGTCCGGTGATAATCCAGAAGGAAGATGAACTAAAATTTCAACCTCAGCAGCCGTATTATCCTCAATTTTTTTTACTTTTATTTTACCTTTTTCATTCGCTTTTAAAATAGAATCTATAAGCGAACTTGTTGTGGTTCCGAAAGGCAACTCGGTAATCACCAAAGTATTTTTATCCAGTTGCGATATTTTTGATCGTACGCGAACTTTACCTCCTCTTAATCCATCATTATAATTAGAAAAATCGGCTATACCAGCGGTTGGAAAATCGGGTAATAAAGTAAAACGTTTTCCTTGTAAATGCTTAATTGAGGCATCGATAAGTTCGATGAAATTATGTGGTAATATTTTTGTTGAAAGCCCTACTGCAATACCTTCGCCTCCTTGGGCTAAAAGTAATGGAAACATAACCGGTAAATTTACAGGCTCTTTACGACGACCATCGTAACTAGCCTGCCATTCGGTTATTTTAGGGTTAAAAACAACATCTAACCCAAATTTAGAAATGCGAGCTTCAATATAACGAGAAGCCGCAGCACGGTCGCCTGTTAATATGTTTCCCCAGTTTCCTTGAGTGTCTATTAATAAATCCTTCTGACCAATTTGCACCATGGCATCAGCAATACTAGCATCTCCATGAGGATGATACTGCATAGTATGCCCAACAATATTGGCGACTTTGTTATAACGACCATCATCTAAGTCTTTCATAGAATGCATGATACGGCGTTGAACAGGTTTAAAACCGTCCTCTATTGCCGGAACTGCACGTTCTAGTATTACATAAGATGCATAATCTAAAAACCAATCTTTATACATTCCCGTTACTCGGGTAATGGTTTCTTGGGGTTCTTCGTGGTTATTATTTAATTCTTGGTTTTGGTCGTCTGTCATTAATTTTTTTTACTCTTTTGGTTTACCGCTTAAGGTAACACGTCCTATTTTTCTACGTTTTTTAGCTTTTCCTGTAATATCATGCTTGTACAAGTATTCATAGGAACGTTTTTTTACTTTACTTTTTTCTTTTGTGTATAACATCTTAAATAATTTTTTGCGCTTAGTTTTAAGACTTAATTAATTAGCCTGAAACCCTGAAACTAAGAGGTTTATAATTTTATTGAGTTTTCTCCCCGCAAAATTACTAAATATTTAATTTTAAATACACAAAATTCTTAATTTGATAATAGAAACATATCATTCCTCGATTAAATCTAATTCTACTTTTAAATTATCAATAATAAATTCTTGACGTGTTGGTGTGTTTTTACCCATATAAAATGATAATAAATCTTCTATAGACATGTTATCATCTAACATAATTGGGTCTAATCTTATATCTTCCCCTATAAAATGCTTAAACTCATCTGGTGATATTTCACCTAAACCTTTAAATCGTGTTATTTCTGGTTTTGGTTTAAGCTTTTCTATGGCATTTCGTCGTTCTTCTTCTGAATAACAATAAATGGTTTCTTTCTTATTTCTTACCCTAAATAATGGTGTTTGTAAAATATATAAATGTCCTTCCTTGATGACTTCGGGAAAAAACTGCAAGAAAAACGTAATTAAAAGCAAACGAATATGCATGCCGTCTACATCGGCATCAGTTGCAATTACTACATTATTATACCTTAAATCTTCAAGTGATTCTTCAATATTTAAAGCGGCTTGTAATAAATTAAACTCTTCGTTTTCGTAAACAATTTTTTTAGTTAACCCATAACAGTTTAATGGCTTTCCCTTCAAACTAAATACCGCTTGTGTATTTACATCTCTAGATTTTGTAATACTACCAGAAGCAGAATCACCCTCGGTAATAAATAAAGTAGTCTCTAAATTTCTTTGGTTTTTAGTATCTCCAAAATGCACACGACAATCGCGCAATTTTTTGTTGTGCAAACTCGCTTTTTTAGCTCTATCCTTGGCTAACTTTCTAATACCTGATAATTCTTTTCGCTCGCGTTCCGCTTGAAGGATTTTACGTTGAATTTTATCGGCGGCATCTTGATTTTTATGAAGATAATTATCTAAGTTCGTTTTTAAAAAATCGTTAATATAAGTCCTTACCGTTGGTAAGTCTCCGCCCATATCTGTAGAACCTAACTTGGTTTTTGTCTGACTTTCAAAAACAGGTTCCATAACCTTAATGGCAATGGCACTCACTACAGATTTTCGTATATCTGAAGCATCATAATTTTTCCCGTAAAACTCACGAATGGTTTTTACTAAGGCTTCCCTAAAGGCATTTAAATGTGTCCCCCCTTGCGTTGTATTTTGTCCATTTACAAAACTATTATACTCCTCGCTATATTGAGTTTTACTGTGGGTAAGAGCAACCTCAATATCATCGCCTCTAAGATGGATAATTGGATATAATAAATCTGTGTCTGCTATTTTTTCGGCTAATAAATCTTTTAATCCGTTTTCACTATAATATTTTTCACCATTAAAAACTATGGTTAAACCTGGGTTTAAATACACATAGTTTTTAAGCATTTTTACAACATACTCACTTC
>NZ_JBDWDG010000023.1:0-9894 GCF_039977455.1 Algibacter sp. | reverse complement strand
GTGCTTTGTGCAAGTAAAAGCACCATTTCTACACATCTAAATCATTTACAAGATTTAAACAAAATAGAATATTTCACCAAAACAGGAGATCGTAAAAAGTACTTTATCATCAATAAAAATACTATTATTCAACATGTAGACAGAATGATAAGCCATTGGGATGAAGAGCGTGCTATTCATCTAGAAATTAAATCCTATAAAGAAATCCAAAACGAAGTAAAAATTAAAAACGAAGACGAAAAATTCGACTTAAGTTTTCATAATGACTATGTGAAATTTGTAGACGAAGCAACAGCCTCGGTTAAAGAATTAAGAGAAAAATTAATAAGCAACCAATTCCATATTTAAAGTTTTATCCAGATGAAAAAGAACAAACTATATACCATACTAGCACTAAGTCTTTTCTTAGTTATTGTAAGTTGTGGCAATTCAGACCAAAAACAAGCATCAGCAGCTGCTCCTCCTCCTACACCTTTTCCTGTGTCGCAATTAGAAACTAAAACCGTAACGGGTTATCAAGATTATCCTGCTACAATTGAAGGTATTGTAAACAGTGATGTAAGAGCAAAAACTTCCGGTTATATCGAAAAAGTATTTGTAGACGAAGGTCAGAAAGTACGTAAAGGACAAGCCTTGTTTAAACTAGAAACCCAGTCTTTAAGTCAAGATGCAGGAGCAGCAAAAGCGCGTGTTAATGTGGCACAAGTGGAGGTTGACAAATTAGTGCCTCTAGTGGAAAAAAACATTATTAGCCCAGTACAATTAGAAACTGCTAAAGCTAATTTAGCACAAGCAAAAGCAAATTTAAGTGGTGTTTCTGCTAATATTGGTTATGCCACGATTAAAAGTCCAATAGACGGTTATGTAGGTGCTATAAATTTTAGAGAAGGTGCTTTAATTAGTCCTAACGACGGAACACCATTAACCACAGTAAGTGAAATTGACCAAGTATATGCCTTTTTTAGTTTTAACGAAGCACAATACATCGACCATTTACAACGCTCTAAAGGTCAAAATAAAGCAGAACGTATTAAAAATTCGCCAGACTTAAGTTTAATATTGGCAAATGGTAAAGAATATTCTGAAAAAGGACGCATTCAAACCAGTACCGGACAAATAAATCAAAGTACAGGTACCATTCAAATTAGAGCGGCTTTTAATAATCCTAACGAAATTTTAACCAACGGAAACAGTGGGAAAATTAGATTCCCTATAGAATATAAAGATGCTATTGTTGTACCGCAAACAGCAACTTTTGAGCAACAAGGAAATATTATGATTTTCAAGTTAGGAGAAGATAATAAAGTTGTGACTTCTATATTAAAAGTTCAAGGAAAAGTGGATAATTTATATGTTGTAGCATCTGGAGTAGATGCAAACGATAAAATCATTATTTCTGGTATTGGAAAATTAAGAAACGGCATGGTAATCTCACCGCAAGACACTTCTTTTGAAGAGGCTATTAAACCGGTTGCAACTTTATTCAGAAATTAAATAACCACCAAACATATTTATCATGTTAAAAACATTTATTGAAAGACCAGTGCTTTCAACAGTAATCTCTATTATCATAGTTATGCTAGGTGTTATTAGTATCACTAGCTTACCAATAGAAGAATACCCAGATATTGCACCGCCTACCATTAAGGTAACTGCAAATTATACCGGAGCAAACGCCGAAACTGTTTTAGAAAGTGTAATTGTACCTATTGAAGAACAAATTAATGGTGTAGAAGGTATGACGTACATTACTTCTACAGCCTCTAATACCGGAACAGCAGAAATTACAGTATATTTTGATCAAGAAATTGATGCGGATATTGCTGCAGTAAACGTGCAAAACCGTGTGTCTAGAGCAACACCTTTATTACCACAAGAGGTAATACAAACAGGTATTACTACACAAAAACAAGAAACGAGTGCATTGATGTTTATTTCTATGTATTCGGAAAGCGAGAATTACGACGCTACCTTTATTCAGAATTACTTGAAGATTAACGTCATTCCAGCCATGCAACGTATTAGTGGTGTTGGTGATGTTAGTGTATTTTCACAACAAGATTATGCGATGCGTATATGGTTAAATCCAGAAAAATTAGCATCCTATAATTTAATTCCTTCAGATATTTCGGCTGTTTTAGCAGAACAAAACTTGGAAGCTGCAGCAGGGTCTTTAGGTCAAAATAACGGAGAATCTTTTTCATATACATTAACCTATAGTGGTCGTTTTAAAAACGAAAGTCAATACAGCGATATTGTAATCAAAGCCTTAGGAAACGGAGAGTTTTTACGCTTAAAAGATGTTGCAACTATCGAGTTAGACGCACAATCTTATGCATCTAATGCTATGAGTAAAGGACACCCAGCTGTATTTATGGGAATCTTTCAAACCAAAGGTTCTAATGCGCAAGAAATTATTGAAAACATAAAAGTAACCTTAGCGCAAGTAAAAGCAGACCTTCCAGAAGGTTTAGATGTATTTGTACCTTATGATACTAGTTTGTTCTTAAATGCTTCCATAGATAAGGTAATTACCACTTTATTAGAAGCCTTTTTATTAGTATTCTTAGTGGTTTTCATCTTCTTACAAGATTTTAGATCTACCTTAATTCCAGCAATTGCTGTACCTGTTTCTATTATTGGTACCTTCTTTTTCTTGAATGTTTTTGGGTATTCTATAAACCTTTTAACACTATTCGCGCTAGTGCTCGCTATTGGTATTGTGGTAGATGATGCTATTGTAGTTGTAGAAGCTGTTCATGCCAAAATGGATGAAGGCGAACACAACCCTAAAAAAGCTACATTAACAGCCATGAACGAGATTTCTGGAGCTATTATCTCCATTACTTTGGTAATGGCAGCAGTATTTATTCCAGTAACTTTTGTAACAGGTCCTACAGGAGTATTTTATGAACAGTTTGGTGTAACCTTAATTATTGCCATTCTTATTTCGGCAGTAAACGCATTAACATTAAGTCCAGCATTATGTGCTTTATTATTAAAAGAACATAAAGATGACGACGAGTTAAAAGGAAAAAGTCCACTAAAACGTTTTTACACTTTATTCAATCGTGGTTTTAATGCCACTGTAGATAGATATGGTAAATCGCTTCAGTTTTTATACAAAAGAAAATTTGTTTCTGTTCTATTGTTAATTATTGCTGGAGTTGGAATTTATTGGGCTTCTACAACAACACCAACAGGATTTGTACCTAATGAAGATAGAGGAATTATTTTCGCTAATATTGAATTACCTCCAGGAGCTTCATTAGATAGAACAGATGCTGTAGCTAGAAAATTATATGATAAAGTTGAAGGTATAGAAGGTGTAGTAGCAGTAAACTTTATTAAAGGTAGAAGTTTAATTAGTGGTGCTGGTAGTAACTTTGGTTTTGGAATTATTAAATTAGAAGATTGGGCGGATCGTACAGATCCATCACTTTCAGCACAAGCGATTACCGGAAAATTATTTGGTATAGCAGCTACCATTCCAGATGCTAATATTATTTTCTTTTCACCACCAAGTATTCGTGGTTTTGGTAACTCATCAGGATTTGAAATTAACTTATTAGATAAGTTTGGAGGCGAGTTTACCGATTTAGATAAAGCGAATAAAGAATTCTCTATGGCTTTAATGAGTCATCCAGAAATTAAATATGCAACATCGTCATTCAACACAAATTATCCGCAATATGAAATGGAGGTGAATGTGCCTTTAGCAAAAGAAAAAGGTGTTTCTGTTACTAGTATATTCTCAACATTACAAGGGTATATAGGTGGAATTTATGCGTCCGATTTCTCTAGGTTTGGAAAGCAATTTAGAGTGTATATTCAAGCATTACCGGAAGATAGAGCAGATGAAAGTGCTTTAAATAGTATGTATGTAAGAACAGATTCTGATGAAATGACACCAATTACACAGTTTGTAACTTTAAAACGTGTGTATGGTCCACAATCGGTTACGCGTTTCAACTTATTTAATTCGACCACCATAACAGGGGCAACAAACGACGGGTTTAGTACAGGTGATGCTATTCGCGTTATTGAGGAAGAGGTAGCAAAACTGCCAAGTAATTATACGGTTGCTTATTCTGGTTTAACACGTGAAGAGGTAAATGCAGGAAACCAAACAACGTTCATCTTTATTTTAAGTATTCTGTTTGTGTATTTTTTATTAAGTGCACAATATGAGAGTTACTTATTGCCCTTTGCAGTAGTGTTTTCATTACCATTTGGTGTATTTGGAGCTTATATAAGTACAAAATTCTTAGGCTTAGAAAACAATATTTATTTCCAAATTGCCTTGATTATGCTTATTGGATTACTGGCTAAAAACGCCATACTTATTGTAGAGTTTGCCTTGGCAAGACGCAAAAAAGGAGAAAGTATTGTAGATGCCGCAATCCATGGAGCAAAATCGCGTTTACGTCCAATTTTAATGACCTCATTCGCCTTTATTTTAGGATTAATGCCATTAGCACTAGCAAAAGGTGTTGGGGCCGAAGGAAACAACTCGATTGGTTCTGGAGCAGCAGGAGGTATGCTTATTGGTACTATTTTAGGAGTTTTTGTTATTCCTATCCTATTTATATTATTTCAGTGGTTACAAGAAAAAGTTTCTAGTAAACCAGCAGTACAAACTATTGAAGAATAAAAAGATGAAATCAATTATAAAACATAGAAATTTAAGTAAAGGTGCTTTAATATTGGTAGTTGCATTAACGCTACAAAGTTGTTTTGTGGCTAAAGATTATGAAAGACCAAACTTAGAGGCTGAAACAGAAGCGCTTTACAGAACGGATAATTTATCTACAGATAGCTTATCTATTGCCGATGTATCTTGGAAAAATTTATTTACAGACCAATACCTTCAACAATATATAGCAGAAGGTTTGCAAAATAATATGGATGTGCGTAGGGCGATACAGCAAATGATTTCTGCAGAAGCGTACGCAAAACAAGGAAAAGCTGGATACTTTCCAACCTTAAGTGTTGGTCCTAATTATACGCATCAAGAATATTCGGCTAATAGCCAATTTGGATCCATTTTTAGTGGCGGTTTAGATACTTATGATGTGACAGCTAGTTTAGCGTGGGAAGCCGATATTTGGGGGAAAATTAGAAGTAATAAGCGCGCAACTCAAGCCGCTTATTTACAAAGTGTTGCAGGACATCAATTAGTGAAAACGCAGTTAGTTTCTAGCATTGCAAACACCTATTATAATTTGTTGGCTTTAGATGAGCAGTTAGAAATAACGAAGCAAACCATTGAAACCAGAGAAATTGGGGTCGAAACTATTAAAGCCTTAAAAGATGCTGGTCAAGTAACACAAGTTGCTGTAGACCAAAATATAGCGCAGTATAATAGTGCTAGAGCATTGCAGGTAGATTTAGAGGTTGCTATTTTTAAAGCTGAAAATACATTAAGTATTTTGTTAGGTAAGGCACCTCAGAATTTTGAAAGAAGCAGCTTAAATGTTCAAAAAATAGATGCGGATATTACTGTTGGCGTACCTTCTACCTTATTGAGTAACAGACCAGATGTTATGGCTGCAGAGTATGCATTAATTCAGAATTTTGAGCTGACAAATGTTGCTAATAGTAGTTTTTATCCGAGTTTAACGCTTACCGCTTCAGGAGGTTTACAAAGTTTAGAGTTAGATAATTTATTTAATGCCAATTCGCTTTTCGCAACAGTTGTTGGCGGGTTAACACAGCCGCTTTTTAATCAGCGTAAGCTTAAAACTCAAAAAGAAGTCGCTTTAGCAAATCAAGAAAGTGCGCTTTTAAACTTTAAGAAAACCCTGTTAGTTGCTGGTAGTGAAGTATCGAATGCTTTGTACAGTTATAATGCTGAAACTAAAAAATTTCAGTTTAGAAAAAATGAAGTTGAAGCCTTACGTACCGCCGAGGCAAACTCGGAAGAATTGCTTAAAAACGGGTATGCCAATTACTTAGATTTATTAACAGCAAGACAAAGTGCTTTAAGTGCAGAGCTTAATGTGATAGATAGTAAATTACAACAATTAGTTTCTGTTGTTGATCTATATGAAGCACTTGGTGGCGGATGGTGGTAAACTAAATGACCATGATTACTAAGGCAGCGTTGTTAAAATGTTCTATTAAAAAGTTTACCCAATTAGGAAGTAAGCATGTAACTCTAGACGACATCGCAAAGACACTTGGGATATCAAAAAAGACAATTTATACCTTTTATAAAAACAAAGAAGCTCTAGTTTCGGCAAGTATTGAGAGTTTAATAAACGAGTATAAAGAAGATATAAATGGGATTGTTAATAGCAATGGTAAAGATCCTGTTTTGTGTGTTATAATAATTTACCAAAGAGGGTTTGAGTATTTAAAATACTTTAAGCCCTCTTTTCTTTTTGGTTTAGAAAAGTATTACCCTAAAGCTAATGCATTATTTGAAGATTTTGTTGAAGAGTTATCTAACACTATAGTATATAAGTTACTTAAACAAGTTCAAGAATCTAGGTATATTAAAGAGGAAGTTAATTTAAAACTAATAGTTAGTATTTATTTTTTACGCATAGATAAACTGGTTTTTAAGAAGAGTAATTTATTCGAATTATATCCAAAAGAAGAACTTTTTAACCATTTAGTAGTTTATAATTTAAAAGGAATAATTACACCTAATTATTCTAATTCTTATTTTGAATAGTTTATTATTTTTGTGCTATGAAAAAAGATATTGAAATTCCTGTTGTAAAAGATGTTTACGTTGCTGTTGTTAACGAGTATAACGATATTTATAAAACTCAGGATTGGAACGCCTATATCATTAACGATAAAGATGTTGATTTAGAAATGGTTATTATCGTTACTGATGGTTATTCTGAAAGTAAAACAACCTCGAAATTCCGAAAAAAAATTGATGTGCTTCCTAAAAAGAGTTATGCTAAAATAGAACTTATACAGGAGGAATTATTTGCCTTAAATAACCAGTTTAAAGTGTCTTTTTTTGAGGGTAACCAAATGTTTGATAAAACGTATTTGTTTAGAAAAAACACTATTAATCTTAAGGCTTTACAACCTGTACCTTTAATGGATGTTAAAGGTGTTTTGGTGAAGTAGCATATTCCTGCGGAGGCAGGAATCTCTTAACAAATAAACTATGGCTATAAGTTTAGGCTATTTTCTGGCGGACAAATTGCGTTAGGGATTGCAGCGGCATCCTTTTTTTTTGCTGCCATAAATGGCAAAAAAAGATATAGCGTAAAGCGCGACCCTTTTCGGGTAACGCCTAAATAATTATTATAGAATTAATATTATGAGATTTCTATTTACCAAGGAATTAGCTAATCTAGTTTATCGGTTAACTTATTAAATACCTTTTTTGGGTTTTTGTTATCGTATAAAATCTCGTAAACAGCGTTTATAATTGGAATTTGCGTTTTTTTATCGTTTTTTTCGTTAAGTGTATGTGCGCTTTTTGTAGCATAATACCCTTCGGCAACCATACTCATTTCCATTTGTGCAGATTTTACGGTATAGCCTTTGCCAATCATATTTCCAAACATGCGGTTTCGCGAAAATACCGAATAACCAGTTACTAATAAATCGCCTAAATAAGCCGAATTATTAATGTTACGTTTCATTTTATGGCGCTTTTTAATAAAGCGTTTCATTTCGCGTATGGCATTGCTCATTAATACACTCTGGAAATTATCGCCATAACCCAAACCATGTGCAATTCCAGCTGCTATAGCATAGATGTTTTTAAGCATAACGGCGTATTCAATACCTATAATATCGTCGCTGGTTTTTGTTTTAATGTAATCGCTTGATAGGGAGTTGGCAATAGCCTCGGCTTTTTTGGTGTCCGAACATGAAATAGTAAGATAAGATAGACGTTCTAAGGCCACTTCTTCAGCATGGCATGGCCCCGCAATAACTGCAATATTATCATAGGGTATTTTATAAGTTTTATGAAAATGCTCGCCTACTAAAAGTTCAGTTTCGGGCATTATTCCTTTTACGGCAGATACTATGGTTTTGTTAGATATATCGACGGTAAGTTTTTCTAATTCACTATGGATAAAGGCAGACGGGATAACGAAAATTAAAACATCGGCATATTCAGCAATTTCATTAATATCGTTGCTTAGTTTTAATTGTTCTAAATGAAACTCTACCGAACTTAAATAATTAGGATTGTGTTGTTCTCTTAATAAATGCTCTTTGGTGTATACACTGCGCATATACCAACCAATTTCATTTAAGTTTTCGCTAAGCATTTTTACTATTGCTGTAGCCCAACTTCCTGCTCCAAAAACCGCATATTTTAAAGGTTTATCCATAGGTCTTCTAATGTTATCTAATTCAAAAATACATAAATATTTTTCATTTTAAAGGACTGTTAGGAAAGAATCTAGAAATGCTTGGAAAGCAGTGTAATAGTTGCGTTTTAATAAAGATTTAGGTCTTTTAAATAGGTTTTAAATTGAGCAATCCAAAATGTTTGGCACGCGTTTTGAAACTACCTAAACAGAAACCCTAAAATGTTATATTATGAATACGATAAAATTACTTTCAGGTTTTGCTTTAATGGCAAGCCTTTTTACATCCTGTTATTCTGAAGTGATCATTGATGATTTTAATGAGCCTAATATTTCGGTCAACCAATTATTAAATAAGTATGAATTATGGTATGTAGATATAAACAGCACTGTAGGTTATGGTGAAACGCCATTTTTACAAAAAGCGTTTACGGTATCGTTTATTAATGGTGTGTTATATGCTAATAATAATATTGCGGGTTTAGGAAGTAATGGTAATGGATATGGAATTGATGTTGCTAATTATGATGCTTATAATATGATTTTAGATGTGCAACATGATATTGATGGTTTTTCAACCTTTGATGTTTATCAGGTGGATAATAATACCATAGAATTATATAACCCTTATAACGATACCTCGTACTTTTTAGATGGCTACCAACGTAGTAATTTCGATTATGATTTTGTGTTTTATGATAACATCCATTATTTTTTACAAGAGTATGAAGTTTGGGAAAAAACATATACTAGTAATTTTGGTGCCATAAACGAATTTGATAACGAAAACTATTTGCAGTTTTTAGCTGGAGGAAATGATTCTGAATTTAGAAGTTCACAAGATGTTAACGTTAATAATACCAATAACCTGTATTGGGATTATACAGGAATTTATGGTGTAGCTGATGTAAGAGGGAACTCTTATTTAAAAACTTTAACATTAGATTATGATTACCTAGGCAATGAATATTTTGAATTGAGCGTTATAAATGACAGGAAGATAGAGTTGTTTCATCCTGCTTCTGAAACCGTTTATAAATTTGAAGGTAGAGGCTATATTCAGTATTTAAAATCTGATAGTAAAAAAGAAACCAAAGTTAAAGAAGATAAAATGCGTAAGCCTAGAAAAGATAAAGTAGCAAACCCTAGAGAAAATACAAGGGGTTAAAATATAAAGTGAAATTCTACCATAGAGTAGGAGTTTAGCTAAAATTTTTGGTTGGTTATTTAGTTTAGAAACCCCTTAAGGCGCTCAGCTTTAAGGGGTTTATTTTTGTGTAAGGCCGTTTATTTTTGGTTTATCGAATCCTAAAGGTTATTATGTTTTAATTTAGGTGTTTTACCTGTCTAGTCCAAAATCGAAAAATTATAGTTTAGACTTAAAAGGCCTGTATAAATTTCAAGGTTTCTGTATTTGAGTTGGTTGGGCAGAATCAAAGAATAATAGATATGTTTAGGGAGTCATTATTTCCTTATTTGGTAAATAAGGTTTTGTTGTAATATTTTTTAAATATAATAACCATAGTAAAGCTATAGGTCCATATACTAGGCCTTTTAGCCAAAAATTATGAGCACTATTAAAATACGTCTGATG